>NZ_JANPGP010000001.1:0-1754 GCF_031424035.1 Novosphingobium sp.
GAACGATCCTTACGTACGCCGCGCCAAAGCCGACAATTACCGCAGTCGCGCCGCCTATAAATTGCTCGAACTCGATGAGCGCTTTGGCCTGCTCAAGGGGGTCAAGGCGGTGATCGACCTCGGCATCGCGCCGGGCGGCTGGGCGCAGATCGTCGCCAAGCGCGCGCCGGGCGCGGCGATAGTGGGGATCGACCTGCTGCCGACCGATCCAATCGCAGGCGTAACGATTTTCGAAATGGACTTCATGGCCGACGAAGCCCCCGCCGCGCTTGCCGGGGCGCTTGACGGTCCGCCGGATCTCGTCCTGTCAGACATGGCGGCCAATACCGTCGGCCACAAACAGACCGACCATCTGCGCACGATGGGCCTGGTCGAGGCGGCGGCGGACTTCGCCATCGCCGCGCTGGCCCCGGGCGGGGCGTTTGTCGCCAAGGTGCTGGCCGGCGGCACCGACGCCGCGCTGCTCACTCTGCTCAAGCGCCATTTCGCCACCGTCAAGCACGCCAAGCCGCCCGCGAGCCGCAAGGATTCGTCGGAGTGGTACGTGATCGCGCAAGGGTTCAAGGGACGGCCATAAACCTGTCGTCGTCCCGGACCTGATCCGGGACCGCTGGCCTGATCGAGGCAATGTTGCGCCAAGTCTCCACCGGTCCCGGATCAGGTCCGGGACGACGAGTCCGCGCCATCAAAACGGCAGGAACCTCGCGGACTCCTAGCACAAACGTCATCCTGAACTTGTTTCAGGATCCATCGGGCCTCACGCTCCGATCTATGCTCTAATAGGTGCAACGGCGCAGTTGCGCTGTCGAAGGCGCGAACCGTGCCCAAAGCGTAATGGATACTGGAGTCGAAGACGTGCGAAGCACAAACAAGTTCAGGATGACGTTGCTGGGCAGTCTCGGCCTTGTTTCCCCAAACGAAAAGGGCGGAGCCTTCCGGCCCCGCCCTCTGAAACTCGTGCTGCGAAAAGCTTACTTCTTCGCGGCAGCTTCCGGGGCGCCCGATGCGGCGGCGGCGGGTTCGCCTTCCTTGCCGGCATCGGCGGCTTCAGCCTTCGGCGCAGCGGGGAGCGGCAGGTTTGAACCCTGCGTGTTGAGATAAGCGATCACGTTGGCACGCTCGGCACCGTCAGACAGGCCGGCGAAAGTCATCTTGGTGCCGGCGGCCATCGCCTTGGGGCTTTTCAGCCAGTGGTCCAGATTGGTCCAGTCCCACTTGCCGCCGACCTTCTTGAGATCGTCGGAATAGGCAAAGCCGGGATGGCTGGCGACAGGCTTGCCGACCGTGCCGTTGAGGTTCGGGCCGATGCCGTTGGCGCCGCCCGCATCGATCGTGTGGCACGACTTGCACTTGGCAAAGGTGGCTTCGCCCTTGGCCGGATCGGCAGCGGCAAGGCGCGCCTCGATCGGTTCTTCCTTGGCTGCGCCGCCTTCGCTGGAAACGACGCCCGCGATTTCGTAGCCCATCTTTTCAGGACGGTGCTGCTTGTCAGCATGGAAATAGCGTCCGCTGATGCTTGAAAGGCCCAGCGCGATAATGCCGGCGCCGAGCACCCAGCCGGCAGTGGTGTTGAAACGGTCGTCCATCGATGAGCCCCAGGGTTCACTATTGGCAGTTGTCGCGCGCTCTAGTGTTGCGCCGCTCCAAGCGCAAGACAGTTGTTTGTATTGCCGACAAGATCGGCACGGCGGCACCGGCCCTCTCCTCCGCCCGGCCACCCATCGGAAGGATATTCTGGAATGGGTGGCCGGGCG
>NZ_JANPGP010000002.1:0-7031 GCF_031424035.1 Novosphingobium sp.
GACGAAGACCTGCGCATCATCCTCGACCCGCTGGTCGGCACGAACAACGAGGCGCTGCTGGGCGATCTCGCGGTTCCGACCCTCAACTACGAAGCACCGACCTGCGAACTCAAGGCCGACAAGACCTGCAAGGAAACCAAATGATGACCGCCGCAAGCAACCGCAAGCTCATCCTGGCCAGCCTCCTGATCACGTCGGCCCTGCCGGCGGCACCAGCCATGGCTGCGCCGCTGCCCGATACGATGCAGCTGGGTGAAAACCGCATCGGCCAGCCCTGCACCGCCTCGCGTGACTGGTCGCGCAGTAGCGGCGCGATCAAGACGTCGAAGGACCAGTCCTTTGTCGTGACCTGCCGCGGCGCTTCGGCGGCCAAGATCGTTGCCGTGGTGCAACCCGCAGCGACCGCGGCCAAGGCCGGCACGCGCGAATGTGGCGCGTCATCGAATCTCTCGCTCGAAGGCCTTGGCCCGGTCGTGGCGCGCATGTGCCAGGACGCCGCACTTGGCGTGCAGGTTCTGGAAATCCAGGCCGAGCAGGACGGCAAGACCTTCGTCGGTGCCTCGTCGGTCGAAGCCGTCGCGCCGATGTTGCGGATGCTCAAGGCTTCGGCCAACGGCGTCGACGCCGACCTGTTCAAATGGTCGCCAACCGTCGATATCTCGATCCTCGCCCCGGCCCCGGCCGGCACGGGAACGGGTGCCCAGCTTGCTGATTTCAACCTTGAGAGTGCGCTGCAGCAGGGCGTTCTCGCCATTCGCAGCGGCGAACTGGTCACGGCATCACGCGGACTGAACGACGCGCTGAGCCGCGTCAGCGGTTCGACCCCGCCCGCTGTCGTCGCGGAACTTCAGCTTACCGCTGCTCTCGCCGACTCCGGGCTTGGTCAGTTCGGTCCGGCCCGCAAAGGATTTGCGGCGGCAGAGGCCACCCTGCGCAACAACACCAATTCGGAGCGCGGTGCCTATCTGGAACGTGCCCTGCGGACCTACCGTTCGTTCGACGCAATCAACCAGCGCGAATGGGAACGCGCCCTGACCGAGCTTAATGCGATCAGCCAGGAATCCCGGCCGCTGAGCAATCCGCTTGTGCTGAGCAACATCAACCGGGACAGCGAGAAATCGAAGGCCAGCGGCATCTCCCTCAAGGACAAGAACCAGTACAACTGGCTCGTTCTTGACGTTCAGCAGAATTACGCGCGAAGCGTTGCCCTGCTCGGGCTTAACCGCATCGATGAAAGCCGCGCCGCGATCTATTCGGCAAACGGCGCAATCTCCAGCTTCCGCGTACTTGATCAGGTCGCCCTGCCAGCCGGCATCAACTGGCTGCGCGCGCGCGTACAGATGCAGGTTGCCCGTATCGAGGCCCGCGCCAAAAACAGCGGCGCCGCGCTGGCAGCCTACGACTGCGCACTGGCAACCATGCAGGGCCGCGCGGCGCCTGCATCCTGTCCGATCGGTCTGTCCGACAAGGCCAGCGAAGGCAGCTTTGCCGGTGACAGTTCAGCCATTGCCGCGTTGCAGCTTGAACGCGCAACCTTTGCCAGCCAGGCCGGCCTTCCGGCGGGCGACGTGGCTGCGCAATACCGCGAGGCAGTGGATACGGTTGTATCCTCGGGTCGTTCGTCCAGCGTGCAGGCGCCGGCACTGATCGGCTATTTCGAATTCCTGCTTGGCGAAGTGAAGAAGGGCACCAACCCCGCGCTTCAGGACGAATACTTCCGCCTGATGCAGGTGGTCAGCGATCCCGCCATCGCGGGCGACATGGTCAAGCTGGAATCGGTCATTGCCGCCGACGGCACCATTTCCAGTGACCTTCGCACCCGCGTCGAGCTGGAACGCCAGATTACCAGCCTTCGCTACCAGATTGCTGCCCTTGGTCCCGATGCTGCCGCCGAAAAGGCCCGGCTTGAACGTCTGCGCGCCAATGCCGAAGCGGAAAAGGGCACCATTGACGTGCGCCTGGCCAGCGATCCGCGCTTCAGCCGGCAGGACGATACGCCGATCTCGATCAAGGAACTGCGCGAGAATTTGCGTGAAGGCGAAGTCTATCTCAAACTCGCGCGGATCCGCACGCGGCTTTACGGCATGGTCATCACCCGCGATGAAGCCTGGACCTATGGCATCGAAGCCCCGGCAGATTCGGTCGAAAACCTTGCCCGCCGCGTGATCAGCACGTCGCGAAGCCAGGTTTCGCTCAGCGGCAAGACGACCATTTCGCCTTTCGACGTCCAGACCGCATACGGCCTGTTCAACGCCATCTCCGGCCCTGCCGCCGGCGCCGTGGCCTCGGCGAAATATGTGATTTTCGATCCCGCTGGCCAGCTCCGCAACCTGCCGGCCGGCGTGCTCGTGACCGATGCGGACAGCGTCAAGGCCTACAAGGCTTCGGGCAAATCCGGCTCGTTCAATTATTCGAAGGTCGGCTTCCTTGCCGCGCAGGCAGAGATCGCCACTTCCATTTCGCCGCGCTCGTTCACCGTCGTGCGTTCCAAGGTGGCGGCATCGACCGCCCCCCGGCCGCTGCTCGGTCTTGGTGAAAATGGGCAGGCAGCCTTGCCCGGACCGGCACAGGCCTTGCGTCCAGTGTTCAACGGCGTCGGCTGCTCGGTCAAATACGGTTCATGGGTCGATATTTCGAACGCCAACCCTCCGATCAGCGCCAGCCAACTCCAGATCGTCTCGCGGTCTCTTGGCGTGCCTGGCGCGCCTTCGATGATCGGTGCGGCCTTTACCGATGCAGGCGTCGAAGCGGCAAGCGAGGCGGGCGAGCTGAGCCAGTATCAGGTTCTGCACTTCGCGACCCACGGCTCGCCGCAGACCTCAACCGAAATCGACGGCTGCATGGTGGACGTGCCGCCGTCCCTGATTGCCGGCATTGCACCGGCACCGGAAGACGGCCCGATCGTGTCGAACGGCCTGCTCAGCTATGACAAGATTGCCCGGCTCAAGCTCAATGCCAACCTTGTTGTCCTTGCTGCGTGCGAAACCAGCTCGGGTGCAGAAGCCACTGCAGGGCGTATTGCCGGACAGGAAGACACCTCGCAGGCGGCGCTGGACGGGCTCGTCCGCGCCTTCATCTCGGCCAATGCCCGCGCGGTGATCGCAACCTACTGGCGCATCCCGGCCAACCAATCAGGCGATGACCTGATGGGCTCGCTTTACAGCGCCGGTCGCACCGGCACTATCGGCGAAGCGCTGAAGTCCGCGCAAGGCAGCCTGATGCACAACCCTAAGTCGTCGCATCCCTACTATTGGGGCGCGTTCTTCGTGGTCGGCGATACGGCCAAGCACATGCTGACCGGAACCGGCGGTGGCACCGCAAGCGGCAAGCGCTGACAAGGGTGAGCGGTGGATCGGCGCGTCATGAACCGCCAATCCACCGCGCCTTGCCGCGCCAGTCCTGCGCTGCGTCAATCACGTGAACTTACTTTACAAACCTGCCGGCTGATGGGCACACTGGTTTCCTGATGCCCCCAGCCGCGCGCCTTGCCGACATGCACACCTGCCCGATGGTCACGGGCACGGTGCCGCACGTCGGCGGCCCGATCCTTCCGACTTGCGCGATAACCGTCATTACCTGCTCGATGGCCCAAGCCCGGGTGGGCGACATGCTGACCTGCGTCGGTCCGCCCGACACCATCGTCAAGGGATCGGCGTCGGTCATGGTCAACAACATGCCGGCCGCGCGCATCGGCGACATGACGGCGCACGGC
The DNA here is from genome assembly GCF_031424035.1 of Novosphingobium sp. Lineage (GTDB taxonomy): Bacteria > Pseudomonadota > Alphaproteobacteria > Sphingomonadales > Sphingomonadaceae > Novosphingobium. The sequence goes on from NZ_JANPGP010000002.1 coordinate 3,713, forward strand.
GGTGTGATCGTCATGGGCGCACCTACGGTGATCATCGGCGATGCCGGCGGTGGCGGCGGTGGTGGAGCGGCGCCCGTATTGACCTCGGCGGGAAGCTACCTGGCACCGGCGGCGCAAGCGAAGGCGCTGATCAATGCGGCGAAAGAGGGCTTGCCCTTCCCAAAAAGGTGTACAGCTGCGGCAGCCGATGGCTGATTATGACCACTATGCCCGATAACCAGACTGGCATGAAATGGTTCGCCGTTATCGACGGGGCGCAGGACCCCCGGCTGTTGAGCCTGGTGCAGAAATGCACGCGTCACGTGTGCCTTATCTCGGGCGAGCTTCATCCCGATCTGGCCCCGGCCCTGCCCTGGCTGGTCGAACTGCGCCCCGATGAAAACTTGATGCCGGTGTGGAAGCGCGACGGCGCCGGGCGCAACTGGGGCATTGCCCTGCTGTCGCCGCTCGACCTGCAGCATGTGAAATTCCACCTGAAGAAATTCCTCAATGCCAAGCTTCCCGATGGCACCTTGGCGATGTTCCGGTTTTACGATCCGCGCGTCATGCGGACCTATTTCAGCGCCGCCACGCCTGAGGAGATCGCGCCGTGGTTTCGCGGGGTTGAGCGGTTCTCGGTCGAATCCGCGCAACCGGGCCACTATCACGACTTTCACTTGCGCGGCGGCCAGATCCACGACGGCGAGCGCGTGCTGGCCGGAGCCATGGCATGAACGAGGAGGATGCCTTTGGCGCCTTGCTCGGCAAGACCCGCCCGCCAAAAGCCGGCGCGCTTGTGGCGTCACCACCGGGGCCAGCGACGGCACCCGGACCAGCGCCCGTGCCGCAGCCCGCTGCCACGCTGCCGGCAAAACCGGCTTTCGGTTTCTGGTTGCTGATCGGCGTCGGCCTGGCGCTCAACGCGGCATGGATATACCTCGCCACGCTTCTGCTCGATCAGGCGCTGACGGCCGGCTGGCTCGATCCGGAAATGAGCCCCGGCAAGATCGACCTGATCGCCAACCTGCTGGTATTCTCCGGCGTGCTGCTGATTTCGTGGGTGCTGATGCGGTTCAGCCCGGTGGAGGCCCCAAAGCGCCTGCTGCGCAGCGCTCCGGCCTTTGCCATCGGCGTCGCGCTTGGGACCTTCGGCATGCTGATTGCGCTGCTGCAATCGTGGGTCGGCAACCACGCTGTCGCCAATCCCGAACCGGCGGGGATTGCCGGCCTGGAATTGATTACCGCCAGTCTGGTGACCCTGTTTGCCGCCGCCGTGGAGGAGTTTTGCCTGCGCGGCTGGCTGCAGCAAAGGCTGGTGCCACGCGTTGGCGGAACGGCGGCAGTCACCCTGGCGGCGATCGCTTTTTCCGCGCTCCATTTGTCAGGCGGGGCGCGGAGCGTGCTGTCGCTCGCCAACATTTTCCTCGCCGGCCTGCTGTTTGGCCTGCTGATGTTGCGGACAGGTAACCTGTGGTGTTCGATCGGTGCGCACTTTGCGTGGAACTGGTCGGAAGCGGAGCTGTTCGGGCTCGACCCTAATCCGGGATCGCCGCCGCATGGTTCGATCTTCGATTTCGAACTGGTGGGCGCGGCGATCTGGGGCGGCTCGGGTGAAGGCATGAACGTGGCCGTGCCGGTGACCATTGCGCTGACCGCGCTGATCCTGCCGCTGCTCGCGGCGGGCGACCGGACGAGCGCCGGCAAAACCTGAACCGGTCAGCTCGCGTGCTTGGCGCGGGCCACGTCGATCCGATCGCGTTCCTTGATGAAGGCGGTCAGTTCAGCCCCGGCCAGCCGCTTGCCTTCTTCGGTCGGGATGGTTTCCGGATCCACCTTTTCCCCGTTGATCACGATCTCGTAATGGAGATGCGGACCGGTCACGCAATTGCCAGTCATGCCGACGCCGCCCAGCAGGTGACCTTGTTCGACCCGCATGCCTGCCTGGATATCAGGTGCATATTTGACGAGGTGGAAATAATGGGTTTCCCAGCCGTTATCATGCTTGATCATGACCATGTTGCCGGCGCAGCCAGATGGCCGGGCGGCAGTGATCGTGCCTGCCGACGCCGCATAGATTGGCGTGCCCGTCGGCGCGGCAAGGTCAATTCCGCCGTGCAGGCGTGTGTAATGCAGCACCGGGTGGAAACGCATGCCAAAGTGCGATGAAATGCGCGCGCCTTCGACCGGTGTTCGCATGAAAGAGCGGCGGACGCTGCGGCCGTTGCCATCGAACCAGCCTTCTTCATCGCCTTGCGGTTTATAGCGGTAGAGCGCGCGCGACTTGGCCGGGGTCTCCATCGACGCGTAAAGCAGCTTGGGCGGGCCGACAGGCTGCCCGGCAGTATTGACTTGCTGTTCGAACACCGCTTCGAACACATCGCCGGTATTGATTTCGGTCTGAAAGTTGAAGTCGTAGACAAAGGCCTGCGCAAAAGTCGGCACAAGGCTATCCGTAATTCCCGCTGCAACGGCCGATGAATAGAAATCGACGTCGTTTTTCTGGCCGCGGCGCATGATCGTCTGGGTTGAAAGCGATGCCGCGACCTTGCTGGCGGCGAAACTGCCATCGGCCTGCCGGGTGACGACGGCCCCAGAACTGTCGAGGAAGGACAGCTCCAGCCGCTGCAAAGTCAGCTCCGCGCCATCACCGCCAATATTGATGACCACCCGTAGCGGCTGCATCGTCTGGCCCAAGGCGGTCAGCGTGGAGTTGGACGAAGCCTTGGCATCGGCGGCGCTCACCCCGTTGGCGACAAGCGCGGCTTCCAGCTCGAACGGGCTGTTGAGGTTGAGGATGCGCTTGGACGTTGCTGCCACTGCTTGCACCGGTGCCGGCGCGCTTGCAGCGGCTTGCGGAGTGGCGGCGGGTACCGGATCGCGCAGGGTCCAGGCCAGGAACACTCCGCCGATAATCAGCGCCAGTGATCCGCTGCCGGCCATGGCCATGCGCCGCAAATTTGACAGCGCCGCCGGGACGGCAACCTCTGCCGGCTGGACCGTTGACGCCGGTTCGGGCCGCGCTGGCGACCATGCGCGGGGATCGAACGAGAAGGTATCATCCCTGTCCATGCTGGTATCGTGCCCCGGCTTTCCAGTATTGGCATCAAAAGCAACAGATGATCGCTCGAATGCGCTAGACATTTCGACCGTTTCGTCGTGTGCTGTAAGTCGAATCCGATGCTGATAGCAACTGGGGGGATTGAATGTTTGCCGGCGGAAGAGTGGCGTGGCGCGAAGGCATGTTCTTGCGGCCACAACATTTTCAGCAGCAGGACCGGTTCAACGACTGGAATCTTAATCTGCGCATTGAAGGCAGCCATCCCTATCCTTGGGGAATTAC
>NZ_JANPGP010000003.1:0-8129 GCF_031424035.1 Novosphingobium sp.
TTCGATTTCGGCGAAACAGTCGAGGCGGCCAAGCTCGACCTGGACTGGCACAGCCTGCCGGTTTCTGCGCCGCGCCAGAGCGCCGACTCCTTTGAGGCCAAGGCGCTGGCCGCAGGCGGCTTCGACTCTGCCGACGTGCCGCCGCGTTACAAGACGCCCTATTTCATGCACATCTGGAGCAATGGCTATTCGGCCGGCTATTATGCCTACATCTGGACCCAGATGCTGGACCATGACGCCTATTCCTGGTTCGAGCAGAATGGCGGGCTGAACCGGGCCAATGGCCAGCGTTTCCGCGACCTGATCCTGTCGCGTGGCAATACGGTCGAGCTTGGCACCATGTACCGCAACTTCACCGGTCGCGACCCCGATGTGACGCCGATGCTGCGCTATCACGGCTTGACGCCCGGCGCAGCGACGGCTTCGGGAGAACAATGAACGCCGAGGCAAAGTGACAGCCAGCCCAGTTGAAATCCTCGACAGCGTCTTCGGCCATGCCGCTTTCCGCGGGGTGCAGGAGGCGGTGATTGGCCGGGTGATGGCTGGGCAGCACAGCCTGGCCGTCATGCCGACCGGGGCGGGCAAGTCGCTATGTTACCAGGTGCCGGCAGTGGCGCGGGCGGGGACGGCGATCGTCATCTCGCCGCTGATCGCGCTGAAGCACGACCAGATCCGCTCGGCAGAGGCGGCCGGGATCCGCGCTGCCTCGATGACCTCCGCCGATTCGGACAACGCCGCTACCGCCGAGGCCTTCCGCCGGGGCGAGCTCGACCTGCTCTATGTCGCCCCGGAACGAGCCTCGACCGCGGGTTTTCAGGCGCTGCTCGAACGCGCGCCCATCGCGCTGTTCGCCATCGACGAGGCGCATTGCGTTTCGGAGTGGGGTCACGACTTCCGTCCCGACTACCGGATGCTGCGCCCGGTGCTCGACCGCTTCCCGGACGTGCCGCGCCTCGCGCTCACCGCCACCGCCGATCAGGCGACCCGCGCGGACATCCTGCGCCAACTCGGCATTCCGGACGAGGGCCTGATCGTCGCCGGGTTCGACCGCCCGAATATCCGCTACGCCATCACCGCCCGCGATTCGGGCACGCGGCAGATCATCGACCTGCTCCAGCGGCTCCCGGGAGCGGGCATCGTCTACGCGCCGAGCCGCAAGGCGACCGAGGACATTGCCGCCGCCATCACGCGGTCGGGGCGCGAGGCGGCGTTCTATCACGCGGGGCTTGAACCCGAGCGCCGTGCCGCGGTGCAGGCGTCTTTCGTGGCGTCGGAAAGCATGGTGATGGTCGCGACGATCGCCTTTGGCATGGGCATCGACAAGCCCGACGTGCGCTTCGTTGCCCACGCTGGCGTGCCGAAATCGATTGAGAGCTACTATCAGGAAACCGGCCGCGCGGGCCGTGATGGAGACGATTCGGTGGCGGTCATGTTCTGGGCACCGGCAGACTTCGTGCTTGCCCGCGAACGGCTGTCCGAGATGGACGAGAGCCGCCGCAAGGGCGAGCGCACCCGCCTTGATGCGCTGTCGGCGCTGGTCGAAAGCCCCGGTTGCCGCCGCGCGATCCTCTTGCGCCACTTTGGAGAAAGCCCGCCCGAAAAGTGCGGCAATTGCGACAATTGCCTTGACGCGCCGGGCGTCGCCGATGGGTCGGTGGTGGCGCAAAAGCTGCTCTCCGCCGCTTACCGCACCGGGCAGAGCTTTGGCATCGGCCATCTGGAAAAGGTGCTCAGCGGCATCAGCGACGACCGCATTGTCCAGCGCGGACATGACCGGCTGACTGTCTTCGGCATTCTTGAATCGGACGAGGCGCGGCTCCTCAAACCCGTCGCCCGGGCGCTGCAGGCGCGCGGCGCACTGGTGGCGAACGAACACGGCGGACTGATGCTGGCAGGGGACGCGCGCGCGATCCTGACGGGCGATGTGATGCTGCCGGTCGTCCTGCCACCGGCGAATGAGAAGCGGTCAAGGGGTGGCCGCGGCACTCGCGACAAGGGCGGTGCCAACCCGCTCGGCGATCCGCTGTTCGAAGCATTGCGCGCGCTGCGCCGCGAACTGGCGGCGGAGGCGGGACTGCCGCCCTACGTGATCTTCCACGACGCCACCTTGCGCGAAATGGCCTCGGTCCGCCCCGCCTCACTCGCCGCGCTGGGCGAGATCGGCGGGGTCGGGACCCGCAAGCTGGAAGCCTACGGCGATGCGTTCCTGGCGGTTATCCGCCAGCACTGAGCCTCACGGCCGGATGGCATCATGCGGCAGCTGCGGCGCGGCATCCTCGCCGTGGCGGGTCTTCCACAGCGAGTAGGCCACACCCGCGCCGATCAGCCCGAAGGTCACCAGCAGGCTGGCGAGCGGCGGAAACTTGTCGCCGCCCAGCAGGAAGTCGGAGACGAAGATCTTCGAGCCGATGAACACCAGCACGGCGGCCAGCGCATACTTCAGGTAATAGAAGCGGTGGATCATCGCCGAGAGCGCGAAATACAGCGCCCGCAGGCCGAGGATCGCCATGATGTTGCTGGTATAGACGATAAAAGTGTCCGTGGTGATCGCGAAGATCGCCGGCACCGAATCGACCGCGAAAACAAGGTCGGCCAGGTTGATCACCACCAGCGCGAGGAACAACGGGGTTGCGGCCCGCACCAGCTTGCCGGTCTTCTCGTCCGGCACCTTCACGAAGAAGTGCTGGTCATGCAGCTCCTTGGTCACGCGCATATGGTTGCTGATCCAGCGCACTGCCGGGTTCTTGGCAATGTCGGGATTGTGGTCGCCCGCGAAGAACATCTTGATGCCGGTGAACACAAGGAAAGCCGCGAAGATGTAAAGCACCCAATAGGCCTGCTCGACCAGCGCCGCACCCGCAGCAATCATGGCGCCGCGCAGTACGATCACCGCCAGAATGCCCCACAACAGCGCGCGGTACTGGTACTTCGCCGGGATCGCGAAGAAGGTGAAGATCAGGCTGATAACGAAGACATTGTCGATCGACAGCGCCTTTTCGATAAAGAAGCCGGTGTAGTACTTCATGCCCAGATCAGCACCCTTGGCGATCCAAACCCAGACGCCGAACAGCATGGCTATGGTGATGTAGAAGGCGGTGAGCTTCAAGCTTTCGCCGATGCCCATTTCCTTGTCCTCCTTGTGGAGGACGCCAAGATCGAAGGCGGTGAGTGCCAGCACGATGCCGGCGAAGGACAGCCAGAACCAGGCCGGCGTGCCGAGCCAGTCGGCGAAGAGGAATTCCATCAGTCAGTCCCTGTTATTGACGCAATGCGCCGGGGCAGACCCTGCGGCCCGTCCCGGCGTCTCTTGCAGTGCTATGCGGTGTCAGCCGAAGGCTTTGCGGCGGCGAAGGAGGCCGGCGATGCGATCCTTGATCGCGAGCTTCAGCTTTTTCAGCCGGGCGACCTCAAGCGGGTCGGCAGCCTTGCGATGGCGGGCAAGGCGCAGCGCCTCGTCCAGCTTCTGGTGGCGTTCCATCAAGAGGAAAACGCGGTCGGACATCAGATGTAACCCTTTCGAACGGAGTTGAGTTCGATCGGACGCACCGAGCCAAGGGCCTGGGGAGGGATAGGGGGAAGGACCCGGACCCATAGCATCGGTACATCCGATGCGGTCCGACATCACGAAGCATACTGCCGATTGGCCAGCATGCCGCGCCAGAGGGGCCCGGTCCCGCAAGGATTATTTAGGACCGATGCGCTCCACTTTCAAGTCCTCTTGACGTGCCGGCGAATCGCGATATTAATATGATATCAGATTTTGAAGGGGGTTAAGTGCCATGCCCGATACCCATAACGCGATGACATCCAGCCGCGAACGCGGTGCGTGGAGCACCAGCGGCTACGTGATGTTCGTCCTGTTCCTGCTGCTGCTGGCATTGACGATCTGGCGCATCATTGCCTTTGCCGGCGGCGATCCGGCGGAAGACGCGGTGTTCGGCTTTGTCGTGCGCTCGGCGCTCAGTGTCGTGGCCCTGATGGTAATTGCCTCGGGCTTCTACATGATCCAGCCGAATCAGGCCGTGGCGATCACGCTGTTCGGTTCGTACCGTGGCACCGATCGCAACACCGGCCTGCGCTGGGTCTGGCCGTGGATGGGCAAGGCCAAGATTTCGGTCCGCGCCAACAACCTTGTCTCCGACAAGATCAAGGTCAACGATCTGCGCGGCAACCCGATCGAAATGGCCGCCCAGGTGGTCTGGCGCGTGGTCGATACGGCGCAGGCGCTGTATGATGTCGATGATTACAAGGCCTTCGTCATGGTCCAGATCGAGGCGGCGGTGCGCACTATCGGCTCGCGCTATCCCTATGACGATTTCGCCCACGCCGAGGTTACCCTGCGCGGCAACCATGACGAGGTTGGCGTCGAACTGCGCAAGGAACTGATCGCGCGCCTCGCGATGGCCGGCATCTCGGTCGATGAATGCGGCTTCACTCACCTTGCCTATGCTCAGGAAATCGCCGGCGCCATGCTCCGCCGCCAGCAGGCAGAAGCCGTAGTCGCGGCGCGCAAGACGCTGGTTGAAGGCGCGGTCGGCATGGTCGAAATGGCGCTCGGGATGCTGGCAGAGAAGGGCGTTGTCCATCTCGACGATGAACGCAAGGCGGCGATGGTCTCGAACCTGATGGTCGTTCTCTGCGGGGAGCGGGACACCCAGCCGGTGGTCAACACGGGCTCGCTTTACCAGTAAGTCTGATGGCTCCTCCGGCGCGAAAATCCTTTCCCCTGCGGCTCGATCCGGCGCTCTATGCGGCTCTGGAGCGGGCCGCAGCGGGCGATTTCCGCTCGGTGAATGCCGAGGTGGAAGTGCTGCTGCGTGAGGCCATGGCGCGTCGCGGGATCAAGGTTGCCCCGGCAGAACCGGCAAAGCGCGGACGGCCCGCGAAGAAAGAGGAGTAACCCGCGCCAAGGTGATGAACGCATTTACCCGATCTTGACCGACGCGCGGTTATGCCAGCGGGATGAAAAAGACTCACCTTCTCGCGCTGGCCTCCATCGCCGGCACCCTCGCATCGGCACCGCTCTGGGCACAAAGCGGTGCGCCTTACACCGTGGTCGAAACCGGCAAGGGCTATGCCCGCCTGCAGGACGCGGTGAATGCCATCGGTGACGGGCGCGGGACGGTGCAGATTGCCTCGGGCCGGTTCCGTGACTGCGCAGTTCAAGAGGCGGGGGACGTGACCTTCACCGCCGCCGTCGCCGGGCAATCGGTGCTAGAAGGCGAGGCCTGTGAGGACAAGGCGGCACTGGTGCTGCGCGGGCGCACGACGCATGTTGAGGGGCTGGTCTTCGCCAACCTGAAGTCGGGCGCAGGGAACGGCGCCGGTATCCGCGCCGAAAAGGGCCTCATCTCTGTATCGCAAAGCTGGTTCCGTGACAGCCAGCAGGGCATCCTCTCAGCCGACGAGCCCAATTCGACACTGACCGTCGACAAGAGCACTTTCACTCGGCTTGGCACCTGCGAATTCAGCGCTGGCTGCGCGCATTCGATCTACGTCGGCGGCTTCGGCGCGCTCACCGTAACGCGCAGCAGGTTCGAGATCGGACGCGGCGGGCACTACCTGAAAAGCCGCGCCGCCAAGATCGCCGTGCTGGCATCCAGCTTCGACGATTCGCAGGGCAAGTGGACCAATTACATGATCGACCTGCCGGCAGGGGCAACCGGCAAGATCGCCGGCAACTGGTTCGTTCAGGGGCAGCACAAGGAGAATTACTCGGCCTTCATCGCGGTGGCTGCCGAGGGCCGGACCAACAGTTCGGCCGGCCTGCGTATCGAAGGCAATGACGCGCGGCTGGTCCCGGGGCTGGAGCGCGACACGGTCTGGGTGGCGGACTGGTCGGGCGACCGACTGGCGATCGGTCAGAACGTGCTCGGTGCGCGCCTCAAACCGTTTGAACGACGCTGACCTAGAGCAAGTGCCCCGTCCGGTCGCGCTTTGTCGCCAAATAGCGGGCATTGTGCGGATTGGGTGGCAACTGGTGCGGCACCCGTTCGGTTACCTCGACGCCCTCTGATTGCAAGGCATCGACCTTACCGGGATTGTTGGTCATCAGCCGGATCGTCCGCACGCCCAGCAGCGCCAGCATCCGCGCCGCGACAGGAAAGTCGCGCGCTTCGCTGGGCAGGCCGAGGCGGTTGTTGGCATCGACGGTATCGAAACCCTGATCCTGCAATTCGTAAGCGCGCAGCTTGTTGACCAGGCCGATGCCGCGCCCTTCCTGCCGCAAATAGAGCAGCACGCCCCAGCCGCCCTGCGCCGCTTCATCCGCCATCGCTTCAATTGCCGCGTCGAGCTGCGGGCCGCAATCGCATTTGAGGCTGCCGAGCAGGTCGCCGGTGAGGCATTCGGAATGGAGGCGCACCAAGGGCGCGCGCTCGCCGTTCTGCTGCCCGATCACCAGAGCCACGTGCTCGCGCATGTCGTCAGCAGAGCGGAACGCGACAATCTCGGCATCTTCGCAGGCCGCCACCGGCAGGCGGGCGCGGGCGGCGACGGCGAGGTGCCGCGTGTCGCGCCATTCGGCGAGATCGCCTGAGGAGACGACCTGCGCTTCTCCGCAGCCCGCTGGATCGATCAGGAAGGCGGGCAGAATCCCGGCCAGCAGCGCCAGCTCCATTGCCGTGCGCGCCGATGCAGCATGATCTAGATGTTCGGCAAGGAACGGCCCCTTGAGCGGATTGGCAAGGTCCAGCGCCGGATCGGCGATCACCCGCGCTTGTGAAAGGGTGAACGGATCGCCGCCCCGGATCAGTACCGGGGCATGGGGTTCCGCCGCCTCGCGCTGGTTCGCCAGTTTGAGCGTGATCGCCCGCGCCGAGGAAATCAGCAGGCGAGGGGATGTAACATCAGGTCCGAAGCCGGTTTCGGCGGGCAGCAGGCGCAGCACACCATCGACCTCGACCGGCCAGCCGTGTCGCAAGGCGTCCAGCGCCAAGGCAACACGCCGCGTTGCCCTCACCGGCCCGCCCTTTTGGGAGTCGCTCTCAAAGATCGAACTCCGTCACCAGCGGCACATGATCGCTCGGCTGTTCCCAACGGCGGGTTTCCTCGACGAAGCGGTGAGCGCGCGATTGCGCCGCCAGTTCGGGCGAGGCCCACATGTGATCGAGCCGGCGCCCGCGATCCTTTTCCTGCCAATAGGTGCGATAGGACCACCACGACCAGTTGCGTTCCGGCGCGGGGATGTGCTTGCGGCCCAGATCGACCCAGCCGTGGGCATCGGCAAAGCGAGTGAGCGTTTCGACTTCGAGCGGCGTGTGGCTGACCACCTTGAGCAGCGCCTTGTGGTCGTAAACGTCCTCGGGCAGCGGAGCGATGTTGAAATCGCCGACGATCAGCGTCGGCCGATCGAGCGCATCGGCCCAGCGGGTCATGCGCTCAAGGAAATCGAGTTTCTGGCCGAACTTGGCATTGGCCTCGCGGTCGGGAATGTCGCCGCCGGCGGGAATATAGACATTCTCGATGATCAGGCCCTGACCTGCGGGGCCAAGCAGTTCCACCCCGACATGGCGCGCCTCGCCATTGTCCTGCCAGTCATGCCGGCTGAATTCGCGCAAGGGCACGCGGCTGACTGTGGCAACGCCGTGATAGCCCTTCTGCCCGTGCACGGCGCGGTGGGTATATCCCGCAGCCTCGAACACATCGTGCGGGAACAGGTGCTCGGCGCACTTGATCTCCTGCAGGCAGAGCACGTCAGGCGCCTGTTCAGAAAGGAACCGCGTCACCTGTTCGGCGCGCAGGCGGACGGAATTGATGTTCCAGGTGGCAACGGACAGCATGGGAAGGGCGTTAGATGCTTTCGGCCCGCGATGGAACTATTTGGTTTCGCGCAAAGGGCGCAAAGGGCGCGAAGATGTTGTCCTTGTGGCGAAGCCAGCTCCAAACACTGCTGCCAGTGCTAGACAGCGTGCTGATTGAAGGCATGATCCTTCGGCTCGCAGAACTCTTTGCGCTCTTCGCGGCCTTTGCGCGAAACCCAAAAAAAGAAAACCCCCGCTCCGGGGGCATTGGAGCGAGGGTTCCTTTGTGCGTTCGTCACGCTTGACGGAGCAGACCTTGGGGAGGCCAGGGCAACAGGGGGGAAACCCGCCTCCATCCGCGCCGTCCTCATCTATGTAGGGTGTCCT
>NZ_JANPGP010000004.1:0-10094 GCF_031424035.1 Novosphingobium sp.
TAAGCCTTCGAGACATTGTTGACCTCGATCACCTTGCTGCCAAGGCGTTCGGGCACCTGGATGACGATCTGGGCCTTGCTGATCGGGCGATTGTCCTGCGCGTTCTGCAGTTCCTCGAACTTGCGGATACGGGCCTTTGACTTGACCTGACGTGCGGCCGGGGTCTGGCGGATCCATTCCAGTTCGCGCTGGATTGCCTTCGACTTGCCGCTTTCCTCGCGGTCTTCCTGATCGAGGCGCTTGGCCTTCTTTTCAAGGTAGGTCGAATAGTTGCCTTCGTAAGGAAAGTATTTCCCGCGATCGAGTTCGAGGATCCAGCCGACCACGTTATCAAGGAAGTAGCGGTCGTGGGTGATCATCAGCACCGCGCCGGCATAGTCCTTGAGGTGGTTTTCCAGCCATTCGACGCTTTCGGCATCGAGGTGGTTGGTCGGTTCGTCGAGCAGCAGGATGCCGGGCTTCTGGATCAGCAGGCGGGTGAGCGCGATCCGGCGCTTTTCACCGCCCGACAGATTGTCCACCGCCCAGTCGCCGGGGGGGCAACGCAGGGCTTCCATCGCGACTTCGAGCTGGTTGTCGAGTGTCCAGCCATCGACCGCGTCGATCTTGTCCTGAAGCTCGCTCATTTCGGCGCCCAGCGCATCGAAATCAGCGCCGTCTTCGCCCATTTCCATGCCGATCTGGTTGAAGCGTTCAACCATGTCAGCAACTTCGCGCGCGCCGTCCTTGACGTTTTCCAGCACGGTCTTGGTCTTGTCGAGCTCGGGCTCCTGCGGGAGATAGCCGACGGTGATGTTCTCACCCGGCCATGCCTCGCCCGTGTAGTCCTTGTCGATGCCGCCCATGATCTTCATCAGGGTAGACTTGCCCGCTCCGTTGGGGCCGACGATGCCGATTTTCGCGCCCTGATAGAACTGCAGGCTGATGTTGCTCAGCACCGGCTTGGGCGCGCCGGGGAAGGTCTTGGTCATGTCCTTCATGACATAGGCATATTGAGCGGCCACGGGTGTACCTCTGGTCTTGGATTGCAGGATTTGCCGCGCCTCTACAGGGCGGGGGCGCGCCTCGCAAGCGCGGCTTGCGACAGTTCGCGCAGGGCGCGCGGCAGGAAGGCGAAGCCGATGAACCAATGCGGCTGGAGCAGGCAGGCCCAGTAGAAATTGTCAGGCCGCGAAAACAGCGCGATCATCGCCGCGATACCGAGGCAATAAAGCAGTCCGAAAGCTGCGAAACCGCGCGGCGCGGCGGTCCATCCCAGCAGCGCGAGCGGGATCAGCGCGTAGGCCAGCCACGCGGGCAAGATGCCCAGCACGCTGGTATCGGTCAGGTCGCGCAGCAGGCCGGTGATGCCCAGCAGTCCGGTCCACGGGGCGGAATGCTTGTCGGTTGGCAGGACGACAGCATGGACTGCCTGCGCGTGGAACAGCATGACCACGCCGAACACCGCAATGAGTACGGCCCAGCCGATTGCCTCGCCGCGTCGCCGCTCCGCGGACGCAAAAACGAGAGCGAGGAGCGCGAAAGGAAGGGCCAGTTCGCGGATCATCAGCGCGGCCCCGGCGAGAAGCACCGCGAATGGCCATCGCTTCGTCCCGCGAAAGGTCATCGCGGCGCAGGTCAGTACCCCGGCCCAGAAATCGTGCATGGCGATCAGTCCGGGCTGGGTGACCATCGCCCCGCCGGCAAGGATCAGCAGCGCCGTCCCCAGCGCCTCGCAAGGGGTGATCGAGGCGGCGATGCGATACCAGCGGATGACGGCGAGCAGCAGAACGCCGACAAGGATCCCCTGCAGTGCCTTCCAGCCCAGCGCGGCAGCCATGAGGGCAAGGGTCGGCAGGCGCACCGTGACGAAAGGCTGGGTCGGGTAATCATGGGCGCTCTGCAAATCGCGCGCGGCCTGGTGATAGGGTGTGCCGGTGCGGACCTTCTCGGCGATGTCCTGATAAAGCTGGATGTCGGTATAACTGGCGCTGGTCACCGCTACATCGGGGGCGGGGGCCATGCACTGTACGCCGCACCACAGCGCAAAGGCCGCCAGCAGCGCGGCAAGACAGCGGGCCTGAAGCGGGGTGAGCGCACGCAGCATCGCCGGCTAGTGCCAGCGCCCAGTGCACGGCGCAAGGTTCAGGCGCGGATCAATCCACCGATCGGCTTGCTGCCGCCGCCGGGGAAGCAGGTGGCCAGCACCAGCGCCGGATCAAGCCCGAAGTGCGCAGCGACTGCCCCGGCAATCGCCGCGTCAAGTGCCAGCGTGGGTTTGAGGTCGCGGCCCTCGAACAGTTGTCCCTGCGCAAGGCCCGGCCAGTCGCTCACCACCTTGCCGCCGCTGACCGTGCCGCCGAGCAGCATGGCGAGCGAGCCGGTGCCATGGTCGGTGCCGCCGGTGCCATTGGGCGCGACCGTGCGGCCGAATTCGGTGGCGACCAGCACCAGCGTCTCGCTCCACGCCGCACCAAGCCCGGTCTTCAGCGCGCCGACCATCGCGTCTAGGCCCGTGAGCTGGCGTTCGATCCGGCCCTTCTGCTGGTAATGCGTGTCCCAGCCGCCGGTCTCGATCATGGCAACGCGCGCGCCGCTCGGGCCGGAGAGCAGGCTTGCCGCCAGCTTGCCGGTGGCGACCGGGTCCTGCCCGCTGTCATCATTGCCGGCGGCCATCGCCTTTGCCTGCATCGAGCTTTCCCACAGCGCGTGGAGCTGCTTGTCGCCTGCGTACATCTGCGAAACGCGGCTCATCAGTTCGGCATCGGGATCGGGCAGGCGCGAATTGGCGTAGCTGGTCACGTCGCGGGGGCCACGCAATGCGGCGGGGACGGTCGGGCTGACGGCCATGGCGCGGGTGCCGCCGGGAAGCAGCGCGAGCAGCCGGTTCATCCAGCCGTCCTTGCTTTCATAAGGCTTGGCGCCCCCGGTCTCGAGCACGTTCTGTGCATCGAAGTGTGATCTGTCGCGGTAGGGAATGCCGACACCGTGGACGAACAGCGCCTGCTTCTGCGCATAGAGCGCGCCCATTCCGGCCAGCGCCGGGTGCAGGGCAAAGGTGGTGTCGAGCTTGGCCGCTCCGGGAAAATCCGCAGCAAGGGCGCCGCGCGAGCGTTCGAAGGCCGGATCCCCGAGCGGGGCCAGCGTCGCCAGCCCGTCCGCCGCGCCGCGCTGGATTATGAAGACGAAGCGCCGCTCGCTTTGGGCCGCTGCGGCATAGGCCAGCCGGGTGGGCAGCAGTGTCGCCGCGCCTAGAGCACCGAGCATGTGGCGGCGATTGAGGGAGAGCGTCATCGGATTACCTCCGCAGCATTTCAGGGGAAACCAGCAGCAGCGCGAGCGCCTGCTGCCCGGAATCGGCGCGGGCCACAGCGGTGCGCGTGGCCTCGCTCAGGCTTTCGGGGAACAGCCGGGGCGCCAGCGCCCGCGAGTCCAGCGTGGCGAGGTTGCGGGAGTATCGGTTCGCCAGTTCCACCCGCCGCAACAGCGCATCGGGTGCGGCCCAGCTTGCTGCCAGATCGTCCCATCCGGCGGGGGACCCGGGGCGCCATGTCGGCTGGCCAAGCTGGTTGAGGCTGAACTGCCCGCCCTGCGCCGGGATGACCAGCCCGGTCGCCCGCTGCACCGCGACGAGCCATTCCCAAGGCTGGCGGAACTTGGCGCCGGGATTGCTCCACGGCTCGGGACTATGGATCAGCGCACGGTAAAGCGAGGGCAAGTCGCCGCCGGTCTTGAGGTAGACCTGCTCCAGCCGCGCCACGAGCGCGGGGGGCGGATCGTCCGCCGCGAAATGCCGGGCGAGCTTGGTTGCGACATGACGCGCGGTGGCCGGGTGCGCCGCCAGATCGTTCAGAATGGCGCGGCCCTGTGCTTCGCCCGCCTGCGGGTATTTTTTGCCCATAACCGTGCGCGCGCCGGGTTCGTGCAATTGTTCGACAAAGGCGGCGCGCCCGGAATCGTAAGGCAGCAGGCGGGCGAGGCGGCCGAGGCCGGTTACGGTCGTTCCGGTCAGCGCCTTGGCAAATTCGGTGACATCGGCCTGCGTATAGCCACTGCGCACGCCGAGCGTATGCAGCTCCATGATTTCGCGCGCGAGGTTCTCGTTAATGCCGGGTTGACGTTCCGCCCCGCGGCGCTGGGCGCGCTGGCCGATCAGGGAATTCGGCCCGATCGACTGCGCCTGATCGAGGAACAGCAGCATGGCCGGATGGCGCACGGCGGCAAACAGCAGGTCGGAGAACTTGCCGGTGATATAGGGCCGGATCGCTTCATTCTCGAACGTGCCAGCGAGCCCGACAACGGTCGCCTTGTCGGTCGATACGGCGAAATGGTTCGACCAGAAGGCCACCAGTCGCTCCATGAATGGCGTGTCAGTGGCGACCGCCTGAGCCATGCGCGCGCCTGCGGCCTGAACGTAGCTGTCGCGCAGAGGCTTAAGCAATTGCGCTTCAGGACGGGGCTGGGCGGCGGCCATTGCCGGCTCCATCGCCGGCTCTTTCGCCGCTTCCGCACGGTCCTGCCGCCGCTCGGTCCGGGCGGTCTGCAAGGCGGCCAGCTTGCCGATCTGTTCGGGCGTGCGGGGCAGGGCGGCTATTGCGGCGGGGGCCGGATCATAACGCCCAATCTGGTCGAGCAGCCAACGCCCCGGGTTTGCCGGCGGGGCCTCACCGGCTTTCCAGCCGATTCCGAAGCGGTTCAAGGCAATTTCAACATCGGCCATTGATATTGGCTCCCTATCCTGCCGACTTTCGCATCCGTAAACTGATCCTGCACTGAATGGGTGTCATGACGCAAATTGTCGCAATTGGTCCCGGGATTGCCGAGGGGGCAATGGGCGGCTAGCTTCTCCGTCATGACCATTAATTCCGTTCGCGCAGCCACCTGCGCCGCCGCCATCGCCCTTTCCCTCTCCACCGCCCAGGCCCAGGAAACTCAACGAGACAAGGGATCGGCCCTGTCGATCCTGACCGACCTGACCATGGAAGTCAGCCCGCGCATGGCCGGCTCCCCGGCCGAGGCCCGCGCCCGCGACTGGGCTACGGCGCGGCTGAAGGCGCTGGGGTTTTCGAACGTCACGATAGAGCCGTTCACCGTCACCAGCTATGTACGCGGCAATGAAAGCGCTGTGCTGACCGCACCTTATCCGCACAAGCTGGCGGTGACTGCGCTCGGTTACAGCGGGACCACGCCGGATGCCGGAATTTCGGGCGACCTCGTCTATTTTCAGACGCTCGATGCGCTGAAGGCCGCGCCGGCGGGATCGCTGGCTGGCAAGATCGCCTTTGTCGATCACGCAATGCGCGCAAATCAGGATGGCTCGGGCTATGGTCCTTACGGCAATGTCCGCCGCCAAGGCCCTGCCATTGCCGTGCAGAAGGGCGCGATCGGCATCGTCATCCGCTCGATCGGCACGGACCAGCATCGCAACCCGCACACCGGCGCGACGAATTGGCCCACCGGCGTTACCGCGATCCCCGCTGGCGCGATTGCCAACCCCGATGCCGACATGGTCGCGCTGATCGCCAAGACCGGCAAGCCGATGAAGCTGGCCTTGACGCTCACTGGCCGCACCACTCCGGACTTGCCATCGGGCAATGTCATTGCCGACTTGCCGGGGCGCGACCCTACGCTGCCCAAGATCATCGTCGCCTGCCACCTCGACAGCTGGGACATCGGTATGGGCGTGATCGATGACGGCGCGGGCTGCGCGATTGTCACGGCGGCGGCGCTGAAGGCGCAGGCCGGTGGCAAGCCGCTACGCACCATCCGCGTGCTCTGGGCCGGGTCAGAAGAAATCGGCGTGTTCGGCGGCGCAGCCTATGGCAAGGCGCACGCCAATGATCCGCACGCGCTCGCCATGGAAAGCGACTTTGGCGCGGACCGGGTGTGGAACGTGAAGTTCAACCGCGTCGCCAAACCGGTGGCCGACAAGGTCAAGGCGGCGCTGAACCCGATGGGTATCGTGCCGAGCGCCGACAAGGCCGATGGCGGCGCAGATGTGGGCGCGATCAGCGAGGCGCAAAAGCTCGCGGTGATCGACCTCAGCCAGGATGGAACCCGCTATTTCGACTTGCACCACACGCCTGACGACACGCTGGACAAGGTCGATCCGGTGCAGCTTCAGCAGAACGTCGATGCCTGGACGGCGGTGCTGAAAGTGGTCGCGAACGAGGCCGGAGAGATTATCGGCGAATAAGGGCAATCACCGGACCATGCCCGGATTTGCCGTGTGATTGTCACCGGCCTGTAACAAAGCGCGGCCAACGGAAAGGATAGAATGTCACTCGGGGCGGGCGTGAAAATGGTGGTTATCGATAGTGCCCAGCGGAAAGGCGCAGGCTTTTCGGCGAGCGAGCGCTATTTCAATCGCGAGCTGAGCTGGCTCTCGTTCAACCAGCGGGTGCTGTCCGAGGCCTGCAACCCTGACTATCCCCTGCTTGAGCGGCTGCGCTTCCTTTCCATCTCCGGCAGCAATCTCGACGAATTCATGGCCGTGCGCGTTGCCGGTCTTGCAGGGCAGGTGCGGCGCAAGATCGAAGAAGTGTCGATCGATGGATTCACGCCCTCGCAGCAGCTCGCCGCGGTCCGCGAGGCGGTGACCGAGCTTGAACTTGCCCAACAGGATGTCTGGCGCGAGCTGCGCGAACTGCTTGCCGGGCAAGGCATCGAATTGGCGGACGGCAACCGACTTGGCGCGGTTCATGCCCGGTGGCTTCGCGATTATTTCCTTGAGCATGTCCTGCCGGTGATCACCCCGCAGGTCATCGATCCGGCGCATCCGTTTCCCTTCGTATCCAGCCAGGGCATGTGCATCCTGTTCCCGCTGGTTCGCCGCGATGATGGGTCGCCGGTGATGGAGATGATCCTGATCCCGTCGGCCCTGCCGCGCTTTGTCCGCATCCCCGGCGAGGGCACGGTCTACATCAGCATCGAAGAACTGATCGTCCGCAATGCCGCACTGATCTTCCCCGGCTATCGCATTCTGGGGCACGGCGTATTCCGCGTCCTGCGCGACAGCGATCTTGAGGTTGAGGAAGACGCCGAGGACCTCGTCCGCCATTTCCGGTCGGCCATCCAGCGCCGCCGGCGCGGCTCGGTCATCCTGCTGCAATTGCAGGGGGATATTGACCCCGCCGCCGAACAGCTGCTGCGCGATCAGCTCAAGCTGGATCAGGCGATGGTGCTCAAGACCCGCGGACTGGTGGGCATTTCGGGGCTATCCGCGCTGGTTGAGGAAGACCGGCCTGACCTGAAGTTCGAACCTTACAGCCCGCGTTACCCCGAGCGTATCCGCGAGCACGACGGCGATTGCTTCGCGGCGATCAGCGAAAAAGACATCATCATTCACCACCCCTACGAAACCTTCGAGGTGGTGGTCGATTTCCTGCGACAGGCGGCGGCCGACCCCGATGTCGTAGCCATCAAGCAAACGCTCTATCGCGCCGGCAAGCAATCGGCAGTGATCGCGGCGCTGATCGCGGCGGCCGAGGCCGGCAAGTCGGTGACCGCCGTGGTCGAGCTCAAGGCCCGCTTCGACGAGGAACAGAACCTTCTGTGGGCAAGCCAGCTGGAACGCGCCGGCGTTCAGGTGATCTACGGCTTCGTTGATTGGAAAACCCACGCCAAGGTATCGATGGTCGTGCGGCGCGAGGGCGATAGCTATCGCACGTTCTGCCATTTCGGCACCGGCAATTATCATCCGGTCACGGCGCGCACTTATACCGATCTCAGCTTCTTCACCGCCGATCCGCGCGCCAGCCGTGATGCCGGGCGGCTGTTCAATTTCATTACCGGATACGTCGAGCCGCCGCGCACCGAACTCCTGTCGATCTCGCCGATTGGCCTGCGCGAAAAGCTGTACGACAGCATCGACAAGGAGATCGAAAACGCCGGCAAAGGCAAGCCGGCGGCAATCTGGGCGAAGCTCAATTCGCTGACCGATCAGGGCCTGATCGACCGGCTCTATGCTGCGAGCCAGGCCGGCGTGGAAATCGACCTTGTCGTGCGCGGGATCTGCTGCCTGAAGCCCGGGGTGCCGGGCCTGTCAGACAATATCGACGTGAAATCGATCATTGGCCGCTTCCTTGAACACAGCCGCATCTGGGCCTTTGCCTGCGGGTCAAGGCTGCCCAGTGCGCGGGCCAAGGTCTTCATTTCCTCTGCCGACGGCATGACCCGCAACCTCGATCGCCGGGTCGAACTGCTGGTGCCGATCCGCAACCGCACGGTCCACGATCAGGTGCTGGGGCAGGTCATGTTGGCCAACCTGCTCGATACCGAACAGAGCTGGCTGCTGGACAGCGACGGCCAGTACCAGCGCGTCGGCAAGGTCGACCTGCCTTTCAACCTGCATCGCTACTTCATGACCAATCCTTCGCTTTCCGGGCGCGGCGCGGCGCTTGAGAGTGGACGAAAAGTCCCCAAGCTTGCGCTTCGGCGCGAAACCGACTGAAGGTGCCGCCCAGCGCAAGGTAAGAGGTCCAGAGTTTGGTCGAACGACAGGCAGTAATCGACATCGGATCGAACACCGTTCGGCTGGTCATTTTCGGCGGGCCGCCCCGCGCTCCAGCAGTTCTGCACAACGAAAGAGTGACTGCGCGACTTGGTAGGGACCTCGCGGAAAAAGGCGTGCTGTCTCAGTCTTCAATGAAGACCGCGCTCGCCGCACTCAGGCGTTTTGCCGTCCTGCTTTCGGCGCAAGCGAACTGCCGTGTCATCACGGTTGCCACGGCAGCGACGCGCGATGCCGGCAATGGGGCGCAATTCCTCCAGCAAGTCGCCGACCTCGGGCTGGCCCCGCGCCAGATCTCCGGCGAGGAGGAGGCCCGGCTGAGCGCCAGCGGGGTAATCGGCGCATTTCCCGGCGCGCAGGGCGTTGTCGCTGATCTTGGCGGGGGCAGCCTCGAACTGGTGCGGATCAAGAACGGCAGCTGCAAACGCGCCGTCACCCTGCCGCTTGGCACGCTGCGCTTGCCGGCCCTGCTCGAAGGTGGCCAGTCGAAATTCTCAAAGCGGGTGTCCCGGACCATTACTGAATCCGGTTGGCAGGTGAAGGCGGACGAACCCATCTACCTTGTCGGCGGCACGTTCCGCGCCATTGCGCGCTACATCATGTTTCAGGCCGGATCGCCTTTCGATGATCCGCATGGCTTCGAGGCCAGCCCAAGGGACACCTTGCTCGCTTGCCGCAGGCTGTGCCGTTCAGCCACGCCTCCCGCCGTCCCCGGTGTTTCCCTGTCGCGGCTGGCCGGCGTGCCCGCAGCCGCCGCGCTGCTGGCGGCGCTGATCCGTTCGACCAAATCGTCGCGCATCATTTTTTCCGCCTGGGGACTGCGTGAAGGTCTGCTGGTCGATGGATTCACCCCCGAGGTCAGCCAATTGGACCCACTCACCGAAGGCGTTGATGCGTTCGTGGAGTCGATGGGAGTTGATTGCCAATTGGTCGACCGTGTTCTTGACTGGATGACTCCGCTGACGGCCGACGCGGGGCCAAGTCCCCTGCTGCGGGCATCTGTCGCGCTATCGCTCGCTGCAAGAAAGATCGAGCCGAACCTGCGCGCCTGCACGGTGCTCGACTGGGCGCTGCACAAGCGCTGGATCGGCATCGATGGCCCGCAAAGGGCGATGATGGCCGCCTGTCTGGTTACGGCCAGCAACCGTGCCTTGCCGGCGGCGGTCGCGGAGCTTGCCCCGGTGATAAAGTTGGCAGAGGCGATTGGCTGGGGCCTCGCTGTTCGGCTTTGCATAAGACTCACCAGCCTTGCGCCCAGTCTGGTCGAAGCCTCGGCAATTGTGCTGGCGGACGCCAAGCTGGAACTGAAGTTGACCGAATCTGCGACGCCTCTGGCGACAGAGCCTGTGCTGCGGGACCTGAAGCAACTGGCCGATCATTTCGGTGTGGTTGTCGCGTTGGCGGCATCCTGACGCCGCGCGCCGCGATTTCTGCAGAGCGCACTCAGTCGCTCGACTTTGAAGAAATTGGTCGGGGAGACAGGATTCGAACCTGCGACATCTTGCTCCCAAAGCAAGCGCGCTACCAGACTGCGCCACTCCCCGACCTGGGGTATTTCTTTCCTGCGGTGGTGGGCCCGGCAGGACTCGAACCCGCGACCTAG
>NZ_JANPGP010000005.1:0-1620 GCF_031424035.1 Novosphingobium sp.
ACCGGGTTCTGGCCGAACTGATCGGGGGAATTGGCGGCGGGGCGTTCATTGGCTGGGTCATTGACCATTTTGCCGGAACCTCGCCCTGGGGCCTGTTGGTGGTGATGTTCCTCGGAATCATCGTTGCCTTCAGAAGCATCATCAGGATGTCGGCGCAGCGCCCCGAATAGCGGGCGCTGCTTCGCATGTAGAGAAGTCGAAGAGGCAGGACGCGTGGCAGCCGAACAGGCCAAAGTCGATCCGATGCACCAGTTCTCGATCGAGCCGTTGTTCGGCACCGATCACTGGTCGATCGCAGGCTACAATATCGCCTTCACCAATTCCGCGCTGTGGATGGCCATCACCACCGTGGTGCTGCTGGTGTTCGTGCAGGGCGGGCTGAAGCGCCAGCTGGTGCCCGGCCGCTGGCAGATGGCGGTCGAAAGCATGACCGGCTTCATCGACAACCTGCTGGCCGCAAACATCGGCCCGGCGGGCAAGAAGTATGTGCCCTACATCTTCTCGCTGTTCATGTTCATCCTGTTCGCCAACGTGCTCGGCCTGCTGCCGATCGGCCTCATTGGCCTGCATCCCTTCACCTTCACCAGCCATTTCAGCGTCACCGGCGTCCTCGCGGTGATGACTTTCGCCATCGTCCTGGTCGTCGGCTTCTGGCGGCATGGCTTCCACTTCTTCTCGCTGTTCGTGCCGCATGGCACGCCGCTGTGGCTGATGTGGCTGATCCCGGTGATCGAGCTGATCTCGTTCCTCGTCCGCCCGTTCAGCCTCGCGCTGCGACTGTTCGTGGCGATGATGGCCGGCCACGTGCTGCTGAAAGTGCTTTCCGGCTTCGTCATTGCGGGCACCAATTCGGGCCTGCTGTGGGGCACGGTCGTCGGCATTCCCAGCTTCGCGCTGATGGTGGCAATCTCGGCGCTCGAAATCCTCGTCGCCGCCATCCAGGCTTATGTTTTCGCGCTGCTCACGTCGCTGTATCTCAACGACGCTGAGAACCTTCACTGATTTTTCGTTCAATCCACTGTTTACAATAAGGAGTTTTTCAAATGGATCCTCAAGCTGCAAAGCTGCTCGGTGCAGGTTTCGCCGCCATCGGTGCCGGCATGGCCGCCATCGGCGTTGGTAACGTCTTCGGCTCGTTCCTCCAGGGCGCGCTGCGCAATCCGGCTGCGGCTGATGGCCAGCAGGGCCGCCTGTTCATCGGCTTCGCCGCCGCCGAACTTCTCGGCCTGCTCGCGTTCGTCGTCGCGATGATCCTGCTGTTCGTCGCCTAACTTAACCAAGCACTCAGGGGTCGGCGAACATGCCGCAGATTAGCCAGATCGGCGAAATCTATGCATCGCAGCTGTTCTGGCTGGCGATCTTCTTCGGCGCGATTTTCGTCGTGATCGGTCTTGGCATGTTGCCCAAGATTATCGGGACGGTCGACGCGCGCGACGCGAAGATCGCCGCCGACCTCAAGAGCGCCGAGGGGGCCCGGGCGGCCGCCGACGCGCTCGAGGAAGACTATCGCGCGGCGATGGACAAGAGCCGCGCCGAAGCGGCCCAGCTCGCCGCCGAGGCCAAGGCGAGCGCCGCCAAGGCGTCCGAAGCCCGCGTCGGCGAGGCCGACAAGGCGATCGG
>NZ_JANPGP010000006.1:0-108516 GCF_031424035.1 Novosphingobium sp.
TTTTCTTTTAATCTTAACCTGGCGCGCCCCCGGCCCGCCCCCCCCCCCGGCCACCCAGAGAATACAATCTGGTTGTTTGGCGGGGCGGGGGAGCGGGCCGGTCCCGCTTCCGCGTGAGCGGAAAACACTCAGATCGACCCATCACCCCCGACCGCGCGGTAAAGCGCGACGCGGTTGCTGGCGGCAAGTTGCTTGGTCCGCACCAGCGTCCGCCCGGCGTTATAGCTGGCAAGGCGGGCGGTGAGGTCTTGCAGGTAATTGTCGATCCCGCCGCGATAGCGCATTTCGGCCAGCCTCAGGTTGTCGTTCGCGGCGAAGCTGCCGGCTTTCGATGCGGCCAGCTGCGCATCGATCGTGCCGCGCCGCGCGAGGACATCGGCGACATCGGCAAAGGCGGTCTGGATCGCCTTGCGATAGCCTGCCAGCGAGGCATCGCGCTGGGCTTCGCTCACCCGGACATTGGCCTTGCCCGCGCCGCCCGAGAAGATCGAATAGCCGGCATTGGCCCCTGCCGACCACGAAAATGCGCCGCCCGAGAACAGCCCGCCCAGCGCGTTCGAGGCAAGGCCGAGAACCCCGGTCAGGCTGATGCGCGGAAACAGCGCCGCCCGCGCCGCGCCGATCTGGGCATTGGCGGCGCGCAGTTGCCATTCCGCCTCGACCACGTCAGGCCGGCGCAGCAGGACTTCGGAACTCAGCCCGGCGGACACCTCGGCGATCCGGCCAGAGGCAGCGTCGATCGATTGCGGCAGGTTCTCACCCGCCACCTCCGCGCCGACCAGCAGCCGCAGCGCGTTGAGGTCCTGCGCCACCAGCGTCGTCTGGTTGGCGACATCAGCCTCGGCAGTGGTCAGCGCAATCTCGGCCTGCCGCACGTCGGACAGCGGGGCGATTCCGCCCTGGTAGCGCAGATTGGCGAGGCGCCGGCTTTCGCGTGAGGCGGCGGCGGTGTCCCTGGCCAGCGCCAGCAGGCTGGAGTCGGCACCATAGGCAAGCCATGCCTCGGCCACGTCGGCGACCAGCACCAGCTTGGTCGCCCGGGCCGCAGACTCGCTGGCGAGGTAGCGGTTCTTGGCGGCATCACTCAGCGACTTGATGCGGCCGAACAGGTCGATCTCGTAACCGGTGATGGAAAGTTCGGCCCGCGCCTGGGTGGAAGCCCCCGAACCATTGTCGCTGCGCGACAGGCCGGCCCCGGCATCGAGCGTCGGCAGCAGCTCGGCGCGCTGGACCTGATACTGGCCCCGCGCCAGCGCGATGTTGGCAGCGGCAATCTGGACGTCCTGATTGTTGGACAGGGCCTGTGCGATCACCGCCTGCAAACGCGGGTCGGTGAACACGGTGCGCCACTGATAGTCGGGCAGCGCCGCCTCGCTCTGGCGAAG
The DNA here is from genome assembly GCF_031424035.1 of Novosphingobium sp. Classification (GTDB taxonomy): domain Bacteria; phylum Pseudomonadota; class Alphaproteobacteria; order Sphingomonadales; family Sphingomonadaceae; genus Novosphingobium. The sequence continues at coordinate 1,386 of NZ_JANPGP010000006.1, forward strand.
ATAGGCGTCTCCGGCCGGCCAGGTGGGCGGCACAGTCGTTGCAGGGCGGTTGTAAGCCGGTTGCAGTGAGCAGCCAGCCAGCGCGGCAATCGCCAGCAGCGAGGTGCAATGGCGCAGGATCATGACGGCACCTCGTCGCTCGGCGCATCGTATTTCTTGCGCAGACCGCTCACCCCGTCGCGCGTTACCCGGCGGACCATGACGAAGAACAGCGGGATATAAAGCACGGCCAGCACCGTCGCCGTCAGCATCCCGCCGATCACCGCCGTACCGATGGCAATCCGGCTGTTCGCCCCGGCCCCGCTGGCAATCGCGAGCGGCAGGACGCCGAAAATGAAGGCGGCGCTGGTCATCAGGATCGGCCGCAGGCGGACCCTTGCGGCTTCCAGCGCGGCGTCGATAATGCGCTTGCCCTTCTTCACTTCCTGTTCGGCAAATTCGATCATCAGGATGGCGTTTTTCGCCGCCAGCCCCATCGTGGTGAGCAGGCCGATCTGCATGTACACGTCGTTCTGCAGCCCGCGCAGGGTCACCGCCAGAATCGCGCCGATCAGGCCGAGCGGGATCACCAGCAGCACCGCAAGCGGCACAGTCCAGCTTTCGTAAAGTGCTGCAAGGCATAGGAAAACCACCAGCAGCGATAGCGCATAGAGGATCGGTGCCTGCCCGGAAGACAGCCGCTCCTGATAGGAAATGCCCGACCAGTCTAGCGAAACGCCGCTGAACCCGTCGACGATTTTCTGGATCGCATCCATCGCCTCGCCCGACGAAGCCCCCGGCGCGGCCTGACCGTTGAGCGAGTAGTTCGACACGCCGTTGAACCGGCCGAGCGAGGTGGGCGCAACATCCCACGAGATGGTTGAAAAGGCTGAGAACGGCACCATCTGGCCCGAAGATCCGCGCACCTGCCACTGCGCCATGTCTTCCGGCTTGGCACGATATTGCGCGTCGCCCTGGACATAGACCCGCTTCACCCGGCCGCGGTCGATGAAATCGTTGACGTAACGCCCGCCCCAGGCCGCTGACAGCGTCGTGGTTACATCGCTCTGCGTCAGGCCCAAAACCGCCAGTTTCTGGGTATCGATATCGATTTTGAGCGTCGGCTGGTCGGGCAGCGAGGCGAGGCGGACATTGGCCAGCGCTGGGTCCTTGCGCGCTGCCTCGACAATGTCTTCCTGGGCCTTCTGGAATTCCGCGCGGGACAGTCCGCCGGAATTGAGCAGTTCGCCTGAAAAGCCCGATGACTGGCCGAGCCCGCGAACAGAAGCGGGGACAGTGGCGAAGAATTCCACGTCGCGCAGTCCCGAAAGCGCCTGGGTAGCGCGGCGGGCGATGGCATCGGCAACGTTCTCGGCGCCCTTGCGATCATCCCAATCAGCCAATGCCATATAGCCGCGGCCGTTGTTCTGGCCGCCCGCGCCCTGCCCGCCGCCGCCAGCTACGACCATCAGCGTGTCGATGTTCTTGCCCTCGGTTTCGCGCAGGGTCTTCTCGATCTCAAGCTGGGCGGCGCGGGTCCGTTCGATCGTGGCACCAGCGGGCAGCTGGAACTGGATCTGGATCATGCCCTGATCCTCGTTGGGCAGGAAGCCGGTCGGCAGGCGCAGGAACAGCAGTCCCATGGCAACGACGATGCCGGCGAAGACGCCCAGCCACAGCCGCTTGCGTTCGACCACTCTGACCGCGCGGACGTGGTACCAGCCCACCAGCTTGGCGAAATCGCGCTCGAACCAGATCCGCATCCGGGCCATGTTGCGGCCAACGAAGCCGTCCTTGTCCTCGTCCTCGTGGCGTTTCAACAGTGTGGAGGTCAGCGCCGGGCTGAGGATCAGGGCCACGCCGACCGACAGCGCCATGGCGACAACGATGGTCAGCGAGAACTGGCGATATATCACGCCTGTAGAGCCGCCGAAAAACGCCATTGGCAGGAACACGGCGGAGAGCACCAGCGCGATGGCGACGAGCGCCGTGCTGATCTCGCGCATCGATTCGATCGTTGCCTCGCGCGGGGTCATGCCCGGGTTTTCGGCCATCAGGCGCTCGACATTTTCGACCACGACAATGGCGTCGTCGACCAGCAGGCCGATCGCCAAGACCATGCCGAACAGGGTCAGCGTGTTGATGGTGAACCCGGCCAGCGCCATGAAGGCAAAGGTGCCCAGCAGCACGACTGGCACGGCGATTGCCGGGATCAGGGTGGCGCGCCAGCTCTGCAGGAAGACGAAGATGACGATGACCACGAGGACCACCGCTTCGAACAGGGTGATGACCACGTCCTCGATCGACTTCTCGATGAAGATGGTCGAATCCTGAGGGAAATCGGCGACATATCCTTCAGGGAAATCCGCCGAGCGGCGCGCGACTTCTGCCTTGACGCGTTCGGCGGTGGACAGCGCGTCGGACCCGGGGGAGAGGCTGACCGACAGACCCGAGCCGGGATGGCCGTTGAGCCGGCTGGTCACGCCGTAATTCTCGGCTCCCAGCTCGATCCGGGCGACATCGCGCAGCGAGACGATAGACCCGTCAGGCAGCGTCTTGACGACGATCTTGGCGAATTGTTCGGGCGTCTGCAGGCGGGACTGCGCGGTAATCGTGGCGTTGAGCATCTGCCCGGGCGGCGAGGGTGTGCCGCCCACTTCGCCGGCCGTGACTTCGGCGTTTTGCGTGTTGATCGCCGATATGACATCGCCGGGTATCAGGGAAAATCCGGCAAGGCGGGCGGGGTCGAGCCAGACCCGCATCGCATATTGCGTGCCGAACATCTGCGTCTCACCGACGCCTTCGATCCGCCCGATGGCATCCTGCAGGTTGGTGACCATGTAGTCGGCGACATCGATATTGGTCGACCGGTCGGTGGTGTCGGACATGCCGACGATCATCAGGAAGTCGGGGTTGGACTTGGTGACGGTCACGCCCTGCTGCTGCACCTGCTGCGGCAGGCGGCTCAGCGCCTGCTGGACCTTGTTCTGGACCTGCACCTGGGCAATGTCGGGATCAGTGCCCTTTTCGAAGGTCGCCGAAATGTTGACCGATCCGCGCGCGCTGGACGTCGAGCTGAAATAGAGCAGGCCGTCGATCCCGGTGAGTTGCTGCTCGATGATCTGGGTGACGCTGCTCTCCAGCGTTACCGCCGAAGCGCCGGGATAGTTGGCGCGAATGTTGACCTGCGGCGGGGCAATGTCGGGGAATTGCTCGACCGGCAGGGTATACAGGCTGATCCCGCCGATCAGCATGGTGATGATGGCAATGACCCAGGCGAAAATCGGCCGGTCAATGAATATCCGCGACATTTGCGGTCAGCCGGACTTGGGCTTGCCGGAGGCCGGCTTTTGCGGAGCGCCTTCGGGAACTGCCTTGACCGGCCGGCCGGCGCGCGCCTTGCCCAGCCCCTGCGTGATCACCTTGTCACCGGCCTTGAGCCCGGCGGAGACCACCCAGTCGCTGCCCTCGGTGCGCAGCGCGGTAACTGGCCGCGCCTCGGCCTTGCCATCCTTGCCTACCACCAGCACTTGCGCATTGCCGCGCGGATCGCGGCTGAGCGCGGACTGCGGCACAAGGAACACGCCCGACTGGCTGCCCTGTTCAAGCCGCGCACGGACGAACATTCCCGGCAGCAGCATCCCTTGCGGATTGGCGAAGCGCGCCCGCAGGGTCACCGTGCCGCTCGACGGATTGGCGGTCGCTTCGGCAAAGGCGAGGGTGCCGGCGATGGGATAGCGGGTGCCGTCATCGAGATGGATCCAGACCGTGGCCGAGGCCGGCGTCTGGCCATTTTGCGCCAGCTGGGCGCGCAGCTTGAGCAGGTCTGCCGCGCTTTGCTGAAGATCGACATAGATCGGATCGAGGACCGAGATCACCGCGAGCGGATCGCCCTGTCCGCTGGTGGCCAATGCGCCTTCGGTCAGCAGCGAGCGGCCGATGCGGCCGGTGATGGGCGCGGGAACGGTGGTGAAGCGCAGGTTGATCTGCGCCGTGTTGAGCGCCGCCTGGGTCTGCGCGACACCGGCGCGAGCCTGCCGCGCGGAGGCTTCGGCATCGGTGTAGTCCTGCGAGGCGACCGCGCCCGCTTCGGCCAGCGGCCTGTAGCGCGCGGCCTTGGCTGCCGTGGCCGAGGCGCTCGCCTGCGCGCTGGCAAGATTGGCCTGCGCTTGCGCGACCGAGGCACGATAGAGGCTCGAATCAATGCGATAGAGCGGCTGACCGGCGCGGACCAGCGCGCCTTCGGTGAACAGCCGTGCCTGAATGATCCCGGTGATCTGGGGCCGCACTTCCGCGCTGCGCGATGCAGCCAGCCGTCCCGGCAATTCAGCGACGATTGGCGCCGTTGTGGGCTGCATCACGCGGTAACCGACTTGCGGCGTGCCGCGGTCAGGGCCCCCCTTGGCGTCTTTCGATGCGCCGCAGCCCGCCACCGTCAGCAGGGCTGCGATGGAGAGAAAAGCTGTGATTGCGCCGCGGGGGGAGGGCCTTTGCAGGGATTCGAACGCCATAGGCGCTTGGAGCGGCCTTTGCGCCCGCTGGTCAAGGCCGAATTTGTCGCAATCTGTAGTTGGCGTGGCAGAACTAATCGCCTCGCCGCATTCCGATGCGATCTGCGTTCAGTTCGCTTCCGGTGCCGGCTGGGCGAGGCTGTGCAGCCGTCCCGCAAGGGCGTCGAGACCCATGCCGGAAAGCGCCGTCTTCGGGCAATCGGCTTCGAGCATCAAGGCGAGTGAGCGCTGCTTCTGCGCGATGAGATCGATGGCCTGCAGTTCCTCGACATGGTCCAGCGCGAACGACGGGTCGGCGCAGAGCTGCGCGCCGAGCCGCTCGATCTCGAGGCTCAGTTCGGCAAGCACCTGAGCGGCGGCGGCGGCATGAAGGCGGAATTCCTGCGCGCTCATGCGACTTCCGCCAGTTCCTCGCCTGCCGAAACCGCCTTGAGGTCGAGCACCATGACCATCTTGTCATCCGCCGTGGCCAGGCCTTCGAGGAAGGGCAGCATCGTGTCGCCTGCCGCAGCCGGGGGCGATTGCAGGGCTTCGGGGCCAGTGGTGACGATGTCGCTGACCGCATCGACGATCAGGCCGCGCGCCTGTCCATCGTGGCTGACCACGATGATCGCGTGACGCGGGGTCGGTTCGGTCGGCTTCCAGCCAAGCCTTGCGGCAAGATCGATTACCGGCAGCACGGTGCCGCGCAGGTTGACGACGCCGGCCACGTAATGCGGCACGCTGGGCAAGCGGGTGACCGGAGTCCAGGCCCGGATCTCGCGGATTGACATGATGTCGAGGCCGAAGATCTGGCCTTCCACTTCAAAGGTTATGAGTTCGCGCTGCATGGGCTTGCTTTCTGGGAAATCGGGGAGAGGTCAGTGCGCGACGCGGCGCACGGCGGCGATCAGCTTGGCCGGGTCAAAGGGCTTGACGATCCATCCGGTCGCCCCGGCTTCGCGGGCGCGCGCCTTTTTCTCGTCGGAGCTTTCGGTGGTCAGCACCAGGATCGGCCGGTCGCAGTGGCGACTGCCGGTCCGCAGCCGTTCGATCAGGCCAAAGCCATCGAGCCGGGGCATGTTGATGTCGGTAATCACGACATCGACATCATTGAGCGCCAGCCATTCAAGCGCGGAAATGCCATCGTCGGCCTGCTCCACTTCGAAGCCTCCGGCGGAGAGGGCGTGATTGAGCAGCGCTCGCATGGAGGCGCTGTCGTCTACGGTAAGGACGCGGGTTGGTTTCATCATTGCCTGTCTCGCTTAGCCTTTCAGAACAGTTCGACATCGCCGATTTCGGCGTTGCTGCGGGGTGCGGGGCGGGTATCGGGTACAAGGGCGCTTTCGACGACGCGGCATCGCGCCTTGCCGATTGCGGGACGGAAATCGACGCGCCGGGCCTGATTTCCGCCCAGTTCAGCGTGGATCAGGGGGATGCCTTCGCGGTCAAGGAAGCTACGGGCAAAGCTGGCGTTTGCCGAGCCGATCGGGGCCATCCCCGGCCGCAGGTTCGCGCCGCCATAAAGGTGCGCGCGCAGGCGCGGTTTCGCGGCGCCGTGGGCCAGCATCTCGTTGATCAGCAGTTCCATCAGGTAAACGCCGTAATGTTCGTCGATCACGCCGCGCGGATGCGAGGCGGGGGGTTCCGCAAGCAGGAAGTGGTTCATGCCGCCGACCTGGACTTGCGGATCGAACAAGCAGGTCGCCACGCAGGAACCGAGCACGGTGGTCAGTTCGACCCGGGGGCCGGCGCTGACCCGGGCCTGGCCCTGCATCACCGTGATGCGGGTGGCTGGCAACATTGAGGGAGATGGCGCGTTCATGGGATCAGGCCACCTTCTTCAGGGCATAGTGAGCAATGCGGCCAATCGGCGCGACAATCCCGGCGGCTCCCAGCGAAATCGCGGCGCGCGGCATGCCGAACACGGTGCAGGTGGCTTCGTCCTGCGCGATGGTCTGTGCCCCTGCCTGCGCCATGGCGAGAAGACCTTTCGCGCCGTCGCTGCCCATCCCGGTCAGGAGGATGCCGATAGCATTGGCGCCGACGCTCGAAGCCACGGAATCGAACAGGACATCGACACTGGGGATGTGGCCGGAAACCGGTTCACCAGCCCTGAGGCGCGCATGATACATGCCCGAGCCGGCGATCGACATGTGCCGATCCCCGCCCGGCGCGAGGTAGATGTTGCCACTGACCAGCGGCATGTCGGCCTCTGCGATCTGCACCTTGGCCGGTGTCGCAAGGTCGAGCGTGCGAGCAATAGCCGGGGCAAAGCGCGGGTTCACGTGCTGGACGATAACCGTCGGCGGACAATTTTCCGGGAAGTCTTTCAGCAGGGTCTGCAGGGCCTCGACCCCGCCGGTCGACGAACCGATGGCGATCAGGGCCGAGTTTGACCGGGCCGAGCGGCTGGCCCGCGCCGCGATTGCGGGAGCAACCGGCCAGCGGTTGTTGAAGCGGACCTGAGCCGCCTCGCGGACCAAACTGGCGAGCTTGCCATTGTCATCCAGCGGCAGACCGCCGGAACGATCGGACTTCGAATAGCAATCGACGGCGCCGAGCGCGAGCGCCCGCGCGGCCACTTCGTTGCCCGCCTGCGTGGAGCCCGAAACGATGATCACCGGCGTCGGGCGCAGGGTCATGATCTTCTCGAGGAAATCGAGCCCGTTCATTCCCGGCATTTCGATGTCGAGCGTCACCACGTCAGGATTGAACTGCTTGATCAGTTCCCGGCCTTCGACCGCATTGCCGGCGGTGCCGATGACGGAAATGTCCGGTTCTTCCGACAGCCGCGACATCAGGATGGCGCGCATGGTCGGAGAGTCGTCGATGATAACGACGCGAATGCTCATGCATTCCTCCTGCGGTAAATGGTGGGGCCTACGGGATCGAGGACATTGGCGGCGGGGCCGGTGACCCGTTCGCTATGGCCAATGTACAGGTGGCCTCCCGGTGCCAGCACTTCAGCGAAACGCGCGACGAGCCGCTCCTTGGTCGGCTGATCGAAGTAGATCATGACGTTGCGGCAGAAGATCGTGTCAAAGCGGCCCGACATCGGCCAGTCGCCGAGCAGGTTGAGCAGGCGGAACCGCACGACCGAGCGCGGCAGGTCATCGATCGTCGCCGTGTCGCCTTCGATGTGCGCCCAGGCCTGGGCGAGGTCGGATGGCACGGCCTTGAGATCCTTGGCGGAATAGGTCGCCGCTTCCGCCTTGCGCAGGGCATGGGGGGCAAGGTCGCTCGCCAGAACGCGCAGGTCGCGGCCGGCCATGCGCCGCGCGTTCATGCGGTCGGTGCCGAGCAGGGCCATCATCAGCGACCAGGTTTCCTCGCCGCTCGAACAACCGGCCGACCACAGGCGCACCGGCTTGTTGCATTCGAGCTGGCGCACCAGTTCGGGGCGGACCTTGCTTTCGAAGTGATCGAAGTGGTGGGCTTCGCGGTAGAAGAAGGTGTGATTTGTGGTCAGCGCCGCGACGGCGCGGTCCTGCATGTCCAGATCGTTGCGGATCAATTCGACAAAATTGGCAAATGTGCCGCTGCCGGTTTCGCGGACCAATGGGGCCAGCCGCGAATAGACCAGCATCGCCTTGCCATCGGGCAGGACATTGCCGGACGAGGCATAGACGATCTCCGCAACGGCACGGAAATCGGCTTCACCGTAAACCTCGGGACTTATCCCGGGCATCGGTTCGCGGAAGGCGGCGGCGAAATTCATGCGGCGATCCGGGTCGAAATGCCAAGATCGCGCGCGACCAGCCCGTCAACGTCAACAATCAGCGCCACGCGCCCGTCGCCCAGGATCGTCGCCCCGGCAACGCCGTCGACCGACCGGTAATTGGTGTCGAGGCTCTTGATGACGAACTGGCGCTGATCGCTGATCGCATCGACCAGCAGCGCCGCCTTGCCCACGGCCTGGGTATCCACGACGATCAGCACGCCATCGGTGGCCGCATCGCTGCAATTGTTGGCGCCGATGACCGAGCAGACCGGGATGATCGGAATGTACCGCCCGCGCACGTTGAGCATCTGCCGGGTCGAACCCATGCCCTGAATGTCACCCGGCAGTGCGCGCAGGCTCTCCACCACGTTCGCCAGCGGCACTACCAGCGTCTGGTCGCCAACGCTGACGATCATGCCGTCCGAAATGGCCAGGGTCAGCGGCAGGGTCAGCGTGAAGGACGTGCCTTTGCCCTGTTCGGATTCGATGGTGATGCGACCGCCAAGATCCTTCACGTTCTGGCGCACGACATCCATGCCGACGCCGCGACCCGAGACGTTCGAGACGGTCTGGGCGGTGGAAAATCCGGGGGCGAAGATCAGGTGATCGATCTCTTCGTCCGACATCTGAGCGTCGGCTGCGATCAGTCCCTTCTCTACCGCCTTGGCATAGACGCGGGCGCGGTCGATGCCCTTGCCGTCGTCGGCAATGCGGATGAGGATGCGGCCGGACCGCTGCTCGGCCGAAAGCGTCAGCGTGCCTTCGGGGTTCTTGCCCGCGGCCAGCCGGTCCTCCGTGCTTTCGATGCCATGATCGACGGCATTGCGGATCAGGTGGGTCATCGGTTCGCCGAGCCGCTCGATCACGGTCTTGTCGAGTTCGGTGGTCTCGCCAACCAGATCGAGGCGGACATGCTTGCCGGTGGACGAAGCCAGCTCGCGCAGGATGCGCGGAACACGGCTGAACACCGAACTGATCGGCTGCGCGCGGATCGACATCGCGCTTTCCTGAATTTCGCGGGTCAACCCTTCAAGCAGGGCGATTTCCTCGACGCCGGCAAGGCCAGCGGTTTCCAGCCGCTGGGCCATCATCGCCTGGGCAATGACCAGCTCGCCCACCGAATCGATCAGGCGGTCAAGCTTGCCGAGATCGATGCGGATCGACTGGGCCGGGGCAACATTGGCCGCCGATGGCTGGGCGGCCTGCGCGGAGCCGGGCAGGGGCGTGACGGCAGACGGGTTGTTTCCGGCATCAGGCGCGGGCACTTCCGCGTTCGCTGAGGCGGCGGGGGCGGCCTTTGCTGCTGGTACGGGCAGGCGCATGGCCGGCAGACGCTCATCGTCACCGATAGCCAGTTCGCAGTCGCCGCCGATGAAATCGAACACGTCGCGCACCGCCTGTTCATCGACTTCGGCGGGGACGGCAAAGATATAACCGAAATAGCCCTGTACGGGATCGAGCAGGTCGAGCGCCGGCACGTCAGACACGTCGCAGGCGAGGCATGTCGCGCCCAGCCCGGCGAGTTCGCGCAGCATCAGCAGGGGCTCGCTGCCATTGGCCATTGCCCCGGCGTGGAACCGCAGCTTGAGCGTCCACGGTGGTGCCGCTTCTGAGGCGGCAGGTGTGCTGCTGAGGGAATCGAGCATCGATTCAAAATCAATGCCGAAATCGTCGTCGAATGCCGGAAGGTCCTCGGCTGGTGGTTCGGGATCTGCGGTCGCTGCTGCAACCGGCGTTTCACCGCCCTGTGCGGCGATCATTTCGGCGATCAGGTCGGCATCGAACGGCGGTTCACCTCCCTCGCGGGCGACCTTGACGTGGTCGCTCAGCGTATCGAGCGAGCGTAGCGCCAGGTCGATCAGCGCATCGGTGAAGGGCAGGGTGCCGTCGCGCACGTCGGACAGTAGCGTTTCGAAGGTATGGGTGTAGGCCTGCAGCGCCTCGAACCCGAAAGCACCGGCGCCGCCCTTGATCGAATGGACTGCGCGGAACACGGCGTTGACGGTATCGTCATCGGCCGTGCCGTCCTTGCAGGCAGCAAGTCCCGTTTCGGCAGCAGCGAGCGATTCTTCGCACTCGACGAAGAAAATGGCCTGGATTTCCTCGGGCGTCATCAAGCCTCTCCGTCGAACAGGATTTCGGTAAGACCGGCAAGTTGCGCGGCATCGATCAGGGCGGCAGAGGGTTCGATCGTCGCTCCCTCGGCAGTGCCGCGGGCGCTGACGAGCAGCTGGAGCGCTGCCTGTCCGACCTGCTCCACTTCGGTGGCATCAATCGTCACGCGCTGCCCCGCCTGAGCGGCGACGAATTCGGGCAGCAGGGCAACGACCGAGGTCCGGTCACAGCGCGGGGGAAGTTTGATCGTGGTCATGTGCCGGCTCCGTTCAGGCAGTTCAGAACTCGGTCCAGTCATCATCGTGACCGGCCGGTTCGGCCTTCAGGGCAAGATTGCCGTGAGCGACTGGAGCAGGAGCGGCCTGACGGCGTGAGGCGGGACGCGGCGTCATGGTCGGCGCCGGGCGAGGGGTGTGCGCGGTCATGGCGTTCTGGTCCTGCCCGGTGCGGAACTGGCCAACCAGCTGGGCAAGATTGCCGGCATCGTCAGCAAGACTGCGGGCAGCGGCGGTCGACTGCTCAACCATCGCGGCGTTCTGCTGGGTCATGCGGTCCATTTCAGAAACCGCCCCGTTGACTTGCTGGAGGCTCGCGGCCTGACCCTCGGTCGAACTCGCGATCTCGGTGACGCGCTCGTTGATCTCGCCAACGCGGCCGACGATCTTCGAAAGCAGCTCGCCGGTTTCACCCACCAGCTTGACCCCGCCGGCGACCTGCTGGGTCGATGCGGTGATCAGCTCCTTGATGTCCTTGGCCGCATCGGCCGAGCGTTGGGCGAGTGCGCGCACTTCGTTGGCGACCACGGCAAAGCCCTTGCCGGCATCACCGGCGCGGGCGGCTTCGACTCCGGCGTTGAGCGCCAACAGGTTGGTCTGGAAGGCAATGCCATCGATCACGTTGATGATCTTGGTGATCTCCTGCGCGCCGCTCTCGATCTCGTCCATCGCCGCGATGGCCCGGCTCACCACGGCGCCGCCATCGGATGCTTCGGCATGGGCCGAGGCGATGGTCGCCTGGACTTCTGCCGTGCGGGTTGCACTCTGACCGACCGTGCCGGTGACCTGGTTCATTGCCGCCGCTGTTTCTTCAAGGCTGGCGGCCTGCTGTTCATTGCGCAGAGCAAGGTCGTCGGTCGCGGCGCGGATTTCGGATGAGGCGGTCGAGATCGACTGGATCCCGCCGACCACGCCGGACATCGTCTGCTGCAGGCTCTGCACCGCCGCATTGAAGTCCTGTTCGGCCTGGGCGAATTCCCTCGGCAGTTCGGGCATGCGCACCGTGAGATCGCCCTTGGCGAGCTGTGATAGCGATCCGCTCAACTTGTCGACGACATCGCGGATATCCTGCTCGTTCTTGTCGAAATAGGCCGACAGCGCGAGATCCATATCGAACAGCCCGGCCTTGACCAGCAAGGCGACCTGCTGCGCCCGCCGCCGCCGCCAGGGTAGCCAGCCGAGTACGCCAGGAGCGATCAGGGTGTGGATGGTCTGTTCAAGGACCGTGGCATAGCCGCCAATGTACCACTTGGGCTTCAGTCCGATCCGGGCATGGGTATTGCCGATCCGCAGCGCCCGTTCGAGATAGGCATCGTCGAGCCCTTCGGCGAACAGCTTCTGCCAGTGCAGCTTCTGAAGCGACTTGGCCTTCTGCATGTGGTCGCCGCCGGTGAACATCGCCGCCAGATCGGGAACCGACCGGATCTTGTCATAGAACTTCGACAGCGCCTTATCGAGGACACCATCAATCTTGCGGCCGACCGGGCGCAGTTTTGCATCCCGCAGGCCATAATAGTCGATCCGTTGTTCAATTTCGGGGTTCATTGCAGGCACTCCAGCAAGAGAATGGGTAAAGGTCGGTGATCAGAATTCGGTCCAGTCGTCGTCCGACGGCGCGGAAGCGAGGGCGAGATTGCCGCTGACCGCGGGTGCGCGGCGGGCCTGCCTGCCAGCCTTGGCGGCAGCGTGGACAATTGGGATGGCCGGTGCCTGCGCGCCGGTGCGGAATTGACTGACCATCTTTGTCAGTTCGCTCGCTTCATCGGCCAGGCTGCGGGCAGCGGCGGTCGATTGTTCGACCATGGCGGCGTTCTGCTGGGTCATGCGGTCCATTTCCGAAACCGCGCTGTTGACCTGCTGCAGGCTTGCGGCCTGATTCTCGGTGGAACTGGCGATCTCGGCGACCTGCTCGTTGATCTCTCCGACGCGGGCGACGATCTTCGAAAGCAGCTCGCCGGTCTCGCCGACCAGCTTGACTCCGCCCGCAACCTGCTGGGTCGATGCGGTGATCAGCGTCTTGATATCCATTGCGGCATCGGCGGAGCGCTGGGCCAGCGCGCGCACTTCGTTGGCGACGACGGCAAAGCCTTTGCCCGCATCGCCGGCACGCGCGGCCTCGACCCCGGCGTTGAGCGCCAGCAGGTTGGTCTGGAAGGCAATGCTGTCGATCACGGTGATGATCTGCGAGATTTCCTCGGAACTCTTTTCGATCGCCGCCATTGCGTCGACCGCACGGATGACGACTTCGCCGCCCTCGCTGGCCTCGCGGTGCGCTTCGCCGATTGTGCGCTGGACATCGCCGGCACCCTTGGCCGTGCCGTTCACGATGCCGGTTACCTGATTCATTGCCGCCGCGGTCTCTTCAAGGCTGGCGGCCTGCTGTTCGTTGCGCATGGCAAGATCGTCGCTGGCCGCGCGGATTTCGTTCGCCCCGGTGGCAACGCCCTGCGCCGATCCGGAAATGCGCTGCATCAGCTCTCCCAGTTCGCTGACGGTCTTGTTGAAGCTGGCGCGCAGCGTTTCGTATTCAGGCGCGAGCGGGGCATCGATGCGGTGGGTAAGGTTACCGGCGGCCAGTTCGCCCAGCCCATTGGACAGATGTTCAACGACCTTGCGCTGGTGCTCTTGAGCTTCGCGCTGAGAGATAGCGGATTGCCGGAAGACTTCGATAGCACGCGACATGGTGCCAATTTCATCGTCGCGGTGCTGGCTGATGCGCCCCGTTTCGAGATCGCCGGCGGCCATACGGGTCATATTCGTGGCAGTTTCATCGATCGGGTCGAGGATCTTGTTCAGCACGAACCACACCGCGCCGCAGACGATAGCGGTGACCGCCAGCGTCAATATGAGGATCAGCGCAATGCTCCACGTCAGGATCGAGGCGTTTTCCTTGCCGATCTTGGCTTCGTACGCTTCGGTCTGCTTGACCATTTGCAGCACCTTCGTGCGGTGCAATTCATAGATTTTTCCGAGCTTGTCATGGACCGCATCGGTCCGCGCCTTGTCGTCAGCCATGGCGGCCGGGCGAAATTCTTCTTCGAAGAGTTTCCAGAATTCATCGGCTTCGGCAGTCGAACCAGCGAAGGCCGTATGCAGGATCTCGTCCTTGTCGCTGCTGTTCCAGTATGCCTTGCGGTCTTCATAGATCTTCTTGAGCCGATCAAGGTCCGCCAGGTTCGCAGCTATCGACCCATGGCGGTCAGCGATCAGGGTGACTTTCAGCCAGGGCTCGATAATGAAGCTGGGGGGCGGGAGAATATCGGCCTTGAGTTCATCGACCAACCGCACTTCGCGTTCAAGCTCACCGCCCATCCGGATCTTGTTGATCGACCACGCACCAAAGGCGATCGTCACGGCAACAGTCGCGATAACGGCAATTCCGCCCAGCTTGCTTTTCTTCCGGATTTCCATGGCTGGCCCTAGATCGTCCCTTGTCCAAGCATTGCTCGTCTCTGCCGCAGCGCCTGTGCATTGCTGGCTTGGGGACCTGATTAACTATGGGAAGAATATACGGCGTTTCCTTAGGCCTAGGGGATTGAGCCTAAGCGCTCTGGGTAAGGCATCGAAGCTTGCCGGACGAAGGCAGCTGCGACTGAAAGGCAGGGCAAGGACGGGCGCGGTAGGCGATTACCGGAAAACGCGCAGACCCGGCGCAACAGATCCTGAAGCGGTGTTCCCGGACAATGCGCCCAACTCAAGCCGGAAAGCCCAGGATCATGCACGAAGCCCGCGTTCTAGTCGTCGACGATTCAGCGGCCATGCGCGCTCTGTTTTCCGACATTCTCGACGATGTGCGTGATGTCCGCGTCGTCGGTACGGCAGCCTCTGCGGCAGAAGCGCGCGAGAAGATCGATACGCTCAAACCCAACGTCCTGACGCTCGATGTCGAGATGCCCGGAATGAGCGGGATCGAATTCCTTGAGGAGATCATGGAATCGCGCCCGATGCCGGTCGTGATGCTCTCAGGCCTGACGCAGAGCGGCACCGAGGTGTCGCTCAAGGCCTATGAACTCGGCGCGGTCGAATGCTTTCCAAAACCCTTGAAAGCGACCCCGGACCAGTTCGCCAAGACCGTTGGCAAACTGGGCAAGATCGTGCTGGCAGCGGCCAATTCCAACCTGCGATCAAAGCCGCGCGCCAAGGCCACCAGTGACGCCGCACCATTCAAATGGAACGGCCATGTCGCCGCCTTTTCCGCTTCGATGGGCGGTATCGACGCCTTGTCGATCCTGCTGGCGAACTGGCCGGTGAACTGCCCGCCCACGGTGATCTGCCTTCAGGCCGAACAGCCACTGATCGAGACCTTCATTGCCCGGCTCGATACCGATTGCAAATGCTCGGTCCGGGCGCTGAAGGACGGCGCGCAGCTGGTGCAGGGCGTGGTCCATGTCACTGCCGATCAAGGCAGTCACGTCGTGTTTGAGGCCGGCACGCCGCCGCGCTTGCGCCTGCTGGCACGCGAACCGATCGATGGCGTGCGTCCTTCGGCCAACCTGCTGTTCGGCACCCTCGCCCGCGCCGGCACGCCCGCCGCAGCGGCGGTGCTTTCGGGGCTTGGCGAAGACGGCGCCAAGGGCCTCAAGATGATGCGCGATGTCGGGGCCGATACCTTTGTGCAGGACCCGTCCACGGCCATGGTCGCAGAAGCACCGGCAGCGAGTTTCGCGGCGGGTGGGGCGAAAAGCCAGCTGTCGCTGGACGATCTTGGCGCGGCGCTGTTAAGCGCCTGTTCTCAGGACTGAGCGGATAGGCTGCTGCAGTGCTGGCTGGGGCGGCAGGGCATTGCACCCGGATTTTCATCCCAGGCCATTCAATTGTGCAAGATCTTCACTGCTCCCTATCGCGACCATTTCGGGACCTAGCGCGGGCGCAGCATCAAGCGAACGAGCACAAAGTTGACCGTGAATGACAGTCCGGCGGCGATTACCAGCACGGCCAGCTGGCGCTGCGGCATGTCCGGGAGCAGCATGGCCAACAGCCAGACACTGACGAGCCGCGCCAGCAAGGCCCCCTGCGCCGCAAGATAGGCTTTGCCTAACCGTACCCATGACAAGCGGCGCGTGGCAAAGACCCACATCTCGAACAGCAGATAGTTCACCGCTACCCCGGCCAGGAAGCCCAGCGCCGCGCAAAGCAACAGCGGCAAGCCGAACACATGGCTGAGCACCCATGCCAGGCCGACATCCAGACCAAGGCCAAGCGCGACGACCAGAAAATAGCGCAGCGCCTCTTTCAGCATAGCGCCATCAGATAGCGGTCATGCGCCCCGACAAAGGCGGAATTGAGCCCGGGCAGCACGTCGAACAGATCGTAGATATTGTCGATCTTGCCGCCCATCACCGAATAGAAATCCGGACCGGCATGGTGGCGATGGAGCAGGATCGGCCGCCCGTCGTCGCGCTCGTTGTGAGTCAGCACCGTCTTCACGTCAAATAGCGAGCGTTCATATTCCAGGCTGCCCGCGCAGGGCAGATAGCGGCGCGTATCCATCATCATGTGACGCCAGTGGCTCGCCCGGGGAAGGTCATCGGCCACGGCATAGGCACCTGGCGCACCGGGCGCATCAGTCCAGCTCATGTGCGGCGTGTAGCGCACGTGGGTGAAGGAATAGAGGCCCTCGGCGGGATAGGGCATCATCGAAAAGAATGGCCCGTCCATCACCGTCACCCCGCGCCCGGCAAGCTCCTCTGGCGGATGGATCAGCGCCACTTCGGCCAGTTCATGCTTGATCGGCAAGGGATCGAAACCGCTTGCCAGAGGCAGCCGGTTCAGCCCGGCATATGTGACGTTGAACAGCACGCCACCGCTGAAGGTGCGGCCCGAATCGCACTCGACATGCACCGAACTTTCTCCCAGCACTACACGCTGCGCGCGCTCGCCATGGCGCAAGTCCACTCCTGCGGCGGCGAGGCGGGACTGCAAGCGGTTCCTGAGCACGGTCCAGTCAAAAGCGAATTCGGCGCAGGTGAAGACGCCTTCGATCAGGTCCGGATCGAATAGCGCGGTGTCTGTTTCGTCGGCCGGCTCGAAGCTGGCCCCCATATCCGCGAACATCGAGGCGAAGCGCGCCGGCGAAACCTTGCTGCGCCGCCGGGCAATGGCATAGAGCATGCGGAAATCGTCGACCACCGCCTCGCCGAAATCTGCGGCGAAGCGCGCGGAAAGCTGGCGCGATCGCAGCGCCGTGACGAAGCTGCGCGGATAGTGGAAGCCCGCGTGAACCCGGGCCTGGTTGACGCGGCTGGCACGGGTGAGCAGCTCCGGCGCTTCCTCGATTACCAGGATGCGGTCTGAAATCGATCTCAGGTAAAGCGCCAGGCAGCAGCCATAGAAACCGCCGCCGACGATGACGAAATCATATTGGCCGGACGCCGCCATCACTCTGCTCGGGCGGGCGGATCATAGGCGCCAAGCAGCGCCTGCATCATCACTGCCATCAGGTTCCATAGCGCCTTGATCCCCGAGATCTTGGTCGGCACCGCCTCGCCCGCCGGATAGATGCGACTGGTGGGCAGTTCCTTTACCCGGTAGCCCAGTTGGCTGGCCCGCACCGTCAGGTAGGCCAGCAGTTCATAGCCCTCGAACACATCGCGGAACGGCTGTACGCGATCATCCAGAAGGTAGGCGGCGCTATAGGCCCGGTAGCCTTGCGTGGTGTCGGTGAACCAGTGACGCGCGGCCAGGCTGAGCACTGGGGCGTGGATCAGGCGGATCGCCAGCCAGCGTAGCAGCGGCGTGTTGCGCGCCTCGCCGCCCCGAATGAAACGCGATGCCTGAACATAGCCGAAGCCCTGATTGAGCGCCTCGGCAAAGCGCGGCAGGCTTTCCACGCCATCCTTGCCGTTGCCATCGATAGTGATGATCCCGTCATAGCCTTCGAGCAGCGCCCAGGCGTAGGCGCAGCGCAGCTGTGCTGAAAGTTTACCTGGACCAGTCTTGGTCAGCAGGGCGCGCACGCCGGTCTCTTCCAAAAGCGGGCGGGACAGCGATCCGTCGCTTGATCCGCCATCGACCACGATGGTGTCGATCGTTGCGGGAATGCCGAGCGCCGCCATGTCGCGCAGCTGCCGGCCGATCCGTTCGCCTTCGTTGATCACCGGTATGACCACGCAATAGTGGCTGCGGCGCCCATGCAGCGAAGCGGCGTCAAAGGAAGGGACCTGCCAGCCCCGCTCTGCCAGTGCTTGGAAAATACCAGCCGAAGATTCAGCCATCTGCCTTGCCGCCCGTCGCCAGATCGCGCGGACTCGAGTCCGCCAGTTCGACGTTGCGGGTCGAAATCTTGTCAAAGAAACTGGTGTTGGCGATTTCATCGACAATCACCCGGTCATCGCCGCTGTGCTGGTGCTCATAAATCGCGATCATGGCGATCGCCAGCATCGACATGCCCCCGGCGATGAAAGCCGTCGACCCGGCCTGAACGATGGCGGTGGAGAACCAGCCTTCGGCCACATGTTCTCGCAACAGGAGGATCGCCACGGCATAAATGCCATAGGCAACAGCTCCCAGCATTACGCCGAAGCCTGCCGCTGCATAGGCCTTCAGGTATCGCGGCACACCACTGAGCAGGATTTCGAGGAACAGTTCGCTGCGGCTCGACATGCTGTGCCCGCCAGATGAATTGCGACTGGTCGCGCCATCGATGTCGAAATGGCGATAGCGCGACAGGGCATTGCGCGGTTCGAAGCGCAGGTCGAGCGCAGCGCTGCGGCGTGAGGTTACCGAATGAATCAGGTTGCGCGGCAGGATGATGGTTCGCGCCGTCTGCGCCGAGATGATGCTGCGAGAAATCAGGGAGAGCAAGGCATAGCTCCAGCTGGCAGCGGAACCGCTCGCCCGCCAGCCGATCAGCACTTCATTGCGGCCATGCGCATCGGCCAGTTGGCGACACAGGCCCGGAATCGACAATTCATCGAGATCAAGCACGGCCACGACATCGCCGATTGCCTCCAGCGCCCCGATCAGACGGCGACGATAGAAGCGCGTGCCATCGCTGGCGAAGATGATTCGCAGGTTGGGCAGCACGGCGAGCTGGGCGGAAAGTGGCTCAAGCCCCGCCTTTGCACTTTCGGGGAGAATGTAGAGCACTTCGAAATAGAGGAAGGCCTCTGACAATTCCTTAGCCAGTTCGGCAAGCCGAGGCACGGTCGCCGCCGGTCCGAACTCGTCAACGACGGCAATGGAAACGAGTATGTCGCTACGCATCGCCGGCAGCCCCCTCGGCCAAGACGAAAGCCCTGCGCGTGGCAGCGAGGCTTTTTTCCAGTTGTTCATGCGCGCCCGAAGCCGGCGCGCGCATTTCTATCGAATACCAACCAACATAGCCACGCCGTTGCAGACTGGCGACAATCACAGCAAGGCATTGGCTATCTGCGGGCGCTGCGGCAAGTCCCGGCTCGCTGATATGCACGTGTGATACGCGCGATCCTGCCAGGTCAAAGAGCGCGGCTGCACGGGGCACTTCGCCATTGGTGATCAGCGCGCCGATATCGAAGTTGAGCGTCACGCCTGGGTGACCTAGCTCGCCCACGAACCGCGCCGCCGCGTCCACCGTGGTCAGAAAGTTGGTGCCGTAGACGGCCGGGTTGGGTTCTATGGCAAGCCGGGTTCCGGCAGCTAGCGCCTTGTCGCCCAGCCGCCGAAAGATTTCGGCCGCCTCGGCATGAGCCCTCGCTTCGCCCATCGTGTCGGGATATGCGCGGTTGCCGGGCGATCCGAAAACAAGGTTTGGCGCGCCCAATTGCTCCGCCAGTGAAATCGCCTGGCCAAGCGCCGCCTCGATCCGCTCGCGCTCATCTGAGCTGCCAAACAGCTGCGCTCCAGCTACGCCGAAGAGCAGCGATTGCATCGAACACAGTTCCAGCCCGTGACGCGCAAGACTGGCGCGAAACCTTGCCACCGTGCCTGCAGAAGGCCGGAACGCATTTTCCTCACCGGCGAAGGCGAGGCCTGGGGCGATTTCCAACCCGGTGAAACCGTGAGCGCATAGCAGGGCATGTGCCGCTTCCGCCTCGTCAGGAGACCAGGCAATGTTCGATACCGCCAGCTTCATGCGACCGCTCCGGTTTCGGCGCGATAAAATGCCGCGAGATCGGCCAGCACCTCGTCGCTGCCGATCAGGTAGGGCCCTTCTGCCCCGAAAGTGGCCGCGTGATCGCTGCGCATGTCTTCGCACGTGATAGGCGGCCCGGTGTTTTCGAAGACCTCACCGGTGATCGCACAAGTAATGGCGCTGGCCTCCAGCGGTGCGGAGCAAAGGTGCAACGTGCCAATTCCCGCCGCGATCGTCCGATCAATGTCGGCCGCCAGCCGTGTCATGTTATAGTACTGGAACCGGCTGGCGCTGTTGGTGAAATTACGCGCAATGAAGCTGATCGCGGCGAATGCGCGGACCAGCGCGGGACCTTCCCCCGATGCGGCAAGCCCCGCCCGGTCAAGTGCGAACATTTGCAGTCCGGCATCAAATGCATACCATTTCTCCAGTGTCGCCCGGTCCTCCGCCGCAAAGGCGTTGCGGGTTTCCTGCAAGCGGTCTGGCTTGATGAAAGAGGGAAGTGGATGGATCAGGTCGAAAATGAAATTCTTCTTCAGGCCCGAACCGAACAGCGCGGGCAGGCGCAGGACATGGCAGTTCGGGAACTGGCCTAGCATGCGCTCCTCAAGCTCGCGGCGATGACGGCCATAGGCCTTGGCCGTTTCGAACCGCGCGGTGCTTTCGGTATATCCAGCCCCGGCATCGTCGAGCACGGCTATGGTGGAGATGAGAACGAATCGATCTGCCTTCACGTGCGACAGATTAAGCGCCAGCCCATCAAGATTGGCCTTGTCTGCATCCGGATCCTGATTGGCCGCCCACATTGTGGCCGGAGCAGCGGCGCAGACTACCAGATCGAAGGATTCACCCGAAATTCCGTCGATATTGCGCGAATGGTAGAGGCTATCGAACGACCACTGGTGTCGCAGGCTTGACCCCACAAACCCCGTGCTTCCCACCAAGGCCTTGCGGACCATGCAACCCCTTCCGCCGATAAAGATGGACTGCCCGAATGCTCGCCGGGGCGACTGCAGTCCTCGGCGGTTATGGTCGCCCGGCAGTGGCTGTCAACGCCTGCCTTGCCGCATTTGTCCGGGAGAACTTGCGGGGGGCATGGGTTCAATCTACTCCGAACCAAAGGCAGGGTGAATGGGACTTTGCGCCGTAATGGGGTGAACGGGGTTGGTAGGCAGCGAAGTTTCCGGAACAGGTGCCGGAGTTGGAACGGGCGGCGGTTCGCTTGTCTTGCGGCTGTGCGGCCCGGTCATTCTTCTGTCGTTCGCGGTGCTGCTGGCCACAGTCTTCCTGTTCCATTGGCAGGATCCCCGCTACACCGTCGATAGTTGGGCCTATTTCGAACTGTCGCGATCGTTGCGCGAAGGCAGTTATCATCTGGAGCACCTGCGCTCGTTCGTATCACCGCCGGACGCGCCATCAACCGCGTTTCCACCCGGCTTCCCGGCAGTATGGGCGATGGCTGACGTGTTGACAGGCACTGGCCTGCGCGCGGGAATCGTCGTCAATGTAGTCGCCGTGGCCCTGATCGCCTGGCAATGCGAAGTGCTGGTACGCCGCTTTGCGGGGCTGCCATTCGCCGGACTCGCGCTCGCCGGCCTGCTGCTACGCTTCCCCGGATTTTTCGATGAAGTGGTGGCTGGCCGGTCGATCCCACTGACCATCGCGCTGGTGCTGCAAGCCTTTCTGCTGATGACGCGCAGCCCCGCGCCGCGCGCCGTTCATGCTGCCTGCGCCGGATTGTGCAGCGGGATCACCATCCTGCTGCGCTTTGACATGTTGCCTTTTGCCCTGTGCCTTGCCGCATGGATGGCAATCGCCTTTTTTCGCGGGCAGCGCAGGGTTGCCGTGGCATTTGTTTTCGGGCTGGCGGCGATCTGGCTGCCGTGGCTTCTTGCTTCGCTGAATATCCATGGCCGCCTGCTGGCAAGCGACAGCAGCTGGGTGGCGATGGCTGCCGATCCGGATGCCTTCGCCACCGACTGGTTCCCGCAAGGCTCGTCCCCTCAGAGCGCGGCGCAGGATCCGCAGATGTTCCTGCACAAGGTCATCAGCCACCTTCTGCAATTACCGGGCGCCTTGATCCTGGCACCGGGAAGCATTGGCTATGGCCTATTCCTCTTGTTGACGGCCTTGCATGTGGCCTGGCGACCAAGGTTATATCCAACGGGTCTTTCGTTCGGGTTCAAGGGCTTGATGACGGCCCCGGTTATGGCCGGACTGGCCTTTACCATTGCCACGCTGTCCATGTTTCCCGGCTATGTGCTGACCGGGTATCTCGATGATCGCTATTTCTCGCTATTCTGGCTTATCTTGCTCGGCTGGCTCATCGTGCCCTTGTTGCGGCTCGGCAGGGCTCGGCCCATGATCATGGCAGGCCTCGCCTTCGCAAGCCTTGCCGGCGCCTGGAGCGGCATGGTCATGGGTTGGGACGAAATCTGGTCAAAGGCCGAGGCCCGCATGACTGAAGCCCCAACCGCAAGCCCGCAGCAGATCGCCGCCTGCCTGCGTAGCCAGCCACCCGGCCAGGACCGCGCTCTGGTCATCGATGCCACGCAGGCGGCGCGGCTCGCCGCCGAATATGGTCTGAAAACCAGCCTGGTGCCGCGCAATTTCCTCGAAGGCCGACTGTCAGAAAAAGACAAGGAGGCCTTCCTCGAAACTTTCCACATCGGGCTGGTGGTCGATAGCCCCCTGACCGAAGCGCCTGACCTGATCCCGGCCCGCTGGCTTGTCCAGGCACCGCGCACTTGCGGCCCGCAAACCTATGTGCGGATGGCCCCGGGGGTCTGAGTCAGAATAACGCCGCAAAGTGGCTTGCCATCAATCCATTGGCAGCGGCCCGACCATGCCAGTCTTACGCGCCGTTTCAGCCGCCTCGAATCGAACCAATGGGATACCTTTTGGGCCCAGCAAACGGGGCCGGTACCGGCACTTTCAAGCCGGCTAACAACCGATCTAATCATTAATTGCGAAACTGGCTGGGGCGGCAGGATTCGAACCTGCGAATGCCGGTACCAAAAACCGGTGCCTTACCACTTGGCGACGCCCCACCATGCGGGAAGCGCCGCCTAGCCAAGATTGGCGGCGAAGGGAAGGCCCTTCAAGACAGTCCGATCAGGTCAGGCCCAGCGCCTCGCGCATGAAGGCCAGGTGTTCGCCCAGCAATTCCTGCGCTTCGGGCGCGGTGTGGGCCATGCCGTGACACATCGCTTCCCACACGTGAAGGTCAGCGCGGACCCCGGCGCTGCGCAGCGCGCGGTGCAGGCGAACCGTGTCCGACAGCAGCAGGTCGCGGGTGCCCGATGTCAGCACTGTGGGCGGGAAGCCCTTGGTGAAATCGGCGAAGATCGGCGAGAGGTAGGGATCGGTCAGGTCATGCCCGCCCGAATACAGGCCCGGCAGCCATTCGCCCGGCCGCTTGAGAATCACGTCGATCTCGGCATTGGTGGTCATCGTGTCGCCTATCTGGCGCAGGTCGGTGACCGGCGAATGGAGCACGCAGGCGGCGGGCAGGGGCAGGCCTTCGTCGCGCGCCTTGAGGATCGTGGTGACCGCCAGATTTGCGCCGGCCGATCCGCCGTAGATGACAATGCGTTCGGGGGCGTAACTTTCGAGCAGGAAGCGATAGGCCTCGACGCAGTCCTCCAGGCCCGCAGGGAACGGATGGTCCGGCGGCATCCGGTAATCGACCGAAAAGGTGCGCAGCCCGGCCATGTCGGCAATCTGCGCCGCCGCCAGCCCCGCCGCCTCGCCACCGCCAACGATAAAGGCACCGCCGTGGATGTAGAGCACCGCCGCATCCTCCGCCGCGATGGCGATCGGGCGGATGTCATAGAGGTCCGCGTTCGAGAGCCGAATCACCTCGGAATCAAAAGCAATCCCGGCGCGCTGCATCTTCATCATCGCGGTCATGCGCGCGTTGCTTTCCGCGCAATGCCGCCGCCAGCCATCGAGGTCATCGAGCGCCGGCATTTCCTGTTCGCCGCCGAACATCGGATTGGCGAGAAAGGCGCGCGCCTCTTCGCTGATCGTGTCCGGCAGCGGAATTACACGGCCGGGCAGGCGGATCGCGCCGGGCGGCAGAGCCTCATCGCTCATCAGGTTTCCTCTCTCACAATGCCATCGAAGTCTGACGCTTCGTGCCGTTCGGGCATGACATTGCGATCATTGACCAGCAAGCCGCGCTGCACGGCCGGTCGCGCGCCGACCCTATCGATCCAGCGGGCGATGTTGGCGTATTCATGAAGCGACAGGAACTCGCCCGCGCCGCCATAGGTCGTGCCGGCCATCAGTCCCACGTACCAGGGGAACACCGCCATGTCGGCGATGGTGTACGCGCCCCCGGCGAAGTATTCTGCCTCGCCCAGCCGGCGATTGGCAACATCCAGCAGCCGCTTGGTTTCCATGGCATAGCGGTCGATCGCATATTCGATCTTCACCGGGGCATAGTGGTAGAAATGCCCGAACCCGCCCGAGATAAACGGCTGCCCGGCCATCTGCCAGAACAGCCACGACAGGCACTCGGCGCGGGCGGCGGGCTCGGCGGGGATGAAGGCGCCGAACTTGTCGGCAAGGTAGAGCAGGATCGATCCCGATTCGAACACGCGTACTGGCTCAGGCTCGGAGCGGTCGATCAGCGCGGGGATCTTGGAATTGGGGTTCGCCGCGACGAAGCCGGTGGAGAACTGGTCGCCTTTCATGATGTCGATCAGCCAGGCATCGTATTCTGCCGCGTAGTCCGCCCCGAGCAATTCCTCGAACATGATCGTCACCTTCTTGCCGTTCGGCGTTCCCAGCGAATGAAGCTGGAACGGGTGTCGGCCGACCGGCAGTTCCGCTTCGTGCGTCGGCCCGGCGACCGGGCGGTTGATAGCGGCGAAAGGGTTGTCAGACGGCTTGGGCGCCCAGACGCGGGGCGGAACATAGGCATCGGCCATGCGGTAAATCTCCTGTGCAGGGTGGACTATGTGCCGTCTCGAGCGCCAAGTTCAAGGGTAACGCACTACCAAATCGGGGAGGACGACGTGGCCAACCTGCCGCTCGCGCATATCAGTTGGGCAATCGCCGACAACGCCGACCGCGCGGCTTGCGACGCCTTTTTCATCGACCTGTTCGGGGCAGAGACTGCTTACGAAATGCTGGTGACGCCCGAGACGGCGAAATACCGCTTCGACCGCGAGGAGCGGCTGATGGTGGTGGGCGATACCATGCTCATCCCGATTGCGCCCGCCGGACCGGGGGCGGAGGTCGGCAATCCGCTCGGCGATATGCTGCGGCGAACGGCTGGCGTGAACCGCTGGATCGGCCTTGCCTTTCGCGTGGCTGACCTGAAGGCGGCGGACGCATGGTTCCGCTCGAAGAGCTTCGATCTGCATTACGACCGGGGGATGGAGAACAATTATTTCCTCATCACCAAGCGGCAGGCGATGGGCATACGGATCGAGGTGATGCAGGGCGAGCTGCCCAACGACCTGCGCCTGAAAGCCGGCTGGGCGCCGGAGAAGTGGCGCGACGATCATACGCTTGGGATCGAAGGCCTGCTGTCGGTCGATCTTGCCTGCGAGGATCTGGCAGCGGCGCGGACATTGTTCGCGGGGCGGTTTGGCTGGCGCGAGATTGGAGGCCGTGATTTGCCGGGCGAGGACCGCAGCGGCGCAGCCTTCCTGATGGGCGATGCGGTGCTGGAGGCGCTGTCTCCGCCGCCTGCGGGCGAAGCGGGCATTTGCGGCATCACCTTCAAGGTGAGGAACGCGGCTGCGACATGGAACCATCTGGAATCGCGTGGGTTCGATCTGATCGGCACGCCCGCGACGCGCTTCGCCATCGTGCCTGAGCAAGCCCATGGCCGGCTGATCTGGTTCAGCGATGTCCTGCCCGAAGGCTGGCCCGCACCCCATTCTTCAATCCGCGAACCGGCGCAGTTTCCTGCCGTTTCGGACGATGCCGCTGCCGCTGCGGACTGACGGCATTTGACCTTGCGCCCTTGCCGGGTTGGAATGGGGTAACGGGAGAACCACAATGGCCGACGCTGAAATTCCGCGCTCCAACCGCACTGTCGAAACGATCCGCGGCCAGTATCACAAGTTCATGCTGATCCCGCTGATCGAGCGTCATTCGCGCTGGTTCGATGCGGGGCCAGTGTCAATTGCGGTCGAGGCAAGGGCGCTGGGGGACTCGGCCGAACGCATGGTGCGCGGCCCTTCGATCCACGTGTTCAACGCCGCGCGGACCGAGGAATATCTGCGTTTCGACGTGTTTGGAAAGGTGCTGCATTACCACTACATCCACCCTGCTATGGGGCATAACACGCTGTGGGGCTATGATCCCGACACCAACGGCCCGATGATCCCCTGGACCTGCGCTGCGCTGCGTGATCGGCTGCCGGTGATGCTCCGCCGCGCCGGTGCCACGGCGCTCGCGGGCGAGGTCGAGGAGATGGGCTGGGACAGTTCAGTGCTGGAAGAAGCCGCCCGCGCCGCGACCGAGGCGCTGGCCCCGCGCGATGACGATCTGGTCCGCGCGAAAGAGGGGATGGACTGGATGTATCGGTGGAAGGAACTCCACCCCCAGTTCAACACGGTGGAGGAGGGCGGCTACTGAAGTGCGAGTTGCGAATCGGGGCGCGGCTGGACTGAAGTGATCTTCGCGTCGCGGCCATAGATGTCCTTGTGGAACACCGGCGCGCCATCCGGCTTCACCGTCACGGTCATGTAGGTGACATAGACCGGCACCTTTTGCGGCAGCGGCACGACGGTTGATTTCGGCTCGGCGGGTTTCACCGGAAGCGCCCCCGGCAGCGGCTTTTCCGCTTCGAACAGCTTGTCGATCTGCTGGCGGCTGCGCGCCCCATCCAGCAGGGCGGCGGCGAAGCCCAGCGCGTCCTCCACCCGCATGCAGCCGTGGCTGAAGGCGCGGACGTTCGCTCCGAACAGCCCCCGGCTTGGCGTGTCATGCAGATAGATGTTGTGCGTGTTGGGCATGATCACCTTCATCCGGCCCAGCGCATTGCCCGGCCCCGGCGGCTGGCGAAAGCGGTTCTTCTCCCAGACATAGCGCCCGCCCGCGCGCATCTGGCTTTCCTCGGCAATGCTCTGCGGCACTTCCCACCACGGGTTGAAGTTTACCGCCACCGCTTCGGCCATCAGCGAAGGCGTCTGCGTGCTCGCCTTGCCGGAAATCGCCGCCCAGCGTTTCACGTGGGCGCCATCGCGCCACAGGTTGACCTCAAACCCGGCGGCATTGGCCAGCACAAAGGTATCGCCAAGCTGGCGCGGCAGCCAGCGCCAACGCTCCATCGTGCGCATCAGGGCGATCTGGCGCTGCGGATCGTCCTCGCTGGCGAGCGAGCTGCGCAGCATGGCATAGTCGGGATGGGCCGGGCGCAGGCTGGCGAAAAAGTCACCTAGCCGATCCTCGCGCAGGGCAATTGTCAGTTCGGCCACCAACCCTTCGGTACGGTCCGTATCGATGATGTACCATTCTACCTTTGCCTCGGCAGGCGTGATGCCGAGGAGGTGCTGGCCCGCAAGCAACAGCGCCAGATCGCTCGCGCTGCGGTTGATCGCGCCGGGTTGCCCGCGCTTGATTGCCTTGCGCAGCGCCGTGGTATCAGGCTGGGGCAGGCCATCGAACGGGGTATTGCGTGCCTCGACCAGCAGATGTGCGACCTGAGCCTCGCTCCATACTGGCTTGTCGGGATCGGCGCCGGGAAGCTGGTCGGCACCCAGCAACAGGGCCAACGCCGGAGCGCTATGCCGCCAGCTCAGCAGTGACCAATCGGCGGTGCGGGGATCAAGCCGCCGCCACCCGCGCGGTGCAGGGCGCTTTTTCTTGCGGGATGATCTGCGCTGCGTCGCCAATTCCTGCCCCCTGGAATTGGCCGCATATTACCGCAGTTTCATGGCTTTGCCCATGCCGCATTTATGGCATCGGCTGGTAAACAGATGCAACGCGCCGCCGGTAAATGGCCGCGACTTAGTCCAGCCGCATGACCCAGCCGTGCGGATCGGGCGCCTCGCCGCGCTGGATCGAAACCAGACGGTCCTTGAGCTTGCTGGTGGTCTGACCCGGCCCGCCGCTACCGATGACGAATTCGCCCTGATGCGGATCGGTAACGCGGCCCACCGGAGTGACCACCGCTGCCGTTCCGCAGGCAAAAGCCTCGACCAGACGGCCGGAGGCGGCATCGGCGCGCCACTGGTCGATAGAATAGCGATCCTCGCGCACAGTGAGGCCTTCGTCGCGGGCCAGCGCGATCAGGCTTTCGCGGGTAATGCCCGGAAGGATCGTGCCGGTCAGCGCCGGGGTCAGGATCGAACCATCGTCGAATACGAAGAACATGTTCATGCCGCCCAGTTCCTCGACCCATTTGTGTTCGGCAGCATCAAGGAACAGCACCTGATCGTGCCCGCGCGAAAAGGCTTCTGCCGTGGGGACCAGGCTGGCGGCATAATTGCCGCCGCACTTGGCCGCTCCGGTGCCGCCCGGGGCCGCACGGGTATAGTCCGAAACCCAGAGCGAAACCGCCGGCGCACCGGACTTGAAGTAATTGCCCGCCGGGCTGGCGATGACGAGGAACTTGTAGCTCTTCGCCGGGCGCACGCCGAGGAACGCTTCATCGGCGAACATGAAGGGGCGCAGGTAAAGCGAACCGCCGGGAACGCTGGGGAACCAGTCGCGGTCAGCGGCGACCAGCTGCCGGCAAGCCTCGACGAAGACGTCTTCGGGCAGTTCGGGCATGGCGAGGCGGCGGGCCGAGGCGTTGAAGCGGGCGGCATTCGCCTCTGGCCGGAACAGCGCCATGGTGCCGTCCTGCAGGCGGTAAGCCTTCATGCCCTCGAAGATTTCCTGGGCATAGTGCAGCACCGATGCCGCCGGGTGGAGCGGGATCGCGGTCAGCGGGCCGACCTGGGCATTGTGCCAGCCATCTGCCTCGCTCCAGTCGATCGAGACCATGTGATCGGAGAACAGCTTTCCGAAACCGGGATCGGCCAGCGCCGCATCGCGCGCGTCTGCCGGTACTGGCGAAGGATGCGGTGCCCGCGTGAAACTGATCTGCGATGCGGCGAGAGTCGCCATAGATTCGATCCTTAATGTCAAAACCGGCGCCGCCAGTGTACGAAAATTACAAGAATGGCAAGGCACAAGCAATTTAGTGCGCGATATCGCCCTCCGAACTGCTGTCTAGGCGCTATTTTCTGGCGATGGAAGGGCTGCGAGGGTGGCTTGATACTGCGCGCACCATCGCTGTGACGGAGTTTCCCGCCTCGCCACTCCGAGGGGCGCGCCCGGCTTGCCAAAGCTGCGCCCAGCCGTCCTTATGCTGGCAAGATAAGGACGAGAGGATAGGACAAGCATGGACCTGCAACTTCAGGGTCGCCGCGCGCTGGTCACCGGCAGCAGCAGCGGCATAGGCGAGGCAATCGTGCGCTTGCTCACCGATGAAGGCGCCCGCGTTGTCGTCCATGGACGCAATCGCGAACGCGCCGAAAAGGTCGCGGAGGACATCGGCGCGGCCGGGGTGGCGATTGGCGAACTGTCCGAAGACGGGGCGGCTGCGGCGGTTCATGCCGAAGCGGTCGCGGCGCTGGGCGGAAATATCGAGATCCTGATCAACAATGCCGGCGGAAATTCCGAGGGCAATACCTCGAAGAAGCCCGCCGAGATTTCGGTCGAGGACTTCATGTCGAACTACCGCGCCAACACGCTCGGCGCGGTGGCCTTGTGCCAGCTCTGCGTGCCGGACATGGTTGCGGCGAAATTCGGGCGGATCGTCAACGTGTCCTCCGCTGTTGCCATGCAGCCCAATTTCATGGGCGCGGACTATTCGGCAGCCAAGGCGGCGCTGCTCAATTACACCGTCAGCCTCGCCGGATCGCTGCGCGGGGTCAACGTCTGCGCCAATGTGCTGACGCCGGGCGTGATCCTCGTCGATGGCCTCGTCCGTTTCGGCCGGATGAAGTTCGGGGATGAGAGCCTGACCGCCGATCAGGTCAATGAACGGCTCGCCGCCGAAGCCGTGTTCGAAGTGCCGCCGGCTGGCCGGTTTGGCCTGCCGCATGAACTTGCGATGGTCGCTGCGATGCTGGCGAGCCCGGCCAACGGCTTCATCACCGGTGCCAATTACCGCGTCGATGGCGGTCAGACCCGCGGGCTGAATTGAATACCTCTGCTTCGTCATCCCCGCGCAGGCGGGGATCCATCTCGGGCGCTGCGGATAACGAAACCTCGGAGATGGGTTCCCGCCTGCGCGGGAATGACGAGGGAATCTTGGCGAATAAGGAAACACGATCATGACCCAGAAAACCTACAAGGTCATCCAGTGGGCCACCGGCACGGTCGGCAAGACCGCGTTGAAATACTTCATCGAGAACCCGGTGACCGAGCTGGTCGGCGTACTCGTGACCAATCCGGACAAGGTCGGCAAGGACGCGGGCGACATTGTCGGCCTGCCAAAGACCGGCGTGATTTGCACCGACAGTGAGGAGGCGATCCTGGCGATGGAGGCGGACTGCGTGCTGTTTTCGCCGTCGATGATGACCCCGCCGATCGACATGGTTTGCCGCCTTCTGGCCAGCGGCAAGAACGTCGTCTCGCCCGCCGGGCCGTTCCTGCCGAACAAGTTCATCCCCGAACACGCCGCGCGTGTGGAGGCGGCCTGCAAGGAGGGCCACTCGTCATTCCACGGCTGCGGCATCCATCCCGGCTATTCAGGCGATATCCTGCCGCTGACGCTTGCCCGCCTGATGAACCGCATCGACTTCATCGAGGTCACCGAGATCATCGACAAGGTGCGCAACCCGATGATCTATACCGAGATCATGGGATTTGGCGCGGACTGCGACGAACTGCTCGCCAACCCGCGTCGCTCGCCCGAGACCTACAAGCACTTCTATTCGTCAATGACGGTGATTGCCGAAGGCCTCGGCGTCGAGATCGATGAAGTCACGGTCAAGTTCGAGGTGTCGAAGGCCAAGGTCGATATCGCGCACGAATTCGGGCTGGTGAAGGCGGGCACCTGCGGCGGCCAGCACTATGAATGGACGGCTTGGTCGGGCGGCAAGCCCCTGATCGTCTATCACTTCTACTGGCAGCTCGGCACCGAATTGGAGCCGCTGTGGGAAGTGGGCGAGGCGAAATACCGCGTGCGCATCCACGGCGATCCGCCGCTTGAATGCCATCTCATGGCGATGGAAGACGCCGATGGGCGACACCCGTTCCTCGGCATTCCGTGGACCGGACTGGTCGGCTGCACGGTCGTCCCGCAGGTCTGCGATGCGCCGGCGGGCGTAGTGTCGCACTTCGATCTGGGCGTGGTCAAGCCAAGGGGGCTGGTGCGGCGGTAGGGAGAAAGGGGTTCACGCAAAGGCGCGGAGAAGAAAGGGGAGGCGCAAAGATGTTGTGCCTGCGGCGAAGTCGCTTTCCATTGACAATGGTGCGGTAATTTCAACGTCAGATTGATCTTTGAGCCTGCGGCTCGGCGCTCCTCCTCTGCGCCTCGCCTTTTCTTCTCCGCGCCTTTGCGTGAACCAAAAAACATCCGCACCTCGAGAAAAAACGCAGGCCCAAAAAATGAGAAGGGCTGCGACTCCCAAGGAGTGCAGCCCTTCGCATGGTCAGCGGCCGGAAAGTGCCGCTCACGAAGCCTTTATCGCAAATCTGATGTCAGCGATAATGCTCCATGACGCGGATTACCGACCTCCCTGCTGAACCATGAGACATCGGTCACCTCCTTTCGCGCTGTTGAAGCCAAAGTCACCCCTCTCGGGGCTCGGCCGGGGCAAATCACCGCCGTCCTTGCGAAACAATGTGATTCAACATGGGGCGAACAACAAGACTTGAATGAAATTATTTTGCTGTCAGAATCCGTCGTTCCGGCCGGTTATCCCCAGCCTGTTTTTCTGCCCTGTCTGCCCTAGCGGCAGTCTTCGGCCACGCGGCTGATTTCCGGCCAGCTTGGCAGGTAGAGCGGCGCAGTTCCGCCAGCTTCGATCATGAAACGACCGCGGCTGAAGGCCATGGCATCGATCAGCGGATCGCCAGCGGGCAGCCGGGCGGTCAGCTTGCCGCCATCCGGTTCGGCAGAAAGAGTGCTGCGCGTCGATGTCGTGGTGACCACCATGGGCTGCGATGACGTGGCCGGACTGGCGAGGATCAGCGCGATCCGGCGGTCCGGCAGGCTGCAAGCGACCGAGAACAACCGGCCATAACGTGCGATCGAGGTCTGGCCTTCGCGGCTCCATGACCAGTCACCGGCAGAGCGCGGCATGTCGCGCCAGTCAGCTGACGGCGGGCGCGTGACGACTGGCGGCGGCGCCGGGCGGACCGGTCGTACCTGATCGGGCACGGGCCTTGGCAGCTGCTGGGGCTTCGGCGTCGACGCGCAGCCCGCAAGGGTGAACGCGAGCAGCGACGCGGCGATCAGGGCATTTGCCTTCATCGCCCCGGTATGGAAGGACGATACCCCAACCGCAAGCCCCTGAGAGACATGACCAACGCGCCCTCCCCACGTCCTGCCGCTAAGGCCAAGCTTCCTGCAAAGGAACGCGTCGACCAGATGCTGGTGACGCGCGGCCATGCCGAAAGCCGCACCCGGGCGCAGGCGCTGGTCCTCGCCGGGATCGTGTTCAGCGGCGAGACGAAGATCGCCAAACCCGGCCAGCAGCTTGCCGCCGACGCCCCGCTCGAAGTGCGCGGGCGCGATCATCCCTGGGTGTCGCGCGGGGGGATCAAGCTGGCCCATGCCATCGAGCATTTCGGGCTCGATCCGGCGGGGGCAGTGGCCATGGACATCGGTTCGTCCACCGGCGGCTTTACCGACGTGCTGCTCAGCAAGGGGGCGGACCACGTCTTCGCGGTGGACAGCGGCACCAACCAGCTCGCGTGGAAATTGCGGCAGGATTCGCGCGTCACCGTGCTCGAACAGACCAGCGCGCGGGTGCTGACACCGGCGATGATCGACCGGCCATGCAACTGGGTGGTCTGCGATGCCAGCTTCATCGGGCTGGCCAAAGTGCTCGACGTGCCGCTACAGCTCGCCGCCACGCCGTGCCAGCTGGTCGCGCTGATCAAGCCGCAGTTCGAGGTAGGCCGCGCCGAAGTGGGCAAAGGCGGGGTAGTGCGCGATGCCGCCCTGCACCAGCGTGTCTGCGACGAGGTGCGCGCGTGGATCGAAGAGCTCGGCTGGCAGGTGCAGGGCATCGTCGAAAGCCCGATCAAGGGACCCGAAGGCAATGTCGAATTCCTCATCTCGGCCAATCGCGGTTGAGACTGCTCGCCAGCCTTTCCCGTTACGGGATACCCCTGATTGCCTTGGGGAATTGCCAGAGCCATCGCACAGCGCCAAGATGCGGCAAAACACCGTAGCGAATCAGAACCATAAGGGTCGACCAAACGGATGAACACGATCGCTTCTCCCGGCCAGCTCAAGGCCTCTTTCCTGCGCTGGGCGCTGGTGCTGGTGCCGCTGGTCATGCTGCTCGGCTTCGTTTCGGGGCAGTTGGCGCAAAGTGGGCCGGACAATCCGTGGTTCGCTGATCTGGTGAAGCCCGGCATCTATCCGCCGCCCGCCACCTTCGGCATCGTCTGGTCGCTGCTTTACCTGATGATGGGAATTGCCGCCGCGATGGTCGCCGCCGCGCGGGGCGCTGCTGGACGCGGGATCGCTCTCGCCATTTTTGCCGCGCAACTCGTGCTCAACCTGGCGTGGACGCCGCTGTTCTTCGGTGCGCACCAGATGACCTCGGCGCTATATCTGCTCTTCGCGCTCGACATTGCGGTCGCCATCACGGTCTACCTGTTCTGGAAAGTGCGCACCGGCGCCGCCTTGCTGCTGCTGCCCTATCTTGCCTGGGTCTGCTTTGCGACGCTGCTCAACTATCAGTTTCTGAAGCTCAATCCCGATGCGGATGGCAGGCCGACGTCCAACGCAGTTCAGCGCATCGAGCTTGGCTCTTGAACCGCGCCGACACAAAGACCATCTAGCGCCCATGCAGAGTGAAAACCCCCTCTTCGCCGATCTCGCCAAGATGCTGAACAGCGCGGCGGGCACCATGGCCGGCATGGGCCGCGAAGCCCGCGATGCCGCGCGTGAGCGGTTCAAGGAAACGCTCGGCGGCATGGATTTCGTCAGCCGCGAG
Organism: Novosphingobium sp.; assembly: GCF_031424035.1. Taxonomy (GTDB): domain Bacteria; phylum Pseudomonadota; class Alphaproteobacteria; order Sphingomonadales; family Sphingomonadaceae; genus Novosphingobium. The sequence goes on from NZ_JANPGP010000006.1 coordinate 35,159, forward strand.
GAATTCGACGCGGTCAAGGACATGGCTGCCAAGGCGCGCGAAGAAACCGAGGCGCTGAAGGCCCGGATCGCCGCGCTTGAAGCTGGCAATGCGCCCAAGGGAAAGAAGCCGGCGGGAACCTGAAACGGCCCTTGATTGTTATGTAGGAAACAACTTCTGGATGTTTCCTGCATGTTTACCCAGCTCAACCCCCCCATTCCGCTCCACGTCCTGGGCAAGGGCGATGGCTATGCGATCGGCATGATCGACTATGGTCAGGAGCATAACCTGATGTGGGTCACCGCGATCGATGCCACCGGCGAAATCTGGTGTGCGCCCAATCCCAAGGTTCGCATGGGCCGCAACTGGACGATGGGTCGCGCGGAGAACCCGCTCGTCGCTGCATCGAAGCAAAGCTGCGCCGGGCCGGATAGCCGCCCCGAGTTCTCGCTCCGGGCAGAAACCGCCAACTGATCCTGCACAGCTTGCCAAGCCTGACCGCCCGCGCCACAGCCGGGCGCGATGGAACTGCGCTCCCCCGCCTTCGTCTGCGCCTCTCGCGCCCACGCCGAAACCGGCGCGGTGGTGCGGCTGATGACGCGGCAGGCGGGCATGGTCGCCGCCTATGTTGCCGGCGCTCGTGGGCGTACGCTGCGCCCGATCCTGATCCCCGGCAATCTGGTTGAGGCCGATATCCGATCGCGCATCGAAGGCGCTATGCCGTCGGCCAAGCTCGAACTGCTGGAAAGCAGGGGGCCGTGGCTCGGTGAACCGCTCGCCTCCGCCGCGATCACTTGGGCCTGCGCGCTCACTGCCGCGGCGCTGCCCGAACGCCATCCCTATCCCGCGCTTTACGATGCGCTCGGCGCGCTGCTCGATGCTGTGTGTCATGCCCCCTCGGCACGCGGCTGGGCCGTGGCGCTGGTTGGCTACGAAGCGCTGCTGCTGCGCGAACTGGGCTATGAAGTGCCGATCCAGCGCCCCGATCCCGACGATTTCCCTGCCGCGCTGGCCGCGCTTGACCGGCTGGGCCCGCGCATTGCGCGCTATCCGCTTGCCGATCGCCGCTCGGATGTTATGGGAGCGCGCGCCGTGTTGAGGGACCGGCTCGGCAAGATCGAACAGCAGGGGTAGCCATGAAAATCGCGGTATTCGCCGGTGACGGCATCGGACCGGAAGTCGTTGCTGAGGCCGTTCGCGTGCTCGAAGTGCTGGACCTGCCGGGCATGGAGCTGATCGAAGGCGATGTCGGCGGCGCTGCCTGGCGCAAGCACGGCCACCCGCTGCCGCAGCAGACGATCGATATTGCCCATGCCGCCGACGCCATCCTGTTCGGTTCGGTGGGCGATTTCGACTGCGACCACCTTGAGCGCGCGCTGCGCCCTGAACAGGCTATCCTTGGTCTGCGCAAGGAGCTGACGCTGTTTGCCAACCTGCGCCCGGCCACCGTGTTCAAGGGCCTGGAAGACCTGACTTCACTGCGCCCCGAAGTGGCGCGCGAGATTGACCTGCTGATCGTGCGCGAGCTCAACGGCGATGTCTATTTCGGCGAAAAGGGCACCCGCACGCTTGAAGACGGTCGCCGTCAGGGCTGGGACATGATGTCCTATGCCGAGGACGAAGTGCGCCGCATCGCCCATGTCGCCTTCCGCGCCGCGCAGGGTCGCTCCGGTAAGTTGTGCTCGGTCGACAAGGCCAACGTCCTCGAAACCTCGCAGCTGTGGCGCGACGTGGTGATCGAGGTGGCGGCGGAATACCCCGACGTCGAACTCAGCCACATGTATGTCGACAATGCCGCGATGCAGCTGGTCAAGAACCCCGGCCAGTTCGACGTGGTCGTCACCGGCAACCTGTTCGGCGACATCCTCTCGGATCAGGCGTCGATGTGCGTGGGGTCGATCGGCCTGCTCGCCTCGGCCTCGCTGGGCGAGACGCAGACGCAGTATGGCACCAAGGGGCTGTATGAACCGATCCACGGTTCCGCGCCCGATATCGCCGGGCAGGGCAAGGCCAACCCGATGGCGCAGATCCTCTCCGCCGCGATGATGCTGCGCCATTCGTTCGGGCTGGAGGAGCAGGCCGTGCGGATCGAAGCGGCGGTTGCAGCCGCACTGGCTGACGGGATCAAGGGCGGCGACCTTGGCGGTTCGGCGGGCACGCGCGCAATCGGTGACGCCGTGGTTAGCAGGCTGTAAACCATAAACCGTTTCTTGATATTTCCCACGTAGTCCTGCGGGGCATGGACATGACCCCGATTTCGCTGGAAAAGACCGCCATGGCTGCCGAAAGACCCCTCGAACTCGCTGTCGTGCTGCCGACGTATAACGAGCGCAAGAACATTGGCGGCATGGTTGAGCGGCTGGACAAGGCGCTTGCCGGGGTCGCCTGGGAAGTCGTCATCGTCGATGACAACAGCCCCGATGGCACGGCGGACGAGGCGCGCCGCCTCGCGTTGTCCGATCCGCGCGTGCGCTGCATCCAGCGCATTGGCCGCCGGGGTCTGGCTTCTGCCGCGATTGAGGGCATGTGCTCCACGGCTGCGCCGGTCGTCGCCGTCATGGACGCCGATCATCAGCACGATCCTGAACTGTTGCCGCAGATGCTGAGCGCGGTGACCTCGGGCGATTACGACCTCGCCTATGCCTCGCGCTTTGCCGAGGGCGCAAGCACCGAGGAATGGGGCCGACCCGACCGGGTGAAGGCGTCCGGCTTTGCCAACCGCATCGCCAACAAGGTTACGGGGATTGAACTTTCCGACCCGATGAGCGGTTACTTCATGCTGCGCGCCGAACTGCTGCGCGGCGATGCCCACAAGCTGTCGGGCGTCGGCTTCAAGATCCTGCTCGATATCCTCGCCACGGTCGAACGGCCGCTGCGGGTAAAGGAACTGCCGATGAATTTTGCCGCGCGGGCGGAAGGCGAATCGAAGCTCGACCAGACGGTGATCTTCGAATTCCTTATCGGGCTTTACGACAAGTGGCTTGGCCGCATCATCCCGACGCGTTTTGCCCTGTTCGGCACGGTCGGCGCGATGGGTGTCGTTGTCCAGCTCGGCGCGCTGTGGGTGATGCTGCACCTCGTCTTCGGGGAGCGCTTCGTTTACGGCAACTGGTCGGAATCGACGACGTTCAACGTCGCGAACACGGTCGCCGCCGTGGTCGCCATGTCGTTCAACTTCGTGCTGAACAACGAACTGACCTATTCGGACAAGCGCCTGCGCGGGTTCTTCCCGCTGCTCAAGGGCTGGGCGCAATTCGCGCTGACCTGCGCGCTGGGGCTGCTGACCAATGTCGGCTCGGCCTATGTGCTGAAAACGATGATCGGCCTGCCGGCCTTCGTTGCGGTGATTGCCGGTATCGTGCTGGGCTCGGTGTGGAACTTTGCCCTGTCGAGCAAGTTTGTCTGGGGCAAGTATTAGGTCTGCCAGCTTAGGCTGTTCGTCGGATAGCCATTGCTGGCTGCACAGGGGAGGCTAGGGTCTTGCGATCACACTTTTTTCGCGAGGCCCCATGCACCTTCGTACGCTCGCCGCAGCGCTTGCCCTGATGCCGATTTCCGCTCCCGCTCTTGCCGAAGACGATCCCCACGTCTGGCTGGAGGAATGGTCCACGCCCCGCGCGACGAAGTGGGTGGAAGAACACAACGCCCAGACCGACAAGCGGCTCACCGCCAGCCCGCATTACACCCCGCTGCGCGATGAAGCGCTGGCGATCCTCGGCGCGAAGGACCGCATTCCGACGCCGAACCTGACCGGCGATCTCGTCACCAACTTCTGGCAGGACCCCGAGCACCTGCGCGGCATCTGGCGCAAGACCAATCTGGCTGACTACGGCAATGCCGAGCCGAAGTGGCAAGTGCTGCTCGATATCGATGCGCTCGGCAAGGCAGAGGGCAAGTCCTATGTCTGGAAGGGCGCGAACTGCCTTGGCCGCAACGAAAACCCCTGCATGGTCGGTCTTTCGATCGGCGGCGAGGACGCGGTTGAAGCGCGCGAATTTGACGTGGTTAGAGGGCAGTTCGTGCAGAACGGCTTCCTGATCCCGAAGTCGATCCAGTCGGCTGCGTGGATCGACGGCAATTCGATGCTCGTCGCCACTGACTGGTCGGGCAAGGACCTGACCAAGTCGGGCTATCCCTATATCGTCAAGCGCGTGTCGCGCGGGCAGCCGATGGACAAGACGCAGGAAGTGTTCCGCGGCGAATCCGGCGATACCGGCATTTTCGTCAGCACCTTGCAGGACGGGCAGGGCCACACCCTGCCGCTGATCACCCGCGCGCTCGATTTCTTTCACTCCGAATTCCACTTGGCCACCGGCAAGGGCACTGTGAAAATCGGCATTCCGCAGAAGGCCTCGATCGATGCCATGGTCGGCGGCCGGGTGGTGATCAAGCTCGATGAGGACTGGAAGCACGGCGGCAAGCTGTTCCGCGCCGGCTCGCTGGTCTGGGTCGATCTTGCCGCGCTGCTGAAAGACCCGGCGAACCTGAAGCCGCAACTGCTGTGGGCACCGGGCAAGCGCGAAGCGCTTGAAGGCGTGACAGCCACGCGCGACCGGCTGGTCGTCTCCACGCTCGACAATGTGCGCGGCCGCATCACCGCCTTCGCCCCGGCAGCCGGTGGCAAGTGGCAGGCCACGCGGCTCGACCTGCCGGACAACATGGCGCTCGATGTGGTCACCGCGAACCTGACGAGCAACACCCTGTTCCTCAACGTCTCGGGCTTTCTTACACCGACGACGCTTTACCGCGCCGATGCCGCTACCGGTGCGCTCGCGGCGGTGAAATCGCTGCCGGCGCGCTTCGATGCGTCGCAGCATGTCGTCGAACAGTTCGAGGCGACGTCGACCGATGGCACCAAGGTTCCGTACTTCATCGTCCACCGCAAGGACATGCCGCTCGATGGATCCACGCCGACCCTGCTCAATGCCTATGGCGGCTTCCAGGTCAGCGAGACCCCGTTCTATTCGGGCACGCTGGGCAAGCAGTGGTTCGAGCGCGGCGGGGCCTATGTGCTCGCCAACATTCGCGGCGGCGGCGAATTCGGTCCGGCATGGCACGAGGCCGCGCTCAAGACCAAGCGGCAGGTCGCCTATGACGATTTCGCCGCCGTGGCGAAGGACCTGATCGCGCGCAAGGTGACCAGTCCGCGCCGGCTCGGCATTTTTGGTGGTTCCAACGGTGGCTTGCTGATGGGCGTGGCGATGACCCAGAATCCCGAACTTTACCGCGCCGTCTCGATCGAAATTCCGCTGCTCGACATGCTGCGCATCGGCAAGATCGCGCGCGGCGCTTCATGGCAGGGCGAATACGGCGATCCCGAAAAGGACCCGGCGGTTCGTGCGTTCTGGGAAAAGGTCTCACCCTATCACGCGCTCAAGGCCGGGGTGGCCTATCCCGAACCCTATGTCTTCACCACGACCCGCGATGACCGCGTCGGCCCCCAGCACGCGCGCAAATTTGCCGCCAAGCTGGAGGACATGAAGCTGCCGTACTACTTCTACGAAAACACCGAAGGCGGCCACGGATCGGGCGCGGACATCAAGCAGCAGGCCCATACCTCGGCGCTGCGGATGACCTATTTTGTCTCGAAGCTGATGGATTGATGGTGGACCGACTGCCGGCCCGGCTTTAGCGCCATGTCGGCAGCCACATCCACATGACATAGCTCTTCTTCCCGCCGGATAGCTCGGCGGCGGAAATGATTGGCAGGAACCACAGGAAAACCGCGAGCGCTGCGGCGACCGTTCCGCGCCCCAGCCAGCGCCAGCGATCCTCGCGCCGCCAGATCTGATCGAGCGCCAGCGCGAGGCATCCCATCAGGAAGGCCCCGGGCAGCAGGTAGTGGTAATAGAACTGCACCGGCTTGCGGTTGCCCACCCACATGCCGATCGCCACCAGATAGAGCAGCGCCATGGCCAGCGCATCGCGCCGCCCTTGCCTGAGGCCAGCATAGAGACACCAGCCAAGACCGAGCAGACCGCCCCACATCGCCACCGGATTGCCGATCAGCACGATCCCGCGCTGGGTGCCGTCAACGTTCTCATACAGATACCAGACCGAGCGGATGTCGAGCATCCACTGCCACCAGTGGCTCATGTAATTGTGCTTCTTGGTGACGCTGTCCTGCAGCTGCACCATGTAGCCTTGGTACTGGACGATGCCCCACGGATCGACCGGCCGCGTGGCATAGTGGAAGGCCGGCCAGAAGGTCGCGAAATAGACCAGCAGCGGCACCAGACCGAGCCAGACGGCGGCCTCGGCAAGGCTGATCCCGGGCAGCGGCGCGCCCTTGGCGGAAAACACAAAGCGCTTGCCGCGCTGGATGACGCACAGCACCGCCAGCCCAAGCCCCGGCAGCATGGCAGGCGCGACGACCGACCATTTCGACCCCATCGACAGGCCGAGAAACACGCCTGCCAGCGCCAGCCGCCAGCGCGCCTGATGTTGCCAGCGAAATGCCGCCGCGACTTGCCAGAAGGCGAGCATGGCAAAGGTCGCCATGAAGATATCGAGCATGGCGATGCGGCTCTGGATGAACCAGGTGAAGTTGGTCGCCAGCAGGAGGGTCGCCAGCACGGTTGCCAGCCGGCGCATCGACGCGGCCCAGACGAGGCGCGAGAAGGCGAACAGGCCGATTGTGCCGAACAGCGCCGGCATGATCCGCCAGGCGCGCGGATTATCGCCCAGCAGCCACATCCCGGCCGCGATAAGCTCCTTGCCGACCAGCGGGTGCTCCGGGTTGATCGGGCGTTCCATGGTCAGCAGCACGCGGGCCGCCTTCACGTAATGCACTTCGTCGAAATAGATCTTCGAAGGGATATGCAGGCGGATCCACAGCAGCGCCAGAAAGGCGGCACAGATCGCCGCGCACCAGCGCCAGGGGTCCTTATCGGGCGTGTAGAGGCTGGCGGGCTTCACGGCTTGCTGGATAGTTGGAGTGGCGGGGCTGTGCAACCATTTGAACAGGGGCGTTCTCGCAGAAAAGAGAGAAGTAGTGGTTCACGCAGAGGCGCAGAGGAGAAAGGGGATGCGCAGAGATGTTGCGCCGAGCCGGAGGCTCGCTTTTCAATTCAGCGGCTGTGCTTGACGCATGGTCAAAGTGGGAGAGCGGCCCCGCCGCAAGCGCGAGTCCTTTGCGTCTCCCTTTTCTTCTCTGCGTCTCTGCGTGAACCCTTACCCTAACCCAAACCTTGCCCCGCGCCCGCCACCTGCCTAAAGGCCGCAGCATGAAGCGCGATACCGGTCAGAACCGCTCGATCACGTCGAAATGGCGTTCCTCTACCCGTGCCGTTCGTGGCGGCACCTGGCGTTCCGAACAGGGTGAGACGTCGGAGGCCATCTTCATGACCTCGGGCTACTGCTATGACGATGCCCACACCCCTGCCGCGCGGTTCGCGGGGCAGGAACCGGGGATGACCTATTCGCGCACCCAGAACCCGTCTGTGCAGATGCTGGAAGAACGCATCGCGCTGATGGAAGGGGCAGAGGCCTGCCGCGCGCAAGCGTCCGGCATGGCGGCCATGTCCACCGCGCTGCTCTGCCAGCTTTCGGTTGGCGATCACATGGTCGTTGCCCGCGCCGCCTTTGGCCCGACGCGCTGGGTTACCGACAATCTGCTGCCGCGCTTCGGCATCGAATGCACCGCCGTCGATGGCCGCGACCTTGACCAGTGGAAGGCAGCGATCCGGCCCAATACCAAGGTGTTTTTCTTCGAAACCCCGGCCAACCCGACGATGGACATTGTCGACATCGCCGCCGTCTGTGCGCTGGCGCGGGAGCATGGCATCCGCTCGGTGGTGGACAATGCCTTCGCTACTTCGGCCCTGCAGCGTCCGCTCGATCACGGCGCGGACGTCGTCGCCTATGCCGCGACCAAGCTGATGGACGGACAGGGGCGCGTGCTCGCCGGCGCGGTTTGCGGCACGGCGGAGTTCATCAACGGCACGCTGCTGCCGTACCAGCGCAACACCGGCTGCACGCTTTCACCGTTCAACGCGTGGATCGTGCTCAAGGGGCTGGAGACGCTCGAACTGCGCGCGGTCAAGCAGGCCGAGAATGCGCTGGAAGTCGCCCGCTTCCTCGAAGCCCGCGTGCCGGTGCTCAATCACCCCGGCCTGCCCAGCCATCCGCAGCACGAACTGGTCAAGCGCCAGATGCGGCTGGCCGGATCGGTGTTTTCCTTCGAAGTCGATGGCGGCCGCGAAGCTGCGCACAAAGTTCTCGATGCGCTCGAAATGATCGATATCTCGAACAACATCGGCGATACCAAGTCGCTGATGACGCATCCGTCCTCTACCACCCATTCCAGCCTGACGCCGGAAACCCGGGCGCTGATGGGGGTGAACGAAGGCATGCTCCGCATCAGCGTGGGGCTGGAGGATCCGGCCGACGTGATGGAAGATCTCGATCAGGCGCTCCGCACGATCGGATTGTAAGGCGGGGCGGTTCTTTTCGCCTTGTCAGAGGATCACTCCGCGCTACATCTTGCTCCATGCAGCCTGAACCCTCCGCGCGATGAGCCCGGAAGCCCTTTACGCGGCGATCATCGAATCGAGTGACGCGGCGATCATTGCCAAGTCGCTCGACGGTACGGTCCTGACATGGAACGCCGGCGCCGAACGCATCTTCGGCTGGACGGCGGAAGAAATGGTCGGCCACACGATCCGCCGCCTGCTCCCCGAGGACCGGCAGCACGAAGAGGACGAAATCCTCGCCCGGATCAGCCGGGGTGAACGCATCAGCACGTTTGAAACCGAACGCGTGCGCAAGGATGGCTCCAGGGTGCAGATCGCCGTGCTGATCAGCCCCGTGGTCGGCAAGGACGGGGCAATCGTGGCCGCCAGCAAGATGGCGCGCGACATTACGGCGGAAAAGCAGCTGCGCGAAACGCTGCAGACCACCGAACAGCGGTTCCGCCTGATGGCGGACAACATTTCGCAGCTCGCCTGGATCGCCGAGGCGGACGGGGCGATCCATTGGTACAACCAGCGCTGGTACGACTATACCGGCACGACCCTCGAAGCGATGGATGGCTGGGGTTGGCAAAAGATCCACCACCCCGATCACGTCGAACCTGTGACCGAGCGTTTCAGGCAGTGCATCGCCAGCGGTGAGGAATGGGAAGACACCTTTCCCTTGCTGGGTGCCGACGGTGAATACCGCTGGTTCCTGTCGCGCGCCGTGCCGCTTCGCGACGATAGCGGGCAGATCATGTGCTGGTTCGGCACCAATACCGACATTACCGAGCGCCGCGCCGCAGAGCGGCAGATCGATCTGCTGCTGCGCGAGGTCAATCACCGGTCAAAGAATATGCTGGCGATCATCCAGTCGATGGCGCGGCGCACGCTTGGCACCGAATCGCCCTTCGTCCCCAAGCTGGAGGCGCGGATCGCGGCGATGGCGGCCAATCAGGACCTGTTGGTCGATCGCGACTGGCGGCCCGTGCCGATCGTGGCACTCCTCGATTCACAGCTCGGAATGCTCGGTGATGCGCGCGCGCAGGTGCACTACGATGGTCCGGCGCTGAACCTGCTTCCCGCTGCGGGCGAAGCGATTGCCATGGCCGTGCACGAAATGGCGACGAATGCCGAAAAATACGGTGCGCTATCCGTATCAACCGGACGGATCGATATCGAATGGACCCTGAGCGACGGGCAGTTCACCATGCGCTGGACGGAAAGCAGCGGGCCGCCAGTCAAGCTGCCCGAACGCGAGGGCTTTGGTTCGAAGATCCTCGTCTCGGTGCCCAAGGGCAAACTGCGCGGCGAGGTTGACGTAGACTATCCGCCAGAGGGCTTCGTCTGGTCACTGTCCTGCCCCGCGACCCATGCGGTCGATTAATCGGGAACGCATTGCGCTCGGTTGAGGCGCGGCAATGGCCGGCCGAGATCGCCGAGCGCCGATGCGATTGCCAGTGCGGCCGAGAGCGGATGGCAAACGTCGTGCCGGTCGGCGAGTATCCGCAGATGGGCGCGCGCGCAGTCGGGATTGTGGCTCGCGGTGGCCAGCACGCCGATCAGCCTCGCTTCGTCCATAGTCATGCGCAGCGCGCAGCTTGGCGCAACGGTGATGCGGCGGCGCGAGCATTGCGCCAGTTCCGCAACGAAGGCGCGCAGCAGCACCAACGGCCGTCGGAAACCGTGACCGAATCCGTCGATGGCGAGAAGCGCGGCCTGGGCATCGCGCAGGCCATGGGCCGCCATCCGCCGCATGATCCGCAGGACAAGCCGCAGATCCTCCTCTTCCGGCAGGGGTAGGGGAAGCTGGCATCGGGGATGGTCGGACATGCGATTCTGGCTCCTGCCGGTTGCTGATCGGTTCAAGCTAATGCTATTGCGAATTAGTAGCAATAAGAAAGTCCGGTGTTTAGTCGTCTATCTCGAACCGACCGCCATTGCCCCTCCGGTCAAACGGCGTTAGTCTGCCGCCATGGAGAAATTCTTCCAGCACGCCGCCATGACCGACGGCATCACCGTCCGCGTTGCGGTGAACTTCCTGCCCGAACAATCGCGGATCGAGGCAGGGAAGTGGTTCTGGGTCTATCATATCCGGATCGAGAACCATTCGGATCAGGTGGTGCAACTGCTCTCGCGGTGCTGGAAAATCACCGACGGGCGCGGCATGGTCAACGAAATCGAAGGCGAAGGTGTCGTCGGCGAACAGCCAGTGATCCCGCCGGGCGGCAGCCACGATTACGTCTCGGGCTGCCCGCTGACCATGCCCAGCGGCTCGATGGAAGGTCATTACGTGTTCCGCAGCGAAGATGGCGCGCCGTTTGAAGCAGCGATCCCGTTCTTTCCGCTCGCCGCTCCGGCCACGGAAAGCTCGGAACGCCGCGCGCCTTACTAGCCTTTCCCCGCGCTTGCCCTGAAAGCAGCTTGCCCATAGGGAAGTTGGCATGAAGCGCACGCACCTGCCCCTGAACGCCTTGCGCGTGTTCGATGCTGCCGCCCGGCACCTGTCGTTCACCCGCGCCGCAGACGAACTGGCGGTGACCCCGGCAGCGGTCGGTCAGCAGATCCGCGCGCTTGAAGACCTGCTTGGCGTGGTCCTGTTCCGCCGCACCAGCAAGGGGCTGGAACTCACCGACGAGGCGACGGCAGGGCTTGAGGCGTTGCGCTCGGGTTTTCTGCAATTCGAAGATGCAGTCCAGGCCATGCAGGCCGGACAGGCCAGCCATGTGTATACCATCGCCGCGCCGCGCGATTTCCTCGCGGTCTGGCTCGCGCCCCGGCTGGCCGCGTTCCGCGCCGGAAACCCCGAAGTGCGTTATGTCCTGCTCGATGGCGAGGACATCGATTTCACCGAATCGAACCTCGACCTTGCCGTGCGGTGGACCGAGGGTCCGGGCGATCTCGAAGGCATCCAGCTCGGCTCGGCGGAACGCGTGATCGTCGGCGATGGCCCGTGGATCACCTGGCCCGGCGATCCGGCGCCGCAGGGTGAGGGCGATGAGGAACCGCCGGTCCATGTCGGTGATGCCGGCCTCGCACTGGCATCGGCAGCAGCCGGCCTTGGCAAGGCCCGCGTCCCCGCGCTGCTCGCCCGCGAATGGCACGCGGCCGGGCGGATCGCCTCGCTAGGGGCCAGTGAAGACTGCCGCCGCGCCTACTGGCTCGTCGCCCCCTTGCCGCAGTGGCGACAGAAAAAGGTCAAGGCGCTGGTTGCAGCGCTGACTGCCTGAGGCTCAGGGCTGGCTGCTTACTTCTTGCCCGCGTCCTTCAGCTCCATGCCATTGCCCGGCATGCATTGCTGCAACTCGATCAGGTTGCCTTCGGGATCACGGCAATAGAGTGTACGGACGTGGCCCATGTCGACCCAGTTCTTGCCACCGACTTGTAGGCCAGCAGCGATCAGGCGCGGGAAATCCTCCTCGATATTGTCGGTATCGATGCAGATATGCGTATAGCCCTTGTCCGCTGCGGTAAGGGCCAGAGTATTGCGCGGGGCGGGATGAGCGTACTGGAACAGCTCGATATAGCAGGTGCCCGATTTCATCATCGCACCCTTGGCCATTGAGCTTTCAAGGTCGACGATGTAGTCGAGCTTGTCCTCGTTGGCCCAGTCAAACTCACCGACCATTTCGAAGCCAAGTGCATCGGTGTAAAACGCGATCATCTTGGCGATGTCGTGGCAGTGGATGCCGACATGGTGGATTCCGCGGATCATCGAGCTCTCCCGAAGCGTTTCTCGCAGCACTTATCGCGAGCCGCTTCGGGGAGCGCAATGGACGCCAGCAACAGGCCGCTTGCCTGCTGCGGAAGTGATTCCGGCTTAGCGGCGGCGGCCGCAGTTGCGGTTGTACTTCTTGCGGGCGATTTCGTGGCCGGCAACGCCGCCAACGCCTGCACCGATCACCGTGCCGGTGGTGCGGTTGCCGCGTCCGCCGATGACATGGCCGAGCACGCCGCCGGCGACTGCGCCAACGACTGCGCCTTCGGTCTTGGTCAGGCGCTTGCAGGCGCGGGCTTCAGCCGTGCCGACAGTGCCGAGGGTAAGAGCCATGGCCGCCATTGCGACCGCTGCCTTGTGGATCCCGAAATTCATGATGATGCTCCTGTTTTTTGTGATTTCGCCGCTCAAACGCGTGAAAGCGCCGCTCGGCATGAACAGGAGGTGGCGGTTGCGGCGAAGCGGGCTGTAGCCAAGGCAGGGCGAGGCGGCGTCCTTCAGCTGCCGCCGCCGAATGTGCGGTTGATCGAGAAGGTCAGTTTGACGTGGGCGTCGCGGTGGCGGAATTCGGTGATAAACGGCACCGGATTGCTGCGGTTCGGGGAAAAGAAGGTCCGCATTCGCTGGGAAGAGCTATCCAGCGCGTTGTCGACATCGAGGCGCAGCGTTGTGCGCTTGTCGGGACGAAACTCGGCAAAGGCGCTGACGTAAGGTTTCTCGTTCAGCAGCACGTCGACCTCGTCGGTGCGGTAAAAGGCGAAGGTCGAGCGGTGGTTCCAGGTTGCACCGTAGGACAATTTCGCCAGATCGCGGCGCAATTCGATGCGGTAGTCCCATTCGGGCCAGAACCCGCTCCACGCGCGGATCCCGCCAGTCAGCGGATCGCGCACCTTGGTTTCCTGCACGCCGCCCTCGACCTTCAGCCGCGTCGCCTTGAGCCCCAGTTTGTCGAGTGGGGCATCGAAGGTGAACCGGGCGAAGCGGCGCGTGCCATTGCCGAGGTTACCAGGCGCGTCGAAGCCGTCGGGCGTCAGCACGCGGTCTTGCAACTGGCTGACCCAGTCATGCCCGAGCACCAGCTTGACCAGACCGCGGCCGAGCACTGGCCGTTCGGCCGTCAGCCGCGCTTCCCACGAACTTTGGGGCTTGAGTTCGGCATTGCCGCCGTTGAAGCGCCCGTTGGCCAGTTCGGCTGACGATATGAAGTCATAGAAATCGAGCTGCGCCGCCTCGCGCCGGAGCGAGACCTGGACATGCGAGCCGGACTTGTCCTTCCAGTCGAGCGTCATGCCCGGCTTGAAAAAACTGACCACGCGCCTGGCCGAGGTATCGCCGCCCACCGTCAGGCGCGAGGTTTCATAGGCGAAGGACGTGTCGAGCCGCAGGGCGCTGGAAAGCTGGCGGCCCAGATTGAGGTAGGTTTCGGCCCGCACTTCATCGACCGTGGCGAAATCGATCGGCAGGTCGATGCGGTTGCGCGCCCCGCCGGTGCCGAGCAGGTAAAGCTCGGTCGCGTTTTGCAGCTTGTTATAGGCCAGTTCCGTCCCGGCCTCGGTGGAAAAGCCCAGAACCGAGGGGTGAGTCCAGCTCAGCCGGCCCAGCGCCTCGTCATAGCGGGCGACCTGAATCTGTTCGTAGCCGCCAATTGTCGCGCCGTTCACGCGGTTGAACGAGGCGTCGTAATTGTCGCGTTCCCGCCGGTTGGCCAGCGCGACGAACTTGATCGCGCCGCCCGCCAGAGGCCGGGTGACGTCGCCGCCGATCTCGTAGCCGGTGTTGCGGTAATCCTGGGTCAGCCGGTCGTCGCGCACTTGCCCGCCGGTTGGGGTGACGTGGTTGGTCTGCCGCAGGGTGAAGTGGCTGGGAGCGTAGCGCAGGTTGAGATGCGCCGAGCGATTGGTGCCGCCCTCGTGCGACCATGCCGCCGAGACAAAGGGGTTGCGCTCGTCGATGGTGTTGACCTTGTCGCGCAGTTCCAGCCGCGTCCCGTCGCTGGCCCGGCGAATGTCGTCATAGCCCAGCTCGACATTGGCGCCGCGTCCAAGTCCGGCTGAAAGGTTGAAGGTGGAGGCCCCGCTGCGGATCAGCGCCGATGCCTCGACAATCGGGATTGCCGTGCCGTCGTGCAGCCGGGTCGCGCCCACCTTGACGTTGCCATCGAACCCGCCTTCGCGGCGCAGGACAACGTTGAGCACCTGGCTCTTGCCGGCATAGTCAGAGCCGTAAAGATCGCCCGGGCTGACTTCCACGCGCAGCACCTGCCGCGCGGGAATGCGGGCGAGCATCGCGCCAAGCGTCTCGGTCTTGGATGAAGGCCGCGCGCCATTGACCACGATATTGCCCGCCGCGCCGGAAAAGCCGCGCACTTCGGTGTTGGTCTCTTCCAGCACGAAACCGGGCACGCGGCGCACGATGTCGAGCGCGTTCGAAGGGGCGAACTGGGCGAAATAGTCTGGCTGGTAGACCGTGCTGCGGCCTTGCTCTGCCTGGGCAGGAGCCACGCCCTCGGCACTGTCCTCTGCCAGTGCGGGCGCGGTGAAAGCCAGAGCGGCGACAAGCGCGAATCCGCGACGGAGCGGCAGAGCCGCGGGGCATAGAGATTTCATAAAAAAGGCTTTTCCGCTTCCCAAAATCGCTACCGGGAAGCTTGCGGAGGTCTCCCCCGCGATGCGCGCCCGAACAGGTGCCCCTCCTGCACGGCCGGCGTTAGGCGCGGGGTGGCGGCCGGGCTATCCGCTATCGATGAAAGGCGCTTACCCGCCGACCAAGGGTGGGCCGAAACCGCCGCCGCCGGGAGTCTCGATGACCACCGCATCGCCGGAGGAAACCTCCGCTTCATCGGTGCCGCCGAAGGGATCGATGCGGCCATCGGCGCGCTCGATCCATTGCCGCCCGCAGGCCGCATCGCCGCCGCCTGCAAGGCCGAAGGGCGCAACCTTGCGGCTGGAGGAAACCAGCGTGACGGTAATGTCTTCAAGGAAACGCAGCTTGCGCCGCACGCCGTCACCGCCGGGCCATCGGCCCTTGCCGCCCGACCCGCGCCGGACGGAGAACTCCTCCAACCGCACCGGCAGCCGCAGTTCCAGCACTTCGGGATCGGTGATGCGCGTGTTGGTCATGTGGGTGTGGACCGGCCCGGCCCCGGCAAACCCCGACCCGGCGCCCGCGCCGCCGCAGATCGTCTCGTAATACTGGTGGCGGGCGTTGCCGAACAGGAAGTTGTTCATCGTTCCCTGCCCGGCGCCGAGCGCACCGAGCGCGCCGAACACGGCATTGGTAATCGCCTGGCTGACCTCGGTATTGCCCGCCACCACCGCGCGGCCGGGCGCGGGCGAAAGGAAGGTGCCGGCGGGAATGACGATCTCAAGCGGGCGCAGGCAGCCTTCGTTGAGCGGCAGGGCATCGCCGGTCAGGCAGCGGAAGGCATAAAGCACGGCGGCGCGGGTCACGGCGGGCGGCGCGTTGAAATTGCCTTCACGCTCGGCGCTGGTGCCAGTGAAATCGATGCGCGCCGAACGCGCCGCGCGGTCGAGCGTGACCGCGACTTCAATCGATCCGCCCTGATCCGCGGTCAAGCTGAACCGCCCATCCGCCAGCCGGCTGATGACGCGGCGTACGCTCTCTTCGGCATTGTCCATGACGTGGCCCATATAGGCGAGCACGCAGGGCCAGCCCCAGCGCGCCACGAGTGCGGCGATCTCGCGCGCGCCGGTGGCGTTGGCGGCGAGCTGCGCCTTGATGTCGGCGACGTTCATGTCTGGATTGCGCGCGGGCCATGCGCCCGTGGCGAGAACGGCGCGGAATTCGCTTTCAAGGAACCGTCCGCCGCGCGCCAGCAGCATGGGGTCGATGACCACGCCTTCCTCTTCGAGCCGCACCGAATCGGGCGGCATCGATCCCGGTGTGCGCCCGCCGATGTCGGCATGGTGCCCCCGGTTGGCAACGAAGGCGCGGATGTGCTCGCCCGCCTCGTCGAACACCGGCGAGACCACTGTGACATCGGGCAAGTGCGTGCCGCCGTTGTAGGGATTGTTGAGCACCACCGCGTCGCCCGGGCGCAGGTCCGCGCCGTGGCTGGCGATCACCGTGCGCACCGCCTCACCCATCGAGCCGAGGTGCACCGGCAAGTGCGGCGCATTGGCAACAAGATTGCCCGCCGCATCGAACAGTGCGCAGGAGAAATCGAGCCGTTCGCGGATGTTGACGCTCGACGATGTCGCCTCAAGCACCGCGCCCATCGCTTCGGCCAGCCCCATGAACAGCTGGTTGAACAGTTCGAGCAGGACCGGATCGGGGCGCGACAGGTCGGGCTGCGCGGCAGGGGCGGCTTCGACATGGGTGAGCAGCAGGGCGCCGTTCGCCAGCACTTCGCCGCGCCAGCCGGGTTCGATGACGACCGTGCCGATGGCCTCGCGGATGAGCGCCGGACCGGGGAGGATGTCGCCGCTGCCTAGCGCGTCACGATCGAACACCGGCGCCTGCCATTCGCGTCCGCCGGTCCAAAGCGAGACATTATCGATTGGTGCGGCGCTTGTGCCTTTGGGAAGCGCCGGGCGGCGCAGGTCGGGTCCGGGTTCTACTGCTTCGACCGCGAGTTCGGCGACGACCAGCGCGCGTTCGGGGGTGATGAAGCCGAAGCGGCGCTGATGCGCTTCCTCGAAGGCGGCGCGCATCGCTTCGATCTTGCCGAGCGGCACGCCGAGTGCGGCATCGGTGCCTTCGTAGCGCAAGTGGACGGTCGCGGTGGCCGTGGCGGCGGGATCAAGCCCGGCCCGTGCCTCTGCCTCCAGCGCGGCAAGGCGGGGGGCGAGGTCGCTGCCCAGCGGCAGTTCAAGCGCCGCCTGCCGGATCGCTGAGCGTTGTGACAGTCCGATGCCATAGGCCGAGAGCACGCCCGCCAGCGGATCGACCAGCACGCGGGTCATGCCCAGTTCCTCGGCCACGCGGCAGGCGTGTTGCCCGCCCGCGCCGCCAAAGCATTGCAGGGTGAAGCCGCCGGCATCCTCGCCGCGCGACAGGGCGGTGCGCTTGATCGCGGCGGCCATGGTGGCGACGGCGATGGTGAGAAACCCCTCGGCCAGTTCTCGCGGCGGGCGGCCAGCGGCCTTTGCCAGCTCGTCGAACTTCGCGGCGACGGCACCGGCATCGAGCGGTTCGTTGCCGGCCGGGCCGAACACGGCGGGGAAATGGGCGGGCTGGATCTTGCCGCAAAGCACGTTGGCATCGGTCACGGTCAGCGGCCCGCCGCGCCGGTATGCGGCAGGTCCCGGATTGGCCCCGGCGCTCTCCGGACCGGCCCGCAGGCGGGCGCCATCGAACGAGAGGATCGATCCGCCGCCCGCCGCGACCGTATCGATTGCCAGCATCGGCACCCGCAGTTCGACCCCGGCAATGCGGGTGTCATACTGGCGCTCGAAGGTTCCGGCATAGAGCGCAACATCGGTGCTCGTGCCGCCCATGTCGAAGGCGATCACGCGGTCCTCGCCTGCTTCTCCGGCTGATTTGGCCGCGCCAACCACGCCGCCAGCGGGACCGGACAGGATCGCATCCTTGGCGCGAAATTGCTCGGCTGCGGCCAGGCCTCCGTTCGATTGCATGAACGACAGCGGCACGCCGGGAAGCTCACCCGCGACCTGCTCGACATAGGAGCGCAGCACCGGGCCGAGATAGGCGTCGACCACCGTGGTCCGCGCTCGCGCGACAAGGCCGAGGAGGGGCGAAACCTCGTGGCTGGCCGAAACGTGGGTGAAGCCGGCCTGTCGTGCCAAAGCGGCAATGCGCGCTTCAGTCTCGGGGAATTTCCACGCGTGGATCAGCGCCACGGCGCAGGTTTCTAGGCCTTCCGCGCGTTTGGCCTTGAGGGCATCCAGCAGCGCCGCTTCATCGAGCCTGTCCAGCGCCGCGCCATCCGCGCCGACACGCCCGCCAACTTCCAGCACGCCTGCGTAAATCGGCTCGGGCAGGCGGATTTCCATCGCGAACAGGTCGGGGCGGGTCTGGTGGCCGATGCGCAGCAGGTCGCCGTAACCGCGATCCACCAGCAGCAGGACCTTCGCGCCCTTGCGTTCGAGCAGGGCATTGGTCGCCACGGTTGTGCCGAGGCGGACTTCGGCGACCTGCTCAGGCGGGATCGGGGCATCGGCGGCAAGTCCCAGAACGGCGCGGATGCCGGCGGTGGCGGCATCGCGGTAGTGCTCCGGGTTCTCACTCAGCAGCTTGTGGGTGAGGATCTCTCCGCCCGGCGCGCGCGCGACGACATCGGTGAATGTCCCGCCGCGATCGATCCAGAAATGCCATCCGCCCATGACCTTGCGGTGAAGCGGGCGGGCGGGGGCAAGTCAAGCTTAGTCAAGAACCACCGGCAGCGCGGTCATCCCCCGCATGTCGAGCCCAGCAAAGATCGGCTTCGGTGCCGCCGGATCATATCGCAGGTTCGGCCAGCGATCCATCAGGCCACCTATCGCCGCGATCATCTCCTGCTTGGCGACGTCCATGCCAAGGCAGCGGTGCGGGCCGAGGCCGAAGCCGAGGTGGTGCTGCTTGGGGCGGTGAATGTCGAACGCGTCCGGATTGTCGAAAGCGCGTGGGTCACGATTGGCGGCGGCAAGCCACAGGTTGACGCGGGCGCCTTCTGGAATGGTCACGCCGTCCACTTCGATGTCCTGCGTGGCCACGCGGTAGAAATTGCCCGAGGTCGCTCGCCAGCGCAGCACTTCGTCCACGGCGGCCTCGATCTGGTCACGGTCGGCGAGGCATTCGTCCCACACCTCGCGGTGCGTGAGCATCGCATCGATAGTGATGCCGAGCTGCCGCCAGGTCGTGCCACCGCCGGCGAAGATCACCAGCTTGGCGAAGGAGAACAGTTCGTCCTGCGTCATCTTGCGGGTGGTGCCATCAGGCAGCTTGATATCGTTTTCGAGGAGGCCGGAGACGACATCGTCCTGCGGCTGGGCGCGGCGCGAGGCGACCATTTCGGTGAGGATGCCATCGACCACCTTGCGCGATTCCGCCACTTCCTCGGGCGTATGGTCGCGCGCGCCAAAGCTGCTGCGCGTCAGGTGAAAGCGGAAGGCCAGCTCGTCGCTGCCGGCAAGGCCAAGGCTGCGCGTGACGACGAACATCGGCAGCCAGGCGCAAAGCTCAAGGTTGAGGTCGGCGCGGGTTTTGTCCTCCAGCGGGGTGAGCAGCGAAGTGACGGCCTGGTCGATCCAGTTGGGCTTCCACCAGTCCATCGTGCGCGGGCGCAGGAACAGGGGCTGGGCGACGGCGCGGTTGCGCTTGTGCTCCTTGCCGATCATCTGGAGGATCGTCGGGCCGACCTGCTTGAGGCCGGGGCTTTCGGCCATGATTTCGGACGAGAAGATGAGGTTTTCGCGGAAGCCCCGCTCGCAGGGGTCGAAACCCAGCAGGGTCCAGTCCTCGCGCTCGACCGTCGTGCCGCCCATGATTTCAGGCAGGCCGAGCAGGCTGCGCGGACTGCCTTTCTGCACCGATCCCGCCTCGCGCAGCTCGTTGATCGCGTCTGAATAGTCGCGATCAGTGTCGAGCCCGGCATTGCCCGCCTGGCTGCTCACCGAGAACATCTCGATAAGGCGGGCCTGCTGGTCTTCGGGCCGTTCGATGGTTTCGCTCTGTGCCATGGTGCTACCTTCAGCTGAAATTGAGGACGCTGACCTGCTGGAAGGCGCGAATGCCCTCCGGCCCGCGCTCACGTCCCTGTCCGGACAGCTTGATGCCGCCCATCGATGCCCAGGCGCTGGTGACGCCGTTGTTGACGTTGATCGAGCCCGACCGCATCGCTTCACCCACCCGGACCGCCACGCGCTTGTCAGCGCCGTGGACCCAGCCGGAAAGGCCGAACTTCGAATCGTTGGCCATGGCGATGGCATGGTCGAGATCGCGGTAGCCGATCACCGAGACGACCGGACCGAAGACCTCTTCCTGCGCGGCGGGATTGGCGTTGTCGGGCAGGTCGAGCAGCGTCGGCTCGAAGTAGTGGCCGCCGGGAATGTCGGTCCAGCGCTTGCCGCCGTGAACCACCGTGGCCCCCGCCGCCACGGCATCGGCGACGATGCGTTCGCAGCGGGCGACGGCGGTTTCGTTGATCACCGGGCCGGTCTCGGTCGCCGGATCATTCGCCGGGCCGATGCGGATTGCCGCCAGCAGGCTTTTTGCCTTGGCGAGGACCTCGGCCTTGCTCTCCTCCGGCACGAAAATGCGGGTGCCGAGCGCGCAGCCTTGGCCGGCATGGCTGACGCAGATCACGCGGGCGTGCATCGGGGCCTTGTCGGTCGAATCAGGCAGGAAAATCTGCGCCGACTTGCCGCCGAGTTCGAGCACCAGCGGCTTGAGCGTTGGCGCGGCCTGCTGGGCGATGGCAATGCCGACGCCGACCGAGCCGGTGAACGAGACCATATCGACGCGGGGATCGCTGGACATCAGTTGCCCGCCTTCCAGCCCGCCCTCGATCACCACATTGAGCACGCCCGGCGGCAGGCCCGCGGTTTCCGCAGCCTCAGCGAAGATCATCGCCGAGATCGGCGTCAGCGGGTTGGGTCGCAGCACCACGGTGTTGCCGGTGACCAGCGCCGGGATCACCTTCCACAGCGCGGTGAACAGCGGCACGTTGTAGGCGGCGATGGCCGAGACAACCCCGTGCGGCAGATAGCGCCGGATCGATTGCATGGGCATTCCCGCCATGCCCAGCCGCTCGTGCATCGGCAGCGGGTTGTCCTCGATCTCGGGCATGCTCATGTAGACGTCGGGGATCTCGGCGGCATGGCGCAATGGCGTCTGCACCTGCGCAAACATGACCGAGGAGGACAGCGGGCAACCGGCCTCGAGCACGGCCAGCTCCTTTAGGCGGCCAGCGTGAGTGGCGAGCGCCTCGGCATAGCGGCGCATAATCGCGGTCCGCTCGGCGCGGGCCATGCCGCTCCAGTCGCCCTTGTCGAAAGCGCGGCGTGCGGCGGCGACGGCTTGTCCGGTCTGATCGGGGGAGAGGCCGGCAATCGTCGCCACAGTGCTGCCGTCCGACGGGTTCTCGACGACAAAGGCCGCGCCCTCGCCCTTGACGAATTGCCCGTCGATATAGCCGGCGTAGTCCATGCGTGCTCCCAAATTATTCGCAGTTGCGAAAAATAATTCGCATTTTCTCATTTTGTCAGAGCGTCGTCAATCGGCTTTGCAGTTTCGCGTGAAACTGGATCGAAGCTCTGTGTAGTCATGGCCGATTGCTCCCCCATGCAAGCTGGCGAGCGCAAAGACGCTTGACGCAGGGCTTAAGCAATGTTGTTATGATCCATCGTATTTCATAACTACGAATTTAATTGGGCCGTCAGAGCCCGTGAGGACCGACTTAAGGCAGATGCCGGCGTCACAAACTTGGGAGAAGACCATGAAGGCGATTTACAGGACAACTGGATCCATTTTTGCCGCCGTGCTCGCGCTTGGCATGAACAGTGCCGCGCTGGCGCAGGATGCCGGCGATGACGAATCGGCAAATTCACCTGTCGATATCGTCGTGACCGCCCGCCGCGTTGAGGAACGCCTGCAGGACGTTCCCATCTCGATCACGGTGTTCAACCAGGAACAGCTGAGCCAGCGCAACGTCGCCGTTGCCTCGGATCTCGCGGCCTACACGCCGTCACTTTCAACCAACACCCGTTTTGGCCCGGAAAAAGCCACCTTCGCTATTCGCGGCTTCAACCAGGACGCATCCACCGCGCCGACCGTCGGCGTCTATTTCGCCGATGTCGTCGGCACCCGCGCACAGGGCGGCACGGCTGGCGGCAACACGGTTGGCGCCGGTTCGTTTACCGACCTGCAGAACGTGCAGGTGCTTAAGGGCCCGCAAGGCACGCTGTTCGGCCGCAACACCACCGGCGGCGCGATCCTGCTGGTGCCCAAGCGGCCAACCAGCGAATTCGGCGGCTATCTTGAAGGGACTTACGGCAATTTCGACCAGAAGCGCTTGCAAGGCGCGCTCAACATTCCGCTGGCCGAAACCTTCAAGGTGCGCCTGTCGTTCGACCGCAACGAACGCGATGGCTATATGCGCAATCGTTCGGGGATCGGCCCGGCGGACTATAACGACGTCAATTACTTCTACGGGCGCCTGTCGATCCTGGGCGAGCTGACGCCGACCCTCGAAAACACGATCATCGCGACTTACAGCCGGTCAGACACCAACGGCTATGCCTCGCACTATGAAACCTGCGACCCCAATGCCGCCTCGCCGCTCGTCGGCGGCAGCCTGACACGGTACTACACCTCGATTGCCGCCTGCGACCAGATCGCCCGGCAGAAGGCGCGCGGCGATGGCCCGCTCGATGTCGAAGTCTCGGCACAGAACCCGCGCATCTTGCTGAACTTGTGGCAGGTGATCAACACCACCAAATGGGAAGCCAGCGACACGCTCACTGTCAAGAACACTCTCAGCTATGGCGAATACCGCGAGCAGAGCGCATTCGAACTCTACAGCGACAACTTCTTCGTGCCGAACAATTCGACGACCCAGTTCTTTGCCGGGCGCGGCGGGCCGCTGCCGGGGTCGCGCTTCCAGTACATCCAACTGGGCACCCAGCCGGGTTACGACGCGGCATCGGGCAGCACCTGGACCGAGGAACTGCAGCTGCAAGGCCGCACTTCGGATGACCGGCTGAGCTATGTCGTCGGCGGCTACCTCGAGTTCAGCCGACCACTGGGCTGGAACCAGCAGCGCACGGGCATCTATGGCCAGTGCACCGATCCGGGCACGCTGAATTGCACCGGCGCGCTGCCGCTGGTGCCGCTGTCTGCCAGCTTCACCGCGCCGGGCGTGATCATCTCGGAATCGCGCACCCGGTTCAATTTCAACAACCACGGCGTTTTCGCGCAGGCGACCTACAAGTTCACCGACCAGCTCTCGCTGACCGGCGGCTTCCGCTACACCTTCGACACGATCGACGGCTATTCGGAATCGAACCGCTTCATCCTGGCGACGATCCCCGGCGTGGGGACGATCCCTGCGCAGCGGGTGTGTAACGACGTTCTGAACCACCCCACGGTCAACCTGCTGGCGACGCCCGACACTTCGCTGTGCGGCACGCGGATCGTCACCAAGTCCAGCAAGCCGACCTGGTTGCTGGGTGTTGATTTCAAGCCGAGCGACGATATCCTCGTTTATGCCAAGTGGTCGCGCGGATATCGTCAGGGTACGGTGAACTTCACCAACCCGGGCATTGAAACGGCGGGTCCGGAAAAGGTCGATACCTATGAAGTGGGCGGCAAGTTCACCTTTGGCGGATCGGTGCCGGGCTATTTCAACTTTGCCGCGTTCTACAACAATTTCACCGACCAGCAGATCTTCGGCGCGCTGATCGCCAAGCCCAATTCGGGCCTCTCCGGCGGTGCGGCGATCATCAATGCCGGGCGGTCCGTGATCAAGGGCATCGAAGTGGATTCTGGAGTCAATCTGGGCCGGATACTGCGGCTCTCGGTGGGCTATTCCTACCTTGATACCGAGATCAAGGAGCTGATCACGCCAACCCTGGCGGCGAACAGTCCTTTCCAGCAGATCATCCCGCGCGGACAAGTGGGCGGCGACCTGTCCTACTCACCGCATCACCGCCTGACGGCATCGGCTGACCTGACGATCCCGACGCCCGAGGAACTGGGCAAGATCACGCTGGGCGCGATCTTCACCCATACCTCGTCGCAGCTGGTGGACGGTAATGCCAGCATCCCATCGACCAACCTGCTCAACCTCAATGCGACATGGGCGAATATCGGCGGCACCGGGGTGGATGTGATCGGCTTTGCCACCAACGTTACGAACCAGCTTTACCGGACCTCTGCCGGCGGCGGCTTCGAATCGTCGGGCATCAGTGACTTCATGTACGGCCCGCCGCGGATGTACGGCGTGCGCCTGCGTTTTGCCTTCGGCGGCGGTTGACGCGACGGTCTAGCGGCGGTCGGCTCCTCCCAAGGCGTGACCGTTAGCTGCGGGGGGCAGGAGCAATCCTGTCCCCCGTTCGCGTTTCTAAACGCCCAGCAGTCTGAAGCTGTCCAGCCGTTCGACCCCGGCACCAAGCCGCGCGGTGAAGGCATGGATGATCGGCGGATCGACCCGGCGGGTGATCGCCCAGAGGTAGAAGCCATAGACCATCGCCTCGCGGTATTCGCGCCAGGCGGTGTCATCGTCCGGCATGGGGCAGCCGAGTGCGTGCATGTGGCCAAGGTAATGGCCGAGCAGGCGGCGCTCTTCGGCGGCGGCGACCTCGACCGGCAAGGTTGCGGCAATGTGATAGGCCACATCGAGCGCCCAGCCGCCGGCCTGCAGCAATTGCCAGTCGATCAGGCCGGGGCCTTCCGAGGTGCGGAAGATGTTGCCGGCATGGGCATCGCCGTGGACGAGGAACTGCGCCCGGCCGGCATCGCGCGCGGCGAGCGGGGCCAGCGCGGCGAGCAGGCGCGCGGCGTCTTTCGTGCGCGGGGCGAGCGGCACCCCGCGCGGATCGTCGAGCAGTTCCTGAAGTTGCTCAATGCTCAGGTGCGGGCGCGCGGCAAATTCGTCGATCCGGCGGGTGATCCACGGCTCGCTCGCCAGCAGCCCGCGCCCGGCGTGGAGCGCGGCCAATTGCTCGAGGCTGGTGGCTGTATCGTCGGCTGTGAAAGGTTCGAGCGCGGAGCAGAACGCTGCGCCCTCGGCGATCAGGTCGCGCATGATGACGATGGCCTGCCGTGCATCCCGGTCGATCACGCTGGTGTGCAGGCTGGGCACGCGCACTGCGACGTGGGCTGCGACCTTCCCGTAGAAGTCGGCCTCGCGCACCATGGTCGGGCCGCCCATGCGGGTCATCTCGTCGCCGTCGAGCAAGCCTTTGAGGCATAGCGTCAGCGGCGGTGAACCGTCTGCCGGGTGCGCCACGAACCGCGCCTTGGTGGCGACCGTGCGGATCACCTCTACCGTGTTGACGCGGGCGATCGCCGCGCCCAGCGCGCCCGACAGCCACTCGGGTGAAAGCGCATCGGCAAGCTTTTCAGGGACCTTGGCACTCAGCATTTCGGTGACTCTCCGGGGTCGGTCAGCTAGGGTGAGGCCAGCCAACAATTCGCTATTTCGAACTTTCTATCGCATATTCGAAAACGATTGACCCGAAGTCAAGCCGGGTTAGGCTGTGAAAAACGTGAACACCGTGGGAGAACAGGCATGGGCAGGCCGCTCGAAGGAATCAAGGTGGTCGAGGCTTCGATGTGGGCCTTCGTGCCAGTCGCTGGTGCGATGCTCAGTGACATGGGCGCCGAGGTTATCAAGGTTGAACCGATCAGCGGCGATCCGATCCGTGGCCTGCGCTCGGTCCCCGGCGCGACCGGCGCGGAGAAGATGGAACTGTCGTGGGAGTGCTACAACCGCGGCAAGAAATCGATCACGCTCGATCTGAAATCGGCGGAAGGGCAAGCGGTGCTGATGCGCCTGCTCGAGGATGCCGACGTTTTCCTGACAAACTTCCTGCCGCGCGCGCGCCTCGCGATGAACATCGACGAAAAGTCGCTGCGCGCCCGCTTCCCCAAGCTGATCTACGCTTTCGGCAGCGCGGTCGGTCATCGCGGACCTGAGGGCGACAAGGGCGGTTATGACGCAATCTCCTATTGGGCGCGCGGCGGCATTGCCTCGGCGCTGACCGAGCCTGATGCGGACTATCCGGTCAGCCCGGCCGGCCCGGCGCATGGCGATACACTCTCCGGATCGATGCTGGCGGGCGGCATCTGCGCCGCGATCGCCAAGCGCGCGATGACCGGCGAGGCTTCGACGGTCGAGGTCTCGCTGCTCAATGCCGCCATGTGGTCGATGCAGCGCGGCATTGCCCAGACCATGATGGACGGCACCGACAACTTCCCGCGCCCGCCGCGTAACCGGCCCAACAACGTGCTCTCCTACAATTACCGGACGAGCGACGGCCGCTTCCTGTCGCTGTGCATGCTGCAGCAGGACAAGTACTGGGCGAAGCTGATGCATCTGGTGGGACGGAGCGAACTTGCCGACGATCCGCGCTATGCCGATGCCAAGGCACGCGGGCAGAATATCGAATCCTGCCTCAATGAAGTCACCGCGATCTTTGCCGCAAAAACGCTCGCCGAATGGCGCGAGATCCTGAGGCAGCAGGACGGCCAGTGGGACGTGGTCCAGCACATCGGCGAGCTGCATCAGGACGTGCAGGTGCAGGCCAACGACTACCTCCAGACCGTGCGGACCACGGTCGGCATTGATATCCCCATCGTCTCGGTGCCGATGCAGTTTGACGGGCAGGCGCTGCCGGCAGGCCAGTCGCCTGACGTTGGCGCGCACAGTGACGAAGTGCTTGCCGCCGCCGGGCTCAGCGAGGATGAGATCATCGACCTCAAGGTGAAAGGCGTGGTTTTTTGAGCGCGCGAAAACTTCCGCTGCTGGAACCGCTGACCGAGGCCTTCTGGACCGGCGGGGCGCAGGGCGAACTGCGTATCCAGCGCTGCAATGCCTGCGGCCATTGGCAGCACCCACCACTGGTTCGCTGTCCGAAGTGTCATTCGGCGAACCTTGAAGCTCGCGCTGTTTCCGGGCGCGGCATGGTCAAGACCTGGAGCGTCAACGCCCAGCCGTGGCAGCGCGGCGTCGATCCCACCTTCATCTTCGCTGCCATTGAACTGGCCGAACAACCCGAACTCTACGTCCTCAGCAACGTCCTTTGCGCGCCAGATGACGTACGTTCGGGCATGCCGGTGCAAGTGACGTTCGAGCAGCAGGACGACGTCTGGTTCCCGCTCTTCGCTCCAGTGGCCGCCGCATGAGCGAGCTTCCCGAAAAGCTCTGCCGCATCACTGGCATCGGCCAGTCCGAAGTCGGCCGGCCATCGGCGAAGAGCCCGATCGAACTGACGCTGGACGCCGCCCAGATGGCCATCGCCGACGCGGGCCTGCGGGTCGAGGACATCGACGGCATCGTCAATTACCCGCCCAAGACCGACCTTGGCGGCGGTATCTCGCCGGTGGGCGTGAACGAGGCGATGTTCGCGCTGGGCATCGATGCCAAGTGGATCGGCGTCGCCAACCACGAAGGCCCCGGCCACATGGGCGCGATCTTCGCCGCGATCATGGCCGTGGCGACGGGGCTGTGCCGCCACGTCCTCGTCTTCCGCACCGTCGCGCAGGCGCAGGCGCGGCTGCAATCGCGCGAGGCGACTTTACTTATGGGCACCAGCGCGCGCGTTTCGGGCAACAATGCCTGGACCGTGCCGTTCCACGCCGTATCGCCGACCAACCACTGGGCCCTGTTCGCCCGCGCCTATTTCGACAAGTACGGCGTCGGCGAGGAACAGCTCGGCTGGGTCTCGGTCAACGCCCGCGCCAATGCCGCGCACAATCCCAATGCGATCTATCGCGATCCGCTGACCATCGAGAATTACCTCGCCAGCCGCATGATCTCCTCGCCGCTGCGGCTCTATGACTGCGATACCCACATCGACGGTTCGACCGCGCTGGTTATCTCGCACCGCGACGCGGCGAAAGACTGCGCCAACTCGCCGATCCATATCGAGGCGATGGGCATGTCGCTGGGCGGGCTGGGGCAGGGCATCCATGTCGGCGATTTCACCACGCTGCCGGCGACCAAGGCTGGCGCGATGCTGTGGCAGCGCACCGATCTGAAGCCCAAGGACCTGTCCTGCGCGCAGATCTATGACGGTTTCTCGATCCACGTCTGGCTGTGGGGCGAGGCGCTCGGGCTGTGGCAACCGGGCGAGGCAGCGCACTTCTTCGAAGGCGGCACGCGCACCGGTATTGGCGGAGAATTGCCGGTCAATACCGGCGGCGGCCAGCTCTCGGGCGGCCGCTTCCACGGCTATGGCCACACCTATGAGGCCTGCCTGCAATTGTGGGGCCGGGGCGGCGGACGGCAGGTGCAGGACGCCAAGGTCAGTGCCGTGTGCAACGGCGGTTATGGCTATGGCGCGCTGCTGCTGCGGGCTGATTGACTTAGGCCCCCGTTTGCGAGATAATTCCGGATATCGATTATTAATTCACAATAGCGAATAAACGGAGAGGCAATATGGCAGACCTCGATACGCTCGACCGCCCACTGGTTGACGTCGAAAGCTGGACGCTTGGCGAGATTGTCGATGCCGATGCCCATATCGATCCGCCCTATTCGATGTGGCGCGAATACCTGCCCGCGCACCTCAAGGATCGTGGGCCGCAGATCGAGGAAGGCGACGACTGCGACTGGATCGTCTTCGAAGGCAACCGCCGCCCGCTGCAGATGATCAACAACCAGGCCGGGCGCGAGGGCAAGAACTTCAAGATGCGCGGCAAGCTCTCCGACATGCGCCAGTCGTGGGACGCCAATTTCCGCCTGTCCGACATGGACCTCGATCACATGGCGCAGGCGGTCTTGTTCGGCGGCGGCCCGCTCGGCACGCTTGACAACGAGCTCTACATGGCCAGCTACGAGGCTTACCAGAACTGGGTGTGGGACTGGTGCGGCGCGGACCGGAATCGTCTGGTCCCGGTCGGCTACGTGCCGATGCGCGACATCGACGAGACGCTGGGCCACATCCACCGCCTCGCCAAGATGGGCTTCAAGACGATCAACCTGCCGGCCTTCCCACAGAACGCCAAGGCATGGGAAACCACCTCCAACGTCGCCAATATGAAGGCGGGACAGGTCTCCGCGCTGACTGGCGATCCCAAGGGTGAGCTGCAATATTACCAGCCTGAATTCGACCGGCTGTGGGCAACGATCCAGGATCTCAACCTCACCGTCACCATGCACCTTGGCGGCCGCGTCCCGCGCTTTGGCGACAAGCTGCATTTCCTGCCCGACATGCCGATGAGCAAGCTCGCCATGGCCGAGCCGGTGTCGATGTTCATTTTCCACGGCATCTTCCAGCGCTTCCCCGGCCTGCGCCTCGGCATGATCGAAAGCGGTGTCGGCTGGATGGCGTGGTTCACCGAATACGTCACGCGGACCTGGGAAAAGCAGCGCTACTGGGTGGAAAGCCCGCTGACCGAAAGTCCGGCCTATTACATGGACAGGAACGTCTACGGATCGTTCATCCAGGACCGCACCGGCGTGCTGTGCCGCAATCTTCCCGGCGGGCGCAACATCATGTGGTCATCGGATTACCCGCATTCGGAAACGACCTTCCCGAATTCACGCAAGATCATCATGCGCGATTTTGATGGCGTCCCGGCGGAGGAGACAAAAGACATTATTTGTCACAAGGCGCGGAAGTTCTTCAATCTGGGGTGAGGTTTTGGTGAGGTCTCTGCCTCTTCAGCCAACCACGTCATCCTGAACTTGTTTCAGGATCCATTCCGCCTCACCTTCAGGTCGCGGGGCTGGAAAGCCAACTTCGTCGTTGCGTGGCTGATCCATTGTAAGGCGCGTTGTGCGCGATGGATCCTGAAACGATTTCAGGATGACGGATCAGGAGGGGGCAGGCTTCAGCCTCAATCCACCCCAAGCCGCTTCGCCAGCGATGCTTCCTCATAAGTGCTGGTCCCGCGCAGCTGATCCAGCCGCAGCCCGGTGCAGCTGGTTTTCACCCGCGTGAAGGCTTCGAACCACGGCAGGTGCGCGGCGCTTTTGCCGCTGACCTCTTCCCACAGGGCGATGGTTTCCTCGCGGGTGCCCATGCCTTCGAACCAAGAGCCGTCGGGACGGCGGTGCCAGTGTCCTGCCATCGTCACGAACCACGCCAGATCGTGCAGCGCGCCGCCAAGGCTGGGCTGCTCCCAGTCCATCACTGCGATCACGCGGCAGTCGTCGCCGAACATCATGTTGCCCAGCCGCGCGTCACCCCAGACGAGCCCGGCGGGGGCATCGGCGGGCATGGTCTCGGCCAGCTTGTCCATGCCGCGTTCCAGTATCCGGCAGAACGGTCGGCTGGCGGGCGTTTCATCGAGCCAGGCGATAAAGCGGCGGTACTTGTCCCACTCCTGCGCCAGTCCATCGCGGGCATGGTCCGGCCCGGCGAGGAAGCCAAAGTCTGCCGGATCGGCCAGCTGGATCGCGGCAAGCTGGCGCACGCCGTCTTCCCACAGCACGCGGCGTTGCGCAGGGCTGGCCTCTACCACCCAGCCGCTTTGCGAATAGGGCGGCACGCTGACCGGCACGCGGCCCACGGCCTTGCGCATGACGAAGAACGGGCGGCCCAGAATTGCCGGATCTTCCTCCAGCCACAGCGGTTCGGCGATCCGCACGCGGCTTGTCGCGTGGAGCGCCTTCATCACGTGGTACTGCGCCTCGAACAGGTCATCGGGAAACACGGTGAAGCCGCCGGGCTTGATCCGCACCACGCCTTCCAGCGCGCCACCGTACCATCGCGCGGAGAACAGGATCGTCTCGTGCGATTGCCCCGCGCCGCGCGGATAGGCGAGGTCGGACAGCGTTACCGCCGGCACCCCCAGCTTACCTGCGAGCCAACCCGAAAGCGCGCTGGCCAGCTCGTCCAGATCGCGCATTTCAGGGGCGACGATGATGTCGGACACGGCTGCTCTCCCGGAGTGAATTCGTAAATGCGAATTGTTGTTCGCAGTTTAGACGAATCCGGGAGGCATCGCAAGCGCCCGATCAGGCGAGGAACGCCCCGATCCGGTGGCAGGCGGCCTTGAGGTCCTCGGCTGCTGCCGAGACTTGCGCGCCGGTCAGGGGGCCGGTGAAGCCCATCAGCGAGATGACGAATTCGATGCGGCCATGGCCGTTGAACACCGGCGCGATCACGGCACTGACGGCATAGGTCTCTGTGGGCGAAATCGCGCTCAGGATCGTCACGGGCCGGTCGGCCTCGCTGCCAAAGGCCTCAAGGCTGTCGGGCTGGCGACCGGCATCGTCGGTCCGCATCATCACGGCAAAGCCGTTGTCGCGCACGAACTGCATCGCGGCTTCGATCTGCTCGCGCTGGCCTGCGCTGACGGGCGGTTGCGCCCGGTCAAGCCGTTCGCGTGCCTCTTCGGGCTGCCACGAGAAGAACGTCGGCAGCGAGCGCGGCATCAGCTTGATCCGCGTGCCCAGCGGCAGCGAATAGCCGACATGGCTGATCGATGCCGCGCGCTCGCGGCTGACGATGGTATCGCCCTCAAGGAAGAAGGCCGAACAGACGACATCGAATTCATCCGCCAGCGCGCGCATTTCCGGCTGGGCAACCTGCAGCGGCGACATGTTCTGCGCCGCCGCGCGGCCAACGCGGGCGAGCGCGGGGCCGAGGACATAGGTCTTGTCGCCGGTGCGGTAGAGGTAGCCGACCTCGACCAGTCCGGTCAGCAGGGCATGGGCCGTGGCACGGCTGAGCTTCAATGCGCGCACCAGATCGGTCAGCGCGAAGGACTGGGTCGGATGGTCGGCAAGGAAATCCAGGATCGCCGCGATGCGTTTCACGCCGGGAGAAGTGCGGGTCATCGCGGGCCTTTTCGCTATTGTGAACGCGATTGCTAGGCGGCGCGCCAGCGCCCGTCAAGCGGACGGCTTGACCCTGCGCCGACTTGTCCATAGCATCATTTCGCGAAAACATATTCACAATATCGAATAATGGGAGAGAGCCATGAGCGGCCTGCTGCAAGGGAAAAGCGTGATCATCACCGGCGCGGGATCGGGCGTCGGGCGCGCCGCCTGCCTGCTCTTCGCTCGCCACGGGGCCAAGGTGCTGGCGCTTGATATCGGGCTTGAAGCGGTGGAGGAAACCGCCGCCATGGTGACCGGCGAGGGCGGCACGGCATTGGCGCGCGAATGCGACGTTGGCGATGCCGGCGCGGTCGATGCCGCCGTCGCCGCTTTGGTCGAGGCCTTCGGGCGGCTCGACGTGATCTACAACAACGCCGGCATCACGCTGCAACCGCGTCCGGGCTATGCCGGGGTGCGCAAGCTGGTCGACACCGATGATGACGAGATCGAGCGGATCTACCGCGTCAATGTCACCGGCGTGATCAATGGCTGCAAGGCGGCGGTGCGGCAGTTCGAGCGCCAAGGAGGCGGCGGCGTGATCGTCAATACCGCCTCGGTCGCCGGTCTGATCGGCTGGGGCGGCAGCGCCTATGGCTCTTCAAAGGGCGCGGTGACCCTGCTGACCAAGACGCTCGCGCTCGAGCTCGCCGACCAGAACATCCGGGTCAATTCGGTTTGCCCGGCGGGCATGGCGACGAACTTCATCCCCGGCCTGCAGACCAGCGATGCGGCCAAGGCGAGCATGGCGGCCACCCACCCGCTGGGCCGCCCGATCGACCCGATGGACTGCGCCAATGCGGCGTTGTTCCTCGCCTGCGATCTGTCGAGCAACATCACCGGCGTGAACCTGCCGGTCGATGGCGGCCTCTCCGCCGGGGTGCCGCCGCGCCGGTAAGTGGCTTGCGCGCGGCGTACCGGGGGCACTAGGCTGCGGCCATGGCACGAATCCCCATCCTCGGTGTCGTCCTGGCGGGCGGCCAGTCGAGCCGCTTCGGCAGCGACAAGGCGCTGGCCGAAATCGGCGGACGCAGCCTGATCGCGCTCGCGGTCGAGCAGCTTTCCGGTTGGTCCGACCATGTCGTTATTGTGGGTCGTTCATTCGGCCCCGCGCCGTGCCTGCCCGATTGGCCGCTGCCGAACATGGGCCCGCTTGGCGGTCTGGCCGCCGCGCTGCGTTACGCGGTCGATGAAGGCTATGGCGAAGTGATCAGCTGCGGGGTCGATTCCCCCGGCCTGCCCGATGACTTGCCCGACCTGCTGTGCCCAACCCCTGCCTGCGTGGATCAGCAACCGGTGATCGGCCGCTGGCCCGCCGCCGAGGGCGCGCGCGCGATCGAGGCGATCCTGCGCGGCGATGGTCGGCATTCGATGTTCGCCTTTGCCGAAAGCCTTGGCGCGCGGCGCGTCACGCTCCCGGCGCCGCCGGCGAACATCAATAGTCCGGACGATCTTACTTCGACAGGTCGGTGAACAGGCTGAGATAATACCGCAGCCCCGGCGCAATGTTGGCCAGCGGCACCCGTTCGTTCAGCCCATGCGCGAAGCTGTCCGAATCCTTGATGAAGGTCGGGCTCGCGCCATAGCTCGGCACGCCCAGCGCGCGATAATACATCGAATCGGACGCCCCCGATGCCTGGGTCGGGATGATCGGCACGCCGGGATAGCTGGCGCGGATCGCCTTGGTCATGGCGGCCAGCACGTCGGCGCGCATGGGGCTGGCGGGCGAGGCGATCGATTCATCGCCCGTGGCATCCTTCACGCTGGCCTGCGGCACGGCGGCGACCTTTTCGAGCAGGGCACGAATTTCCTCGCGGCTGTGGCCCGGGAAGATGCGGCAGTTGATGTTGGCCGTGGCGCGCTGCGGTAGGGCGTTGCGCGCGTGGCCGGCATTGACCTGCGTCGGCACGCAGGTCGTGCCGGTCTTCCCGACATAGGTCGGACTGGCACGCAGGACAGCAACAGCGGCGCTGTCGCCCGGATTGGCGGCGAAGGCGCGCATGGCAGCGGCGAGCTTGGGGTCCGATTCAAACTCGGCAGCATTGGCGAAATAGGCCTTGGTCAGCGGGTTCTGTTCGACTGCAAACTGGTACTCGCCGATGTTCTTCAGCGCACTGGCCAGCTGGACGATGGCGTTTTCCGGGCGCGGGGCAGAGCTGTGCCCGCCTGCATTGGTCACCTCGATCGTGTAGTCGTTATAAGTCTTTTCCGCCCCGTCCCATGACCAGTAAGCGGGCTTGCCGGTCTTCTCATCCAGCGCGCCGCCGCCACCGTCGATATTGATCACCAGTTCGGCATTCTTGAGCCGCTCGGCGATCCTGCGGCTGGTCACCATCGTGGTTTCCTCATCGCCCGAGAATTGCAGCACGATCGTGCGGCGCGGCTTGTATCCCTGCCGGCGCAGTTCGATCAGCGCCGACGTCGCGCTCGCCGCGTCGAGCTTCATGTCGCTCGCGCCGCGCCCGAAGAGGAAGCCGTCCTCGATGATCGGCGTGAAGGGATCGCGCTGCCAGTCCTTCGGATCGGCGGCGACAACGTCGAGGTGGCCGGAAATCACCAGCGGCTTCAGATTCGGATCGCTGCCCGGCCAGGTGGCGATGATATAGGCGGTGTCATTCACCGGCACGATATCGATATCGCTGCGCGCCCAGCCGCCGGCGACCAGCGCGTCGGCAATCGCCCGGTTCGCATCGGTGGTCTGGTTGCCCGGCCCGGCGACCGACTTGATCGCGACGAGCTGCTTCACCAGCGCCAACGCTTGCGCCTCGGCCGTTTCAAGCGAGGCAGCCGGCTTGGCGCTGGTGGCGATCGGAGTGGTAGCAAGCAGGCCGGCGGCAAGCGCGGCGGCGAACAATCTGGACATGAAGGGACCCGTGTTGCGAGAGATCGGCGCAGGTTAGGCGATATCCTTGCCATCGCAAGTCTGCCATGCCCTTGAGCCGCGCGGCGCAATCGCGCATGGTGGTCGCAGCCACATACGAAGGGGACTCATGGCCACTGCCGCCGCCCAGACAGGGAAGACACGCGATGCGCGCCAGTTGCGTAGCGATGCCGCCTTGCGCGCCGCGCTGATCGCGCTGATCGCCCGCCAGCCCTATGACAAGATCACGGTCCGCGACATCGTTGCCGAGGCGGGGGTGGGCTATGCCACGTTCTTCCGCCACTACCCGTCGAAAGACGCGATGCTTGATGCCATCGCCTGCGAGGAAATTGCCGAGATGATGGCGCGCACCGCGCCGCTGCTCGATCCCGCCGATACCCGCCGGACCTGCCTCGTGCTCGCCGAGCACGTCGGTGCGCGGCGCGAGGTCTGGTCGGCGCTGCTCACCGGGGGCGCAGCCACGCACCTGCGCGAACAGTTCGAGCGGCTGGCCGACGAGATGTCGATCGCGGCTTTTCCCAGCGAATGGCTGCCACGCGATCTGGGCATTCGCTTCGGCGTCAGCGCAACGATCGAGATCCTTGGCTGGTGGCTGCGCGAGCGGCCGGACCATCCGGTGGAAGAAGTGGCCGAACTGCTGGACCGGCTGACCATCGCGCCCACGGTCGGTGCGCTCAAACGCGGTTGAATCGTGCAACATTTTTCGCAGGCAGGCGTTGCCGAGTGGCCGCGCTTGATGGATAGCTTCAAACCATGACCAAGATTACCCCCGTCATCCTCTGCGGTGGCAGCGGAACCCGCCTGTGGCCGCGCAGCCGTGCGAGCTTTCCCAAGCCTTTCCTGCCGCTGGTCGGTGACCGGACCCTGTTCGAAGGCACCGTCGCCCGCGCTTCGGATCCTGATGCTTTCGCAGCCCCCATCGTGGTGACCGGCAGCGCCCACCTTGCCCATGTCGAAAGCCAACTGGCCGGGCATGACGGCGCACAGGTCATTGTCGAACCAGCGGCGCGCAACACCGCCGCCGCCATTGCCCTGGCTGCGCTGCGCCTGCCCGAAGACGCGGTGATGCTGGTCTGTCCGAGCGACCACCACATTGCCGATGATCAGGCCTTCGCCGCCGCCGCACAGGCTGCTGCGGCGCTGGCGGGTGATGATTGGCTGGTGTCCTTCGGGATCGAGGCGAAGGCGCCCGAAACCGGCTTCGGCTATCTCCAGCGCGGGGACTCTATCGGGGACAGTGGCGGCTATCAGGTTGCGCGCTTTGTCGAAAAGCCGGACATTGACCGTGCGCGCGAATTCCTCGCTTCAGGCGACTATGCGTGGAATGGCGGCATCTTCGCCTTCCGCACTGGCGCGTTTCTCAAGGAACTGGGCGAGCACCGCCCGGCGATCCTTGCCGCTGCGCGCGCTGCGGTTGAGGCCGGACGCGAAGAAGGCGCGCGGTTCCACCCCGATGCCGATGCCTTCGGCCAGATCGCGGGCGAAAGCGTTGACTATGCGGTGATGGAAAACACCCGCCGCGCGGCGATGGTCCCCGCCGACATGGGCTGGTCCGACATCGGCAACTGGCACGCGCTGCGCGATGCGCGCGACGGGGACGAAAACGGCAACCGGGTCCACGGCGATGCGGAACTGGTTGGCTGCCGTAACGTTCTGGTGGAAACCGATGGCCCCCGCGTCTCGGTGATCGGACTGGAGAACGTAATCGTGGTGGTGGACGGCAATGATGTGCTGGTGACGACAATCGACGGAGCGCAGCTCGTCGGCAAGCTGTCAGGCGCGGTCAACCAGTGAGCGGCCTGCTGCCCGTCCGCATGGTCGAACGGCCGTGGGGCCGGCGCGAATTGCCGGCGCCTTTCGTGGCTCCCGAAGGCCAGACCATCGGCGAAGTGTGGTTCGAACCGCAGCCCAGCCTGCCGCGGCTGCTGGTCAAATACATCTTCACTGGCGAGAAGCTGTCGGTGCAGGTCCATCCGTCGAACGCGCAGCTTCCCGGCCACGGCAAGGAAGAATGCTGGCTGGTAATCGCTGCCGAACCGCAGGCGCGGCTGGGGATTGGTTTTGACGCTCCGCTGACGGCAGAGGCGATGCGCGCCGCCGCGCTCGATGGGTCTATCGAACAACTGATGACCTGGCATCCCGCGCAGGCCGGGGATTTCTTCCACATTCCGCCGGGCACGGTCCACGCCATCGGGCCCGGGATCAGCCTGGTCGAAGTGCAGCAGAACTCGGACGTGACGTACCGGCTCTATGACTATGGCCGCCCGCGCGAACTGCATCTGGAGCAGGGCATGGCCGTGGCAAAGGGCGAGACCTATCCGGCCTCCTCGATGTTTCATGTTCCGGAAACCGGATCGGTGACGCTGGTCGATGGGCCGAACTTCCTGCTCGACCGGATCGAGGGCATGCCGGACGCCGAATTGGCCAGTCGCTATACCGGGCCGTTGCTGGTCATCCCGCGCGGGGGCGAGATCCGCGTCGGCGGGCAAGCGGTGGCGGTGGGCGAATGCTGCGAGGCGGCTTCGCTGGACGAACTGGCGCTCGGCGATGGCGCGCAGGCGTTGATTGCCCAACCTGCCTGAAAAGCCACTGGCCGAATATGGGCCTGCCTCAGCACTTGCGGCCACGGCGTTTTGACGGCTACCCATAGGCGATGATCGCCCAGACCATCCAGCTCGCGCTCGCGCCGGTTTTCGTGCTTGTCGCGATCGGCAATATCCTCAACATCCTGTCGACGCGGCTGGGCCGCATCGTTGACCGCGCGCGGCACCTGCAGGTGCGGCACGGGGTCACCGAAGGCGCGGAGCATGACATGGTGGTGCGCGAGATCCGCTTTGCTGACCAGCGGATCAAGCTGATTGGCAGCGCGATCCGCCTGCTCGTGATTTCGGGCCTCGCCATCGGCATGACCGTGGCGATCCTGTTCCTCGAGGAAATCGTCAAGACCCAGCTCGAGCGCGTGGCGGCGGGCTTCTTTATCGTCGCCATCGGACTGCTGATGTGGGCGCTGACGCTGTTCCTGCGCGAAACCCAGATCGCCGCCGCCGCGCTGAGGATTCCGCGCGATTACCTCGATCATTGAGGCTCGACCATCAGGGCTGTTTGGTAATCCGTAGCATCGACGTGTCATAACCCAGCGCGCGGGCGCGGGCGGTCAGTTCGTCGAGCCTTGCCTGTCCGGGGTTGGCGTCACGCGACAGCAGCCACAGGTAGCGGCCCGAAGGCTCGCCAACGATGGACCAGCTGTAATCCTCGGCATGGTCGAGCACCCAGTAATCGCCATAGAACGGGCCGAAGAAGCTGACCTTGAGCTTGGCCTTGGTGGCCTCGTCGACGATCTTGGCCTTGCCGGTGGCGCTGGTCTTCTTGCCGTCGGGCTTCACGCAGGAATTGAGCACCGCAATGCCGCCATCCTCGCGCAGGGAGTAATCTGCCGTGACGCTGTCGCAGTCCTTCTGGAAGCCCTGCTCGTACCGCGCCAGTTCGTACCAGCGGCCAAGGTAGCGAGTCAGATCGACCGACTTGGCCGGCTGCGGCGCGGCTGCATTGCCGACCGGGTGCTTGGGGCCAAGTGCGGCACAGCCGGCGAGCAGGGTTCCGGCGGCGACAAGCGCGGCGAATGCGTGGATGGGTTTGCGGTTCATCTCGGCAGGAACTCCCGGGGCAGCGAATTGCTCCCGGCCCATATGGGAACCCTATCCGCCGCGCGCCATAGCGAAGCTGTGCAGCAGGTGATCTAGGTGCCCCTGCGGTGCGGGAGCGAAATGGAGCGGGCTGGCCGTGTCGCGGATTGCGGGCAAATTGGCGGCGACATCCTCGACCGTCCACTCGGGCTGGTAGACCCCAGCGGATTCGGCCGTCCAGGCCCGCGCCATGCGTCCGGCGGCAGAGATCAGCATTTCGCCGGTCACTTCGCAGCTTTCGTGGCACAGGTAGGCGACGAGGGGAGCGACCATTTCGGGGGTCATCGGCGGGAACTGGCTGGTGTCGATCCCTTCGGACATGCGCGTGACGGCTGCAGGCAGGATGCAGTTGGCTTTCACATTGCTTGCAAAGCCCTCGATCGCGGCGGTGTTGGCCAGCCCGATCATGCCGCCCTTGGCCGCCGAATAGTTGGCGACGTTGCGGTTGGCGTAAACCGCGTTGACCGATGCGGTGTAGACGATGCGGCCATAGCCCTGTGCAAGCATCGCCGCGAAGGCAGGCCGGGTGACGTAGAATGCGCCGTTCAGGTGGACATCGATCACCGACTGCCAGTCCTCGGCGCTCATTTCGGCTAGCGGCGCCTTGCGGACGTTGCCGGCGGAATGGATCAGGATGTCGATGCGGCCCCAAGTATCAAGTGCGGTCTGGACGATGGCCGCACCGCCATCGGGCGTGGCGACGGAATCGGTATTGGAGATAGCTTCGCCCCCGGAAGCGCGGATTTCTGCGGCGAGCGCCTCGGCTGGACCTTCGCTCGTGGCATCGCCGGCCATCGACACGCCGGGATCGTTGACCACCACCTTGCACCCGCGCGATGCCAGCAGCTTGGCATGCGCAGCGCCCAGTCCGCGCCCGCCGCCGGTGATCACGGCAACACGGTCGTCAAAGCGCAGTTCAGTCATGGGTCTTGTCCTCAGGCAACGGTTCCAGCGGCGCGCAGCGCGGCGATGCGATCTTCGTCAAGCCCGAGCAGATCGGCAAGGATCGCGTCGGTGTCCTGTCCAAGCATCGGCGGGGCGGTCACCGGGGCCTGCTGTTCATCAGCGTAACGGATCGGCCGGTTGACCAGAGGAATTGGGCCGAGCGCCGGATGGTCGACCTCGACCACCACGCCGCGCGCCTGGCTCTGCGGCGAGCTCAGCGCCTCCAGCACCGAGAGGATCGGCGCGTGCGGCACTTCGAGTGCGGTAAAGCGCGTCACCAGTTCGGCCACCGTATGCCGCGAGGTATAGGCGCTCACCGCTGCGTTGATTTCCTCACGCGCATCGCGGCGCTGTTCAAGGCTGGCGAAGCGCGGGTCGTCCGCGAGT
The DNA here is from genome assembly GCF_031424035.1 of Novosphingobium sp. Taxonomy (GTDB): domain Bacteria; phylum Pseudomonadota; class Alphaproteobacteria; order Sphingomonadales; family Sphingomonadaceae; genus Novosphingobium. The sequence continues at coordinate 74,658 of NZ_JANPGP010000006.1, forward strand.
TCGGGGCGTTCGATGGCGCGGCAGACATTGCCCCAGAACCCGGCGGTCAGGCAGGCGACGACAATCGATCCGTCGCTCGCCGGGAAGACGCCGTAAGGCACGAGGTTGGGATGCTGCGAGCCCTGCGGCTGCGGGTCCGCGCCGGTGAACCAGGCGAGCTGCGGCAGGTAGGCGGACAGGCCGATCAGGCCTTCGGTCAGGCTGACATCGATCAGCCGGCCCTTGCCGGTGCGGGTGCGCTCGAACAGCGCGCCGAGGATGCCGATCGGGCCGGAAATCCCGCCAACCAGATCGCCCATCGGCAGGCCGAGCTTCATCGGCTGGCCGCCGGGTTCGGCGTTCATGTAGAGCGCGCCGGACTGGGCCTGTAGGACAATGTCGAAGCTGGGCATGTCGCGCATCGGGCCGGTCATGCCGTAGCCCGAGATCGCGCAATAGATCAGGCCCGGGTTGATCGCCTTCAGCGCTTCATAGCCGAGGCCGAGCCGGTCCATCACACCCGGGCGGTAATTCTCGATCAGAACATCGCACCTGGCCGCGAGGTCCTTGGCCAGTTGCAATCCGTCGGGGGCCTTGAGGTCGATGACGATCGACTTCTTGCCGCGATTGACGCTGAGGAAATAGTGGCTCTCACCGTCCCGGATCGGCGGGAACGTGCGGGTATCATCGCCGCTGCCGGGCGGTTCCACCTTGATCACTTCGGCGCCAAGATCAGCCAGCGCGAGGCTCGCGGCAGGTCCGGCCAGAACGCGCGTGAAATCAAGCACGCGCACACCGGCAAGCGGGCCGGGCCAAGTTGTGGAGGGTGTTAATTCAGTCATTGTAAGGGCTGTAGCAAGTCCCGCCCCATCAGGGGAGGGGTGGGGGCGAAACGGTCCGTTGCTCCGGTTTCCCGGGCGGATCATCTCGCCCCACGCCCCCCTCCCAAGGGGTAAGGCTCAGCCCTTGCTGGGCAGTTCGGCGATCGACGTACCGAACGCCGAAAGCTCGCCGCGGTGGGTCGTCGCCTTCTGTTCGACTTCGACGTACTTCTTGCCGTTTTCTTCGAACTTGCGCGTAACCACGCCGTCGATGAAGATTGCGTCGCCATCGGGATTGTGGCGGCGGATCTGGCAGTTCGACTTGAACAGGTGGCCATCGTCACCGATCCAGTTGGTCATGTGGTGAGTCAGCCAGCTGCAACGCTCTGGACCGTAATCGTATGCGCCCGGCGCGCCGACTTCGAGAGCGAACTCTTCGTCCCAGTGAACGCGCTCGGGGCAGTCAGGCACGTTGAAGCGGTTCTTGATGGCGAGGCCCGGGTGCGCCTGCTGCATCTTCCACGCCATCTTGTTGGCGCGGATGTAAAGACCGCCCCAGCCCTGGGCGTAACCGATGAAGCCGGTGACCGTCATCGGGCCCTTCATCATGCGCGGCAGGGTCTGGCCCTCGGTCACGTCTTCCCAGTAACGGGGAACGGCACCACGAACTTCCTCGTTGGCATACAGCTCGGAGAATTCGGCCAGCTGCTCTTCGGTGAAGGGCACAACGCGGCCGCGCGCTTCGGTGTACTTGGTGCCGCGCTCACGCGCTTCGTCACGGTCGGTGCGGAACACCCAGCTATCGCCTTCGGCAACGAGTTCATTGTGCTGGTTGTAGAAATCGACGTGGTAGATCTGCTGGAACGAGCGACCGGCGAACTTGGTCTGGTGCTCGACGAGATCCTTGAGGTAAGCCTCGGTGCGGATGGTGTCGTTGCGGAACACCGGCTTGTGCCAGGTCCAGTCAGCGCCGGCCCACATGGCGTGAACGCCCGAGAGGCCACCGCAGTAGCCCGAAACAATGCGGCTGGTCGAGAACATGAAGCTCGGCAGAGCGATCAGCGAGCCATAGCGGGTCTTTTCCGCGTACTCGGGATCGCACCACAGCGGGTTATCGTCGCCGATACCGTGGGCATAGTGACGGATGGCGTCGCGGGTGGCTTCATAGTTCCACGGCTCGACAGTGTTGGTGATCTTGACGCCGATGCGCGAACGCAGGTCGGCAAGACCTTCCTCGGTGATCTTGGGGAATTTGGCTGACATTTTTCTCTTCTCCTGAAGGGTTCAGGCGGCCGAGGCGGCGGCCTTCGCCGCTTCCTGGTCGCGAAGCATCTTGCGGTGGACCTTGCCCGCGGGATTCTTGGGCAGCTCCTTCACAAATTCGACAATACGCGGGAATTCATGCTGGGCGAGCCGCTCACGCGTGAAGTCCTGCAATTCCTTGACGAGGGCCGGTGAGCCTTCGCAATTGGCGACGACGAAGGCCTTTACGACCTGTCCGCGCGCTTCATCGGGCACGCCGATCACGCCGCATTCCAGCACATTGTCATGGCGCAGCATGGTATTCTCGATCTCGACCGCCGACATGGTCCAGCCGGCGGAAATGATCACGTCATCGGCGCGGCCACAGTGGTAGAAATAGCCGTCCTCGTCGATCTTCGCGCGGTCCTTGGTGGTCATCCATCCGGGTTCCTGTCCCTTTTGGGCTCTCCACAGCATCAGTTCGCCGATTTCGCCCGGATCGCAAGGGCTGCCATCGGGGCGCTGCACTTCGAGCTTCTGTCCGGGGACCGCCTTGCCGAGCGAGCCGGGCTTTACCACGAAGTCTGGCGCGCCGGGGAAGTTGACCAGCACGACGCCGATCTCGGTCGTGCCGTACATCGAGCAGGCCGGGACCTTGAAATACTCGTCGATCCACTCAAGCGTGGCCGGATCGATCGGTTCGCCGGTGTAGCTCAGCTTCTTGAAGTGGAAGTGGTAATCGCCTGCCCCAGAGGCCATAGCGCCGCTGTTCTTCATCATGCGGTAATGAGTAGCGGCGGCGCTCATGTTGGTGATGCCGTAATCGTCGAGCGCCTTCATCAGCCGTACCGGATCGAAGCGGCCTGCGAAAGTGCCGGTGGTCACGCCCATCGCCAGAGGGGCAAGCGTGCCGTGCCACAGGCCGTGGCCCCAGGCAGGGCTGGACGGGCAGAAAAACTCGTCGCCCGGGCGGATGCCGGTGCCATAGAGCGCCGCGAACATCAGCGTCACCAGCGTGCGGTGCGAATGCTTGACCGCCTCGGGCAGCTCGCGCGTGGTGCCGCTGGTGTACTGGAACACGGCCATGTCATTGGCCTTGGACTTGGGCGTATAGGTTTCGGGATACTGCTTGATCACGTCGAGCAGGCCATCATCGGCGACAACGATGCGCGGCAGGCCATCGGAGCCGACCGAACCGCGCGCCAGTTCTTCCTTCTCGCGGTTGGTGATCAGGATCGTGGGATTGCAGTCGCCCACGCGCAGCTTGAGTGCGTCAGGGCCAAACAGGGTGAACAGCGGCACCGAGATCGCGCCGGTCTGCATCGCGCCGAACAGGCAGACATAGAACGGCAGGCTGGGCTCGAGCATGAAGGCGATGCGGTCGCCCTTCTGGATGCCCTGCGCGTCGAGCCAGTGGGCGAACTGCGCCGCGCCGGCGGAGATCGTGTCGAAGCTGAGGATTTCATCCGCACCATCCGCGTGAGCGATGCGAACCGCCGGGCGGCCCGTGCCGTCAGCGTGGCGGGTGATGCACTCATGCGCGATGTTCAGGTCTTCGCGGTCGCCGTCAAACAGCTCCCACAGCGCGGCCGAGGAGGCGTGGGCCTGAGCATCGGCATAGCTGGTGTAATCGGTGAGTCGGGTCATGATCAGCGCCTATGGCAGAACGCGCTTGCCATTGCAAATACAGAATGCTATTCAATATACAGAATGACGAACGCCCAAGCCAACCCCGAACTTGCCGCCGCCGTAAAGGACAGCAAGGCCCCGGCGATCAGCCGCGCGGCGGCGGTGCTGCGCCTGCTTGGTCGCAGCGACACAGCGCTCGGGCTCAACCCGATCGCGCGCGAACTTGGGCTCAATCCCAGCACCTGCCTCTATGTCCTGCGGGCACTGGTGGCGGAGGAGCTGGTGTCCTTCGATCCCGATACCAAGCGCTATGCGCTCGCCTCGGGCGTGCTCACCCTTGCGCGCGGCTGGCTGCGCAAAGACGAGTTCGCGCAATTGGCGCAGGCCCCGCTTGACCGGCTGAGCCGCGAATTTGGCGTGACCATGCTGGGGGTCGAGATCTTCGGCATCGATCATCTGATTGCCGTTGCGGTGAGCCAAGCCGGCGGCGGCTTCCAGATTGCCACGCAGGTCGGCAGCCGCTTCCCAGCACTGATCAGCGCCACCGGACGCTGCATCGCAGCCTTCGGCGGGTATGGTGAGGGCCAGCTCAAGGCGCGGTTCGATACGCTGCGCTGGGAAGACCCGCCCAGCTTTGCCGAATGGATGGAGCAGGTCGGCCAGACCCGCGCGCAGGGCTTCGGTATCGACGCGGGCAATTACATGGCCGGCGTCACGGTCATCGCCGCGCCGGTGTGGAAGGCTCCGGGCAAGCCGAGCCACGCGCTCGTCGCCATCGGGCTTTCGGCGGCCTTGCAGCGCGCCGGCTTGCCCGAATTGCAGGTGGCGCTGGTCGAGGAGGCGCGAGTGCTTACCCGGCAGATGGGCGGTTAGTCCTTCGCTGGGAAAATGACCAGCGCCGCGCCCCAACCGGCGAGCGCGCCAGCAAATTGCGCGGCGATGAAGGCCGGCGCGTTCTCCGGAGCGATCCCCGCAAAGGTGTTCGACAGCGACCGCGCAATGGTGATCGCCGGGTTGGCGAAGCTGGTCGATGATGTGAACCAATAGGCGGCCGTGATGTAGAGCGCGACGGCAATGGGCACAGCCTCGGGCCGCGATTTGAGCGTGCCGAGGATCGTCAGCAGCAGCCCGAACGTGGCGACGAATTCGCCCGTCCATTGCCCGATGCCGGTGCGGATATGCTGCGATGTCTGAAGGATTGGCAGGTCAAACATGGCATGGGTTGTCCACACGCCCAGCACGCCGCCGATCACTTGCGCGGCGATATAGACAATGGCGGTGCGGCTGGTGATCTCGCGCCGAAGCCGCATCACGACGGTCACCGCCGGGTTGAAATGCGCGCCAGATACCGGGCCAAGCATGGTGATCAGCACGAAGAGCATCGCGCCGGTGGCGATGGTGTTGCCCAGCAGGGCGACTGCAATGTTCCCGCCGGCAAGCTGCTCGGCCATGACGCCCGAACCGATCACCGTGGCGAAAAGCAGGAACGATCCCAGCGCCTCGCCCAAAATCTCCGGCTTCATGCTGCTCCGTCCATCTGACCGATCCGGGCCAGTTCGCGCTTCAGTTCGGCGCGGTCCATTGTTTCGAACGGCAGGGCGAGCAGGGCGCGGGCGCGCATTTCCAGCCACGCCCAGGTCTGCTCGAAGGCCGTATCCTCGGCCACATCGCCGCCCGTTTCGTCAGCCGGGTCAGGCAGGCCCCAATGCACTTTGAGCGGCGCGCCAAGGAACACCGGGCAAGCCTCGTCAGCAGCATTGCCGCAGACGGTGATGGCAAGGTCTATCGGCGGCGCGTCTGGCCCGGTGAACTCGTTCCACGACTTGGAGCGGAAGCCGGCGGTATCGATGCCCTTGCGTGCCAGCAGTCGCAGCGCGGCGGGGTGCGGCACGCCCTTGGGCTTGCTCCCGGCGCTGTGCGAGACGATGCGCTCGCCGCCAAGCTGCGCCAGAATTGCCTCACCCAGGATCGAGCGGGCAGAATTGCCGGTGCACAGCACCAGCACGGAAAACGGTCTATGCGCCATCGCTGGTGTCAACCGCAGGCAGAGGCAGGGGCCGCGATTGCAGGGTCGCAGGATGCGCCGCCGCAGCAGTTATCGGTGAGGTAGCCCATCACCCCGCGCATCGCGTCAAAGTCCGCCGCATAGATGATCGAGCGGCTCTGGCGGCGCTGGGTGGCAAGGCCGGCATGGACCAGCTGGGCCAGGTGGAAGCTCATCGAGCTCGCGGGGAGGCCGAGTTCTTCAGCGATTGCGCCAGCGGGCATTCCGTCAGGTCCCGCGACAACCAGCAGTCGGAAAGCGGCAAGGCGGTGTTCCTGTGCAAGGGCGCCAAGCGCGCGGATGACGGTATCGGGTTGCATCGCTTGTTCCAATAATTCGATAACTATCGAAATATGGAAGTGATAGGCGCCTGTCAAGCTTGCCCAAACGACAAAGGGCGGAGCATGGTCTCCCATGCCCCGCCCCGGTAATGCGATTTCGCCAGCGATCAGCCGGCGGCGTTCCAGCCGACAATCGCCTTGGTCTCGACGTATTCGGCAAAGCCCTCGACGCCCCATTCGCGGCCATTGCCCGAGCGCTTGTAGCCACCGAACGGTGCGTTGAAATCAAACCCGCCGTTGACCCAAATCGCGCCGGTGCGCATCCGCTTGGATACATCGCGCGCCACGGTCAGGTCCTCGCCCGAGACATAGCCGCCAAGGCCGAAATCGCTGTCGTTGGCGATCTCTACCGCGTGGTCGAGGTCGTCATAGCCGATCATCACCAGCACCGGCCCGAAGATTTCCTCGCGGGCGATGACCATGTCATTGTTGCCGACGAAGACGGTGGGACGGACGAACCAGCCCTTGTCGATGCCTTCGGGACGTCCCGGTCCGCCGGCGATGAGCGTTGCGCCCTCGTCGATGCCCTTGGTGATGTAGTCCTGAATAATGTTGTACTGGCTCTTGGAGACGACCGGACCCATGGCGAAGTTGCCGGTGGGGTCGCCCACGGTGACGCCATTGGCCGCCCCGGCAGCGGCGGCGATGGCTTCTTCCATGCGCGCGGCAGGCACCAGCAGGCGCGAACCGGCCGAGCAGGTCTGGCCCGAATTGCCCATCATGCCGCCGGTTGCCCCGGCGACATTGGCGGCCATCGAAGCGTCGTCGAGCACGATCCACGCAGACTTGCCGCCCAGTTCCAGCCCGACGCGCTTGACCGTGTCGGCGGCGTCCTTCTGGATCTGCACGCCGACCGGCTCCGAGCCGGTGAACGAGATCATGTCAACGTCCTTGTGCCGCGAAAGCGCCGCACCGATGACGCTGCCTGCGCCCTGGATCATGTTGAACACGCCGGCCGGAACGCCTGCCGTGTGCAGGATTTCAGCGAGGATCTGCGCCGAATAGGGGGCGAGTTGCGGCGGCTTCAGGATCATCGTGCAGCCGGTGGCGAGGGCCGGGGCGATCTTCACGCAGGTCTGGTTCATCGGCCAGTTCCACGGGGTGATCAGGCCGCAGACGCCGATCGGTTCCTTGCGGATCATCGTTACGCCGCGCTCTTCCTCGAACTTGTAGGTCTTCAGAACCTCAAGCGCGGTGCCAATGTGGCCCTTGCCGAGCAGCGTGTGGAAACCGCAGCCGAGCGAGAGCGGCGCGCCCATTTCCTCGGTAACGGCCTCGCCCAGTTCGCGCTCGCGGCGTTCATATTCGGCGAGAATCGCGCCGAGCAGGTCGATGCGTTCGGCTACCGTGCTGACCGACCACGAAGCGAAGGCGCGGCGGGCGGCGGCAACCGCCTTGTCGACATCGGCTTCACTGCCGAGCGAGATCGTGCCCGATACGGCCTCGGTCGCCGGGTTGATGACCTCGGCGGTCTTGGGCGTGATGGGATCGACGAAAGCGCCGTCGATGTAGAACTGGGTGTAATTGCGCATTTGCCTCTCCTCGATCCTCCCCGGAACGGGGAGGGGGACCATCCGAAGGATGGGGGAGGGGGCTATCCGCCGGGTGCTTCCCTGGCAAGGGCGCGCCAAGTCGTGAGCCCCCTCCGTCACGCGCTATGCGCGCGCCACCTCCCCGCAAGCGGGGAGGATTTTCTCTTACTGCGTGCCTTCGGCGTACCAGGTGCGGAAGCGTTCGTACTTCGGCATTTCTTCCGAGTTCGCCTTGGGATCAATCGGCACGTGGATCACCGAGGGGCCGCCGCCGGCATCGATATGGGCATAGGCGCGGGCGATGGCCGGGCCGATCTCGTCAGCGGTGCGGACGAATTCGCCGCGCGCGCCAAGGCCTTCGGCGATCTTGTCAAAACGGACCTTGTCGGACCAGTGCGTGCCGGTTTCCGCCGTGCCCTGGCCGAAGGTGCGCTTGTAGACGCCGACTTCAAGGCCCCACTGGAAGTCGACCGCGACAACGCAGACCAGCGGCAGGTTCTTGCGCACCGCGACTTCAAGCTCGCCTATGTGGAACAGGAACGAGGAGTCCGAGGTGACGAGCATGCCGGGGCGGCCGGGGCCGTTCTCTGCAATGTCAGCCAGCATGGCGCCATTGGCATAGGGCAGGCCGGTGCCGATGTGGCCGTAGTTCTGGTTCCAGATCACGTCGTGCGGCTTGCACTGGTTATAGGTCCAGCCGAAGATCACCGAAGCGCCGCCATCGCGGATCATGATGCCTTCAGGCGGGAAGTGCTTGGTCGCCTCGACGATGAAGCGGCTGGTGTGGACCGCGACATTGCCGGTGCCGTCGCTCTTGGTCAGGGTTTCCTCGGCCAGTTCAGCCAGTTCCTCGGCGCCGTCCTTCATGAAGCGCTGCAGGCCCGGAGCTTCCTCGCGGCCTTCGCCCAGCGCGCGGCTGAGCTGCGGCACGACGGCGCGAACGTCACCGACCAGCGGGATGTCGATCGGGCGGTTGACGCCGATGGCGGTCGCATCCTGCTGGACGTAGATCCACTTGCGGGTCGCCTCGCCATCGTACCAGTGGCGCCAGCGGCCAAAGTGCAGCGGCTCGCCCAGTTCGGTGCCGAGCGCGACAACAACGTCGCATTCCTCGACCGCGTCGATCGAGGCATCGGAGAACACGTACTGGAAGGTGCGGTCCTCAAGCCCCTTGATGTAAGATGTGCCGCCCGAGGTCTGGATCACCGGGCAGTTCATCTTCATGGCCAGTTCGCGCACGGCTTCGCCCGACTTGGTGGTGTGCACCGCGTGGCCGACGAGCAGGATCGGATTCTTGGCTTCCATGATCGCCTTCGCCGCTTCGGCAATACGGTCACCGTCAGCGCCCTGATTGGTCAGGCGGTAACGGCTGGGAGCCGGAACCGGCGTGGGGTCGACTTCCTCAAGGATCACGTTCGAGGGATATTCGATGTAGCAGGGGCCCGGCGTGCCCGACATGGCGATACGGATCGCTTCGTGGACGATCTCGTCTACCTGGTCGGCATATTCGATCACGCCCGAATACTTGACCGAATCCGCGATCATCGGTTCCTGACGGACGAACTGGATGCGGCCGCGGCGGACGCGCTGTTCGGTGATGCGGGCGCGCTGGCCGCCAAGGAAGATGACCGGCGAATTCTCGACCTTGCAGCACTGGATCGCGGGCATCATGTTGGCAAGGCCCGGCCCGAGCGTGCCGAAGCAGACGGCGGGCTTGCCGGTTATGCGGCTGGCAGCTTCGGCCATGAAGCCGGCGGCAGCTTCGTGCCGGGGCGAAACCACGGTCCAGCCGCGGCTTTCGGCTTCGAGGCAGAGGTGGACGAAGTTCGGATCGGGAATGCCGAACAGGGTCTTGATGCCTTCAGCCTCGAACAGGTCGAGCAGGCGCTTGTAGACGGGAACGCCCTTGGGCTTGGCGCCGGTATCGGCGGTGTCGGGCGTATCGGCGTAGCTCATGGCTCAACTTTCCCTGCAGTCTGGTCCGATTGCGGACACGGTCAATTTTCAGCCTCGCGGATTGCCGAACTTGCCCGCTGCCCGCAATGGCAAAGCAGGACGCACCGGCGATGGAATCGGGATGGTGGGCGAGCGGCTTGATCGCCGGGCCGCCACCGCGCTAGCCACGCGCCACGAAAACCCGGGAAGGATTGAATGCCATGGCCAAGTTCGAGGCAAACCAGGTCGCCGACGTGCTGGCGATCCATCAGGTCATCAACGAATGGGCGTTCGAGATGGACGTCAACAATGGCCTGACCATGGCGCCGCTGCTGACCGAGGACTGCCAGTATGTTGTGCGCGGTGAATGCCGCGACGGGCGCGATGCCGTGGTGGCGTTCTACACCGCGCGGCTCGGTGAATTCCCCGATGGCCCGCCGATCCACCGCCATGCGCTGGCCAACCAGCGGGTGACATTCAAGTCAGCGGATGAGGCGCGCTGCGACTTCAACCTGACCTATTTCTCCAGCATTGTCCTGAAGATGGGCGCGAACATCGCCGATCCGTTTTCTTATGCGGATGTGTGGATGGACTGCCGGCGTGAAGCCGATGGCCACTGGCGGATCGCGAGTTTCGATTCGACGCCGGTATTTGTGCGCACGCCCAAAGCCTGACCGTCATCCCGGCCTGCGCCGGGATGACGGACTGCTTCTCGTGCACAACCTCAATCCCCGTGGACGATCTCGACCCGTGTCGCCTCGCCTTCCGGCCCCATCGGCGAATCGTATTCGATCACCGAACACACCGGGTTCACATGGCTGGCAAACAGGTTGAGCTCATCCTCCATGATCGCGGGCAGACGCGCCGGGTCTGATATGATGCGCTGCGAGGCTTCGAATTCCTCGCGGCTATTCCACCAGATTTCCATCAGGCAGTCATAGCCGGGATCGTGGACCTCGCCGGTCACCGGGTTCTTTTCCGGCACGAGGTAACGCCGGACATAGCGCTGCGCCCCCGGTAGCGAAGGCGCACGGCCCTGACGCTTCGAAAGCTGCGAATGCTGGTTTTCGTAATAGTCGAGGAACGCGTCCATCGACATGTCGGGACGCTTGCGGAAGAAGCAGATCTGCTTGAACATCGGTGGCCTTCCTTGAATTCGCGGTCAGTTCCAGAGATCGTGTTCGCGTTCCTTGGTAATCGCGTCGAACATCTCTTCGATTTCGGGCTTGCCGAGCGCTTCGGCATAGATCTTGCCGTAGGAGATCGTCATCGGATCGCCCCAGGTCTCGGGCTTCCACAGGCCCGCGCGCAGCACCGGGCGCGAGCAGTGGAAGAAGGCGCGCTCGATCTCGACACGCATCATCAGCAGCGCCGGCTTGCCGCCCATGGCGTGGCGCTGACACAGGTCGGCGTCGTCAATCAGCGTGGCGCGGCCGGTGACCCGCAGCGTGTCGTTGGTCGGCGGGCAAAGGAACAGCAGCGAGATGCGCCCGTTGGCAAGGATGTTGCTCAGCCCCATCTTGAGCTGGTTGCCGGGCCGTTCGGGGATCAGCAGGGTGCGCTCATCGACTACCTCGACAAAGCCGGCACCGTCGCCCTTGGGGCTGATCTCGATGCCGTCCGGGCCTTCGGTGCCGATGAACAGGAACGGGCTGCGCGCCACGAAGGCGAGCGCCTGTTCGTCGAGCCGGTCGCCCACTTTCGCGGCGGCGCGCGGGCTGGCGTCAGGGATGATCGCCGCCAGTTGCTCCCGCGTCTCGATCCGCGCCACGGCGGCTACTCCGGCTTCAGTGCCAGCACCGATCCTTCGGCGCTGCCAGCAATGTAGATCGTCCCGTCCGCCCCGGCAGCGATGCCCGACATGGTCCACATCGGCCCGCAGAAGATGCCGATGCCGCCGAGGCGGGGCATTTCCATGCCTACCGGCGCACCGACCGGCAGGCTGGAGGCGAGCACTTGGCGCGCGCCGCCCGACAGATCGGTGGAGATCAGTTCCTTGGTCCGCACGTCGAGCACCAGCAGCCGCCCGCCAAGAACCGCGAGGCCTTCAGGCCGGCCGAGCCCGTCGATCACGGTTTCGCTGCGTCCGCCGGCGATCTTGACCACGCGGCCGGCCTCCGTTTCCGCAACATAGATCGTGCCGTCCGGGCCAATTGCCACGCCGCTTGGTTTGTCGAGGCCGCTGGCGAGGTCTTCGACGTTGCCGTCCTTCGCGCTCTGAACCTTGCCGGTCTGGGCATCGGTGAACACCGCCGCGCCGTCCGCGGCCAGTGTCACGCCCATCGGCACCCCAAGGCCGGACGCGAGCACGTCGCTTTCGCCCAGCGCGGGACGGAACCTTGCGACCGTGCCGGCCGCCGTGGTCACCACCCATTCGCCGGGCCCCGATGCGGCGACATCGCGTGTCCAGCCGGGGAAGCCGGGTGAGAACAGGTGGCCGACCAGCTGCGGATCGCCACCCGCTGTGACCGTATAGACAAATCCGCCATCGGCGACGAACAGGGCACCATCAGGTCCGACCGCGAGGCCGAGTGGCCACTGCAGCCCGCGTTCGAGCAGCGGCTTGGCCACGCCGGGGGCGGTAATCTCGTGGATCGATCCGGTGATGTGGCTGACGAAGATGCGCTTGCCGACGAAGGTCACGTTGTCGAGCCCCGGCCCGATGTTGGCGAGCACTTCCTGCGATCCGGTGCGCGGGTCGATCTTGAGCACTTGCCCCGAATGGACCTGCGTCGAAACGATGTAGCCATCGGGATGGAACTTCACCGAATCGGGAACGCCGAGGTCTTTCGCCACGACTTCGGGCTCGCCCCCGTCCAGTCCGATGCGCCAGATTTCATTCGCGCCCTGTGCCGGGAAATAGAGCTTGCCGTCGGGACCGACGTCAAAGGCGTTGACCATCGGCACGTGCTCGAGAAGCACCTTGGGTGCACCGCCATTGCGGTCCAGTTCCATGATCCGTGCATCGAGCGTCAGTTCGCCGACGATCAGCCGGCCCTGATGGAAGGTGATCGGGTTGGCCGTGTTGATCTCGCCCTGCAGCACCTGCGCGGTGCCGTTGGGGCGCAGCACCGACACACGGTTGAGCGTGATCTCGGTGCAATACAGATTGCCCTCGTCATCAAAGACAAGGTCGTCAGGCGCGGTGATGCCGCCGCCTATTGCCGTGAGCGCCGACACTTCGCCGCTGTCGGGATCGATCGTGGAAACGCGGCTGCCCGCGACTTGCGCGACGTAGATCTTGCCGTCCGCGCCGGTGCGGATGCCGTTCGCCCCGGCCAGCCGGCTCGGGCAGGTGGCGCGGGTCAGCGTCCAGCCCTCGGCCACCTGTGCCGACGGATTTTCTGCAGGGCGGCCGCTTGCCAAGGTCATTGCACTCTCCCGGTTTTATCCGGTCGCAATGTTTCGTCCGGCGCGGCGAAGCGCAACCATGAATTGCGCGCCGGAGCGATGCCTTGGGATCAGCTCCCCACCATCCCGAAGCTAATGCCCAGATGCGCGCCAAAGCCGCCCTCGGCAGGATGGAAGGTGAGATTGTTCGACGGATCGCGGATCGCGTCCATGCTTTCGGCCACGGAGTCGATTGACCAGTCCTTGTGCCAGACGCCGTGGGTTTCAGTGACATAGACCCGCGCCATGCGGCCGGCGACGGCGGCATAGATCTCGGCGCTGATCGCGCAGTCTTCATGGGCGAGGTAGCCGACCATCGGGGCGACCAGCGCCGGGTCCATCGGCGGGAACTGGCTGGTGTCGATCCCCTCGGCCATGCGCGTCACCGCGCCGGGCAGGATGACATTGCTCTTCACGCCAAATTCGTTGCCCTCGACGCTGATGGCATTGTTGAGCCCGATCATGCTCGCCTTCGACATGGCGTAATGCACGGTCTGCGGCATGGTGTAGATGCCGCCGATCGACCCGGTCAGCACGACGCGGCCATAGCCTGCCGCCTTCATAAGTGGGAAGGCCGGGCGCACGACATTGAACGCGCCCATCATGTGCACATCGACCAGCGCGCGGAACGCCTCATGCGTGATCTCGTCGAGCGGATCGAAGCGGGTGTTGCCGGCGTTGTGGATCAGTACGTCGATCCGGCCCCAGGTATCGAGCGCTGCATCGATGATCGCCTTCCCGCCCTCTGCCGTGGCGACGCTTTCGGTGCAGGCGACAGCCTCGCCGCCCTCGGCCTTGATCTGGTCGACCGCCTGCTGCGCGACCGAGGTGTCGGCGCCCGAGCCGTCGAGCGCGGAGCCGTTGTCGTTGATCACGATCTTCGCGCCCAGCGAGGCGAGCAGGCGGGCATATTCGAAGCCCAGTCCGCGGCCCGATCCGGTGATGACGGCGACACGGCCATCGAAGCGACGTTGGGTCATTTGCAGGTTCCAGTCTATTTGCGCTCTCGCTCGTCATGCTGAACTCGTTTCAGCATCCATCAAGCCTCAGGCGCAGTTTATGGTATCGACGAAAAACGGCCCCGTTGCGCCCTGATCGGTACGAAGCGCGTGAGGAGGAATGGATCCTGAAACAAGTTCAGGATGACGGTTGGTTTGCGGCTTGATACTGATCCCGACCAAGTCACACCGGCCCAAAAATCGGTGCGCCGCGCTCTTCGCGCAGCGAGGGGATGGTGCGGCCGTCCTTGTCGGTGACGCCGTATGCTTCGGCCAGTTCGGCAACGATCCAGCTGCCGCCGGTGCGCTCCATCTGGTCGGGCGCGCCGGCTAGCGCGGTCACCACCCGGCCGACAAATTCGGGCGAGGAACCCACCGCCGAATTGAGCTGGCTGGCCATGCCGGGAACCGTTTTCAGGTTCTCGATGGCGCGCTCGGTATAAGTGAAGCCCTGCCACAGCGAGACACTGGCCACGCCGTGGGGCTTGAGTTCGACGCCCATGTCGCGCGCCATGCGGTCGGTCGCGGACTTGGCCATGCCGAACATCACGTCATAGGTATAGGTGCGCCCGACATAGCCCGACATGAAGGCGATGAGTCCGGACTTCTGCGGCACCATGATCTTTGCCGCGTAGTGGCTGGCGATGAAGGCAGCGCGCACGCCAACCTCCCAGATGTCCCATTCGTCTGCCAGCGGCTTCTCCCAGAAGCCCTTCCGCTCGGTCATCGACTGCGGGATCGCCATGGCATTGTTGACGAGGATGTCGAGCCGGCCCTGCTCGTCCTGCACGCGGGCGAACAGCGCCTCGATCGTGCCATCGTCATGCAGGTCGAGCGCCACGCCCACGCCCTTGCCGCCCCGCGCTTCGATCTCCGCGAGCGTTTCGCCGATTGTGCCGGGGAGCGGGTTCGAGCCTGAATTGACCGTGCGCGCGGTGACGTAAACCGTGGCCCCCGCCTCGGCGAGGACGCAGGCCGTGCCCTTGCCGATGCCCCGGCTCGCCCCGGTGACGACCGCGACCTTTCCTGCCAGCGGCTGCATCAGAACGGCTTGCCCGCAAAGAAAGCCACGCTGGCATCGTCCTTCACCCGGCCGGTGTAGTTCGGTCCGTGGAAGGGATAGCCCATGATGCCGGTGCTCCAGTCGGCGCTCTGGCCCCAGTCCTGATACCAGTCATAAAGCATGGTACGGTGGGCGATGGCCCATTTCCCGTCCCGCTTCTCCATCGTATCCAGATAGCGCCCGCCAATGCAGGTATCGCGCTCGCCAACGCCTTCGCCCATGTCGACGCGGTGGTAGGAGATGACGTAGGTTTCGGCCTTGGCCCCAAGACATTCGGTTCCGCCATCAATGTCGATCACCGTCTGGCCAAGCACGTGCTGCGTGTTGGTTATCGCGTCCGCCCCCGGCGTGACCCATGCGAGGTATTCGGGGAAGCTGCCCTTGTACATCGCATAGTCGAAAGTCGAATCCGGCCAGAAACAGGCGCTCAGCACTTCGGGCTGGCGGCGGTCCTCACCGCGCGCGAGGCGGGCCACGCAATCGCGGATGGCTTCCTTGTCGATCAGGGCCTGAAGCTGTGCGGCGGTATCCATGCATGCTCTCCCGAAGCTGTTCGCGTTCCGTGATTGCGGGTTCCGAAAGCTGGTGCAAGCGTTGTGGCGATATTGAGTGCCCGCTTTGCAATAATCGATGGTCGATGACGATTTTCGGCGAAACAAGAGGGCTCGGTTTCACAAAGGATCAGTCGTGCAGCAGCTTGAGGGGAAGGTCGCGGTTGTTACCGGCGCGGGACAGGGAGTCGGCCGGGGAATTGCGCGCGCGCTGGCGGAGGCGGGCGCTATCGTCGTGCTGGCCGGGCGGACGCTCGCCAAGTGCGAGGCCGTGCTTGCGGAGATCGAGGCCGAAGGCGGCAAGGGTCTCGCGCTGGCCTGCGACGTGTCGCAGCGCGCCGATTGCGAGGCGCTGGTGGAGCGCGTGGTCGCCACCTTCGGCCGGCTCGATATCCTCGTCAACAATGCCCACACCTCGCGCCCGATGGTGGGCATCGAGGCCACGTGTGACAAGGACATGGCGCTGGCCTTTCAGGGTTTCCATGGCGGCTTCTACTGCATGCAGGCAGCCTTCCCGCACCTGAAGGAAGCCAAGGGCCGGGTGATCAATCTCGGCTCGGTCGCGGGCCTGCGTGGCGATGCCGGGTTCGGCGCCTATGCGGCAGCGAAAGAGGCGGTGCGCGGGCTCAGCCGGGTGGCGGCGCGCGAATGGGGCGCGCATGGCATCACGGTCAACGTGGTCTGCCCGTTCTCGGAATCGCCGGGGGTCGAATACATGATCGACACCCAGCCCGGATTCATCGACGAGCTGACCGACCAGACCGCAATGAAGCAGCTGGGCAGCAGCAAGGACGATGTCGGCGCGGCAGTGGTGTTCCTGTGCGGACCGGGCGGCAGCTTCATCACCGGTCAGACGATCAACGTCGACGGCGGCATCTGGATCGCGCCGTGACGACCCTTGCGGACAACCACCGGCTGGCGCGCGCCTATATCGATGCCGTGACAGCGGGCGACTTGCCCGACAGCCTGCTGACGGACGACATGACCGCCTGGCTCACCACCGAAGGCCTGATTTCGAAGGAACGCTACCAGCAGGCCATCCACCTTCTGCGCGCCATGCTGGCAGAAACGATCGTGTTCACGGTCGATGCCATCACCGCCGAAGACGACCGCGCGGTGATCGAGGCGCGCTCGCGCGGCAGGTTGATCGATGGCAACGATTACGAGCAGACCTATGTCTTCGCGCTCAGGTTGCGCGAGGGGCGGATCGCTCACATTGCCGAGCATTACAACGTGGCCGTGGTGCAGGAAAAATTGCTGCCGCTGATGAAGGAAAAACTACAATGAAGGCCATGCGCCTGTTCCATCCGGCCGGTCTGGACAACCTGCGGCTGGACGATGCCAGCGCCCCCGATCCCGGCCCGGGCGAGATCAAGGTGCGCATCCGTGCCGCCTCGCTCAATTTCCGAGACGGGCTGGTGATCAAGGGCTTCTTCCCGGTCGCAGACGGCTTGATCCCGCTGTCCGATGGCGCGGGAGAAGTGCTAGGGGTGGGAGAAGGCGTGGGCGCCTTCAAACCGGGCGATGCCGTGGTCTCCACCTTCCATCCCACCTGGCAGGGCGGGCCGATCGATCGCGCCGAACTCACTGCCTCTCCGGGTGGCCCAGCGCAGGGCTATGCCTGCGAGGAAGCCACGCGCTCCGTCGCCCATTTCACCCATGCACCGGCGGGCCTTTCCCACGCCGAGGCGGCGACGCTGACCTGCGCCGGGGTCACGGCATGGCGCGCGCTGATGGTCGATGGACCGGTGCGTCCGGGGGAGACAGTTCTCGTGCAGGGCTCTGGCGGTGTCTCGCTCTTTGCGCTGCAATTCGCCAAGGCGGCAGGAGCCACGGTGATCGCTACGTCATCGAGCGCCGAACGCTGTGAGCGGCTCAAGGCGCTCGGCGCGGATCATGTGATCAACTACCGCGAGATGGAAACCTGGGGGGAAACAGCGCTGGCGCTGACCGGAGGACTCGGGGTCGATCACGTGGTCGAAGTCGGCGGGCCGCATACCATGCGCCAGTCGATGGTCGCGGCGCGCACCGGCGGCCATATCGCGGTGATCGGGGCAGTCGGCGGCTTCGATATCGACACGATCCCCTTTGCCATCCTGCAGGCGAAGCGGCTGCGGGTGCAGGGTGTCACCGTGGGCAGCCGACGCGACCAGATCGAAATGATCCGGGCGATCGAGGCGCACGACATAAAGCCGGTAATCGATTCCCGGTTTGCGCTGAAAGACCTGGCCGATGCCTTCCGCCATCTCGACGGCGGCGGGCATTTCGGCAAGATCGTGGTGGAGATCTGAGTCTATGGCTCTGGTCCAAACCGCGCGCGGACCCGTTGCTGCCGACCAGCTCGGCAAGGTGCTGATCCATGAGCACGTGTTCCTGATGAACATGGAATACACGCTCAATTACCGGCCCGATTTCTTCACCGCTGAAACGCTGGATGCGGCGGCGGCGCGGCTGAATGCGATCAAGGCGCTGGGTTACGACACGATCGTTGATCTGACCGTGCTGGGCCTTGGCCGCCACGTGCCAAGCCTGATCGCGGTGGCCGAGCGCACCGGCGTCAACATGATCCTGTCAACGGGCGTCTATACCTTCGATGCCGTGCCCGGACCCTTCGAATTCCACGGCCCCGGCCTGATGGTCGACGGGCCCGAGCCGATGGTTGACCTGTTCGTGCGCGACATCACCGTGGGCATGGCGGGCACCGGGGTGAAGGCCGGGATGCTGAAATGCGCGATCGAGGCGGCTGGCCTGCGTCCCGGCGTTGAGCGCACCATGCGAGCGGTGGCGCAGGCGCATGTCGCGACGGGTACGCCGATCACCGTCCACACCGCGCCCAGGGAACACACCGGGCTGGAGGTGCAGCGCGTGCTGGCCGAAGAAGGCGCGGATCTGTCGCGCGTGGTCATTGGCCACTGCGGCGACACCGGCGATCTGGATTACCTGATGCGGCTGGCGGACCGGGGATCGCTGCTCGGCATGGACCGCTTCGGCATCGATTTCACGCTGACCACGCAGGCGCGGGTTGATACTATCGCCGAGATGGTGCGGCGCGGCTATGGCGACCGCATGGCGCTGAGCCACGATTGCTGCATCGGCTGGTCGGACTATTTCCCGCGTTTCGAGGATTACCAGCGCGCCATGCCCAATCACCACCTGCACCACATCCACGACGACGTGCTGCCCATGTTGCGCGAGGCGGGAGTCAGTGATGCGCAGATCGGGGCGATGTTCGTCGATAACCCGCGCCGGTTGTTCGGCGGCTGATCAGGCCCCCAGCGCGCGGGCGGCCTTGACGACATTGGCAATGTGATCGGCCACCGGCAGGCCGCCCACCAGCGCCTCGATCATTGGCACTTCGATGCCGATTGGCAGGTCCGCGGGCAGCGCAGCGATCCATTCGGCCAGCGGCAGTTCGCCGGTGCCCGGCACCATGCGGGCCAGCGTCGCTTCCTTGAAGTAAGGCACGCCTTCAGGCGCTACCATCGGCGCATCACAGAGCTGGGCATAGCCGATCACGTCGGGATCGAGCACGGCGACATCGGCCACGCTGCCGCCCGAACGGAACAGGTGCATGGCATCGATCAGCACCCGCGCGCGGCCCTTGCCGATATGGTCGATCGCCGCGATCGCGCTGGCGAGGTTGTTGATCGTGTTCATCGGCGCGAATTCGATGGTGAAGATCATGCCGCGCGTCACGACCATGTCGGCCAGCAGGGCAAGCTGATCGTAAGTCCGCTCAAGGCTCGGCTCCATCGACACGGCATTGATCCGCACCGCGCCAAGTTCGGCCATCAGGTCGAGGCCGTGAGCATAGCCAGAAACCTCTCGGTCCGCGCCAACGCGGAAGCCTTCGCCCAGTTCGATACGCACGCCGGTATCGGCCATGGCGGCCTTCATCTCGCGCCGCAGAGCCGGATCGTTTTCCAGCGACCAGTCAGGATAGGGATGGAAATCGGGATAGCCGAACATGGCCAGCGGCATCGGTCCCAGCGCGCCGGAAATGCCGGTGCAGCCACTGGCCGCGACCAGCTTGACCAGTTCGACCGGCGGCATGCCCATATGGGTCAGGTTCTCGATCCCGAGGCGGTTGACGGTCATCATCCTATTCCTTGATCGAATCGATCACGTCCTGCGTGATCCCCGGCTTGCCCGGATCGCCGGCGAGGTATTCCGCGTTCTTCTTGGCGATGAAGGCGTCGGGATCGGCGGCGTGCTCGCGGAAACTGTCCCAGCCTTCCTCGTGCGTCGGGATCAGGATCTTGCCCGCCTCCATCCCGTCCGACAGAACGCGGGCGGTTTCCTGCTGGCTCTTGACGAACATGTGGCTGCCCGGCGCGCGCATCACGTAGCTCTCGCTGAATTCCTTCATGCCGGCGACCGATGTGGTCATCACCGGGCCGGGGATCAGGCAGCTCACCTTGACGCCAAGCGGCATCAGGTAAAGCGCCAGGTTCTCGCTCATCGACAGCACGCCCGCCTTGCACGCGGCATAGTGCACCCGGCTGGCGGCGAAGGGATAGAAGCCGGCGAAGCTGGCGGTGTTGACGATATGGCCAGAGCCGCGCGCGATCATGCGCGGCATGATCACATTGTTGGCGCGGACCATGCCGAACAGGTTGATGTCGAACATGCGTTGCCATTCGGACATGGGAATGTCCTCCGGGTTGCCGCCTGACAGGATGCCGGCATTGTTCATCAGCATGTCCAGCGGGCCAAGCGCGGCCTCGGCTCCATCGATACAGGCGAGCACCGATTCCTCGCTGGCGACGTCGCAGGTAAAGGCATGAGCCTCGGCCCCCGCAGCGCGCAGCAGGGCGGCGGTTTCCTCGGCACCTTCCGCGCTAATGTCAGCCACGGCGAGCCGTGCGCCGCGACGCGCCCATTCCTGCGCGATCCGGCGGCCGATGTTCTGCCCCGCGCCGATGATCAGCGCCGATTTTCCTGCGAAAGTCGTCATGCCTGTTCTCTCCCTGATCGGGCAGTCTGGCGGCAAAGCCGGGCGAGAGGAAAGCCAAATTGTCGCAAATTGTCGATGATCGCTTGGGCGGCTGGACGAAAGGTGGAAGCGCGTGTCAGGCTGAGCAAATAGACGAATGGGAGATTTAAGGATGCGACAGGCAGCCATGCGCAAAGCGTTTCTGATCGGGGTTCTGGCGGGTTCGTCACTGGCGGTCCCATCGGTAGTTCTCGCTGAAGAGCCCGCCGCGGCAGAGGCGCCGGCGGCCGATCCGATGTTCAACCAACCCTATGTCGATATCGACGAATGGCGCGACAAGCCGGTGCGCCACCGTTACGTCCACGGTGGCTTCAAGGGCACCGAGGCTCGCTTTTCGCTCTATCTGCCGCCCAAGGAAAAGTTCGAGCGGCGCTTCTTCCAGTATGTCACCCCTGTGCCCGATAGCGAAAATCTCGCGCCCACCAATGGCCTCGACCAGATCGGCTTCTCGATCGATTCTGGCGCTTACTTCGTCGAGACCAACAGCGGCGGCACCAATGCCACGGCGGGGCCTGCCTTCAACACCGATCCCAAGATCGCCGCCTTCCGCGCCAATGCTGCCGCCGCGCAATATTCGCGGGTGATCGCCAGCGAAATGTACGGCGCGGGCAAGATTTATGGCTATCTTTACGGCGGTTCGGGCGGCGGTTACCGCACGCTTGGATCGATGGAGAATACCAAGGGCGTGTGGGACGGGGCCGTGCCTTTCGTGCTCGGATCACCCATGGCCGCGCCCAACAGCTTCACCATCCGCATGCACGCGATGCGCGTGCTCAAGGACAAGTTCCCGCAGATCATCGATGCGGTGGATGCGGGCGGCAGCGGCGATCCCTACAAGGGCCTGAACGCCGAGGAAGCCTCCGCGCTGAAGGAAGCGACCGCCATGGGCTTCCCGCTGAAGGCCTGGTTCAATTACGACAAGTTCGGCGTCCACGCCTTTACCGCGCTTTATCAGGGCATGGTCATGGCCGATCCCACATATTTCGAGGATTTCTGGACCAAGCCCGGTTACCTCGGCTTCAATCCGCCCGAATCGCTGAAGAGGGCGCGGCTGCAGTTCGTCACTACGGTTCGCGAATCGTTGGATGAGGACGAGGCCAGCGCCAAGGGCATCGCCGACCTGCGTATCCCAGGCACTTCGCGCGGCACGGCGGAAGACGCCTGGCGCATCGCGGTGAACGATGGATCAAAACGAACCGTTGCCTTCGAGCTGGAAGGCACGCCGCCCGATGTCGGCTTTCTGGGCGGCGATCTTGTCGTGCTGTCAGGCGAGGCGAAGGGCGCCAAGATTGCCGTGCGCCTGCTCAAGGGCAACATCGCCACGCTCGGCGTCACCCAGCTGAAGACCGTCGCCAAGATCAAGCCGGGCGACGAAGTGCGGGTGGACAATTCGAACTTCCTCGCCGCGCAGACCTTCCACCGCCATCAGGTGCCTGACGCCAGCTATCAGGTTTATGACCAGTTCCGTGGGCCGGACGGCAAACCGCTCTATCCGCAGCGCCGGATGCTGCTTGGCCCGCTGTTCGCGCAAGGGGCGGCAGGTACGGTTCCGACCGGGCATTTCAACGGCAAGATCATCACGGTGGATTCGCTGCTCGACCGCGAAGCCGTGCCTTGGCAGGCCGACTGGTATCGCCGCAAGTTCGATGCGAACTATGGCGCGGATGCGGTCAACCGCTATCGGATCTGGTACACCGAGAACGCACTGCACGGCGCGCAGCAGTTCTCCGAAGATCCGACCCGGGTGGTCAATTACAATGCCGTGCTCGAACAGGCGCTGCGTGACGTTTCGGCGTGGGTCGAAAAGGGGATCGCACCGCCGCAGAGCACCAATTACAAGGTGATCGATGGGCAGGTCATCCCCGGTGCTACGGCAGCAACGCGCGGCGGTGTCCAGCCAGTCGTCACGCTGAAAGCCAACGGCGCGGCGAAGGCCGTGGTCAGGGCCGGGCAGCGAGTGAATTTCGTCACGACCATTTCCGTGCCGCCGGGCACCGGCAAGGTGGTCGGCGCGGAATGGGACTTCGATGGCTCGGGCAAATTTGCCGAAAAGGCGCAGATCAAGGCGGCAGCGCAAAAGGTGACGCTCACCGCCAGCCACGCCTTTGCCAAGCCGGGGACCTACTTCGTCGCCATGCGGACCTATTCGCACCGCACCGGCAACATGACGACGCCCTATGCGCGGATTCCCAACCTCGGTCGGGTGCGGGTGGTGGTGAAGTAGAAAGGTTCACGCAAAGGCGCGAAGAGAAGGAAGGTTGGTTCGCGCAAAGTCCGCAAAGGACGCGAAGAGTAGTGCAGCGCCGCAGGCTCCGTTAACTTGACGTAGCCGAACCCTGGAGGATGCGTTTGGACTCGCGGCTTTGCCGAAATTGCTTTGCGTTCTTTGCGGGCTTTGCGCGAACCAATCTACCGCACCGTAAACCGCACCTGATCGACTTTCCTCCCACCCTCGTCATGCAGCGCGAGGAGGTGGCTGCCGGGGAGCATCGGCAATTGCAGGCCATCCGGGCTGCCCTGGATGGCCCGCCCATCAAGCGACAGGGTGTAGCCCGCCACTGCACCGGTCACCTGCACGCCCAGCGACTGGCGATCGGGCGGAATGTCGGGGTCATAGGCATAGACCGAGCCTGACGCCGGGTTGGTAATGCGCGGGCGACGGGAAAATTCTGGTGCAGGAGCCAGCGTTGTCTGTCCGGTGCCAGCGATGAACCATTCGCTGCGCGCAGGTTCATTGGCGCTGGCGAAGGTTACGCGCAGTGGCGCGACCCCTTTCGGCCGGGGCGGGGCGGCGCCGGGCTTGCCAGCGTGGAGCGCCACCATCACGTCACGCCACACCGGGGCCGCGCCGCTGGTGCCTGAGACAGAGCGCATCGAATCCCCTTCAAGATTCCCGACCCAGACCGCCACCGTGTAGCGATCAGAAAAGCCGACGCACCAATTGTCACGCATGCCCTTAGACGTGCCGGTTTTCGCCGCCGCCCAGAACGGCAGGCGCAGCGCGGAATCGACGCCGAAGGTGCCGGCGCGGGCCGAAGGATCGGAGAGGATATCGCCGACGATCCACGCGGCGGCAGCGTCGATGACTTGCCGCGGTTCGCCGCCGGTATCCTCCGCGCGCAGTTTCAAAGCCGACCAGCGCCCGCCGTTGGCCAATGTGCGATAGGCATTGGCCTGTTCAAGCAGCGTGACCTCTGCCGATCCCAGCGCGAGGCTGAAACCGTAATAGGCCCCGTCGCCTTCCAGCCCGTTGTAGCCAAGGTCCCACAGCCGGTCGCGGAAGTCCTGCACCCCGTCGAGCAGCAGCGCGCGCACGGCGGGGACGTTGAGCGAATTGGCCAGCGCGCGGCGCACTGACACCGGGCCAAGGAAGGCATTGTCGTAATTGCGCGGCACGTAGAGGCCCGATGCCGTGTCGAGCTGGACCGGCGAATCGTCGAGGATCGAGGCAGCGGTGAGCCATTTGCGCTCGATCAGCTGCGCATAGAGGAACGGCTTGAGCGTCGATCCCGCCTGCCGCGCCGCGTCCGCCCCGTCGACATCGGAGGCCGTCGAGCCCAGCCCGACGCCGCCGACATAGGCCAGCACTTCGCCGCTGGCATTGTCGACCACCACCACCGCCCCGTCGCGCACGCGGGTCGGGCCGAGGCCCTGCAACTGGTGGCGCAGCGCCTGCGTGGCGGCAAGCTGGACGCGTGGGTCTATCGTCGTCTTCACCCGCATGCCCGGTTCGCTGAGCAGCTTGCCGGCGAGATGCGGGGCAAGGTCAGGGTCCTGCGCTTTCATCCGCCCTCGCGCGGCGATGTTGGCAGCGATCGCCTCGATTGTCGTGCAGTCGGCCTCGCCCAACTGGCGACAGGCGCGCGCGGCGACACGGCCGGGGCTCGCAGCGGGATCGGGCAGCAACGCCGCCATGACCGCCGCCTCGCGCGGGTCGAGCTTGGCCGGTGCCTTGCCAAACAACGTCACTGCGCCCGCCGACACCCCCTGCGCCTCGCCGCGAAACGGGGCGAAATTGAGGTAGGCTTCAAGGATTTCGTCCTTGTCCCACTTGCTTTCCAGCGCCCATGCGGCGCGCATCTGGCGCAGCTTGTCCCGCCAGCCGCGCGCGCCGGGGCGGGCGATTTCGGGTGCGAGGAAAGCGGCGAGCTGCATGGTGATCGTCGAAGCCCCGCGCGCCCGCCCGCCTTCGATGCGGGTGCGGATCGATGATCCGAGCGCGAGCAGGTCCACCCCGCCATGGCTGGCAAAGCGGCGGTCCTCTGCATGGATCACCGCTGCGCGCAGCGGCTCGCCCATCTGGTCCAGCGGCATCCACGCCAGCCGCCGCATGGTGAAATCGACCCGCACTTCGTCCAGCAGCGCGCCGTTACGGTCATAGATCCACGCGTCGCTGGCCTTCCATTCGGCCTTGAGGTCATCGAAGTCCGGCGGTGAGGGCGGCAGGGTGGCGAAGTAGAGCCATGCCAGCGCGCTGATCGGCAGCGCCAGCAGCCCGCGCTTCCAGCCGATCGCCCGCAGTTTCGGCCAGAGCCAGTCGCGCGCGCCCCGCAGCCGTGCACCCATCCGCCGGACATGCGGCCACAGCGCATCCTCGGTGCGCGCGACCCATGCGGTGAAGCGGGAAAGGAGGCGGGCAACGAAACTCATGCAATGCGAATCAACCTATCAGTGTCGTCATCCTGAACTTGTTTCAGGATCCATCGTGCCTCACATCCGGCCCGGTCATCAGGCGCGCTACAGCTCCGTCACATGCCGAGTCACAACGATGGACGTGGGGCGAAATGGATCCTGAAACAAGTTCAGGATGACGGGAGGAGATGACGGGAGGAGAGGGCGGTAAATTGGTTCTTTTCACCCACCCCACACCGTCATGGCCGGCACTGGCAGTTGCGCCCGGATCGATGGCGCATACATCGCCTCGACCCGCGCCGGGGGCAAAGTGAACTGGCCCGAACCGTTGAGCCGGACGGTATATTCCACCGTGGTGGTGCCGCGCGGCAGCCAGTCGAAATAGGCGCGCCAGCTGTCCTTGGCGTTCTCGACATAGGCCGGCCATGCCCCCTCGCTGGCCGCGCCTTCACCGCCGCGCAGCATGGAAGACTGGCCGCCAAGGCCTGACATGACCGTCGCTCCGGGCGGTAGCGGATCGGCGAGAACCACCCAAGTGCGGTCTGCGGTGCCGGTGACGGTGAGCTTCACCCGCACGACATCGCCAGCGGTAAGCTTGCCCTTTTCGCGCGCCGAAACGACCGTGACTTCGCGGGACAGGCGGTATCCGGCCATCAGCGGTTCCTTGAGCGGCACGGCGGCGTGGACGCTGACTGTCGCCCAAGGGCCGGCTCCGCCCGCTTGCGACATGGTCATCGGCCCGGCCACCAGCGGCAGACGCAAGGGCTGCACATCGGCACTGCGCGGCCATTGCACCGCCAGCGATTTGCCGCCGAGCCCAAGCGTGGTCGTCCCCGCGATCGCGCTCGCCGGATAGAGCTTGGCAAAGCGCCGGACCACGACCGCGCCCCAGGCATTGGCAGGCGTGGTATCCCAGTGGCCGCGCTGCTGGCGGCTGGCGATCCCGACCATCAGCTTCGGAGCCTCGGCTTGCCAGTCCGCCTTGCCCAGCGAGGCGTCGAGGACCTTGATCGCCATTTCGTCGGCGCTGACCATCATCCACCACGGGGCGCGGTTGGCGTCGGACAGGTCGAGCCGGGTGCCTTCATAAACCAGCCGCTTGCGCAGTTCACCTTCAGCGGCGGCCTTGAGCATGGCCGCCTTGGGCGCCTTGGGCAGATGGTCGAGCGCGGCGATCCAGTCGGCCAAGGTTCCGGTGGGCATCTGCGCCGGCACCATGTCGATGCGAGCGACCAGGCCCGGATCGGCCGCCCTGGCGCGGGCGAGCGCCGAGAGTGCGGCGACGCGGACCAGCCGTTCGTCGCCGGCAAAGGGCCGGTCACGATTGACGCGTCCCTCGACCACGCCCTTGAGCGCGGCGACCATCTTGGCGCGCGATTCCTCAGGTATCTTGAGGCCCGATGCCGAGGTGATCGCCAACGCATAGGCGGTCAGTTCGGTCGATCCGCGCATATTGGCGACCGGCCAGTAGCGCAGCAGCCCATCGCCATCGAGGTAGGTCGGGATCGCGGCGGAGAGCGCCTCCCATTCCGCCAGATTGTCCGTCGCGACGATCCGCGACAGCCGCTGTTCGAAGCAATTGTAGGCATAGGCCGCCATGTAATCGCGCACGCCGCCGAGCGGCGGGGCGAGGCTGTCGCTGAGCGCAATATCGACGAAACCGCCCGGCAATGCGCCCTGCGGCACCATGATCGACGGCGGCGCGCCTTCACCGACGCGGTACAGGCTCGCGGCCCAGACCTCGACCGGAACGGCGGGGGCAACCTCCTGCATGGCGACCACGGAATCGCGGTACTTGCCGTCCTTGCTCTTTGCCTCGACCGTCCACTTGAGCGTGCCGGGGGCATCGGGCGCCTTGACCGACCAGCGCAAGCGGGTGGCGCCGCCGGCCGGGATCGTCACTGTCTGCGCGTCCCCGACCTTGATGCCTCCCTCGACCTGCGGGCGGGCGGTAACCTTCATCGGCTTGTCCTGCCCGTTGCGCAGGGTGAACACCGCGTCAAAGGTGTCGCCGGTGCGCACCAGTGGCGGCAGCCCGGGATAGACCGCCAGTTCCTGCCGGGTGCGGATCGTGCTTTCGCCGGTGCCGAACAGCTGCGCACCATCGGTGGCAATCGCCACCAGACGGAAGCGGGTGAGCGCGTCGGACAGCGGCACTTCGACCACGGCCTCGCCCTTGGCATCAAGCGCAACGCGGCCCTTCCACAGCAGGACCGGCTGGAAATTCTCGCGATTGACGCCCGAAGCATCGCCGCCGCCGCCGCCTGCCGCCACGGCCTTCTTGCCGTAGTGCCGCTTGCCGACGACCTGCATCTGCGCGGTCGATGTCGCCACCTCAAGGCTGCGCTCGCCCATCATCGCGTCGAGCAGCTTCCACGAATCGTTGGGCATCAGTTGCAACAGCGCCTCGTCGACCGCGACGAAGGCGAGGTCGGCACTGGGCGCGGGCTTGCCCGAAGGATCGCGGACGGTGACCTTGACCTGCGCCTTCTCGCGCACGCCGTAGGCCTCCTTGTCGGCCTTGACGTCGATGTTCAGCCTGTGGCCTTCCCAGCCGACCTTGAGCTCGGTCATGCCGATGCGGTAGCTCGGCTTGGCAAGGTCGACCGTGGCTGTCGGCGGCACACCTTCGCTGGTGAACGGCAGGCCCAGCTTCTGCACCATTTCGGTCAGCCATGGCCGTGCGCCGGTCACCCGTCCGCGCACGGCCATGACCGAGACATAGACGTTGGGCGCATAGGCGGCGGGCATCTTCACCTCGACCACCGGGTCCTTGCCCGACAGTTCGGTGACATAGCTGGAAAGCACGCCCTCGCGCTCGACCGTGACCAGCGCGGTGGCCTCGCGGTAGGGCATCCGCACCTGCAGCCGCGCGGTTTCACCGGCGGCATAGGCGGTCTTTTCGGGCACTACGTCCATGCGGTCGCCATTGTCGCCGCCGAACCACCATTCGTCGGCGCCGGCCAGCCAGACCGAGCGGGAGGAGCGTGCGACGCGGCCCTCGCGATCAGTGGTGGTGGCAACCACAGTAACCTCGCCCGAGACGCCCACGTCGATCACGCAGTCGGCCTTGCCCTGGGCATTGGTTGATGCGGTGCAACCGGCAGAGATCCGCTCGACCTTCTCCTGATTGTCATAGGCGTAGAAGCCGCCGATCAGCCGGCGGCGCGCGGTGATCGTCTGCTTGGAAAACAGCTCGACCTTGACCATCTGACCGGCCAGCGGCTTGTTCGAAAGGTCGAGCGCGGCAAAGTTGAGCCGCAGTTCGCTTGACCGCATCAGCCAGCCATCGGTCTTCATGCCCAGTTGCACCGCGCTGGGGTACAGCGTCACGCGGCGCCCGGCGGTGAGCGTTTCGCCATTGGCGTCGGGATAGTCCATCTCGACCATCAGCGAGACGGTCTGGTTGATTGCCGCGCTGACATCGACTGCCGTTTTCGCCGTGCCATCGGCGCCGAGCGTGGCGGGCAGGGTCTGCGAATAGGGCAGCGGTTCGGACACTTCGCCGTCACCCTCGATGGAGAGCGGGCGCACGCCTTCCTTTACCAGCGCGCCGCCGAATTCATAGGCCTCCCAGCCTTTGGGCGCGCGGCCCCAGCTGGTGAATTCGGTGCGCAAGGTCACCGGCAGGGCGCCCGCTCCGCCGCCCGAAAGGTAGCCGACGAACAGCGACAGCGGCACGGACTTTGGCTGCACCAGTGCCTGCTCCGGCCCGGTCACAGACGCGCGCATGGTCGGCAGGCGGTATTCGTCGACCCGCACGTCCTGGCTCGAATAGATCGTCCGGCCATCAACCTCGAAACGCAACGAATAGGTACCGAGCGGCGCGCCTTGCGGCACGGTCCATGCGTTCTCGCCCGAGCCCATGCCGTCGATCGTCACCGGCTGGCTGAATTCGGTTTCCGACCCGTTATGGCGCAGCACGAACTTGCCGGTGAAGCCCTTGGCATAGGTGAAGCCCGGCCCGATGGGCTTGCGCAGCACGTGCTTGAAGTGGACCGCCTCGCCCACCCGCACCAGCGAGCGGTCCATGATCGTGTGGATGGTCTCGTTGCTGGCATTGACCCCGAACGACAGGTCGAAATCATAGGGCGAGATGCCGTTGTTCCACGTGGTCAGCGTGAAGCTCATGTCGCCGTTCGCGCGGGCGGAGACCATCAGCGGATGGCTCTCATCCTCGCCGCAGCCGCCGCTTGTTTCGGGCTCGGGCAAGCCTTGGCGGGCGAACAATGCGCCTGCCTTGTCGGTCGTGCCGCTGGCGAGCAGCTTGCCGGTGCAGGAATCGCTGATCCGCACGCTGGCGCCTTCAACCGGCTTGCCGGTGGACAGGCTGGTCACCCAGACAAGGCTGGACTCGCGGCCCCACTTGAAGTGCACCGCCATGTCGGTGACCAGCGCGGCGGCGGGGACATAGCGCGGCACGCTCCGCCCCAGCAGCGCGCGGCCGAGCGCCGGGCTGGCGAATTCGACGACGTGGAAGCCCTTGGCTTTCACCGGCACGCCAATCACTTCGAAATCCTTGCCCTTGCCGGGCAGCGGCAGTTTCAGCGCGGTGCCCTCGGCGGGCTTCAGCAGCGGCTTCTCGCCGGTGTGGTTGATCGCCTTCGAGGTACCGTCCTTGAGCTCGATCCACTCGTAATCGCGCCGCGTTGCCTTATCGAGCCGGCGCAGCCAGTCGGCGATCACCCGGTCATCGTCGGCGATCCGGGCGGAGCGGCCATCGATGGCAGTGGCCTTGCCAATCAGGTCGGGCTCTACCGCGCGCACGGTGACGGGGAGCAAGCCCTCGCTCGCTTCGACAATGCCGAACTGCGCGGCGAACTTGACCAGCGGCGGCATGGCATCAAAGCGCACCGCCAGCGGGAAGCGCGCGGCGTTGGACAGGCTGCGGCCCGACAGGTCCTGCACGCCCGCCGGCAGGATCACCTGCGCCGCCGTGGCAGCGGGGAAGGGGCCGGGGAATTCGAGGTCGGACAGCTCCGAATTGCCGCGCGTGTCGGGATCGAGCTTGGGCGCGATCATGGTGCCGTCGGCCATGCGCAGCCGCACCGCCATGGCCTTGGCGCGGGCGATTGGCGCGGTGAAGCGGACATAGGCGGGGGTGACCGGGTTGCACCCGGCGCTGGCGTTGACCCGGCCGCAATCGAAACTGGCAGCAAAGGCCTTGCGCACGGTGAAGTCAAAGCGCTGATCGGTGCCGGCAAGCTTGCCGCCCGCGCCAGAAATCGTCTTGGGCCAGACCAGCGCCATGTCGCGCTCGGGCGGCAGCGGGCGGCGGCATTTCAGCGCCATGACATTGCCCAGAGCAGCGGCGCGCGAGGCGGCGTCGGCGGGAAGCTTGGCGGGCAGTCCAGCCTCCTCAAGGAAGTTGCGCCGGGTCCAGTTGTCCTCGCCCATGCCTTCAAGCACGCGGCCCACGGTGTCGGCAGGCAGAACGTCCACAGCCGCAGCCTCGCCGATGCCGTCGACCGCGCAGCTGGCCTTGGCGGCTACCGAGGCCGGATCGGCGCGGACATTGGTGGCGACGAGGAACACCTGATCCTCGTCAATGTCACCGTCGCTGCCCGGCGCAAGCACGGCGCGCACCGATGGCCCGCCGGTTTCAATGGGGAAGCTGGTGCTGCCGCCCACGCTGACGCCGCGCAGCGTTGCCAGCTTGTCTCGCAAGGTGACCTTGCAGCTCAGTCCGCCGGGCAGCGGCTTGGCGAAATCGAGCACAAATGTCTGCTGGTCGACCCAGCGGCCAGTCGCGGGAACCGGACAGTCACTGGTGGCGGCGGGGGCAGCGCGGGGATCGCCCAGCGGCACCATGCTTTCGGAAAAGCGCAGGGTGAAGCGCTCAACCGCGCCGCCCGCACTCCCGCCAGCAGATGAGCCACCGGTGCCGGTCATGGCCATGATGACCTGCGGCGTGGTGTCGCTCTGCGCGGCGAAGGGCAGCGCGGCGACGGCCAGCAGCGAAACAATCCAGCGCGCGCGCATAAGTATGCCCCCCATCCCGAGGTGATTCGTGGCCGCAGCTTCTCCTAAAGAAGCTGCGCTGTCCACGCCCGGGACTGGGGGGCAGGTGACTTATTCTGTTAGGTTTTTCAAGTCGGCCCTGAGTTTGAATAGTGCGTCAGCCGCCAAGATTGAGCATCCGGCCCACGAAGATCAGCACGATCGCGCCGAGGATCGAGGCGAGGATGCCCGCCCGGTTCAGGCCCGGCTTGCCGCGGTTGGTGACCATGCCCGCCAGCAGCGAGCCGGCGATGCCCAGGATCATCGTCCACAGCAGGCCCATATTGACCTCGCCGGGGTAGAAGAAGCGCCCGAGCGCACCGACGATGATGCCGACGATGGCATAGGAAATGATGTTCATCATGGAAATGTTCTCCCGTCCTTGTTGGGCAGGGCCTGAGCCTGCCCGATAACCAAGGGCTAACCCGCAAGGCGCCCATCGGCAACGGCAATCGCTGCGTTGCGCCAGTCATAACGCACGCCGCACCGACAAGTGCCGATTCAACTGGGCGCAAGCAGGACTCGCTTCGTCGATGTGGAGAAAAAAAGTTGGGGGCCGCACTTTGACTCTTGCGCGGCTCGCCAGCCTTGGATTTCCCGCGCGTCGCTGCGTCGCAAAAAGCTGTGGAGACCGCACCGGGGCAGGCCCGGAGGGGTTAGGCCCGCATTTACCCTCTTGCGCGCGATTCAGGATGAGGCACTATCAGTAGTGGTTCGGCACTTGGGGGTACCCACAAGACCTAGATTTCACCGCAGGCCGTTGATTTCGGCGTGAATGGGCGGATTCGGTCCGGGTCAAGGGCAGAACAGCGCAACAAAGGTGCGCAACGGGGGCGTGATTTGGAGTAATGGGGGATAAGGCTGGGGAAAAACTTTCCCTTTTTGTTCTCCCAAAGATTGGGCGAGGCTGGTAGAAGGGGATTTGCCCTTCGATTCGGTCCGCAAGCAGTGGACTTGGTGTGCCGCGTATGTCGCGGCCGAACGGTTTGAACAGGGGCAGGCATAGTGGATTTCAGAAACGGGGACGCGTCCGTGTCGGACAATGATGTGATGGAAAACGTGGATCTGTCCGAAACGACGTCCGAACTCAGGGAGGCTCAACCGGCTTTGCCCATGACAGAAAAAAGCGATGCAGGCAGCGAAGCGCTGGTCGACAAGCTCGGCGCAGAGGCGCTGGCTGGCGCCCTGACGCAGGTCGCCAAGGCTGCGAAGAAGCCGAAGGAGGATTCGCATTCCATCCAGGCGCGCCGCTTCACCATCGTGACGGACACGTCGCGCGATGCCCTGCTGACCGATTTCGGCAAGGACACGCTCGACGACCGCTATCTGCTGCCCGGCGAAAAGTATCAGGATCTCTTTGCCCGCGTCGCCGATGCCTATTCGGACGATCAGGACCACGCCCAGCGTATTTACGATTACATCTCGAAGCTGTGGTTCATGCCGGCAACCCCGGTGCTGTCGAACGGCGGCACGGGACGCGGCCTGCCGATCTCTTGCTACCTCAACTCGGTCGATGACAGCCTGGAGGGCATCGTCAACACCTGGAACGAGAACGTCTGGCTGGCCAGCAAGGGCGGCGGCATCGGCACCTATTGGGGCAATGTCCGCGGCATTGGTGAACCGGTCGGCCTCAACGGCAAGACCAGCGGCATCATCCCATTCGTCCGCGTGATGGACAGCCTGACGCTGGCGATTTCGCAGGGCTCGCTGCGCCGCGGCTCGGCCGCCTGCTACCTCGACGTGTCGCATCCGGAAATCGAGGAGTTCCTCGAGATCCGCAAGCCCTCGGGCGATTTCAACCGCAAGGCGCTCAACCTGCACCACGGCGTGCTGCTCACCGACGAGTTCATGGAAGCCGTGCGCGATGGCGCTGAATTCCACCTGCGCAGCCCGAAGGATGGCTCGATCCGTTCGACGATCGACGCGCGCAGCCTGTTCCAGAAGCTGGTCGAAAACCGCCTCGCCACGGGCGAACCCTATATCGTCTTCTCCGATACCGTGAACCGCATGATGCCCAAGCATCACCGCGATCTCGGGCTGAAGGTCTCGACCTCGAACCTGTGTTCGGAAATCACGCTGCCGACCGGCCGCGATCACCTCGGCAATGACCGCACGGCGGTCTGCTGTCTGTCGTCGCTCAACCTGGAAACCTGGGAAGAGTGGAACGGCGACGAGCGCTTCATCGAAGACGTGCTGCGTTTCCTCGACAACGTGCTGCAGGACTATATCGACCGCGCCCCCGAAGAAATGGCCCGCGCCAAGTA
The DNA here is from genome assembly GCF_031424035.1 of Novosphingobium sp. Classification (GTDB taxonomy): domain Bacteria; phylum Pseudomonadota; class Alphaproteobacteria; order Sphingomonadales; family Sphingomonadaceae; genus Novosphingobium. The sequence continues at coordinate 108,075 of NZ_JANPGP010000006.1, forward strand.
TTCGGCGATGCGCGAACGCTCGGTCGGCATGGGGGTCATGGGCTTCCACTCCTACCTGCAGATGAAGGGCGTGGCGTTTGAAAGCGCGATGGCCAAGGCGCTGAACTTCAAGATGTTCAAGCATATCGCGTCGCGCGCGGACGAAGCATCGCTGATGCTCGCGCAGGAACGCGGTGCCTGCCCCGATGCGGCGGACATGGGCGTCATGCAGCGCTTTTCGTGCAAGATGGCGATCGCGCCGACCGCGTCGATCAGCATCATCTGCGGCGGCACGTCTGCCTGCATCGAGCCGATCCCGGCGAACATCTATACCCACAAGACGCTGTCGGGTTCGTTCGTCGTCAAGAACCCGTTTCTTGAGAAGCTGTTCCAGGCGAAGTCGAAGGATTCCAACAATGTGTGGAATTCGATCCTCGAAAACGCCGGGTCGGTCCAGCACCTC
>NZ_JANPGP010000007.1:0-1622 GCF_031424035.1 Novosphingobium sp.
CGCAGCGATGCCCAGCCCGAGGTGACCGGCTTCGTGACCACGTCGCCGAAATTGGGCAGCTGCACGATGAGGAAGGGCGTGTCCGCCCCGAACTGCGCACGCCAGCTTTTCTTGAGGGTGTCGAGCAACAGCGCATACGCGCCCGCATTGCCGGTGTTCGATTCTCCCTGGTACCAGGCCGCGCCTCTGATCGCATAGCTCCCGACCGGGGCGATCATCGCATTGTACATGCCGGTCTTGCCGCCGATCGAATGCCAGGGCGCAGCTGGCGGTGAGGGCAGGAGGCTGCGGGGCAGGGCGTAGCGCCAGCCGTCGCCCATCGGGATTCGCGTTCCGTCGGCGAGCCTGAGCGCGATCTTGTCGGCCGGGCCGAACAATCCGCCGAGGCCCCATGCGCTGTAGATGTTGAGCGCAATCCGGTTGCGCCCGGCCTTCAGCGCGCCCACTGGCAGCGCATAGGACCGGTCGGTCGCCCAGCCGAAGCTGTTGCCGATGGCCTTGCCATTCACCCAGCTCTGATCGACTTCGTCGATGGCGCCCAGATCGAGCGTCGCGCCTTGCGCCGCCTGTGCGGCGGTCAGCTCGATCGCGCGGTCGAACCAGACCATGCCGTTCAATTTTTCGGTCGCGGACACGCCCCAAGTCTTCCAGTCGCGCCACGGCAGCGGGACCGCCTGCCACGTCAAGCCGCCGTCGTCGTTCCACGGCGATGAGTCGGCGCCTGCTTGTGCGTGCCACCAACTTTGCCAGTTGGCGGCCATTTGCGCCTGAGCTGCAACCGGGTCGCGCGCAAAGAGCGCGTTCAGGGCAACATCCTTGGCCTGTCCGTCGAGCGTGGCCAGTGTCGGCCCGGAAATCCACGCCTCGATGTTCGATCCGCCCCAGCTCGAATGGATCAGGCCCATCGGCACGTTGAGGCGTTTCTGCAGGTCACGGGCCATGAAGTAACAGGCAGCCGAGAAACCCGCGACGCTGGCCGGGGTGGCTGGCGTCCATACAACCGGGGAAGCGAAGCTGCGTTGCTCAGCGGGCTTGCTGTCGTGCGCAATGCTCAGCAGGCGAATGGCTGGATTGGCGCTGGCGTTGATCTCGCGCTCGGCGTTGAGCGCAGCTCTGACCGGCAATTCCATGTTCGACTGGCCCGAACAAAGCCAGACGTCGCCGAAGGTCAGGCGCTTGGCGCTCGCAACGCGCGCTGGACCTGCCGACGCTGCCAGATCGAAATCTCCCCCGGCAGGGTAGGCGGGCAGGGTGGCCCGCCAGCGGCCTGCGGCGTCGGCCTTCGCATTCGCACTGCCTTCACCGAGGCGGATTGTGATCCGCTCACCGGGGCCTGCTGTTCCGGAGACGACGACCGGCCGGTCGCGCTGCAGAACGCCATTGTCGGCAAACAGGGGGTCGAGGGTCAGGGGCGTGACGGGTGCCTGCGCCGCCGCGGCCGCCGCCGATGCCATGAGGGCACCGGCAAGGGCAGAGCGGCGCAGGCGGGTCGTCACGGCTCAGGTGTTCCGCGTGATGATGTTTTCCAGATATTCCTGGCGGCCCGAACGCGGATTTGGATTTATGCCCTCGGCGACAGCAGCTTCGGAAAGCGCCTCCAAGCTGGTCGTGCCATCGAGAAT
>NZ_JANPGP010000008.1:0-20170 GCF_031424035.1 Novosphingobium sp.
CGACCTGCAGGACCAGTCGGTCGCCTATGGCCGCGGCGCCTCGCGCTATGACGAGAACAAGCGCGCGGTCACCGAAAAGTACATGGGCCCGCTGATCAAGACGGCGATGACCCGCTGCATCCACTGCACCCGCTGCGTGCGTTTCTCGGAAGAGATCGCCGGCGTGGACGAAATCGGCGCGCTTTATCGCGGCGAGGCGATGCAGATCACGACCTATCTGGAACGCGCGGCGACTCACGAAATGAGCGCCAACGTGATTGATCTGTGCCCGGTTGGCGCGCTCACCTCGCGGCCTTATGCTTTCGAGGCGCGGCCGTGGGAGCTGAAGAAGACGCTGTCGATCGACGTGTCCGACGCCTGCGGTGCCAACATCCGGCTCGACAGCCGCGGCCGCGAAGTTCTGCGTATTCTGCCGCGCGTCAACGATGACGTGAACGAGGAATGGCTGTCCGACAAGGGCCGCTTCCAGGTCGACGGCCTGACCGCGCGCCGGCTCGACAAGCCGTGGCTGCGCAAGAACGGCAAGCTGGTTGCGGCAACTTGGGAAGAGGCCTTCGCGGCGATTTCCAAGGTCAAGCCCGGCAAGGACGTGGCCGTGGTCGCGGGTGATCTCGTCGATTGCGAGACGATGTTTGCCGCCAAGGCCCTTGCCGGGGCGCTGGGATCGACCCTGCTCGAAGGCCGCCAGACGGGTCTGTCCTATGACTGCTCGAACCTTGCGGCGGTGAACTTCAATTCGACGTTCTCAGGGATAGAGGAAGCCGATGCGATCCTGATCGTCGGCAGCCACGTGCGCTGGGAAGCGCCGCTGGTGATGACCCGCCTGCGCAAAGCGGCGAAGCGCGGCGCGAAGCTGTTTCTTGTCGGGCCGGAGTGGGAAACCACCGTGTCGACCTCGTTCCTCGGCAATGACATTGCGGTGCTGGACAAGCTGCCGAGCGACGTGACCGAAGCCTTCAAGAATGCCGAACGCCCCGCGATCATCGTCGGCGGCGCGGCGCTCGGGCAGGGCGCTCTCGGTGCGGCGCTCGCCTTTGCCGGAACGTTCAAACTCGTCCGTGACGGCTGGAACGGCTTCAACGTCCTGCACATGGCGGCCAGCCGCATGGGCGGGCTGATGCTCGGCTATGCGCAGAGCGGCGGCATTGCCGATCTGGCAGCGGCCAAGCCCAGGATGCTGCTTTCGCTCGGCGCGGACGAAGTTGACTATTCGAAGTTCTCGGACTCGATCATCGTCTACATCGGCCACCACGGGGACAAGGGCGCCCATGCCGCCGACGTGATCCTGCCCGGATCGGCGTTCAGCGAAAAAGCCGGCACCTACGTCAACACCGAAGGCCGCGTGCAGTTCGCCGATAAGGCCGTCTTCGCTCCCGGCGATGCGCGCGAAGACTGGACGATCCTGCGCGCCATGGCCGATGCGCTGGGCGTCAAGGTCGGTTTCGACAGCTTCGACCAGCTGCGCGCTGCGATGATCACAGCCGTTCCGGCGCTCGGCGTTGAGGGTTTGGCGAGTTACGGCGCCTTGCCGAAAGCTGCCAAGTCCAAAGCAAGCGGCACGCTCGCCGGCTATCCGATCAAGGACTTCTACCTCACCAACCCCATCGCCCGCGCCAGCGCGACGATGCAGCGCTGCTCGGCAGAACTGCTGCACGGGGAAGACTTCGCGGAGGCTGCGGAATGACCCAGACCTTCATGAATTGGGGCATGAGCCACGACTGGGCCTGGGCGCTGGCGACAATCGCCGGCATCCTGTTGATCGCGCTGCCGCTGATGCTCGGCGTGGCGATGATCATCTATGCCGACCGCAAGATCTGGGCCGCCATGGCGCTGCGGCGCGGACCGAACGTGGTGGGGCCGTGGGGCCTGCTCCAGTCCTTCGCCGACGGGCTCAAGGTGTTCCTGCAGGAAACCATCATCCCCAGCGCGGCGAACAAGGGTCTGTTCCTGATCGCGCCGATCATCACGTTCACCGTTGCGCTGATGGCTTGGGCGGTGCTGCCGTTCAATTCGGGCGCGATCCTGGCGGATATCAACGTCGGGCTGCTCTACATCCTCGCGATCTCGTCGCTGGGGGTTTACGGCACGGTGATCGCCGGCTGGTCGTCGAACTCGAAGTACCCGTTCTTCTCGGCCATGCGCGCATCGGCGCAGATGATTTCCTACGAAGTCTCGATCGGTTTCATCCTGATCTGCGTCGTCCTGTGGGCGGACAGCTTCAACCTCAAGACCATTGTCGAGGCGCAGCACAAGTATGCGCTTTTTGGCCTGTTCAACGGCTTCGTGTTCAACCCGCTGCTGTTCCCGATGTGGGTGATGTTCCTGATCTCGGGCATGGCCGAAACCGGCCGCGCGCCGTTCGACCTGACCGAGGCGGAATCGGAGCTCGTTGCCGGTTACCAGACCGAATATTCGTCGATGAGCTTCGCGCTCTACTGGCTGGGCGAATATGCCAACGTCCTGCTGATGTGCGCGCTCAATGCCACGCTTTTCTGGGGCGGTTACCTGCCGCCGATGAACATCGACCTGATCCCGTGGTTCGACATTCCGGGCGTGGTCTGGTTGCTGCTCAAGATCCTGTTTTTCTTCTTCATCTTCTCCTGGGTGAAGGCGACCGTTCCCCGCTACCGCTATGACCAGCTGATGCGCCTGGGTTGGAAAGTGTTCCTGCCCGTGTCGTTGATGTTCGTCGTTCTGGTGAGCGGCTATCTCATGTTCACGAGGTATGGCGCATGACCGCCGCGCAGCTCATCAAATCGTTCACCCTTTGGGAATTCCTGAAGGCGCACTGGCTGACCTTGAAGTATTTCTTCAAGCCCAAGGCGACGATCAACTATCCGTTCGAGAAAAACCCGCTCTCGCCCCGCTTCCGCGGCGAGCATGCGCTGCGCCGCTATCCCAATGGCGAGGAACGCTGCATCGCCTGCAAGCTGTGTGAAGCCGTTTGCCCGGCACAGGCGATCACCATAGAGGCGGAACCGCGCGAGGACGGCAGCCGCCGCACCACGCGTTACGACATCGACATGACCAAGTGCATCTACTGCGGTTTCTGCCAGGAAGCCTGCCCGGTCGATGCCGTGGTCGAGGGGCCGAACTTCGAATTCGCGACCGAAACGCGCGAAGAACTGCTTTATGACAAGGCCAAGCTGCTGGCGAACGGGGACAAGTGGGAGCGGGCGATTGCCGCAAACCTTGAAGCCGACGCGCCGTATCGATAGGGGGCGCGCGTGATGAACCGGGGCCATTCCTTGTCTTTAACAATTTCCGTCACCCCCGCGAAGGCGGGGGTCCATCCGGGCTCGCGGCTTCGCACGATGGGTGCGATGGATCCCCGCCTGCGCGGGGATGACGAGTCTGGTTTTGAGCCGGAGTGCAACTCATGACGATCCAGCTCTTCGCCTTCTATCTGTTCGCCACCCTGACCTGTGTTTCGGGCGCGGTGACGATCCTCGCGCGCAATCCGGTGCACTCGGTGCTCTGGCTGATCCTCGCTTTCTTCAATGCTGCAGCGCTGATGGTGCTGGTGGGCGCCGAATTCATCGCCATGCTGCTGGTGATCGTCTACGTCGGCGCGGTCGCGGTGCTGTTCCTGTTCGTGGTCATGATGCTCGACATCGACTTTGCCGAACTGCGCGCAGGCTTCATCAAGAACTTCCCGCTGGGCCTGGTGCTCGCAGTGATCCTCGTCGGTGAACTGGTGATCGGCGTGGGCGCCTATCGCATTGGCGGGCTGCAACTCGGCAAGCCTTCGGCTGAGGGCGCGACGCCGCTCGGCGCCAGCAATACCGAGGCAATCGGGGCGCTGCTCTACAGCAAGTACCTGTTCCTGTTCGAAGCTGCCGGCATGATCCTGTTGGTCGCCATGGTCGGCGCGATTGTGCTGACTCACCGCAAGCGCACCGACGTGCGCGGGCAGAACATCTCGAAGCAGGTTGCTCGCCGTCCGCAGGACGCAACCGTCAACGTGAAGCCCGAAGTGGGCGGGGGAGTCTCGCTGTGATCGGCATCGAACACTACGTCGCGGTCAGCGCGATCCTGTTCACGCTCGGCGTGCTGGGGATTTTCCTCAACCGCAAGAACGTGATCGTCATCCTGATGGCGATCGAGCTGATCCTGCTGGCGGTGAACCTCAATCTTGTCGCGTTTTCCAGCTTCCTTGGCGACCTGACCGGCCAGATCTTCGCGATGTTCGTGCTGACCGTGGCTGCCGGTGAAGCCGCCGTGGGCCTCGCGATCCTTGTGATCTACTTCCGCCGCCGCGGCACCATCGCCGTTGACGACGTCAACCGGATGAAGGGGTGATCCCGGTGAATTCGATCTTGTTCATCGTCTTCCTGCCTTTGCTCGCCGCGATCGTGGCCGGGCTGGGCAACCGGATGCTCGGCAATACTGTCGCCAAGTCGATCACGACCGGCGCGCTGTTCATTTCGTGCGCGCTGTCCTGGCCGGTGTTCCTCTCGTTCGTCTCGGGCACGGCGCATGAGAGCGTCACGCCGGTGCTGCTGTGGATGCAGTCGGGCACACTGACTGTCGACTGGGCGCTGCGCGTCGACACGCTGACCGCAGTCATGCTGGTTGTGATCACCACGGTGTCCGCGCTCGTCCACCTCTATTCGTGGGGCTACATGGACGAAGACCCGGATCAGCCGCGGTTCTTCGCCTATCTCAGCCTGTTCACCTTCGCCATGCTCATGCTGGTGACGGCCGACAACCTCGTCCAGATGTTCTTCGGCTGGGAAGGCGTGGGCCTCGCGTCCTACCTCCTGATCGGCTTCTGGTTCCGCAAGCCTTCGGCCAGCGCCGCTGCAATCAAGGCTTTCGTGGTCAACCGCGTGGGCGACCTTGGCTTCATGCTCGGCATCTTCGGCACCTATCTGGTGTTCGGCACGGTCTCGATCCCCGAGATCCTCGAAGCCGCGCCGGCTATGGCCGGTTCGACCATCGGCTTCCTCGGCTCGCGCTGGGACGTGATGACGATTCTGTGCATCCTGCTGTTCATTGGCGCGATGGGCAAATCGGCGCAGCTTGGCCTGCACACCTGGCTGCCCGACGCGATGGAAGGCCCGACCCCGGTCTCGGCGCTGATCCACGCGGCGACCATGGTCACCGCCGGTGTCTTCATGGTCTGCCGCCTCTCACCGATGTTCGCCACCAGCGAAACCGCAATGACCGTGGTGACTTACGTCGGCGCCGCAACCTGCTTCTTCGCTGCCACCATCGGCACCTGCCAGTGGGACATCAAGCGGGTCATCGCCTATTCGACCTGCTCGCAGCTCGGCTACATGTTCGTGGCAGCGGGCGTCGGCGCGCCGGGTGCGGCGATGTTCCACCTGTTCACTCACGCCTTCTTCAAGGCGCTGCTGTTCCTTGGCGCCGGCTCGGTGATCCATGCGATGCACCATGAGCAGGACATGCGTTATTACGGCGGCCTGCGGAAACACATCCCGCTGACCTACTGGGCGATGATGGCCGGCACGCTGGCGATCACCGGCGTCGGCATTGTCGACGTGTTCGGCTTCGCCGGCTTCTATTCGAAGGATTCGATTCTTGAAGCGGCCTATGCCAGCGGCACGAGCGCAGGCATGTTCGGCTTCTGGGCTGGGATCACCGCAGCGCTGCTCACCAGCTTCTATTCTTGGCGCCTGATCTTCCTGACCTTCCACGGCAAGCCGCGCTGGGATCAGTCGGAGCATATCCAGCACGCGGTCCACGATGCACACGGCCATGACGATCATGCTCACGCACATGACGATCATGCACACCACGACGCGCATGGAGACGGCACCGCGGGCTATCACCCGCACGAAAGCCCGCTGCCCATGCTGGTGCCGCTTGGCGTGCTGGCGCTCGGTGCAGTCCTCGCCGGTTTCGTGTTCCACCACAGCTTCATCAGCGAAGGCACTGGCCACTTCTGGCAGGGCGCGGTGGCATTCACCGAGCATACGCTTCACGCGATGCATGAAGTGCCGACCTGGGTGAAGTGGGCGCCGTTCGCGGTGATGATCACCGGCCTGCTGATCGCCTACAACAACTACCTGCGCAATCCGAAGGCACCGGCGGCATTCGTCGAGCAGTTCTCGGTCGTGCACAAGTTCGTGTTCAACAAGTGGTACTTCGACGAGCTGTACAACTTCCTGTTCGTCCGTCCTGCCTTCTGGTTGGGCAAGGTGTTCTGGAAGCAGGGCGATGTCGGCCTGATCGATCGCTTCGGCCCGAACGGCGCGGCATGGCTGGTCGCTCGCACTGCCGTCGTCGCGCAGAAGGTGCAGACCGGGTACCTCTACTCCTATGCGCTGATCATGCTGCTCGGCCTTGTCGCGGCAATCAGCTGGGTGATGGTGGGATAAGACGATGAACCAATTTCCCATCCTCTCGCTGATGCTGCTGGTGCCGCTCGCCGGGGCCGTTGCCTGCCTGTTCAGCGGCGCGAAGGCCGCGCGCCAGATTGCGCTGGCGACCACGCTGTTCAACCTCGCCCTCGGGGTCTGGCTGTGGAGCCAGTACCAGGTCGGCGGTGACCGCTGGCAGTTCCAGGAAAATGTCGCGCTGTTCGCCGGCTTCTCGTGGAAGCTGGGCATAGACGGCATCGCGCTGCTGCTGATCGAACTGTCGGTGTTCCTGATGCCGATCTGCGTGCTCGCCAGCCATTCGGTCGACAAGCGCGTTGGCGAATATATGGCCGCTTTCCTGCTGATGGAAACGCTGATGATCGGCGTTTTCACCGCGCAGGACCTGTTCCTGTTCTACATCATGTTCGAAGCCGGCCTCATACCGATGTACCTGATCATCGGCATCTGGGGCGGGGCGGATCGGATATACGCCAGCTACAAGTTCTTTCTCTACACGCTGCTCGGATCGGTGCTGATGCTGATCGCAATGATGTGGATGGTGAACGAGGCGGGGACTACCGACATCCCGACGCTGATGGAATACAATTTCGCGCCCGAAGCCCAGACCTGGCTGTGGCTTGCGTTCTTCGCCAGTTTTGCGGTGAAGATGCCGATGTGGCCGGTGCACACATGGCTGCCGGACGCGCACGTTCAGGCACCGACGGCAGGCTCGATCATTCTTGCCGGCGTTCTGCTGAAGATGGGCGGCTACGGCTTCATCCGTTTCTCGCTGCCGATGTTCCCCGAGGCGAGCGCCCAGTTCGCGCCGCTCATCTTCGCGCTGTCGATGATCGCAGTGGTGGTCACTTCGCTGATCGCGCTGGTGCAGAACGACATGAAGAAGCTGATCGCCTATTCATCGGTCGCGCACATGGGCATCGTCACCATCGGCCTGTTCGCGTTCAACCAGCAGGGCCTCGAAGGCGCGATGATCGTCATGCTCAGCCACGGGCTGGTTGCAGGGGCCTTGTTCCTCTGCGTCGGCATCATTTACGACCGGCTGCACACGCGCGAGATTGACCGTTACGGCGGCCTGTCGATCAACATGCCCAAGTATGCGCTGTTCTTCATGCTGTTCACGATGGCGGCGGTCGGCCTGCCTGGGACCGCTGGTTTCGTCGGCGAATTCCTCAGCCTTGCGGGCATCTATCAGGTGTCGAGCTGGGTGGCCTTCGTCTGCGGCACCGGAGTGATCCTTGGCGCGGCATACATGCTCTACCTTTACCGCCGCGTGGCCTTTGGCGAACAGAAGAACGCCGATGCCGCCGCCATGCCTGATCTCGACAAGCGCGAGCTGGCCATGGTCGTCGCACTGGCGCTGCCCGTCCTGTGGATGGGCATTTACCCGGAAAGTTTCCTTGCACCGATGCGCAACGATATCGCCATGCTCGATGCCCGCGTAGCCCGCGCCAAGCCGCAAGGTGACGCGCAGCTCAAGGTGGGCGCGCCCGCGGCCAAACCGGCGGAACACAAGACTGAAGCGCATGAGGGGGCACACTGATGGACTGGTCCCATTCATTCCGCCTCGCGGCTCCTGAAGAACTGCTGACGATTGCATCGCTGGTCCTGCTGCTCATGTCCGCATGGATGCGCGGTGAGGGTGCTGCGCGGCTTGTCACCTGGCTGGCAGCTGGAGCCATTGCCGTGGCCGGCGGAATTTCCGCCATGGACCTCTGCGCCGGGGCCTCCGGACCGGGTACGCTGGCCTTTTCGGGCCTGTTCGCCGCCAATGCGCTCGCGGCCTTTGCCAAGGTGCTGATCGCTTTTGCCGCGGTCGCCACTTTGCTGGTCGCTCCCCAGTATTTCAGCCGATATGCCGCATACCGCGCGGAATATCCGGTGCTGGTCGTGCTGGCCGTGCTGGGCATGGGGCTGATGGTTTCGGCCACCAATTTCATGACGCTCTATATCGGCCTCGAACTCAACTCGCTCGCATCCTACGTGCTCGCTGCGTTCCTGAAGAACGATGATCGTTCGGCCGAAGCCGGCCTGAAATACTTCGTGCTCGGCTCGCTGGCGAGCGGCATGCTGCTGTTCGGCATCAGCCTGGTTTACGGCTTCACCGGTGCGATCGATTTTGTGGCCGTCGGGCAGGCGCTGACGGGCACGATGCCTACTGGCGCAGTGTTCGGCGTCGTCTTCGTTCTCGTCGGCCTCGCCTTCAAGATCAGCGCCGCGCCGTTCCACATGTGGACGCCCGACGTTTACGAAGGCGCACCGACCCCTGTCACTGCCTTCTTCGCCTCAGCACCAAAGGTTGCCGCGATGGTGCTGACGATGATCGTTGCGCTGCAAGCCTTCGGCACTCAGGTTGAGGCTTGGCGTCCGATCGTGATCTTTGCCGCGCTTACCTCGATCATCTGGGGCGCGGTTGGCGCGATCGGCCAGACGAGCATCAAGCGCCTGCTGGCCTATTCGTCGATCAACAATGTCGGCTTCATGCTGATCGGCCTCGCCGCCGGAACCGCGCAGGGCGCTTCGGCCATGCTGGTTTACCTCGCAATCTACGTGCCAATGACCGTGGGCGGCTTCGTCACCGTGCTCATGCTCAAGGATGAAAACGGCAACCCGGTTGACAACATTCACGACATCGCTGGCCTGTCGCGCCACCGCAAGGTGCTCGCTGGCTGCCTGATGATGGTCATGTTCAGCCTTGCCGGTATTCCGCCGCTGTTTGGCTTCTGGGGCAAGTTCGTGGTCTTCCAGGCTGCGGTTCAGGCCGGGTTCTTCGCCCTCGCTGCCGTGGGTATTGCCGCCAGCGTGATCGGTGCGTTCTATTACATCAAGGTCGTCAAGATCATGTATTTTGACGAACCGGCGATGAAGGCGACGGGCAAGAGTGACTGGATCCATCAGGCGCTGCTCGCACTCTGCGCGCTGGCGATCTCGCCGCTGGGCTATCTCGCAACCAAGGCGCTGGCCCAGTGGACCACCACGGCAATCGCCGCCCTGCTGCCGATGGGCGTTTGATCGAGCGGATTTCCCTTGTCGGTTCGACCAACGCCGCTTTGATGGCGCGGCTCGCCGCTTCGGAAACTGTCGCTGAAGGCCATTGGCTGGTAACCGATCGGCAATCGGACGGTCGCGGGCGGCGCGGGCGTGAATGGTTCGATGGCATCGGCAATTTCATGGGATCGACCGTGGTTCACGCCCGAGCCGGCGATCCGCCGCTGGCCAGCCTTGCGCTGGTTGCAGGTCTGGCGGTCCACGAAGTTGTCAGCGCGTTGGTTCCCCCACCGCGGGCGGCGCTGCTCAAGTGGCCGAACGACATTCTCATCGGCGCGGCAAAGCTGTCAGGCATCCTGCTTGAAAGTAAAGGCGATGCCGTCGTGATCGGCATTGGCGTCAATCTTGCCGCCGCACCTGATCTCGCGGATCGCACCGCGATTGCCTTGACCGCATTCGGGCCGGCACCGGATCGTGACCACTTTGCCGATCAGCTTGCCGCAGCCTTTGCGCTCGATCTCGATCGCTGGAGGACCTACGGACTCGCTCCGATTGTCCGCCGCTGGTGCGCTGCGGCGCATCCGGTAGGAACGGTGCTATCGGTGGGAGAGCCCGGCGAAGTGCTTTTGCAGGGCGCTTTTGCAGGCCTCGACGATACGGGTGGCTTGATCCTTGCCTTGCCAGACGGCACCACACGCACGATCCACGCCGGCGAAGTCCGCCTTGGCGCGGACGACTGAGGAACACCAGCCATGCTGCTCGCCATCGATGTCGGGAACACCAACGTCGTCTTTGCCGTGATCGACGATGACGGACAGGGCGGTAGCAGGATCAAGGCGCGCTGGCGGATCGCCACCGATCCGCGCCGCACGGGCGACGAATACGCGGTGTGGCTGATGCAGCTGCTGCAAATTCGCGGCATCGGGCGCGACGCGATCGACCAGATCATCGTTTCGACCGTTGTGCCCCGCGCGCTCCACAATATCGAGGTTCTCGCCCGCCACTATTTCGATCTTGAACCGATCATCGCCGGCCAGGGAACCGCCACTTACGGATTCGATATGGATGTCGACCAGCCCGGCTCGCTTGGCGCGGACCGGGCGGTCAATGCCGTCGCCGCCCATGCCAAGCACGCCGGCGACCTGATCCTCGTCGATTTTGGCACGGCGACCACTTTTGACGTGATTGACTTCAACGGTGCCTACAAGGGCGGCATTATTGCGCCGGGCATCAACCTTTCGCTCGACGCGCTGGTGGGCAACACGGCGCTGCTGCCGCGCATCGCCATCCGCGCGCCCGATAGCGACAGCGTGATCGGCACCAATACTGAAGATCAGATGCTGATCGGCGTATTCTGGGGCTATGTCGCGATGATGGAAGGCCTGATTGCCCGGATGCGGGCTGAGATCGGCCGCCCAGCCAAAGTGGTCGCCACCGGTGGCCTTGCGGTACTGTTTGATGAACATACCGACATCTTTGACGCGGTAGATCCCGATCTGATGCTGGAAGGCCTCGCTATTCTCGCGCAGAGGGCTAAGGCCGCCTCGTGAAACCGCAAGATGAACTGATTTTCTGCGCTCTGGGTGGCTCGGGCGAGATTGGCATGAACGTCAATCTCTACGGTTGCCGTGGCAAGTGGCTGATGGTCGACCTCGGCATGACATTCGGCGCGTCCGAATATCCCGGCACCGAACTGGTCTTTGCCGACCTCGAATTTATCGAGGACCGGCGCAAGGATCTGCTCGGCATCGTGCTGACCCATGCCCACGAAGACCACATCGGCGCGGTGCCCTATTTCGCGGAAGAGCTGGGCGTCCCGCTCTATGCCACGCCGTTCACCGCGCGGCTCGTCCATTCGAAGCTGGAAGAGGCTGGCCTCGTCGGCAAGGTCGAACTGCGCGTCATCGACCATTTCGACAGCTTCCAGATCGGCGATTTCAGCATTCGCTACGTGCCGCTGGCGCACTCGATTGCCGAGGGTAATGCGCTGGTGATCGAGACGCCGTTCGGCCGGATCTTCCACACCGGCGACTGGAAGCTTGATGACGAGCCGCTCGTAGGCACGCCTGCCACCGAGGCAGAATTGCGCGCCATCGGGGATCAGGGCGTGCTCGCGATGGTCTGCGATTCGACCAACGTGTTCAATCCCGAGGCTTCAGGCTCCGAAGGCGAGGTCCGGCGCGGGCTGCTTGAGGAAGTCGCGAAGCACAAGGGCAGGCGCGTGCTGGTCACGACCTTTGCCTCCAACGTCGCGCGCCTCCAGACGCTGGCCGAAGTTGCCGTGGCATCGGGGCGTCAGCTCTGCGTTGCCGGGCGCTCGCTCGACCGGATCATCCAGGTCGCGCAGGCGAGCGGCTATCTCAAGGACCTGCCGGACATCATCGATCCGCAGTCGGCCATGCGCCTGCCGCGCGGTGAAGTCATGTTCCTCGCCACCGGGGGGCAGGGTGAAGCCCGCGCCGCGCTCGGCCGTATATCCGAGGGCAACCATGATATCGCGCTTTCTGCCGGCGACGTGGTGCTGTTCTCCAGCCGCCAGATTCCGGGCAACGAGATTGCCATCGGCCGCATCCAGAATCGTCTGGCCGAGCAGGGCGTGTCGATCGTCACCGATCGCCAGTCCTATATCCACGTTTCCGGACACCCCGGCCGGCCCGAGCTGGAAGCGCTCTACTCGTGGCTGCGTCCCGAAATCCTCGTGCCGGTTCACGGCGAGCTGCGCCATATGCTCGAACAGGCGAAGCTGGGGGCCAAGTGCGGCATTCCCGTGCAGGTGTTCCAGAAGAACGGCGATCTGGTCAGGCTCGCGCCGGGCAAGCCGGGCAAGTTCGGCGTGGTCCGTGCGGGCCGGCTGATTCTCGATGGCGACATCATTACGCCGGCCGATGGCCCGGCGATGGTCATGCGCCGCCGGCTGGCGCACAATGGCGTGCTGATGGTTGTGGTCGGCCCCGGCAAGCGCGCTCAGGTTGCCGGGCTCGGTCTGCCGCTTGAGGAAGACTACGAAGATTTCCGCCACGAAGCCGAACAGGACATTCTGACCGCGCTGGCCAAGCTCAAGGGCGCGAAAGCCCGCGACCGTGACGAAGTCACCGAAGCCGCGCGCCTCGCCGCCCGCCGCGCGGCTCAGCGCTGGAGCGGGAAGAAGCCGCAGGTGCAGGTCATGGTGGTTGAGGGATGAAGATCACTTCGATCCTGGCGATCTATTGCCTGTTCTGGGTGATGAGCGCTTTCGTGGTCCTGCCGTTCGGCGTCCGGACTCACGCGGACGAAGGGTCGCAGCCCGAAGTGGGCCACGCGCATTCCGCGCCGGTCAATTTTTCGGGCAAGCGGATTGCGAAGCGCGCGACTGTGCTCTCGATTGTCCTTTTTGCAGTGTTTTATCTTAACTACAGCTACGGCTGGATCACGGTCGACGATCTCGACATCGTGCAGAGGCTGCGGCCGCAACCGCACTGATTTCCACGCCGTTCAGTCGCGCAGGCGCTCGATTGCCTGAGCCAGCGCCACGTAAAGCTTGCCCATATCCGATGACAGCAGCGTCACGCTGAGCGCATGGCCATCGCGCGTGGCGAGCAGCTGGCGCAGCATGGCCTCGAAGTCATGGATATAGCGCGAGACGTGTTCGCGGAACTCGTCGTCATTGCGATAAATCTGCGCCACTGAACGCGCTTCGGCCGTATCGAGCAGACGCACGGCGCGGCGGGTGAACACGCCGCGATCGCCGCGCAGGTAGCTTGCCCAGGCCACATCGGTGACTTCGCTCGACATGGCCTTGGCAATGTCGATAGCGTTCGAATTGAGGCTTTCGGTGATCAGGGCAACGCGGCGCGCAAAGTCGTTGTCGACCTGCTCCTCGGCGCGTTCGCGGGCCTGTGCCACGCGGCGTTCAAGGTTTTCGGCCAGTTCGCTGATCCGGGCGAGCTGGTCGCGCAGGCGGCGGGCCGATTCCTGGCTGGCGTCGGAAGCGCGGGCGGCTGCGGTATCCAGTTCGCCGATGGCTTCCGCCATGCGGCGTTGCAATGCTTCGTCAAAGGCGCGGGTGCCCTCACTCGCCAGCCGGTCCGCCATTGTGCTGATCGAGCGTTTGCCCGCTTCTTCCAGCGCGGCAGCGGCA
This sequence comes from Novosphingobium sp., assembly GCF_031424035.1. GTDB lineage: Bacteria > Pseudomonadota > Alphaproteobacteria > Sphingomonadales > Sphingomonadaceae > Novosphingobium. Next base: position 13,453 of record NZ_JANPGP010000008.1, read on the forward strand.
TCGCGGGTTGCTTCGCCCAGCTTGTCCAGAGCGCCGGCCATTTCATCGCGGCTGAAGGTGGCAAGCCGGGTGCTGTCGGCATCAAGTGCCTCGACCGCGCCGCGCAACTGGACAAGCGCCGCGGCGTGACTGGCGGCGCGGGCCTCCAGCCCATCGTGCAGGGTGCCGATTTCGCCAAGCGACTGGCCGATGGCCGTGCGGGTGTCGGCAACCTGCGCCGACATGTCCTCGGCGCGGCCGGCGGCGCGCGAAATGCTCTCTTCCAGTTCGTGGATGCGGGTTTCGATCTCCGAAAGACGCTGTGCCCCGCTGGCGATGGCGGTAGGCAGATCCTCGCTGGTCTGCTTGTTGCTGGCCTGTAGTAATTCGAGCAGGCGTACGCTGTCATCGGTCAGCCGGGCGACCGATCCGTTCATCGCCGACATCGCCTGTTCGCTGTTGGCGAGGTGACCGCCGAGGGCCTGGACCTGCGCCGCAAGGCTTGCTTCGGATTCACCGGCGCGGGCCGCGAGGGCGTCGATCCGGTTGTCCGCGTCCGTGAGGTCTCCGGCAATTTTCTTGGCGAGAGCAGCCATTTCCTTGCTGCGCTGTTGTTGGGCTGACAGGCGCTCGGCCAGCAAGCCGTCCATTTCGGCAATCTGTTCGCGCAAGGCCGCATTCGCGGCACTTTCGCGCTCGGCAGCTTCCTCGGCGCGCTTCTGGCTTTCCTCGTCGAACAGGCGGTTGCGCTCGGCAATGCGTGCGTCGAATTCGAGCGCTTCTTCGGAAAGCGTCGCGATGCGTTCGCGTGATGCCTGCAAGGCGCGCTGGTCAAGTGCGTCGAGCCGTTCGAGGGTTTCACGGACCGATGCTTCAAGCCGCTCGCGCGAGGCGGAGACCGACTGCATCGCGGTGGCTTCGCTGTCCCGCATCGACTTGGCAAGTTGGCCAGCCTCGTCACGCAGCGCGCCCAGCCGTGCGCGCAGCGATATAAGGCTTTGGCTTTCCTGACCTTCAAGCGCGGTGCGTAGCTCGAGGAGCTCCTCCATCAGCGCGCTCGAGCGGCTGCGGATGGCGGCCAGGGCATCAACCTCATGCAGGTCAAGCGCATCGCGCAGTTCGCGGCCCTTGTCCTCGATGGCGGCGAACCGGGTCTGCGTTGCCTCATGCAGCGATTCGATCCGGGCTTCGGCCTGTTCCAGCGTTGTATCGACGCTGGTCTTCATCGAATCGACATGGCGCTCTCCGGCCTGTCCGAATTCGTTGAGACGCTCGAACGCGGTGATCATCTCACCCAATTGGCCCTGCGCGGTGCGGCCAGCATTGGCGATATTGTTGGCCGTGTCCTTCGCCGAACTGGCGATCACCGGCAATTGCCCGCGCAGCTTCTCCATATTGTCGAGCGCGTTGCTGCTGACTGAGGCGATGGCATCGATGCGTTCGCCATTTGCGGTGATCAGCGCCTCAAGCCGTGCGGCGTGAGTGGACAGCTTTTCGGTGGCCACCCGGCCGAGCGAATCAAGATCGCGCGACTGCGAGGCGAGGAATTCGCGCGCGAGGCTCAGCTCGCGGTTGATCACGGTCAGCCGCGCTTCCAGCACGGCCGATTCGTCGGACAGCAGGCGCGCGGTCTGACCGAAGCGCAGGGCTTCCTCGCGGCTGTTGCGCGTGACGAGAATCCAGAGCGAAACAACAAGTAGCACCGGCACGGCCCACGAGGTGATCAGCGAAACGGCCTGCTGCGGCGTCGTGCCGCCGGCTGCCCAGAGGTTTGCCCAGGCAAAAAAGCCGGTCCAACCGAGGGCCGCAACGATGGCGAGAGCCGGCACTTGCCAGCGGCGGGTCGGGGCCGGGGCAGGCTCATCTTCCCAGTCGGCATATCCGGCGTTTTCAGCAAGATAATCAACCGCTGTGTCGAGCAGAAGCTCGTCTGGTTGCTCTGCAGGTGCGGAGGCCTGTTCGGCCCCGGACCCGATGGCGACAATGCGTGATCCCCCGGTCATGGGCCGAAGGTATCACGGTTTCCGCCTGTGGATAAACCCCAGTTTAACCACAAGGCCGTTATAGCGCACGGCATGGCTTATGAAGCAGGTGAACTCGACGCCACATTGGCAGCTGCGGCAGGTGACGACGCGGGGCTCTTTGCCGAGCTCAAGACGGCGTTTACCGACAGTGTCCTGCGGCAAATCGACCTCATGCGCCGGTCGCGGTGCGACGGGAACTGGCAGGTCGCGGCCTTGCGGCTGAAAGGCGTGGCGGCAAGCTTTCACGCCTCGCCGCTGTGTGATCTGGCCGAAGAGGCCATCGAGGGCGCCCCCGGCGATCCCAGCGTGCTGCGCCGGATGCAGCATTTCATCGACGAATTCGCCTCCGCCTGATCGGCTGATCCGCCTGGCAGCGGTTAGACAAGCTGTCCCTTGGCAGGGACGGGCCGAGCGACTATTCAGCTACGCTGCCTGCGAGGAGAAGACAGCTGCGGGTCGCATTGCTCACGATGATGGAACCGGCCAGTGCCGGGTTTGACGCGCCGCGGGCCTATCTGCGCCTTGGCGGGGCGACGCTCGCCCATCATCAGCTGGCCCTCGCGTTGGCCGCCGGATGCGAACGTATTGCCTGCCTGGCCAAGGCCTTCGATCCCGAACTCGCCGCCTTGCAGCGTGAGGCCGAGCGGGCCGGGGCGCGGTTTCACATGATTTCGGGCGGACGTGCCTTGTCAGGGCTGGTGACCGCCAGCGACGAATTATTGGTGCTGGGCGAGGGGGTCGTCGTCTCCCCGGTCGACGCGCTGGAATTGATCGCGCAGGCTCCGGCCGTGCTCGTTTTGCCAGCGGAAACCGCGGTTCCGCAAGGGTTTGAACGGATCGACATCAACCATGCCGGGGCGGGGCTGATGCTGCTGCCGGGGCGTCTGGTTGAGCGTCTGAACGATTTGCCGCCCGATGCCGATCCAGCCTCGGCCCTGCTGCGCATCGCGTTGCAGGCGGGAATCAGTCAGCGGATGGTGCCGCAATCAGTGAGCAATGACGGGCGCTGGCTGCTCGTTCAGGATGAGGCTCAGGCCCATGCCGCCGAAGACCGTTGGATGGACCGGCAGACCTCCGGACTGGGGCACAGCCCCGGAATGGGGCTGGCCGCCTGGCTCTCGCGGCGGTTTGGCGCTGCGATGCTCCATGCCGGCAGCGGCGGCAGCGCGCCCGGCATTGCGGGGCTTACTTTGCTGGCCATGGCGGTGGGCTCGGCCTGGCTGGAAGTTCCGACGCTCGGGCTGGCGCTGCTGGGCGCTGCCTGGCTGGTGCAACGGGTGGGCACGATCATCACCGGGGCGCAGGCCGATTCGCTGGGGCTTGGGCGCGGAATTCTCTCGCGCCCCGAACCGTTCGGCGCCTTGCTGGATATTGCGCTGGTGGGCGTTCTGATTGCCGTCCCGTCGCTGGTGCCTGGCGAGCCGACATGGCTGCGCGCCTTTGCGCCGCTGGTGCTGATCGGCCTGCTGCGACTGTTGTCGCAGGTTCTGGCAGAGCGGTTTTCCGCCTGGTTCGAGGACCGGCTGCTGTTGGCCCTCGCTCTTGCGGCTCTGGGCTTGGCCGGGCTGCTGCCCTATGCCGTCCCGGGGTTGTCTATCGTGCTGATCGTGGCCGGAATCATCCTTTCACGCCGGCGCGGTGAGCTAACGTCAGTTTAACCATGGGGCGCTATGGCCTTCGTCATGACTGACGCGTCCTACCAATCCGCTTCCGGCGAGCCGATCGAATCCGTGCTGCGCGAGGAGCTCGAACATGGCGATGCCATGATCGGCACGATCATTCCGATCATGCGCCACTTGCTGGCCAGCGATGACCATTCGGTGTTTTCCGAAGAGATCGTTGCACGCACGCGGGCCATGCTTGAGGACATTTCCTCGCAGCTTCTGGTCGCGCGCGGCGAAGCCTTGCAGGTGCAGGACGCTCGCAAGCTTGATGCAGCCGAAGTGCAGGCGATGGTCATTGCACTGTGCGGCAATGCGGAGCTTTTGGCGCATGTTCACGGGCTTGCTGTCGAATGGCAACTTACCGAGCGACTCCACGCCCGGCTTGGCCTCGATCCGGTGCTGTCGCCGCTGCTGCAGGGGCTGATCGCTTCGACCGAGCCGGCCGTTGCCGCCGCCGGCATGAGCCTGCTGGCATCGCAGACCCGCTTTACGCAGGCCCAGCGCCGCATGAAGCTTGCGCTGCCCGAACTTCCGGCGGAGATCCTCCACGCGGCGATCATCGCGCTGGGCCAGCACTCTGGCCAAGCCGACGAAGGCGCGATTCTGGCGGGAAAGGCGTTGTGTGACGGCTATGACGAAGGCCGCAGCCGGCTCGGGCTGATGGCCCGGCTGATCATGGGCATGGGCGGAAATGCCCAGTCAGCCCTGTCGATCGAACACGCCGGCGTCAGCATGTTTATTACCGCGCTTTCGATCGGGACCGGGCAGGACCGCACGCTGGCGACGCTGACGACCAATGAAGGGCAAGTCGCCCGTCTGGCACTGGCACTGTCGTCCGCTGGCATGAAGCCGGCCAGCGTCGAACAGCAATTTGTCGCCATCCATCCCGAAATCTCGCTTCCCGAAGGCTTCGAGGGCCTTGGCGCAGACCGCGCTGCCGCAATCCTTTCTGTCGGAACGGGTTACCCCCGCTAAGCTATGGCTGACAGCGCACCCGGAGTGACGACAGCGCGCACCGACGCGGAAGACCGGCTGGTCTCCGCCGACGAGCTGCTGCATTCGCTGCAATTGCGTTGCGGTGGCGAGGTGCCCGGTGTCGTGGCGATTCCGGCCCTGCTCGACCTTGTCCGCAAGTGCCGCCGCTTTTCGATGAAGCTGGTGCGGCCAATCATGGCCAACGATGGCGCTCATGCAATCTCGGCGCTCGCCGAAGTCGAGCCAGCGCCGGACGGCGGCTGCGCGATCCGTGTCCGCCACTGGCAGTCGCGCGCCTTGCCGCCCGAAGATCAGGTGGCGCTGGGCAGCCGGGTCGCCAAGATCGAGCGGCAGAGCGCCGAATTTCACGCCGTCCTTGATGCCGATCAGCGCGTCCTGACCGCCGAAGCGGCCAATGACGAATTGAAGCCGCTGGCCGGAGCCATGGTCGCGATGCCAGGGAAGACATGGACCGGCTATGTCGAGGTTGAAGGCGGCGTTTCCAGCAAGGACATGCACTGGCGCCTGCTTGACGGAGTGAACGTCAAGGTCGCCGGATCGCGCCGTCCCTGGCGCGCGCTGATTTCGCCGCAGGGTGGCACTCTAGGCAAGCCAGCGGGCTTCACCTTGTCGCTGACCTCGGATGTTGCCCCTCCTGAACAGGCACCGACGCTTTCGCCGGAGATGCGCACGTCGGATACCCGGCTGATCGGCCGCGATGTTGCTCCGGTGCTGCGACAGCCGATTTCGCGAATCATCGCCAATGCCGAAACGATCCGGACGCGACTTTCAGGACCGCTGGCCGAGGAATATTCTAACTACGCCGCCGACATCGCCGCTGCCGGACAGCACCTGCTGGCGCTGATCGACGATCTGACCGACCTCGAAGTGGTTGAATCGGAAGAGTTCGCCACGGCGCCCGATCATGTTGATCTGGCCGACATCGCTCGCCGGGCTGCCGGCATCCTGGGTGTGCGGGCGCGAGAGCAGGGCGTGATCGTCGATGCCCCGCGCGCTGGCGAGACCTTGCCTGCCGTAGCGGAGTTCCGCCGGGTGCTGCAGGTTCTGCTCAACCTGCTGGGTAATGCGATCCGCTATTCCCCGCCCAATTCGCAGGTGTGGATCCGGATTGAGCAGGAAGGCGGCACGGCCAAGGTTATCGTCGCCGATCAGGGCCCGGGGCTCGGGCTCGACGAACAGGTCAAGGTCTTCGAGAAATTCGAGCGCCTCGGCCGCAGCGGTGATGGCGGCTCGGGGCTTGGGCTCTATATCTCGCGCAAGCTGGCCCGCGCCATGGGCGGCGACCTTCGGGTGGAAAGCGCACCGGGACACGGTGCGCGCTTCATCCTGTCAGTCCCCGCCGATAACGCTGCCTGATCAGGCGCTCTTTCCGGCGCGCCGGCCGATCAGAATGACTGCCGCGCCGGCAATGGCGATCATCAGGCCCTTGGTGACCCAGCCTTTATCGGCAAGCATGAAGCTGTCTGCGGGCCACATGATGACGCCTGCGCCTTGCAGCGTAAAGAACATGCCCATGATCATGAGCACGGCGCCGACAAGCATGAGAGCTGTGCGAAGCATCGGTGATTTCCCCCTGTGTTTCGGAACCGACCCGGCTCCGAAACACATGTAACGGGAAAAATCAGCGTTTGTCGACGATTACGTTAAATTACGTAAGAGGCCGCAATTCAGCGCTTGTCGATCCCGACATAATCGCGCGCCGCAGGCCCGGTGTAAAGCTGGCGCGGCCATCCGGTTTCTCTTGAGAAACCGGCGTCCAGCACTGGGCCGCGCCTTCGCCTAGCTTAGCGCTTGTCGATGCCGACGTAATCGCGCGCCGCAGGCCCGGTGTAAAGCTGGCGCGGACGCCCGATCTTCTGGCCGGGATCGCTGATCATTTCGTTCCACTGGGCGACCCAGCCGACGGTGCGGGCAAGGGCGAAGAGAACGGTGAACATCGTCGTCGGGAAGCCGATCGCGTTGAGGATGATGCCCGAATAGAAGTCGACGTTCGGGAACAGCTTCTTTTCAACGAAATAGGGATCGTTGAGGGCGATTTCCTCAAGCCGCAGCGCG
>NZ_JANPGP010000009.1:0-1799 GCF_031424035.1 Novosphingobium sp.
GACCGTTCGTCTGCCTGAGATGGCCGGGGTGCAGCCGATGCGTGGCTTTTCGCGCTTTTACCCGGCTGGGCCCGCTGTGGCGCACCTCGTCGGCTATGTCGGCGGCGCCAACGCCAAGGAATATGAGGCCGAGGACAAGAACCCGTTGCTCGTCACGCCGGGGTTCAAGATCGGCAAGGACGGGCTGGAAAAGGTCCTTGAGCCGAGACTGCGCGGGACCCCGGGCGGCCAGCGGGTTGAGCTGACCGCGCGCGGGAAGCTGGTCCGCGAGCTCGAACCGAAGCCTGACCGCAGCGGCCAGACCGTCAAGCTGACGATCAATGCCGGCCTGCAGGAATTTGCCGCGCGGCGCATGGGCGATCAATCGGGCGCGCTCGTCGCGATGGATGTGGCGAGCGGCGACTTGCTGGCTTTCGTCTCCATGCCGGCGTTCGATCCGAACAGTTTCAGCGATGGCATCGGCCGGACCGAATGGCGGATGCTGTCCGAAGACGATCACATTCCCTTGCTCAACAAGGTTGCGCTCGGGCTTTATCCGTCTGGGTCGACGATCAAGCCGGCGATGGCGCTGGCGTTCCTGGAACAGGGTGTCGACCCCCACCGCCGCGTCTTTTGCCCGGGCGGCTACCAGATCGGAAACCGCTACTTCCGGTGCGACGCCGCGCATGGCTCGATGGACATGCATTCCGCAGTCGAACGCAGCTGCAATACATATTTCTGGGCGACCGGCCTCATCACCGACCCGGCGAAAACGACCGAGATGGTGCAATATCTCGGTTATGGCCAGAAGTTCGACCTGCCCATCCCGTCGCAGCGTTTCGGCACGATGCCGAACCCCGATTGGCTGCTAAGGAAATACAAGCGCAAGTGGCAGGGATATGACAGCGCCAACACTTCGATCGGCCAGGGCTACGTCCTCGTCAACCCGATGCAGCTTGCGGTCATGCCGGCCCGGCTGGCGTCCGGCAGGCTGCTCCAGCCGCGGCTGCTGATGGGAGACAGGGCACGGCCGGCGCCAGCGCTCAACGCCGACCCGGCGCATCTCGATTTCGTCCGCAAGGCGATGGCGGCCGTGGTCAACGGTCAGGGCACCGCGGTCGCTTCGAAACTCCTGCTCGACGGCATTCAGATGGGCGGCAAGACTGGGACCGCGCAGGTCTTCCGGCTGGGCGAGCGCGGTCATCAATCGACCTGGGCGCTGCGCGATCACGCGCTGTTCATTGCATTTGCACCGATCGAGCAGCCACGCTTCGCCATCGGCTGCATCATCGAGCACGGCGGCTTCGGTGCCTCGGCCGCCGCGCCTATCGTGCGCGATGCCATGACCTTCCTGTTTGACGAGCAGAAGGCGCTGGCTGCCCTCGCGCCGCTCGAACAGCAATGGGGCGGCACCTTGGCCGAGCGCACCGCCCGCCAGGCAGCCGCGTTCGACGCCATCGCCCGGGTCGGCGCCGCCAAGCGGGCGACATGATTTCCTCGGCAATCATCCCGCAGCCGCTGGCGCGCCTGCCGTGGAAGTTGATCTTCATCGTCTTCGGCATCTGCGCGATTGGGCTCATCACTCTCTATTCGGCGGCGGGCGGCTCGTGGCGCCCGTGGGCGCTCAAGCAGGGCATCATCATCCTTGTCTTCTTCGGGCTCGCGCTGGCCGTGTCGTGGATCCCCGAACAGACCGTCAAACGGCTGACCTTCCCCGCTTATGTCGCACTGTTCTCAGTGTTGATTTACGTCATCGGCTACCGCTTGAGGGCCGGGGAAACCGAGTGGAACGAGTTGCACATTGTGGATGTCATGCGAGG
>NZ_JANPGP010000010.1:0-11583 GCF_031424035.1 Novosphingobium sp.
CCAGCCGCACGCCGCCGGCAGTGAGTTCGCTGCTGGTATTGCCCGAGGCACGGCGGATCAGCGCGCGCAGGCGGGCGATCAGCTCTTCGGTCTGGAATGGCTTGGCGAGGTAATCGTCAGCGCCGGCATCAAGCCCGGCGACCTTGTCGGACCAGGAATCGCGCGCGGTGAGCACCAGCACCGGGAACTTGCGGCCTTCCTTGCGCCACATGCCCAGCACGGTCAGCCCGTCAATCTCTGGCAGGCCGAGATCGAGCACGACGGCATCGTATTCCTCGGTCGACCCGAGGAAATGGCCGTCCTCGCCATCAGTCGAAAGATCGACGGCATAGCCGGTCTGTTCCAGCGTGGTCTTGAGCTGCTTGCCGAGAGTAGGTTCGTCCTCGACGATCAGGATGCGCATCGCGTTATTCCCGCCTTTCCGGTTGTGGGCCGAGAGTATTTTCGTGCAATGCGGGATAAGAAATTTCGCGTCAATGCCGCGAACGAATCTCTCCCGAGCGGGCATCGACATCCACGAAGGAAACGCGCCCGTCCCTGATGAACTTCAGGCGATAGGCCATCGCCACCGGATCGTATTCGGGGCCAAGATACTGCGCTCCGCGCATGGTCGGAAGCACCCGTCCCTCGATATCGCGCAGCGACAGGACATTGCCGGCGCGCATTTCCTTGCGCACCAGCCCTTGCTCCTCGCCGGGTTTGGCCCGAGCAACTGGGGAGGCAATCGGCGCGGCAAGAACCGCGAGCGACGCCAGAGCGAGAAGAGTGTTGCGAACCATGGCGCCTCATTACGCAGGCGCTTTTGAACATCAAGTGAATGCCGCGTGCAGGCTGCACTCAGCGGGTCATCTCGTACTTGACCGTCAGAGTGGCCGAAGTGCCGACGACGCCGGGTTCGATCGGGGTGACGCGCGATGCCGAAACAGCGATGGCATCCATCTCGCCCTTGTACTGGGGCCGCGAGGCGTAAGTCTCGGACACTTCGAGCAGGCGGACATCGCGATAACCGGCCAGCGAGGCCAGTCTGCGGGCGCGAGCCTGAGCGCTGTTGAACGCTGCCTTGCGCGCATCGTCGCGGGCACCCTTGTCGTTCTCCAGCATGAATGACGGGCCGTTCACGTTGTTCGCCCCCGCCGCGATGAGCGCGTCGAGCGCCGAACCGATGCGACCGATGTTGCGCAGCTTCACGTTCACCTGATTGGTCACGTCATAGCCGAGGAAGGTGGGAGTCTGGCCGTCATTGCGGTACTGATACTGCGGGTTGATGCTGAAATTGCTGGTCTGAACGTCTTCGCGCGCCACGCCGATCTGCCGCAGGCGGGCCACGATCGCGTCCATCTTCTCGGCGTTCTGCCGCGCCGCTGCATCGGCCTGCATCGCCCGCGTGGTGACGCCAGCGGTGACCGTCGCCATGTCCGGCTTGGCGTTGGAAGTTTCGGTAACCGTCAGCTCGACCACCGGCCCCTGCGAAACGATCTGGATTTCCGCAGCATGAGCCGGGAGCGCCGCCGCCATGGCAACGGCGGAAAGCAGGGTGAAGTTCTTCATGGGGTAGGTCCTCGAGGATGGGTAACACCGGCAGGAACGGGCAGGCACCAGCGAAGTTCCCTCAGGCGTTCACCAGCCGCTCGACGTAAGCCTCGCGGATCGCAGCGGTTATTGCGCCAGGGCGGCCATCGGCGATTGGACGGCCATCCACTTCGACCACTGGCAAGATCAGCGCGCTCGCGGCGGAAGAGAACGCTTCGCGGGCGCCGAACAGTTCGACCGAAGTGAACGGCCGTTCCTCAACCGCGATCCCCATGCCCCGCGCGATTTCCAAGACGCAAATGCGAGTGACGCCGGGAAGTACTCCGTGCGTCACCGGGTGTGAAACAAGCACCCCGCGCGCATCGATGATGTGCGCGTTCGAGCTGGTGCCTTCGGTGATGTGGCCATCATCGACCAACCAGGCGTCGTCGAGGCCGGCTGCCCTCGCCTCTTCCTTCATCAGGACGGCATAGAGCAACTGCGTGGTCTTCGCCGAACGCAGGGTCCAGCGGGCTTCGGGCTTCAAAGCGATCCGCATGCCGCGCGACACCAGCGGATGATCGACGACAGCGCCCGACTGCGTGAAAACGATCCGCGTGGGCGAGGGTGGTGGCTGGGTAGAGAGGAAATCGCGGTCGCCCGAAGTTCCGCCGGTGACTTGCAGGTAAACCCGCCCCTCGGTCACGCCGTTGCGCGTCACAGCGTCGGCAAAGACTGCCGCCCAGTCGGTGTCGTCGGCGATCATCGCGGTGCCAAGCGATCCGCCCAGCCGCGCCATGTGATAGGCCACGTTGCACAGCCGTCCGCCGATCACGGGGACGACCTCATAAACGCTCTGCGAAAAGAGCAGCCCGCGATCGAAGACCGAAACCTTGGCTTCGGACTCGTCGAACCACTCACCGTTGATCCATACCTTGCGCATGTCCGACCCTTCCCCCGCCCGGCGGCCCCTGTCAACGCGCGGCTTGTCAATAGCGGCCCAAGCCCATAGGGCGCGCTCATCATGGCAGCACCGATCCTCTCCTACGAAGGCCTCAGCCTGCACCAAGGCTCTGGCTGGCTGTTTTCCGACCTTGACCTCACCATCGGCGACCGCGACCGGTTGGCGCTGATCGGGCGCAACGGCGCGGGCAAGACCACCCTCCTCAAGCTGATTGCCGGCAAGATCGAGGCGGACAAGGGCACACGCTCGCAGCGCCCCGGGCTCAATATCGTCATGCTGGAACAGGACCCGTTCTTCACCGGCTTTGACACGCTGATGGACTTCGCGCTTTCGGGCAAGGATGCCCCGCCCCGGCACGAAGTGGAATCGATCGCCGGGCAGCTCGGTATCGACATGGACCGCCCGGCGGACAGCGCCAGTGGCGGTGAACGACGCCGCGCTGCCCTCGCCCGCGCGCTGGCTCAGGATCCTGACCTGCTGCTGCTGGACGAGCCGACCAACCACCTTGATCTCGCCGCAATCGACTGGCTGGAATCCTGGCTCAACCGCTTCAAGGGTGCCTTCGTGGTGATCAGCCATGACCGTACCTTCCTCACCCGCCTGACCCGCTCGACGTGGTGGCTGGAACGCACAATCCTGCGGCGCAAGGATGTCGGTTTCGGCGGCTACGAAGCTTGGGAAGACGAAGTTTTTGCCGAAGAAGCCCGCGTTGCCGCCAAGATGGACGCGCAGCTGAAGATCGAGGCGCACTGGCTGGCGCGCGGCGTTACCGCGCGGCGCAAACGCAATCAGGGCCGCCTCGCCAAGCTTTACGAGATGCGCGCCCAACGGGCTGCCCTGCTCTCGCCGCAGGGCGTGGCGAAGATGCAACTCGCCAGTGATGACGTGAAGACCAAGTCGGTGATCACCGCCGACAAGGTAAGCAAGAGCTTCGGGGGCCGCCCGATCATCAAGGATTTCAGCCTGCGCATCCAGCGCGGAGACCGCATCGGCATTGTCGGATCGAACGGCGCGGGCAAGACGACGCTGCTCAAGCTGCTGACTGGCGAACTGGAGCCTGATGAGGGCAAGATCACGCTCGCCAAGACGCTGTCGGGCGTGATGATCGACCAGCAGCGGAGCCTGCTCAGCCCCGAAAAGAAACTGCGCGACGTGCTGGCCGAAGGCGGCGACTGGGTCGACGTGCGCGGGGTGCGCAAGCACGTGCAGGGTTACCTCAAGGACTTCCTGTTCGATCCCGGCCTGGTCGATGCCCGCGTCGGCACGCTATCGGGCGGCGAGCGATCACGCCTGCTACTCGCGCGCGAATTCGCGCGGTTCTCGAACCTGCTGGTGCTTGATGAGCCGACTAACGACCTCGACCTCGAAACGCTCGACCTGCTGCAGGAGGTGATCGCGGACTATGACGGCACCGTGCTGATCGTCAGCCATGACCGTGACTTCCTTGACCGCACGGTCACGGTGACGCTTGGCCTCGATGGCTCGGGCAAGGTCGACATCGTCGCCGGCGGTTATGCCGACTGGCAGAAGCAGCGCCAGAAGCCCTCGGCAGCACCGGTGAAGGCCGCCAAGTCGGCAGAACCCGCCCCCGCCGCCGCTCCGCCCAAGCAGCAAAAGGCCAAGCTGACCTACAAGGACCAGCGCGATTACGAGTTGCTGCCCGCCCGCGTCGAGGAATTGTCCGCGCAAATTGCCCGCGATGAGGCATTGCTGGCCGACCCGGCGCTTTACACCCGCGATCCGGCGAAATTTGCCGCGCTGACCAAGGCGATAGACACCGCCCGCGCCGAAAAGGACGCGGCGGAAGAGCGCTGGCTCGAACTGGCGGAACTGGTCGAGGGCTGATTACCCCTCCACCCCCGACTGCGTCGGCGGTCCCCCTCCCCATTTGCACTTCGTGAAAATGGAGAGGATCTTGAGACCTTTCGATCCTCTCCATTTTTGCGCAGCACAAATGGGGAGGTGGCAGCGCGAAGCGCTGACGGAGGGGTTTCTTACCCCTTCAACCTCGCCGCAATCCGTTCGTTGATCCGCTGTTCGAGCAGCGACAGCGGCATGATGCCTTCGCGCAGCACGTCGTGGAACCACGGCAGGGTGAACTTGTCACCCAGCGCCGCCTGCGCCCGTGCGCGCAGTTCGAGCCACTTGTTGTGGCCGATCTTGTACGAACAGGCTTGCCCGCCAGAGGTGCAATAGCGCTCAACCTCGCGCAGCCCGCGTCCGCGCGCGAAGCCGGTCGTGGCAACGAGATAGTCGGCGGCCTTCTCGCGGCTCCAGCGCTTGTGGTGCAGGCCGGTATCAACCACCAGCCGCGCCGCGCGGAACAGGAACGATTGCAGGTATCCGGCGCTCTCGATTCCCGAATAGGCGCCCAGTTCGTCGGCAAGCTGCTCTGAATACAGCGCCCAGCCCTCGCCATAGGCCGAGATGAACACGTTGCGCAGATAGTCCGGCAAGGCCCCCGCCGCATTGACGTAGGACAGCTGCAAATGATGGCCCGGCAGACCTTCGTGATAGGTCAGCGATGGCAGCTGGTACTTGGGCCAGTCCGCCGTGTCCTTCAGGTTGATCCAGTAAATCGCCGGGCGCGAGCCATCCATCGGCGCGCGGTAGTAATAGCCATTCGAGGCACCGTCCTGGATTTCAGCGGGCACACGCCGGATCTCGAGCGGCTTGCGCGGCACATCGTTGAACGCCTGCGGCAACCGCGCCCACATCGCCTCGACCCCGGCGTTGAGCCCGTCGATCAGTTCCTTTCGGCCGGCATCGGTGTTCGGGTAGACTTGATCGGCCCGCGCATTGAGCGCCGTCAGCCGGTCGCCAACTGAACCTGTCGTCAGGCCCGCGCCCTTCAGGATAACTTCCAGCCGCGCGGTGAGGTCTGCGACTTGCTCCAGCCCGATGGCGTGGACTTCATCCGGCGTCATGTTGGTCGTTGTCGCGCTGGCCAGCGCTTCGGCATAAAGCTCCGCCCCGCGCGGCAGGCGCCAGAAGCCATCGCCAGCCGGCGTCGTCTTGCGCAGCCGTTCGACCAGCGCGATCTGCCGGTCGAGCGCCGGATAGACGCTCTTTTCGACAATGGCAGCGGCTTCGGCGGACCAGTTTCCGGCAATGCCCTTGGCCTTTGCCCGGTCGGCCAGCGAGCGGGTCAGCGTATTGGCCTCCGCCGCCGGCTGGCGCAGCTTGCGCATCTGTCCCAGCGCCAGATCGAGCGACCAGCCCGGTGCGACATAGCCGCGCGCCGCTTCCGATTTCTGCAGCGCCGTATCGTTGTCCAGCGCTGTCGCAAAAGCAGCAAGCCGGCTCAGGTAAGCCGTGCCATCCGCCGCCGATTCCACCGGGTGCACGCTGCCGAGGAAATCGGGAATGCTGAAATAGGCGCCGCCGTTCTGGGCGATCACATAGGGCCGCTGCACCGAGCGCAAGCCGAACGTCTGCGGCACGACCGCGCGTTCATTGAGGTACAGCGCAGTGGCCAGTTGCAGCTTGCCCTGCTCCGAAAGTCCGGCCGCATTAAAGGTACGCAGCGAAGCCAACGCCGCCCTATCTCGCGCATCGGAGCGGGCACGGCCTGCCTTGCTGCTATCATCCAGCCGCCCGCGCAGACCTGCACGCAATCCCTTGTCGAGCGCCAACTGGGTCGCGGTGGTCGGGCTGTGATCGACATCCGAATTGAACAGCTTGTCCAGCAGCGCCATCAACCGGGCATCGGCACTGCCGGGCTTGGCCGCCGCCAGTGCGCTCGACGCGCTGGCCAGCAGAATTGTCGAAGCACTCGCACCAGCGAGGAAATGGCGGCGTTCCATGGGATGACCTTTCGCGCGGAAATATTCTGCGCCGGGGATGGCATACCCGGGGGGCCGGTCTCCAAGCTGTTCGTCGATCCGGATGGGCTTTTAGGCGATGCGGTAGAAGTCCGCGACCCGCTGCAGAGCGATCTTCAGCACCAGCTTGCCGCTGCGCACCGGCCAGTCGAGCGCCTTTTCCGCGATCGGCAGCGTTTCCCCGGCGCAGACCACGCGCCACAGCACGTCCTCCAGCCCTGAACCCGCCGCCGCAATCGCGCCGTCGAAGCGCTGCTTGGCGGCAATCTGGCGTTCGTTCAGTGTCAGGCCACTGTCTGGCCCGCCCTTGATGCGCACGGCATCCCAGCGCATCGTCAACCCCTGAGAAAGCTGCGCACGCTCCCAATCAGCGCGCAGCAATTCACCTGCCGCGAACAGCCGGTCGCTGAGGTGGCCGCGCGAATGGAGCCATGTCAGCGGACTTTCGGCAAGGTTGACCGTAACACTGCGGCCGCCCCGGCGCGGCGCCTTGGGCGACGGGCCTTCGCTGGTCAGTTCACGTTCGACAAGGCTGCGCTGCATGATGGTTTCTCCTCAGAATCGCTGCGGGGAACGCTTGCCAAATGCGGTTGGTTGTAGGAAAGAGAAAAACCAATCTGGTTATCGAGCGAGCAGCCATGATCAACCGCATCCGTGACATCCGCCGCGAAAAGGGCCTGACCCTGGCCGAAGTGGCCGAGCGTTGCCGTCCCGCCACCACCGCGCAAACCATTGGCCGGCTGGAAACGGGGATGCGGCAATTGTCGCTGACCTGGATGAACCGCATTGCTGCCGCGCTGGGCGTTGATCCCGAATTGCTGGTTCGCGCCGATCAGTCGACTCAACCGCAAGTCATAGCCCGGCTTGGCGAACAGGGCGCCGAAGCACTGCACGCGCCGCGCGACGCAATTCTGCCGACAGCGCTGGGCGCGGAGGGTCTGCTCATGGCCATGGTGGTCGAGGCGTCTTGCGGGGAATACCGCAGCGGTGACCAGATCTGGTTCCGGCAAGTGGACGAGGCAGACTGGCCACGCTGTATCAACCGCGACGTGCTGGTGCCACGCCCCGGTGGCCGCTTCGCCTTTGGCCGGATGATCGACCGTGACAGGCGGCGCATCGCCCTGTTCCCGCCAGGAGCCGGTCAGCGGCAAGTCGTGGTCGACAATGCCGCATGGGTGGCGGCGGCGGAAATGCTGGTGCGCAAACTGTGACTTGCCGCGTCCTGTCGATCTCGACTCTGTTTCCCAGCTCTGCCCGGCCCGGTTTCGGGCTATTCGTAGCGCGCCAGTTCGATTCCGTCGCGGCGCGGGGGGACGTGGAACTTGAACTGATTTGCCCGGTTGCCCGGCCTGTGTGGCCTCTGTCGATGCTCCGCGCGCCCTCCCCCGGACACTTCACCCAGCCATCGGATCGCACCGCCGCGTTTCCGGTGCATTACGTTCCTTTCAGCAACATTCCGGCGATCAGCACGCGCTGGAACCCGGCGCTGATCGCCCGCGCCGTCTTGCCGCTGGCGCGGCGGCTCCATGCGGAACGTTCCTTCGATGTTGTCGACGCGCAGTTCTTTTTCCCGGAAGGACCAGCCGCCGCTCGGATCGCCAGGGAGCTCGGGCTGCCGCTGTCAATAACGGCGCGCGGGTCCGACGTTCACTTGTGGGGCCAGGACCGCGCCGCGCGTCCGCAGATCCTTGAGGCGGCAAAACAGGCCGCCGGAATACGCGCAGTTTCCGCAGCGCTGCGCGCCGACATGATCGCGCTGGGCATGCCTGAAGAGCGCATCGAGGTGCATTACACCGGGCTCGACCACAGCCGCTTCAAGCCCGTCCCGCGCGGCGAGGCGAGAGCGACAATCGCAGCTGATGCCGGGCTGGGCGTCAGTGCGGAAGGGCCGCTTTTCGTTGCGGTCGGCAACCTGATCCCGCTGAAAGGTCAAGCCCTCGCCATTGAGGCCTTGTCCGGCCTGCCCGAGGCTCAGCTGGTTATCGCTGGTCAAGGTCCCGAACGCGCGGCCCTTGCCATGAAGGCGGCGGAACTGGGTGTGGGCGACAGGGTAATCTTCGCCGGATCGCTCGCGCCGGACACGCTGGCCCTGTTGCTCTCCGCCGCCGACGCCATGGTCCTGCCGTCAGAACGCGAAGGTCTGGCCAACGCCTGGGTCGAGGCGCTGGCCTGCGGCACGCCGATCGTCATCCCTGACGTCGGCGGTGCGCGCGAAGTGGTCTGCGATCCCTCGGCCGGCCGGCTCGCGGCGCGAAATCCCGCCGCCATTGCCGGAGCGATGGCTGACCTGCTGGCCAATCCGCCTACGCAGGCCGCGGTCGCCGCCAATGCCGCGCGGTTCAGCTGGGAGGCAAATGCCGCCCAGATCGCCGCACATTACCAGCGGATTGCTGCGGACTAACTCTGTTCGCGGGCGAGCCGTTCCTGCTTGTCGAGTGCAGTTTCCTGCTCGACGAAGCTGGTCGGCGTGACTTTCAGCCAGATCAGGATCGGCGCGGCCATATAGATCGAGCTGTAGGTTCCGACGAAGATGCCCAGCGTGATCGCAGCGGTGAAGCCGAAGATCACGTTCGGACCGAGCAGCAGCAGCGCGAGCAGCGTGATAAGCACCGACAGCGAAGTCACGATTGTGCGTGACAGCGTTTCGTTGACCGACAGGTCAAGCAGCTCCGGAATCGGCATCTTGCGATACTTCTTCAGGTTCTCACGAATGCGGTCATAGACCACGATCGTATCGTTCAGCGAATAGCCGATCAGGGTCAACAAGGCGGCGACGATGTTGAGATCAAACTCCATCTGCGTCAGTGCAAACATTCCGAGCGTCAAGGTCACGTCATGGGCGAGCGCAAACAATGCGCCCACGCCGAATTGCCATTCGAAGCGGAACCAGATGTAGGCTGCTACCGCCAGCGCCGCAAAGCCGAGCGCCTGGAACGCGATCCAGCCAAGCTCCTTGGAGACCTTGCCGGACACCGAATCTACGCCGTCGATCCGCGCATCGGGGTGCGCTGCCTTGATGGCCGCAGTTATCTTTTTGGCCATGGCATCAGCAAGTGCCGGATCGGCCTCGGACCCTTCGGGCAGCTTCATGCGGATCGACACTTCATTCGGCTTGCCGAATTCCTGAATCGTCGGTTCGCCATAGCCAAGCTTGGCCACCTCTTCGCGCAGCGAATCCACCGGCGCGGCAGCCGACTGAACGAAGGTTGTCCGGATCATCTGGCCGCCGATGAAATCGACGCCCATGTTCAGGCCCTTGTGAAAGACAAGGAAGAGGCTGGCCGACATCAGCAGCAGCGAGATGACGTAAAACGGCACCCGCCACCGCAGGAAGCGGATATTGGTGTTGTCTGGAACGAGCTTGAGGAGTTTCATCTTGGCCGTTCCTTAGAGATTCAGGTCCGCGGGTCGCGCTTTGCGGACCCAGCCAGCGACCCACATGCGAGTCAGCGTGACGGCGGTGAACACCGAAGTGACGATGCCAATCAGCAGCACAATTGCGAAGCCGCGGATCGGGCCGGTGCCGAAATAGGCCATCAGCACGGCGGCAATGACGTTGGTCATGTTGGCATCGAAAATCGCGCGGCTGGCTTCCTTGTAGCCGGTTTCGATAGCCTGGATGACCCGCCTGCCCCTCGCCCGCTCTTCGCGGATGCGCTCGTTGATCAGCACGTTGGCATCGACCGCCGCACCGATGGTCAGCACGAAGCCGGCGATACCGGGCAGCGTCAGCGTAGTGTTGGCTATCGCCATCACGCCAAGAATCATCAGAGTGTTCACGATCAGGCCGACGTTGGCATAGATGCCGAAGCGGCCATAAGTCGCTATCATGAAGGCCATCAGCGCCGCCGTGCCGACCATGAAGGCGATCAGGCCCTTGCGGATCGATTCGGCGCCAAGGTCAGGTCCGACAGTCCGCTCTTCAACCACCTTGAGATCGACCGGCAGAGCGCCCGAACGCAGGTTGATCGCCAGCTGGTTTGCGCCTTCGACAGTGAATCCGCCGGAAATCTGCGCCGACCCACCAAGGATCGGTTCGTTGATGTTCGGGGCGGACAGCACCTTGCCATCGAGGATGATGGCGAAGGGCTTGTTGACATTCTCGCTGGTCAGCTTGGCGAACTTGGAGCCGCCCTGCTGGTCGAAGGTGATCGACACGACTGCCTGGTTGGTCTGCTGATCGTTCGACTGGACCGCGTTGGTCAGCTGATCCCCCTTGATGCCGCCATAGCGTTTCACCGCGATGCCAGGCGAACCGAACTTCGAGGGATCGGCATAGGGCACGAACTGACTGCCCGGAGGGGCAATGCCCTTGGCCAGATCGTCAGCCAGCGCGGTCTGATCGACGAGTTTGAATTCGAGCTTGGCGGTCTGGCCGAGCTGGGCTTTCAGTGCTCCCGGATCCTTGAGGCCCGGCACCTGCACAACAATGCGATCCGCGCCCTGGCGGATGATCGTCGGTTCGCGGGTGCCGAGCGCGTCGATACGCTTGCGCACGACTTCGACCGCGGTGTCCATGGCTTGGCCGATCGCGGTATCGATACCCTTAGCGGTCGGCGTGAGGACGATGCGGTTGCCCTCAACCACCTGGAAGTCCCATTCGCGGGTTCCCGCACCATTGCTGTTGAGCAAGGGCTCGATCTGGGCGCGCGCCTTGTCGACCTGAGACGCTTCGGCGAGGAGGAAATTCACATTGCCGTCGCGGGTCGAAATGTCGCCGATGCGAATCTGCGGATCGGCACGGCGGAGGCGGTTCTGGACGTCCTCTTCCATATTATCGAGCCGCTGGCGGCGCACCTGATCGGCATCCGCCTCAAGCAGGATGTGGCTGCCGCCGGCCAGATCGAGACCTAGATTGATCTTCTGGCTGGGCAGCGCCTTGGGCCAATCAAGGCTGCCCAGATTGAACATCGAAGGCAGGGCCGCAGCGATGAGGATCGCTGTCAGACCCCAATAGAAGATCTGTTTCCAGCGCGAGAATTCAAGCATCTGTCAGGGTCCGCCGATCAATCGTTCGCTGCGCCGGGGGGCGGCACGATATCGGCGATGGTCGAGCGAACGGCCTTCACCTTGACACCCTGACCGAGTTCGAGTTCGACGTAATTGTCGTCGACTTTCAGAACCTTGCCGATAAATCCGCCACCGGTGACGACCTGATCGCCCTTCTTGATGCTGGCGATCTTGTCGCGCAGCTGCTTCTGATTACGCATCTGCGGACGCAGGATGAGGAACCAGAAGATCAGGAACATGAACACCAGCGGCAGGAAGCTGGTCCAGGCGGGAGGG
>NZ_JANPGP010000011.1:0-35516 GCF_031424035.1 Novosphingobium sp.
TGCGCCACTCCCCGACCTGGGGTATTTCTTTCCTGCGGTGGTGGGCCCGGCAGGACTCGAACCCGCGACCTAGCCGTTATGAGCGGCCAGCTCTAACCAACTGAGCTACAGGCCCAACCGCAGGTGCCGCGCGTTAGACGCCTGGCGCGGATTACGCAAGCGCCGCTGCGTCCATGATTTCGCGGTTGCTCGTCGGGCGTACATTGCGGTTGGCCAAGTGCGCGAAAATGCGCCGCCACCAGTCATAGAGCGCGTCGAGATCGTCTTCGCTGCGCACATATGGCGTGTAGCCTGCTCCCAGCGAGGGGCTGTGGAAGGAAAGAACGATTACCGGCAGGCCCATGTCCACGGCGATGTCCGCGCCGCGGATCGCTTCATCGATTGAAACGCCTTCAGGCGTCATCGGGATGCGTTCGAGCAAGCCGAAACGCGACATGGCCCCCCGGATTCGCGGCGCGCGCCACAATCGGGGGTAGAGCCACTGGCCCGCCGCACGCAGCGGTCCCCAGAACACCGTGGTCAGTGGCAGTTCCATCAGCGATCGTTCCTCGTCGATCCACCATGGCTTTAGCGGCAGATCGCGAAAGTTCGCGCCGCCGGTAGCGCTGTAATCGAACAGGCTGCGCGCCGAGGTGTCGATCGGCACACCGAATTCCTTGAGCACGCGGTGCGTGTTTGGCCCCACGCCATAGCGCCCGGCGCGGTAGCTGAGCGGAGCCGAGCCAAGGTTGGTGGTGATCGCCTCGTACAGCCGGGCGAACTTCTCGCGCTCCAATGTCGCGGGCAGGTTGCCCGAGAACGAATTGAATTCGCTCAGGTCTTCGTCAAACGGCGGGCTGACCCAGGGATGCAGTTGCACGCCCACTTCGGCGCGGCCAGTGGCCAGCGGTTCGCGCAGGATCTCGGCGGCGCGGGGGCAGGTGGCGACGGGATAATCGACAAGATAAACCGGCGCCACGCCCTGTCCTTCGCAGAACTCCTGAAACTTGGCGAGCAGCGGCACGTGTTTGAGGCCGTGGCTCGTGCGGTCAAGCGGGCGCCGCCAGTCAAACTCCTCTTCGGTGTCGACCGTGACAATGAACCTTTGCCCGAAGCCTGGCGCGAACTGCACCATGTCTTCGGCATCCGGCCTGTCGGTAATTCGCCTTTCGGCCAAGCGCCTGAACCTTCCCCGCTAGAACGTGATCACGCTCTGGACCTGCGCGCCCCCAGTTCCGGAGTTTAACCCGGCAATCCTTTACTTTCGGTATTCGCCGGGATGGTCAAGTCACTTGCGACCAGCGGCAGTTCCAGCCGCAGGTTGTCGCCTTGCCGTTCAAGCTTGCCTCCGCCGGACTTGGCCTCATTCGCGGCAAGGCGCAGGGCGAATCCCGCGCCGAACATGCCGGCGCTGAGCGGGGTCGAAGCATGAGGCGCTGCGGCGTGGAAAATATCGTCCTGATCAGCCAGTGCACGCGGCAGGGCCAGCGTCAGGCAGGCGGTATCGTCCATTGTGGTCAGCGACATGGCCATGTGCTCGCTCGGCGCGGCGCTCGATGCCAGGGTGGCGAGAAGCCGCCAGACCAGCCGTTCCGCCTCTTCGCGCGCCATGCCAAGCGGCAGGGCGGGGGCGGGCGCAGCGCTGACGAAGGCTGAATCGCGCGCCGCCATGTGCGGGGCAAGATGATCGGCGAGCGATTGCGCCACTTCGCCCAGATCGCAGGCGCCCGGTTCCAGCGACATCGCCCCGGTGGCCAGCTTGGCCAGCCGCTCAAGATCGTCAAAGCCGGCGAGCATTCGCGCGGCATCGCCGGCAATGGCGGCGGCGTGGGCGCGGTATTCATGCGGGGTCGGGCCGAACAACTGCTGCTGGATGACCTCGGCAAAGCCCTGGATGGCGTTGATCGGCGTGCGCAGTTCGTGAATCAGCTGGCGCAGGCGATCGGCCTCGCTGACCTGGCTGCTGTCGGGTGCCATTTCGGGCGGGCAGGGACGGCGCAGGCGGCCTTCATAGCCGGTGAAGCGGCCGCGCTGGTCAAAGCGCGCCTGAGCGTCGACGCGCCATTCCCCGGCGATGGCAGTGCTGCCCTCGATATGCAGCGTCTCGCCGGTGATCGGTACGCGCCGGGCGAACCTTGCCGAGATCGCGGGCGATCCCTGTGCAGCGGCTGAGCGATCGCGCGAAAACAGAGCGAGCCCGATAACGGCGGGCGCGGCGCCAGCGTCGGCCCAGTCGATCCGGCCGCTTTCATCGCAAGTGAAAGCCACAGCGGCGAGTGGCTGGCTCGGCCCGGCTTCGACAGGCTCGGTATCGCGCGCCGTGTGGCGGGCGCGGTACGCCTCGATCCGGCGGACGATCGCGCCGATGCCTTCTTCGCTGTCGGACCTGCCATTTTCGACTTCGGGCTTGCTAGCTGGTTGCGTGTCATTCGCCGGATGGCGGCTGGCGCGGCCGGCGGGAGGCAGTGCGTGGCGGGCAATGCCGAGCCGGTCGAGCAGGCCTTCGACCCGCTTGCCCAGGTCGCCGCGCTGGCGCAGCAGGGGCCGGACCTGTGCGGGAAGTGCGGGGATCAGGTCGAGCCATTCATCCTCGCCAAGCTGCGCGGCGCTGAGCGCGGCATCGGCAATCTGCGGTTCGGCGCGCGCCAGCTCGGCCACCAGCCGCGGCGAGCGCAGGCGCAGTCCGGCTTCGGCCACGGCAGAAGCGCGATCTGCGGCTGGTATCGCTTGCGACAGTTCGGCCAGTTTGACCCAAGCCGCGTCGATCACTTCGCCGCGCGCATCGGCGGGCAATGTGCCGAGCAAATCTACCAATTGCCGGAACTGGGTGCGCGCGCTCGTCTCCCCGCCCGCGCGGGTGCGCAAGACAGTGTGGAGACGATCATCGATCTGCATGGCGTTCAGAAGCACTTCCAGGCCCCGGCTGATGGAGGGGCTACATACTTGTAAATACGAGGTAGCAGGATTGCGCGCGGGAAAAAGCGCTGTGGACAACTGCGTCACAAACCGGGACAATTGCTTAACTAAACAATAATATTGCCAATCGTTGCTCCAAACGGCAGGTTAATTTCCGACTCAGAGTCGGCTGTAACACGCCGGGGGCATTTCAAAAGGCAAGGCAATGGCAAATCTCGACCAGATCGACCGGCGGCTGCTTGCCGAATTGCAGGACGAAGGACGCATCACCAACGTTGAACTGGCCAACCGTGTCGGCCTTACCGCGCCGCCGTGCCTGCGCCGCGTGCGCGCGCTGGAAGACGAAGGTGTGATCCGCGGCTATCATGCTGACCTCGATGCATCGAAGCTGGGCTTCGCCATCACCGTCTTCGCCATGGTCAGTCTGAAGAGCCAGGCGGAAGATTCGCTCCGCCAGTTCGAAGATGCGATGCGGGCGCTGCCCGAAGTGCGCGAATGCCACATGCTCAATGGCGAGATCGACTTCATCCTCAAGATTGTCAGCCGCGACCTGCAGAGCTTTCAGGAATTGCTGACCAGCAAGCTGACCCCGGCGCCCAACGTCGCCAGCGTCAAGACATCGCTGACGATCCGCACGGCCAAGCACGTGCCGGGTGTGCCGCTGGAATAACGGAAGGCGGAGGTGGCAGAGTTCAGATCTGCCGCTTCAACATGCGCCGGTCGATCACGGGTTCAACCTTGCGGCCTTCCATCAGGTTGTCGAACGTTGCTTCGTGCAGCGGGTTGTCAAATTCGCAGCCGATGATGAAGCCGTTGGCCCACGATACCCGCGCCGAAATCGGGGCGAGGCCGGGCAGGGCAATCCAGAAGGTGTCTTCCATCTTGAGCGGCTGGATCAAGCTGAGCCGTGCGCCGTGGCGGGAAAGGTCGATCAGGCGCACCCGCATCCGGCGCCCATTCCGCCCGAACTGCACCTGCGCCTGCAGGTACTTGCGCGCAGACCGCCGCCGCCCGACGCGGTCATCATCGCTGTGACCTGAATGGCCGGAGTGGGGCGGAGCTACGTCCATCGCGCCAGACTAGAGCGACAATCGGTTTTTCGCGTCAACAGGCATGGTTGACACAGGGTTACGGAAATTTCCCGATTGCAGGCTGGCAAGTGCGGCTCGATGTCGGCATGGTCGGGCGGCGACGTGCAAGGCGGCACGCGGGCTGAGGGGGAATACCGGGTGACGGCAAAGGGCGGCAGCGAACTGCAATCGGCGATCAGCAAGGCCGGCTGGCGCATCATCCCGTTGCTCAGCGTGGGCTATCTGTTTGCCTATATCGACCGGGTCAACGTGTCGTTCGCCTCGACGCAGATGAACGTCGATCTTGGCTTTTCCGCCACGGTTTACGGGCTTGGCGCTGGGCTGTTCTATCTTGCCTATGCCTTGGTCGAGATCCCCTCGAACGTGCTGCTGATGCGCTTCGGCGCGCGGCGCTGGCTGGCGTGGATCATGATCATGTGGGGCCTGCTGGCGATCTCCATGATGTTCGTGAAGACGCCGACGCAGTTCTACTCGGTGCGCTTCCTGCTCGGCCTGTCGGAAGCCGGTTTCTTCCCCGGAGTGATGTATTACCTTTCCA
Organism: Novosphingobium sp.; assembly: GCF_031424035.1. GTDB lineage: Bacteria > Pseudomonadota > Alphaproteobacteria > Sphingomonadales > Sphingomonadaceae > Novosphingobium. The sequence continues at coordinate 4,525 of NZ_JANPGP010000011.1, forward strand.
CCTGGTTCCCGACGAAGCAGCGCGGCAAGGCGATGGGGCTGTTCTATGTGGCCAACCCGCTTGCGGTCTTCGTCATGGGCTTCATTTCAAAGCCGCTGCTGGCGATGGACGGGCTCTATGACCTGCGCGGCTGGCAGTGGATGTTCCTGATCGAGGGCATTCCGCCGGTGCTGGTCGGCCTCGCCCTGCTGGCTTTCCTGCCTGACCGCCCGGACGAGGTGAAATGGCTGAGTGAGGGCGAGCGCGAAAGCCTCCGCGTTGCCGTAGCCGAACACCCGCAAAAGCATGAGGACCACTCCGCCGGCGGTATGCTTGCCGTGCTGGCGGACAAGCGCGTGCTGCTGCTCACCGCGATCTACCTGCTGACGCTGGCGGCCGGCACAACCTTCATCCTTTCCGCCCCCGCCATCCTGATGGAGCGTACCGGTTGGGACATCGGCCATGTCGGCTGGCTGATCAGCGCCGGCGGACTGACCGCGGCGGCCTTCATGCTGATCGGCGGCTGGATCACTGACCACCGGGGTGAACGCTATACCGTGCTTTACGTCGCGCTGGGGTTTGACGTGATCGGCTACCTGATGATTGCCGCCGCGCCCTCGGCATGGATGGTCGCAGCGGGGTTGATCCTCAGTCAGATCGGCCGCGGCGCGCACTCCACCGCGCAGGTCGCGCTCTGGGCCGACGTGCTGAAGGACCGCCGCATGGCGATCGGGGCGGCGGCAATCAGCTCGGTCGCGAACCTTGGCGTCTGGCTGCTGCCGATCGGCTTTGGCATGGCGAAGGACGCGACCGGGGGTTATACCTTCGGCCTCTGGGCCTTTCCGGTGATGCACGTGCTGGCGATTGTCGCGACAGTGGTGCTGATGCGGATGGTGCGGGTGAAAAAGGCCTAGTCCCTCTCCAAATTTGCGAAGCACATTTGGGGAGGTGGCAGACGCGAAGCGGATGACGGAGGGGCCTTTAACGCTTGCAATAGCGAACCAAGCCATCGGCGACGTCCTCGGCTGACTTCAATACGTCTCTTGCCGGAATTCGGAGGGTTTCGATCCCTTGCGCCAAAAGCCAGGCATCGCGCTTTGCATCTTGCTGTGGCTTGCTGCCCATGTCGTGCACCAAGCCATCTACCTCGATGCACACCATTGCAGCGGCGCAGTAGAAATCGAGGATGTAATCACCGAGCGCATGCTGGCGGCGGACATGCACGCCATCAGGGTTCTTGCGCAGCAGGTTCCAAAGCAGGGTTTCCGGTAGGGTCATAGCCCGGCGGAGTTGGCGGGCCTTGGCGACATTCCGGATTTGCTTAGGCCGTGGCAATTGCCCCTCCGTCAGTCGCTTCGCGCCTGCCACCTTCCCATTTGGCTTCGCAAAATGGAGAGGGATTTAATGCCTACCCATCCCGCTTTGCCAGCCACTCCTCCAGCCACTTGATCGTATAGGCGCCGTCGATGAAATCCGGCTCCTTCATCAGCGCCTGATGCAAGGGGATCGAGGTTTTCACGCCGCCGATCACCATTTCCTCCAGCGCGCGCTTCAGGCGCATGATGCAGCCTTCGCGGGTGCGGCCCTTGACGATCAGCTTGGCGATCATCGAGTCATAGTACGGCGGGATGCGGTATCCGGCGTAGAGCCCGGAATCGACGCGCACGTTCATGCCGCCTGCCGCATGGTACATGTCGACCAGCCCGGGTGAGGGGGTGAAGTTCCACGGGTCTTCGGCGTTGATGCGGCATTCGATGGCGTGGCCGGAAAACTCGATGTCTTCCTGCTTGACCGACAGCGGCTTGCCATCGGCGATGCGGATCTGTTCGCGCACCAGATCGAGGCCGGTGATCGCTTCTGTTACCGGATGCTCAACCTGCAGGCGGGTGTTCATTTCGATGAAATAGAACTCGCCATTTTCCCAGAGGAACTCGATCGTGCCGGCGCCGCGATAGTGCATGTCGGCCATGGCCTTGGCGACGATGCCGCCCATGCGGTCACGCTCGGCGGGGCTGATGACGGGCGAAGGCGCTTCTTCCAGCACCTTCTGGTGGCGGCGCTGGAGCGAACAGTCACGCTCACCCAGATGGATGGCATTGCCTTCGCCGTCGCCGAACACCTGGAATTCGATGTGGCGCGGATTGCCGAGGTATTTCTCGATATAGACGGTGGCATCACCGAACGCGGCCTTGGCCTCGCTGCCGGCCTGCTGGATCAGCGTTTCCAGCTCGTCAGGCCCGTTGCACACCTTCATGCCGCGGCCGCCGCCGCCCGAAGCGGCCTTGATGATCACCGGATAGCCGGCCGCCTCGGCAATCGCCTTGGCCTCGGTAATGTCGCTGACCGCGCCGTCGGAGCCGGGGACGAGCGGCAGGCCGAGCGCGCCCGCTGTGCGCTTGGCCTCAATCTTGTCGCCCATGGTGCGGATGTGTTCGGGCTTGGGCCCGACCCAGGTGATGCCGTGCGTCTCGACGATCTCGGCGAACTGGGCATTTTCCGAAAGGAAGCCATAGCCGGGATGGATCGCGTCGGCGTGAGTCACCTCGGCAGCCGAGATGATCGCCGCGACATTGAGATAGCTGTCGCGCGCCGCCAGCGGTCCGATGCAGACGGCGTGGTCGGCCAGCCGCACGTGCATGGCATCGGCATCGGCGGTGGAGTGCACCGCCACCGTCTCGATCCCCATTTCATGCGCGGCGCGGTGGATACGCAGCGCGATCTCGCCGCGGTTGGCGATCAGCAGGCGGGTGATGGGCATGGTGCGCCGGTGCCTTACGAGATCACGAGCAGCGGCTGATCGTATTCAACCGGTTGGCCGGTTTCGATCAGGATCGCCGATACAGTGCCGGCCTTGGTCGCTATGATCGGGTTCATCACTTTCATGGCCTCGATTATCAGCAGGGTATCGCCGACCTTCACCTGGCTGCCGACCGAAACGAAGTTTGGCGCGCCGGGTTCGGGCGTGAGATAGGCGGTGCCGACCATCGGGCTTTTCAGCGCATCGACGGGTGCAGCGGCTGGGGCGGCTTCTACTGCAGGGGCTGCGGCAACAGGTGCCGGACCGGCTGCCGGAGCCGGCGCGGCGACAAAGGCGCTGGCCGCCGTGGCGGCGCGCGAAACCTTGATCTTGCGATCGCCGTCCTCGACCTCGATTTCGGTGAGGCCCGTGTCGGCCAGCATCTCCGCCAGTTCGCGGACCAATGCGGTATCGATGTTCATGCCGTTCTGGCGCTTAACCGCGCCCTTTTCCTCGCCCATGAAGGGACCCCTGCAGATTTGTGACTGCAACCGCCCTATCGCTCCTGCGATGCGGCTGGCAAGGGTGAATGCACCTTTTGCGGGTGAATTTCCCGCCAAAGTGCCGATGTCGGGGGATTAGCCTTCGGGCGCCGCAACGGCGTTGTCGTTAAGTGCCGAGTCGGGATCTTGCGGTGCCCGGTCGACATCCTTTTCGGCATCGGACGGCGGATCCTGCGTCATCGTCGTACCGCTGGATGCCATTGCCCGCTTGGCGGCATTTTCCGCCGCCTTCTGGGCGGCTTCGGCCCGTGCGGCGGCTTGTTCGGCCCGGGCGAGTTTTTCCTCCAGCTCTCCGGCGCGGTTGGAGCCGCAGCCGGAGAGGAGGACGAGAGCGCAGCCCATCAGGGCTGAGCGAATGAGAAGTGACGGGCGTGTGCGCATCGTTTCCTGCAAAAAGGAGGCTTGTGGCCCGTGCATTAGCCCAAGGATGATTTACCCTTTCCTAACGATGCCGCTCAGCGGTCCACGCCGGAGATTTTGCCCCACTGGCGCGCCGCCGTATAGCCCAGATAACCGGTGCCGAAGAGCGCATAAAGCGGCTCAGGCAGTCCGCCGAGATAGGCGTTCATACCCTGCGCGATCGAGGTCGCCGCCTCGGGCCGGAAGGCAGCGATCAGGCCCATTGGCAGGGCCCACAGGATCATCACGTACATGACGTAGAGAAAGCTGGGGCGCGCTCGGCTGGTCCAGGGATCGTGCGAATTGGCCTCGGCAACGATGGCGGAGAGCCGGGTTTGCAGCATTTCCATGTCCTGCGTGCCCTGCAGCTTGATCAGTTCAAGCTTGGCGGCGTCGCGGGCCTTGGGATCGGGGATGACCTTGTCGATAATATGGGTGATCGGGCCGAGAAGCGAATCGAATAGTGCCATGTTTGGTTCTCCAAAAATAGAATGAATAACCAAAATGGTTCGTGTAGGAAAATTGGTCCTGTTGACGCGGGCACTGAAGCTGCAACAAAGGTCGGCAGATCCGGCGTGTCGCCGGAAGCGAGGTGTGCAATCGCGGCGTTGAAGGCAATTTTCGGCTGGCTTGGGAAGCACTTGCTTCTGCTCGCACTGATCGTCGGCGCGCTGATGTTGCATGCGTTGTGGGTCAACAGGGGCGGGGCCTCGCTCACCGACATCACCCATCGCGAGCGGGCTGCCCAGGCTGCCGCCGCCATTGCCGAAGTCGATGCGCGAAAAAAACAAGCGACTACGGAAATGCAGGAGCTGGCGGCCCGATCAGCCGTAGCCGGCGTTGGAGTGCTGGTCGGGCAGAAAGCCGAGGCGCAGCAGCGTCTCCACTCGCTTGAAGCAGCCGAACCTTCATCGCTTGAAGAGACGCGCTGGGCGGCGACCGGGAATGTGCCGGCTCTGCGAAGTGAAGCGATCCGCCGGCTCGACATCGAACGGCTCAAGCGCGAGATCGAATTTTATTCAGCCACGATAGATCTGGCAAACGATCCGGGCGGGGTCTGGGCGGAGCTCAGAAACGCCGAGGCGCGACTTGGACAGATGTCCGCCATAGCCAACCAGCGTTGCCAGTTGGCGACCGAAGCGCAGCAACGGCTGGATGCGTTCGGCACCCAGGGCAACGCGATTTTCCGCGGCTTCCGCCGCCTGTTTGGCGAGGAAGCAAGGCTCAAGCGCGAGGCCGTTTCGGCGCAGGATGCCTGCTACGCCGCGATCAAGGAGCGCGACGCGGCGGTGCGGGCACTGGCAGCCGCGCGGGAGGCGGTCCGCAAGGGGCAACTCGCGATAAATACCCAGATCGACGCGGCAACCGGCGAACTGGAAGCGATCCGCAAGCAGGTTGACGCTCCCAGCCAATCTCAGATGGCGGAATACCTCCGCATCGCGCTACTCGTCCTCCTCGGCATCATCGTTTCCCCCTGGCTGATCCGTGTGTTCCTCTATTACGTCGTCGCCCCCGCTGCCGAACGCCGCGCGACAATCCGCATCGACTTGCCCGACATGAAGGTCGCTCCCGTGGCCCGATCCAGCGCCTCGCGGATATCGCTGCCGGTGGTGATCGACGCAGCGGAAGAGCTGCTGATTCGGCAGGACTACCTGCAGACCAGCTCGCAAACGGCAGACAAGGCGACGCGCTGGCTGCTTGATTTCCGACACCCCTTGTCGAGCTTTGCCAGCGGGCTGTTTTTCCTGACGCGGGTGCGCGGCGAGGGCGAGGCGACAACTATTTCCGCCGTGCGCGATCCCTTTGCCGAACTGGCCGAGATCGAGCTGCCGTCAGGTGCCGCCTGCGTTCTCCATCCCCGCGCGCTGGTCGCCGTGGTCCAGCCGCTTGGCGCGCCGATGCGGATTACCAGCCACTGGCGGTTGTTCTCGCTCAATGCCTGGCTGACGCTGCAACTGCGCTTCCTCGCGTTTCACGGACCCTGCCGTCTGATAGTCAAGGGAACGCGGGGCGTGCGGCTGGAGCCGGCGCAGACGGGGCGGATTTTCGGGCAGGACCAGCTGGTCGGGTTCAGCGCCGACCTCGCCTATTCGGTGGCGCGGACCGAGACGTTCTGGCCCTACCTGTTCGGACGCGAGTCGCTGTTCAAGGACAAGGTGCAGGCGGGCGGGGGGCTGCTGATCATCGAGGAATCGCCGTTGTCGGCCCGCAATGGCGCGGGCGGCAGCAAGGGCCTCGAAGGCCTGCTGGACGCCGGACTCAAGGTGTTCGGACTCTAAAGAGGCTCGAATTTTGGAAAATTGGTCGGGACGAGAGGATTCGAACCTCCGACCCCCACACCCCCAGCCGCTTTTTTTGGGGGTTCGCGGTGCAACGCAGTTGCTCCGATAATTCTTGATTTTCCCTAAGAAATCAGCCACTTTCTGACCACTTAGGGCGTTGCGCATGGTGCCATTTCGATGCGCCTTGTTTCACCAAGTTGCACCACCAGCGCACCACCAGAATGATTCGCGGACCAAGCAAAGGCGGTAGACGATGCGTGCGGCACTCACCCAAATGGCAATCGACAAGTTGCCCGTTCCGGCTTCCAAAGTCGAGCATCGTGACACGAGGCTAAAGGGGCTGGTGCTTCGTGTGATGCCATCGGGCGTTAAATCTTGGTACTGCGAATACGGACGTGGGAAGCGGGTCTTCCTCGGGCGGGCAGATGTGCTCGGCGTTGCCGATGCGCGTGAGAGTGCCCGTACGATCCTTGCCGATGTTTATCGCGGGATCGACCCCATAGAAGCACGCAAACCCAAGCCGGGCGTACCGACCTTTCAAGACTTCCTTGATGGCGACTATAAAATCTGGGCGAAGGCCAATCAGCGGGCGCACGCGCAGAACCTCAAGCGGTTGGCGACGGCTTTCAAGCCTTTGCTGGATAAGCGGCTGGATGAAATCACAGGGCTGGATGTCGAGAAGTGGCGCGCGAGTGAGATTGAGCGCGGCCTCAGTCTGGAAACTATCAACCGCGATATTTCGTCGATCAAGGCCGCGCTCAATCGTGCTGTCGATTGGGAACTGATTTCGGCCAATCCTCTCGCCAAGGTCAAGAAGTCGAAAACGGACGACTGCCTCAAGGTCCGGTTCCTCAGCGACAACGAAGAGAAGCGGCTTCGCGCGGCGATGGATGCGCGTGAAGAGCGCCGCCGTGCCGAACGTGATTCCGCCAATCATTGGCGGCGTGAACGCGGCTATGTCCTGCTCCCCAGCCTGCGAACGGTGATGTTCACCGATCATGTGAAGCCGCTCATCCTGCTGTCGATCAACACTGGCTGTCGTCGCGGCGAATTGTTCGATCTCACATGGTGCAACGTCGATCTCGACCGACGCATTCTGACCGTGACAGGGGCGACGGCCAAATCCAAGCGCACGCGCCATATTCCGCTAAATCGTGAGGCGACTCTGGTCTTGCAGGGTTGGCGCGCGCAGGCAGAAGAAACGGACGGGTTGGTGTTCGTCAATGAAGCTGGGGAGCGGTTTGATCGCGTGAACTTCTCGTGGCGTCATTTGCTAAAGGACGCCGATATTGCTGCGTTCCGCTGGCACGACATGCGCCATCACTTTGCATCGCGGTTGGTGATGGGTGGTGTCGATCTCAATACCGTCCGTGAACTGCTCGGCCATAGCGACTATGCCATGACGTTGCGCTATGCTCATCTCGCTCCCGAACATAAGCTGAAGGCGGTTGAGGTGCTTGATCGCCGAACGTCTCTTGCAGCGGCGGCATGATAGCTATCGTAGATTGACTTTGTTGGCAGATATGACTACATATGACGAAATCGCGTAACACCCTTCGCACAATCTCTTGGATTAAGGCGGCGCGGAAAGATTTTGAGGCGTTTCCCGACAGGGCCATGAATCGGGCGTTCGATGCCCTGACTGTCGTTGCCGATGGCGGGACGCCGGAAATCGCCAAGCCGCTCGCCGGACTCGGTGCAGGTGTGTGGGAACTAGCGATCAAGGAGCGCGGCGACGCCTATCGCGTCGTTTACGCGCTGCAAGTGGGCGATGACATCTGGGTGGTTCATGCCTTCCAGAAGAAATCGACCAAAGGAATTTCGACGCCGCGCCACGAAATCGACCTCGTGCGCGAGCGTATTAAGCGGTTGAAGGAGATGCTCGATGGCTGACCATGATGACGATTTCGAGCTGGTCCGCGGCTCCGGCAACGTCTTTGCCGATTTCGATGTGCCCGACGCGAACCTTCGCCAGTTTCGCGCTATCCTTGCCGCTGAAATCGTCAAAACGCTCGATAGCGAGGGGCTGACGGTGCGCGATGCCGAGGCGCGCACCGGCATTGCGGCTGCGGATTTCTCCCGTATCCGCCAGGTCAAACTCGACCGTTTCACCATTGACCGGCTGATGCGTATTCTCGACCGACTCAACCGGGATGTGCGCGTGAAGATTTCGGTCGCGCCTCGTGTGCGTCCGTCGAAGGGGCCGTTGGCATCGCCGCTTGCTGCATGAAGTCCAAGGCTCGACACTGGCGATAGGCGTAGATGCTGCAGGACTTTCGGGCTGCTTGAATGGCTAAGCCGCTTCGCGGAGTTGCACGATCCGCTGGAACTCGGCCAGTAGTTCCGGGTGGCAGCGGGCAAGGTGGTGAACCACGCGCACGTTTTCCGTCATGCGGGCCAGATAGCCCGTCGCCAGCACCAAATCGAGATGGTCGGTTCCGTAGCTTTGCTCAATCATGCGAAACTCGCGGTCGATGTTGGTCGCTTCCCGCTCCATGTGCTCGATCTGCTCATCGCTAAGGCCCCGCACGATCTTGCGCTTTTCGCTGGTCAACAGATGCTGCGGCGTGGCGGCGACCAACGATTTGGCATAGGGCCATGAAAACCTGTTCATCGCCATCATGGTTTCGGCGACTTCGATCTGCCGCATGGGGCGCAGCTTTTTCACTTCGCGAAAGGTGTTGAGCGGCACCATCCGGTCTTGCAACAGCTTCGCCACTTCATCGCAAATTCCGTCCAGCAAGCGTCGTTTGCTCCGAATACTCGATATGTTGACGTTGAGCGCCCGCGCGAGGCGCTCCTCAGAAACGCCCTTCTCAAGCGCCTTCAGGATCATTTTATGTTCCTGAACGATAGCCATGCGGCTGATGCGCTTGTTGTAGGTGATGGCCTCGTCATCGGTCGCCACTAGGCAGACAACATCCTTGTCCCCACGCGCTTTCAGAACGTCGATGCGGATATGCCCGTCTAGCAGCCGGTATCGCTCTTCCTTGCCCGGCACGCGAACAACGACGGGCGGCTCGATAATGCCGACTTCGCTGATGGAGGCCGCGATCTGGCCGTATTTGGGCGATTTTCTTGTCGATTCTGGCATCGCGCGCAGAAGCTCGATTTCGCCTAGCGGAATCCGCAAACTGGTCTGTTCAAAGGCCAGCTTGATTTTGCGCTGCCGATTGCCACGGGTCATTGGACGCTGATCCTGACTTTTTGAATCCGATCCGCGAGCCGGGTTGGAATCGTCGCCAGCCCTTCATCTTCTAGAAGTGCAACGAAGGTTTCATCGTTCGATAGCTGGCTCAGCGCTTCGACGATAAAGACGAGGCGATTGCGGGTCGCCTCAGTCTTTCGGATCATCATGCGCTTGCGCTCGGTATCCTCCTGAAAGGCTTTCACTAGCCCTTCGGGCGTTGTTGCCGCGTCCTTGCCAACAAGCCGGTTGAGTTTAGCCGCTTTGCCAGAGCGTTTGCGCACTTCCACCAAACGGCGTGCTGCGATGAGCGCGCGTCCGCGCAGGAGATTATCTTCATAAGCCTTGTGAAGCGCGGCCTGCACGCCCTGATCGTCAGCTTCGCAGATTTCGAGGGCGACGGATATGGGGAGATAGCCCGCCTCGACGGCGGCGACGAGTCGCCGCTCGCCGCGTTCCAACAGCCTTCCCACGATATAAACATAATTGGCGGAAAGACCGGTCATGGCGGCGATTTCGTTGTCAGAATAGCCGCGCCCGCGCATCCCGAGGATGTCCTGCAACAAGTCCACGGCCTGATGCTGACGGCGGGCGCAATTCTCGACGAGGCTGGCGACGAAACAATCTTCCTGATCGGCGGTCACGATCAAGGCGGGCACCTCGACCTGGCCAAGTTGCCGGAAGGCTTCAAGGCGGCCCTGACCGCAGACAAGATCATAGAGCGGTCCATCCTCGCCATGACGACTGGTGACGGTGATCGGGCGTTTGAGGCCAACTTCGGCGATGTTCTCGACGATGCCCTTGAACACCTTCTTGTTGCGAAGGCGCGGATTGACGACGGTGATCCGGTCAATCGGGATCATCTCGACGCGCTGAGCGGGCAGCGCCACGGCCTATGCTGCCTGCCGGAATGGCACGCGCGTCGCCAAGGTGAACAATCCGTCCAGCGTGTCGAAGCGGAATGCGTCAAGCGACAGGCCATTATGATCTGCCAGTCGCAGCACGCCTTCGGCAAGGGTCATGCGCGGCAAGATATAGAAGTCGTGCGCGGTCATATTGTCCTCGTCCATCCTGACGCAGATTGTGAGGTCGGGGCGCAAGGTCTCGTCGAGCCTGATTTTCCAGCGGCGAAGGCCGCTGCGTGTCAGCTTGCACCGGGCGATAACGATGGAAGCGGTGATCTCGTCGTTGATTATCAGCGTGTCATCTTCGAGATTCTGGATCGCGCTGCCGCCTGCGGTGCGCACGCCCTCGATCACGTCCCGGACAATTGAAGGGTGCATCCGGCGCAAGGCACGGTTGATCTCAATGTAACGATAATCGTGGTCGGGATTGAAGCCGACCAACGCATAGGCGCGCAACAGGCTGCCAAAGCGGGACTGATAGGCGCTGCTGGACGGTCCATCTTCGAACTCATCAATGATAAGGCCGGAGAGGAATCCGTTCTTTTTCAGAATTTCCGACAGCACCTGCAATAATTCATCGTCAGTCAGGCGCTTTGAGCGCTCCGCTATGATGTGGCGCGCTTGGTCGAACGGCGCTTGCGGCACGATGGCAGGAAAGGCTTGATCGTGTCTGATCCAGTCCGATGGATCATTGCGAACGTGCCGGGTCTTCAGCTTGAAGGATGTGCGGCCCCATACGTTGTGACCGGCGTACTTGTCGTTGATGAGAATTTCGTGGACCGCACCACGTGTCCATGCACGGCCCAAGTCGGAAAGGATGCCTTTGGCATTAAGCCAATCGGCGATCTGCCGCTCCGATCTGCCGTCCTTAACGAACTGGCGGTAGATGTCGCGGACGGTGGCGATTTCTTCCTCCGGTCCCTGAACCAACACAATCCGATCCGTGGCGATGCTCTTGTGTTCGCCACGGGCCAAAATACCCTTGTGTTGGCCGCGTTCATCGACAAGCATCCGTCGCAGCCCGAAGCCAGGTGCACCACCTTGGCGATAGCCAAGGCTGATAAGGCGGCATTGTCCCGCGAACACCTTAACCGACAATTCGCGGCTGTATTCTCCGGCCATCGCCCGCTTTACGGTTTTGATGATCGACGAACCAATGGTGCCGTCGTTTTCGAACTGCTCAGCGATATAATGAACGGTGATCCCAGCGCGCTTGCAACGCAGCTCATAATAGGCCGCTTCATCGGGGTCTTGGAAACGCCCCCACCGGCTAACGTCATAAACGAGAACGGCCTCGAAATCGACGTTGCCGCCGTCGATGTCGGCGAGCAGCTGTTGCAGGGAATTGCGCCCGCCAATTTGAAGGCCGCTTTTGCCTTCATCGGCATAGGTGCGGACTATCTCGAATCCCCGCCTCTCGGCATATGCGCGTATTGCTGTCGCCTGATTGTCAGTCGAATATTGCTGATGATCGGTGGACATACGGACATATTCAGCGGCCCGCTTTGGTGGCGGGCCGTCTGATCGGAAATCATCGTCTGTTTTCCACTCAATGACCATCGTGGTCGCGCCTTATCGTTGCCCGGATGCCACCTCGCCGCGTGCTCTCTCCTTTCTAACAGCAAAGGGAGGGCAACATGTTTCCGAAGAAGGGAAGTTTATTTCCGGTCGGTCGCGACAGGCTGACGGATGCCGAGTTCGCGCAGGTGATCGCCTCAGCCTTGAAGGTCGAGTTTGGATCGACGCGCAACAGCACGAAGATGATTATGAAGTGGACAGGCGTCAGTGATCGCACCGCGAAAAACTGGCTGAACGGCACCAATGCCCCAAGTGGCGTGCATTTGATACTGCTGGCGCGGGAATCCAATGCGGTGCTGAAAGCGATGATGTTGATGGCCGAAAGGCCGGAAATGTCGTTAGGCGCAAGCCTTCTATCGCTGAGGCGCGTGCTTGGTGAAACAATGGCGGCGCTCGATCAGATGATTTGATCTCGCCATGATTCTGCATCGCAGGCCGCGACCGAAGGGCGCGGCCTGCGCATGGGATCGGGTGGGCGGGTCAAACGAAGTGGCCGCCCCAGACCGGGGCGGCCTCAATCATCGGCGGGCTATGCCGCCTCTTTGATCGCTTCGGGGTTCGCCAGTTGATGCAGGAAGGCGACGGCGCGTTCGGCATGGGCTGCTGCCTGCACAATGGCGCGGGTGTCGTTTTGCAAGACCTTGATCCAGCTTGCGATATAGCTGGCATGATCGGTGCGCGGCTCGATGCAAAGCCCCAGGTCGGCAGCTAAGAAAGCAGCGCCAAGTTCAGCGCACAATTCCTCGCGGGCATAGCCCTCATCGCCCCATTTCTCGCGGCCAAAGCTGCGATCAAGGCGGCTCTCATGGCGGGTCCAATGCACGGTTTCATGACCCCTTGTGGCGTAATATCCGTGGGCATCGTGGAAAGCCGCGAATGGCGGTAGCTGGATGCGGTCGGCTGACGGCATATAATATGCCTTGTCGCCGCCGTGGTTTACGGTCGCGGGGATGCTGGCAAAGAACGCCTCGGCGGCTGCGATCCGCTCAGTCTCCGGTGCGGGTTCTGGCACGATTTGGAACCGTTCCGGCAAACCATCGATCTGGGCCACGTTGAACACGGTGTAGGTTTTGAGGAAGCGGAAGCCCTGTTCCCGATCCTCGCCGGTGGTATCGTCATGCATGGTCTTGGCGCTGTCGCCGTAGTAGACCACGGTTGCACCGCGCTCGCCTTTGCGCACCTGCGCACCCAAGGCTTGCGCCTGCCGGTAGGTCATCCATGACGGGCTGACAAAGCCGGATGCTTGCGCCTCGATCCACAACAGCAGCACATTGATTCCGCGATAGGGCTGGCCGGTCGCGCGAAGTGGTCGCGCCCTGCCCGTTGTCGCCATGTCGCCGCCGCTCCACGGTTTCAGCCATGGGCGGGTGCCCTGTTCCAGCTCGGCCAGAATGCGGTCGGTGATGCGGCTGTGGGGGTCTTGCTTGGTGGTCTGCTTGGTCATGGTGTTTGCTCCCTTCCAATCCGCGCAGCGGGTCATGCCGCGCATGACCCCTGCCGACCCGGCGAGGGGCGGAGAGAGAGGGGGCAAGGTCCGGTGCCGGGGGTGGTGCGGGCGCAGCGCAGCGAGCCACGGCCCCAAAGCGGCACCTTGCTGGGAGAGAGAGGCAGCGCCTCTTTCTTCCTCGAAACAGGGGAAGGGTGCGCCGCTGGCGGCGCGCGTCATCGGGCGGGCGCGGGCACCCGCCCCAATTCGCGTCAGGGATGGCAACCCGCATGGGCGGAAACGACGCCGTCGGTTCCGTAGCGACAGCGATACAGCCCGGCCCGAAGGGGACGCTCGAGAATGCTTGGCGAGGAACTTATGTCGTCACGTGCCGCGCCCAAGCTCCGGCGTCTATCGATCGGAAAGCGGCCTATTCCTCCGGGACGAGCGGCCCATACTCCAGCTCATCAAGCCGCGCTGCAGCGCGACGAATACGGGCAAGCAATGTGGCATCGCCGTCCTTCGATTCCCACACGGCACGGCACTGGTTCAACAGTTCATGGATTTCGTCGAACCGGGCCTGATCCTCTGCCGCAATACCTGACAACGCAGCGGCAATCTCGTTGGCCCGGTCCAGATCGGATATGGCGACAACGCCTCCCGCGCGGATTTCCTGCAATGTGGTCAGCCGCTTGCCTCCCGGCTTCTCAAAAATCGACCGCTTACCCTGCAGCAGCTTGTTGAACTCCGTTCGGGTCTTGGGTTTGGCGTGTTTGTTGGATTTGAGCGAGTTGATAGCCCCATTGCGGGATTGCCCGGCAAGGTGGAGATAATAGAAAATCGGGAGAATCCAGCCCTGCTCGTGACTGGCCTGGCTGAAATATGACAGTGGTTGCTCCACCGGAACCCGGTTGAGGAAATTGCGCAGGATGGCGTCTACCGTCACCTCCTCGCGCACGGTTCTGACAGGCGACATCATTTCAGCGGGAACGGTCTGGGCATCGCCGATGATGCGCAGTGTTGGTGCGCCGTCCACCTCGTCGAATTCACCCTCCCGGATGAACTTGATCTGCTCCAGCGATTTCGGGTCAATCAGGATTGACCGCTGCCCGCCTTCCAATTGGCCGTCTGCCAGATTGGCAACCATCGCATCCTTGGGGCCGAGTTCGAGCAATCGCTGCACCATCGGCAAGATTGCCTCGCGGCTGCGCTGATCGCGTTCATCAAGGATGGCGCGGAGATCGGCGTAGCAAATGGCCTTGGTTTCGCCGGGGTAGCGAAAATAAATTGCGCCTTCGGCAACGTCGCCCTCGGTCTTGCTGGCGATAACGGGTTTGGCGCTATGTGGTTCAACATGGATCACGCCGACCGTCATGGCATCGAGTTTGAGGCTGGCGACGCGGAAGCGCGGAGTGGGTTCCAACACGGAACGGATTGTCTGACTGAACTTGTTCTGGTCGGTATTGGTGAAACGATCATCGGCCAGCCCGCAAACAGCGAAGCCCAACGGCTTGTCCTTCACCCCGAAAAACAGATAGCCGCCGCGATTATTGGCGAAACCAGCGATGGTCCGCAGCGGCTTGCCAAAGTTGCGAAGGCTGAACCCCTCCTTGCATTCGAACTCGTCGCTCTCGCCAGCGGTGCAGTGCCAAGCGCCGGTTGCATCCTTGGCAAAGAAGGAACGCAACACCTTTTCATCCATCGCATCCAGCGGCGCGGACGGCGCTGTTTCGACGACGATGCCGGGGGCGGCAAGCTCGGGTGAGGTGAAATTGGCGATGAAGGCAGACAAGGCCTCATCGCTCGCCGTGGGCACTTCCGGGCCATAGTCGGCGTGTTTGATGCCGCTGATCCGGCCCGAATTGACTGCACGGTCCTGCCGGTTGAAATAGAACTGGATGGCTTTGTTCGCCATGCCGCGTGCCAGCATGGCTTTGATCAGGCCGATTTCCTCATCGGTGATGCTGCGCTTGGCCATGGCTCAAACCACCTGCGCGCCCATGCCGGTCAGATTGGCATTGCTGGGGGATGCCAGTGTAAAAACAGGCAGCCCCAACGCGACGGCTTCGGCGGCAAGGGCTTCGGTCTTTCCGCCCAATGATGCGTGAGCGAACACGATGGTGGCGGCGCGGGTGAGGATGTAGCGGTTGCGCTGTTCAGCGGTGCGGGCGGTGGTCTGGCGCACATTGGCGGCGAATTGGGAAACGATCAGCGCGCGCCCTTCCTTTTCGGCACTGCGGAGCGCAGCAGGTAGGCGCGCACCGTCAAGTGCTCGGGCCAGAACTTGGATAACTGGTGCGCTACCACGCAGCAGGATGCGCAGCACGTCGCGCTCAACGGGCGTGTGAAAGCCGCTGATCACAGGTGCGTCATCCGACCTGCGCGCATTGGCCCAATCCTGCGCTTTCAGGATTACGTCGCCGGGGCAGGACTGAGAGCAAAAGAAGGCCAATGGCTGGCCTAAGTCACAATCCATAAGCGCCCTGATACCCACGAGGGGTTTTCGGTCTTCCGCAATTCCTTGTCCAGAGCCTTGAATTTCGAGTTGGCAGGGCCGATCACTCGGTAGTCATAGCGGTTCAGTCCGACATACCAAACTTCTAATAAGGCCCCCGGCACTGCCTCGGGAATGTCCAAGGTAATGACCTTGGCATGTCTTACGACCTTACGATCAAACACTTCGCCTGTTTTCGTATTTCGCAATCGTAGGGTCGGCATTTCAACGTCATCAAGGTCAATGCCGAAAAACTCCCTCCATGCGCCGGATGTTGGCTGGACCTGATGCCCAGAGTATCCCTGCTGATCCGACGGCATAATCTGTGTGAGCAAGCGTCTGTGCGTTTCCTTTGAAATGCTAGGTATTACGAATTTTGGGGGTCGGTATCGGGCTTCGAGCCAGTCAAAAGCGTCGTCATCCAGGCAGTCTGTGGACAGACTCATGACAAAAGTTCGAATGCCTTTCAGGGTTTTGGCATCGACTACCGCAACGTTTGCTTCAATCAACCGGGTGGCAGAGTTAGCAGATGCGTTGGACGAGCCAACAAACCCGACAGAGTCAAAGGCAAAGGCCTTTGCATGGAGCAAAGGCATGGAGAACACCTTTACGCCTTCGTCATGGAGCCGCCGAAGTGCCTTTGGGTCGGTTATGCCTGTCGTGACGGCGCCAAGACTGGCATCGACAACAAGGTTGCTTCCTTCCCTCAGGGGTAGAAGCTTGTCACCCCTGCTGCCAAAATAGGCTACAGCCGCAAACGAAGGCTTTGTTGCTTTCGATGCTGCTGCAGTTATCTTTTTCCAGCCCCCAGTTGTGATCAGTTGGTTCATCAATTCTTCCGCCTATTCAATCGATCAACAGCGCACTACAGTCGCCCATTTCGTCGAAGTTTGTTTTTACAACTTGGCAATATGCAAGTTCTAAATCTGACTCACAATCAGTAATTTTCAAGTTTCTTGCCCAAATCATATCTGACTGATCTGTTATGTCCCGGCAAAGCGCAAGATTGTAATTTCCAATTCGCTTCCCGGCATTGAGTTTGAAAACTGTGTTTTCGAGCATCTTCTGATTCAGCTCACCAGAAAGAGCTATGAGTTTTCGCTTATCATCAATAGGTAGGTTAGTGATGAAGGGGATGCTCTCGAAGTTTGCTTTGGTAACATGGAAGTCGTCGCCGACGATTACCCACCAAATGAAAGCGATTTTCCCGTTCAGAAGGGTGTGAGCAAGGGCTGCGGAATCGCCGTTGCTAAATGAAGTTTGGCCTGACTCGGTAATTGGAAGCAATTTTCCATTGGCACCGTATGCCGGTGCCGGTTCATGGGCAAAAGACACCCAATTATATGCCGACTTTTTAAAATGAAGCTGATTGCGGTTGGCTTGGTTTGCGATCTCAGCATCAAGTGGGGGAAATTTTTGTTTGGCTAGTTCAAGCGCATTCAACAGTCGCTGGTTTCCTAGCTTGGGGATCAGGCCGTCCCAAGCCCTTTCGTCGAATTTGGCGTATTCAATACGCTCTACGAGATGTGGTCGCGCCTCTTCAAACCAGCGATGCGTGATTGTCGTGTGGTGGCCGGAACCCCCGGTTTTCTGGCCAATGTGAATCGTGTTGCGAACGCGCACATCGGCACTGAAAAGCGCTGCCGGAATGCGGGCAAACGATGAAAACCAATTTGCTGAGAATTGTTTGAGCAGGTAATTTCTAAGCGATTGGAAATTGCCGGAAAACGTCAAGCTCAACGGCACAATCATACCGTAAAAGCCCTTGGCCGAGGTCAGCGTAGCTGCGCGTTCCATGATCCACGCATACATGTCCGAACAGCGGTCGGTGTCGTAGCCTCGAACTGCATAATCTTTCCGAACGTCGGAGGCTTTGACGTAGGGTGGATTTCCAACCACCACATCAAAGCCGCCGCCGTTGATGATGCCGTAAAACTCAATGAGCCAATGGAAGGGCTTATGGCTAGCTTTCCAGGTTAGGAATTTGGCCGACGCAGCAAGGTCGTTGCCCACGTCCACGCCATAATCATTAGCCAGAAACCGGTCGAGCTGGCTTTCCAAGGCTCCAAGCCGCCCGCGCAATTCGGTCTTGTGCTCGGCCTCGATCCCGCCATGCAGAGTGGTTTGCTGCTCGCGGAACAAGCGGAATGCCTGATCAAGGTCTTGCGCCGCCGCTGTAATCTTCCCTGCGCGATCATCGAAATCGAAGCCGGTGGCCTCTGTGGCCTTCTTCACATCGGCGATGGAGGCATGGCCGATCAGCGTGTTGCCCGCGCGGATGTTAAAATCGATGTCGGGTAACGGCTCGATCTGGTCTGGGTTTTCAAGCTGGGAGGCCAGTTTCAAGAACAGGCGGAGCTTACAAATTTCCACCGCTTCATCCATGATATCCACGCCATAGAGATTGGCGATGATGATCGATTTGTAGATGAAATAGTCGCGATTGGGGTGCTGCGCCACCTGCGCCAGAACTGTGCGGAAATCGGAATAAACCTGACTGCGCCCACCACCGCTATCGGGTGCAGAAGCAACGAATTGCTCCATACGCTCAAGGCAGGCGTCATACAGGTCATACTGGATATTGAGCGCGGCAAACAGGAATGCGCCTGAACCACAGGCTGGGTCCAGAATTTTGATCGAGGATATGCCTTTCCAGAACGCACGCACAAGATCAGGGCTTTCGGCATACTGGATCACGTCGCGAGCGAACTGCCGGATATCGAGATTGTGGGTTATGAAATCCTCAATCCGCGTGATCTCTCCACAAGCGGCTTTGGCGCGGATGGCGTCATATCGCTCACGCCGCGCAATAACTTCACGCCAGATTTCGGTGGGCAAGCCGAATTCGCGCGGCGCGATCTTGTTCCAATCCGTGCGCTGGGCAAAATCATCTATGCCCGCCGCGATGTTTTCGGGCAGGGGACTGCCGGTGCCGTGCCGGACGGACTTGTAGATGTAAGCGTCGGGGTTTTCAGACAACAACCGCCAGACATAGCCGTCCGGCTCAAACGCCACTTTGTCATGGCCGGTGGAGTTCTGGAACAGCCACGGCACCACCGTGTTTTTGGTGATGTAATCGGTGATGTCTTCCTTGGTGTAGTAGGCCCCCATCTGCTTCTGGTTGATGTATTTTTCAAAGATATGGCCCAGAACGTCTGGGTTGATCTCCCTGCCATCAGCCTGTTCGATGGGGCGGGTGTCGAGCGTCCATTCATACTGGTCGAAGAAGTTGAAGACGCCCTCGAATGCCGCATCGGCAATCTGGATGGTGTTGCCATCGGCCTCCAGCGCGTGGGGTTCGAACAGCCCGCCGTTAAGATAGGGGATGGTGCCAAGCAATTTGGCCGTTTCTGGATCACGCGCGCCGACTGCGGTGGCCAAACCGCCATGGAACAGTTTCAGCAGGAAGGCCCGATAGAAGCTGTGGAACTGGTCGGTGCCTTTTGCCGCGCGGACCTGTGCCAACCGGTTTTTCAGATAGTCGATATCGCCATCCAGAAAGCGCTTTTTCTGGATGAAATAGACGAACATCAGTCGGTTGAGCATCAGCGACGCATACCACTGCCGGTCTGACACGTTGGCCAGCCCAGTAATGAAGCCAAGGAACTGGTCGTGCTGCTGCTTGAAGGCTTCGTAAAACCGCTTGGTGATCTTCTCCCGGTCAAACGCATCGCGCATGCGCAGCGTGGTTCCGGCCAGGGTCAGCCCCTCTTCCTCGCTGAGGGCGAAGGCAATGTGATCCAGCTTCTGGATCAGCGCATCGGGCGCGCTGCTGGCAAGCCAAGTATGCTCACGGAACGCCGCTGGCTTGCCCTTTTCACGGGCAACCCACTGCCAGATTTGCTTGGTCTGTGCGGGGTCGGTGAAAATGATCAGGTGTTCGTAGGCGCGCTTCGTGATCTCGCGCTCGATTCGCTGGCGGGTGTTGCGCTCGGGTATGGCGGGGCAATGGAAAATTCGGACACCGCGCTTGTCGGCCACGGGGGCAAGGACAAATTGCTGGCCTTCTGCATCCACGATTTCAGGCTGGCGCGATGACGGGCGATCCCAGCCCAGTTCTTCGATGAACAGTTTGGCGAAATCGAACGCCTTGAGATGGATTGTGGCGCGAGGCCTGTCGATTGCCATAGTCAGCCCTTCAAGCCCATTGAGCAGATAATCCGCAGTTCGCTGGGCGCTTCGTCCTTGTCCTGCTTCATGCACAGCCGCCCGTCCTCGCGGAAGGCGATCACCATTTCTGCAAGCTTGTGGTCATTGATCCCGGTTTTCAGGTGACGATTCAAGGTGTCGATAGTCGATTGGAACATTGGGTATTCGTAAATGTCGCCCATGGCCTTTTCGACATCGCGCACGAAATGATCGGTGACGAACAGGGTGCGTTCATTGCCCTGATGCTCAAGGAACCGCTTGAGGCGGTCGTAGGTTTTGAAACGCGCGCCCGAGGGACGGCCAAGTGCGCCGTGGGTGGTGCGCTCTTCCTGCATCAAATGCTCGACACCCATGCGCACGATTTCGTGGTGAAATTCTGTGCGTTCCAGCGGCGGCTCGTCGGGCAGGCATTCGGCGGCCCGCAAGATGGCAAGTGGCGATTGGGTCAAAATCTCGCCCTCGCTGCTCATCCAAGCGAGTGAATCATTGTCGTCGGGTGTGCGAATGTAAACCAGCGCGCCCTCTTTGGCGTCGGCAACTGGCGGCACGGCCTTGGTCGTGAAAACCACATCGGGCAAATCCTCGACCAGTTTCTTCAGCTTCGGGTCTGCGGTGATCGCGTTTTGCCAAATCTGAAATGCGTATGAGGCAAGATCAACCTCGCCGTCATCGTCACCATCAAGAATACCGGATTTCTCACTGTAAAGGTCTTGGATCGGGTTTTCCTTGCTGTCGTCCTCGAAGAACGCTTCGTCCGAACCCACAACTTCCTGATTTTCCTTCAACCGCGCACGGACACGGGCGCGAAGCCGGATTATCCGTTCAACGCCATCGGCGGGTAGGAAGGAATAGCAATTGATCGTGTCGGCCTGCTGGCCAATGCGGTCCACACGGCCCGCACGCTGGATCAGGCGGATGATCGCCCAAGGCAGGTCAAAATTGACGATAGTGGCACAATCTTGAAGGTTCTGGCCTTCGGACAGGACATCGGTGGCGACAAGCACGCGCAATTCGCCCTCGGCTTGCGCAATCTTTTCCTTCTTGTTTGACCTTGGACTAAATCGCCATGCGAGGCGGGTGGGGTTTTCGGACTGGCCGGTGACCGCGGAAATGGCAGTGATGCCCGCCTTTCGCAGTGCGGCCTCAAGAAAGCGCGCGGTGTCGGCAAATTGTGTGAATATCAGCAATTTGTCGGTTGGATGATCAACGCGGACAAGTTCGATCAACGCCTTCAGCTTGGTATCGCGGGCTTCGTCCCATGTCCCGCAAACGCGCAAAACTTCGCGCAGGGCGTCGATGTCTGCTTGCAGGTCGGTTTGCAAAGTTCGCTTGAACAGCGAGGGTTTCAGCCATTTGAAGCGCCGCTTCTTCGCATTGCTGTAAACGCCATAGATCAGAGCCGCCCGCTCACGCAATTTTTCCAGCCCGTCGAATGCCTGATCGGCCTCGACTTCACCTTCGCCATACTCGCCGTTGGCAAACAGCGTATCGGCAGCTTCGGAATCTGCATCCTCGTCCGATACGTCGAGCAGTTCGGCGTCCTGGGTTCCGATGGGCACCGGCAGTTCATTTTCGAGCGCATGGAGATAAACCAAATTGCGCATGATATGGCGTTGGAGCGATTGGATGAAGGCCGGACCGCCGCTTTCGAGCCGCTTGAACAGGTTGGTCTTGCAGAAGCCCATGAGCCGGATTCCCGCGCGACCCAGACCGTCCATGATTGTGTCTTCAGCGGGGGTCGGCGGATGCGCTGGATCGGGATTCAAATAGTTGGCCAGTCCGTAGCGCGGCAAGGTCAGTCCATCGACCGCCGATACAACTGCGTCGGAATATGCTTTGGCATACGGATCATTGGGGTCGGCGTCGTTGATCGCAAATTTGACCGATTTCGGCTGACGCACAGGGAAATAGGAACGGGTGCCATCGGAGAAGGTGATGAATTTACGCCCACTGACGTCGTCCGTCTGCGCATAGTTTTGGAGGATGAACCCGCGCGTCCGCCGGATCATGTAGAGGCGCATCAGCTCTCGCCAGTCATCAGTCTGGTCGCTTTTTTCGAAAGCGGGGATTGAGCGCACGGCGCATTGGTGTTTGCGGACGAATTCGGTTTCGCCACCGATAGCGCGTATCATCGCTTCCGGACGGACGCCGATGTCCTGATCGTCCTCGATGAACAGCCGGAGCTGCGAGGACAGGTCGATGAATGATTTGTTGTATGGCGTCGCAGATAACAGAATGCATTGGCTATCGTTGGATCGGATGTAGTCCTCGATCACCTTGTAACGCTTACCTTCGCGATTGCGTAGGTTGTGGCTCTCGTCGATCAGGACTGTTCGATAGCGGCGAAGATCTGGCAATTCGCTTTCGACCCGTGAAAGCGAGATGATCTTGGCCGATAGATTATAGGTTTCGACATAGTCATCCCACATTTCGACAAGGTTCTTGGGGCAAATTATGAGGCTGCGGCCATCGCTGTCTTCCAGTATCTTTAGCAGAGCCGACGCCATGATCGACTTGCCCAAACCAACCACGTCGCCAATCACGACGCCACCGCGTTTGTTGAGGTGATGAGCAGCCACCTTCACTGCGCTAGTTTGAAAATCAAAAAGCTTGTTGCCAAAAATAGCGGGTATCCTGAACTCTGATTGCCCAAGACGCGCCTCCTGAGCGAGGTGGTAGGCAATCTTGAGATAGACGTGGTATGGCTGCACCAGCGCCTCGCCCGCCCAACTTTCTTCTATAATCGTGGCCAATTCGTCGGAAATGTCGATGCACCAGCGGTCGTTCCAACGCGCTTCGAACCATGCGGCGAGCTTGTCACCAGCGTCGTGGTCCATCACATCGACATTCAGTTCGCCCTGAAAAGCCAAACCAGCGAATGTCAGGTTGCTGCTGCCTACAAACCCGACTTTGGGATTGACCGGGTCTGGTCGATGAAGAAGATATAGTTTTGCGTGCAAAGGGTGTCGTAGGAAAAGTTTGACGACAACTTTTTTTGCCCGAATTTGACGAGCGAGCCGCCGAAGGCCCGCCTCATCTATGTTTGTCGGCGTTCCAATAGCTAACTGCGCTCTAAATTCTTCGGCAAGTTCCTTTTTAAGCTCCAGAACACGCGCATTGTCGATGCCGTCGTCGTGAGAGACGGCAGCCAGCTTCTCTCGAAGACCTCGTTCGGGGGACTGGTGCATGCCGACCAGTAACCGGCAAGCATTGCCACTCTCGCCGGACCATGCCTCGACATGTTCATCTATTTGACGCCAACCGCGAAGATTAAAATAACCGACGCAAAAATCCGCGCGGTCCGAGACCGACATTACCTTTTTCAGTTCGGGCAAAAGTGTGTTGTCAATATTGTCAAATATACGAGGCATTTATGAGGTCTCTTCGACTGGCTGTTAGACTCCTGCCTATCATCCCATCATCCCCTTTCAAAGAGCAACACGGGCATTCATCTCACATTCCCTGCCATGATGGACGCCAAGGCGATTCCCGCTTTCCGTATGCCGGTTGTACCGCATCAAGGATCAACCCATCCCGGGCCCCATCGCCTTGCCCGCTGCTGGTGTTGGCATGGTGGCCTGCGCGATGGCGGCTTGCACCTGACCGGCCCGCTCATTGATTGCGGACACCAACTTGCCGCGATCATTGGTGAAGATCGCGACGGACTCCTTCGCGCGGGAAATCCCGACATAGAACGACTTCTGGTCGATCAGGTTGGTGGCCTTGCTGTCGGCGTGGATCATCACATGATCGGCGGTGCGCCCTTGGGCAGAAAAGGCGGTTTCTACATAAGCATGGGCAATGTGCTGATCGCGGGCAGCATCAAGGCTCAAGGTCTGGGTCTGCCCGCGCGGGCTGCGGATTTCCGCCGTGCGGGCCTGCGCGTCAATCGCGGTCACTTCGCCGCGCGCGCCGTTGATCCGCCCCGCCTCCCGGTCGTTGCGGGTAAACCGGATGCTGTCGCCGGTCTTGAGTTCGAGCAACTGCGGTGCAAAGGTCTGGCTGTTACCCGCGCCCCATTGCCGCAACCGCCAATCCACCTCGCGGCCATCCTCCGATTTGAGCGCAATGGCCGCTTTGGCGGGGTCGATGGCTTCGACGCGGTAGGCTTCCCCGCGCGTTACGCCCTTGTCGGCATAGTCACGGGTGAACCGGACCACATCGCCCTTGTCGTAACTCAATGGATCGCGAGTCTCGGCGCGGGTCAGCCCCTTGTTGGCAAGGCTCTGCATGGTGACGCCGGGACCCGTCAGCACTCCGGATTTGGCAAGTGCATCGCGTATGTCGGCGGTCAACGTATCGCGCCCCTCGCGCGACGGCTCGATAACAAGGGTGCGGGCACGGCTGGTTTTGTCCAGCTTGGCATATTGCTCGGCGATGGCAGCGAACCGCTCCGCACGGTCGGCATTCTCCACGATCCTGCCGCCGCCCCGGTCCAGCGCGGCGAGCGCCTTCTTGGCGTCGCCTTCGATGGTTGCCAGCACCGCGTCCTTGGTCGCGGTATTGGTCTGCCTGACGATCTCGCCGAGCTTGGCGGTTTCCATGCCCGCGCCCTGCAACTGCGCGAAGGCTGCGCCAGCCTCCACCGATCCAAGCTGTTTCACGTCGCCCACAAGGATGACGCGGGCGTTCTGTTTCTCCGCCAGGTCGAACAGCCGGGCGGTGTCGCGGGCTGACAACAGTGATGCCTCGTCCACGATCCATGCTACGGGCTTACCCTGACTGGGGCGCTCAGCTGACAATAGATGCCGGGCAACGGTATCGCTGCGCGCGCCAAGCGCCTCGCCCAGCACCATCGTCGCCGATGCGGTCGGCGCAAGCGCGACAACGGACACGCCGCGCGCTTCGGCCTCGCGGGCAAAGGTCGCAAGAACGGTGGTGGTTTTGGCCGTTCCTGCATAGCCCTGCAAGGCGGTGATCCGGTTGCCGCTGGTCAAAAGCTGCTCGGTGGCGGTGCGCTGGTCGGCATTCCAGCCAAAGCCCGCGCGTTCGCCCTGCGTCGATGCGGTGGCGACCGCTTTGGCGGCGGCAAGCGGTGTGGCGATGGGGGACAGTGCGCCGCGTCCTTCCGCCTCGATCCGCAGCAACTTGACCTCGGTTTCGACGTTGGCACGGGTGGTGAACCCGGCAAACTCCGCGCCGCGCCGGTCGATATGGATGCGGTCGATCAATTCGCCCTGCTTGGTGGCGGATGCGATGGCTTCCCCGATTTGCGCATAGCTGACCTTGCCCAGCCCGACGCGCCCGGCTTCCTCGTGCAAGGCAGCGGCGGAAAACACCGACTGGCGTTCGCCCAGCTTGTCGGCGGCCTGCGCAACGGCGCGGCTCGCGGCGCTATCACCCTGTAAGTCGATTGTGGTGCGATGGCCGCCGCTGGTGGCAATGGCTTCGGCCTCTTTGACCATAGCGAGCCTTGCCTCCGGCCCGAACCCGGCTGCACTGGCAGTATCGCGCCAATCCGCGACAAGCGCCGCAGGATTGGCGGCAACCTTGGCCTGCCGGGTGTCGAGCGCGGCAACCTGCTTTTCGGCGGCAGTGGCAACATCGCGGGACGTGCCGCGCTCGGCAAGCGCGGCCTCGATCTCGGCGCTTCGGGTGCTGAAAGCGGCCATGACCTCGGGCGAAACACCCTTGATCTCGAACATAGAGCCTTTGCCCACCTCGATCTCATAGCCCAGCTCGCGGACCTTCAAGGCCAGCTCCTGCCGGTAGATCGCGCCAATCTGCTTTTGCAGTTGGTAGATCGCGCGTGGTTCAAGGCTGCGCCAAGTGCCATCCACACCCTTGGTCGCGTTCAGGATGACATTATGGGTGTGGAGCTGCGGGTCTTGCGCCCGGCTGGTGCCGTGCTGAAAACTGGCGATCACCAGATTGCCGGTCGCTGCGCGGTTCACGGCGCCGCCGTCGCGGACGCGGGTAGCGGCCATATGGCTTTCAACATGGGCAAGTGCAGTTTTTACCGCTGCCCCGTGCGCCGCAACCAGTCGCCGGTCACCTGCGACCTCGGCCATGATCGACACAGACTTTGGCGCACTCAAGGTCACGTCCCAACCGGGGCGGTGTTCCAGCTTGCCGTCGCGTGTGGTGCCAAGCTGCTGGTCCGCAACTTTGCCGTCCAGCAAATCGCGGAACTGATCGCGGTCAACATCGCCAGATAGACCCAGCTCCTCCGCGCCCTTGCCCTGCCATTCCGATGGGGACTCGCCGCCGTCAGCGTAATATTCGCCAGCGGATTCATAGTAGCTGGCGGCCTGACCCGAGCTGGTCAGCGCGGAAACGGACGCGACCATCAGACTGGTCCCTTGCTATCAGGCACTGGCATGGATGGTGGCTGAGCTGCTGGCGCGGCGCTTGATGCCTGTTCCCAAAGCGTGTTCT
The DNA here is from genome assembly GCF_031424035.1 of Novosphingobium sp. Classification (GTDB taxonomy): domain Bacteria; phylum Pseudomonadota; class Alphaproteobacteria; order Sphingomonadales; family Sphingomonadaceae; genus Novosphingobium. Next base: position 30,602 of record NZ_JANPGP010000011.1, read on the forward strand.
TGGGATCGCCGGGGACAAATCCCGGCTGACGGGCAGGCCCGCGCCGCGCGATATGATCGGCTGTCAGCCTGATCCGGGCCACCGGCAACCCGTCTGGGAACAGTAAATAGCCCTCGAACTTGGGCAGGCGCAGTTCGCTTTCCAGTATGGCGGGGCGCATTTTGCGAGTTTTGCCGAGAGTGGTCCGGGGCTTGTCGTCGCCCTCGGCCAGCGCATCGGTCATGGTCTGGATTTCGACCTCGCACTCACCGATGGTCTGGCTGGCCCACGCGCGCGTTTCGGCGTCGATGGTTTGCAGGAACAGCTTGGTATTGCAGCAGCCCAGCATGGATTCGGCGATTTGCGGCCCATTGCGGTGCCGCATCTGGCCCAGTGCCTGAAAGGTTAGCACGACCGCCGCGCCGAATTTGCGGCCTTCGGGCAGTAGCCGCGCCAGATTATCGACACGCGGAAGGTCGGCCAGTTCGTCCAGCACGAACCAGATGCGCCGGTCGGGTGATGGGGACAAGCCCAGCACGGCGCTGGCTGCGCATTCCAGCCAGCAGGCGAGTAAGGGCCTTGACGCCTCGAAATAATCCTCCTTGCGCGGCACGAATATCCAAGGGCGGGCACCTTTCCGCTTATCCAGCCCATGAATGAAGTCCCGGAAGGCGAACGCGGAACCGCCACTGTCCTCAGTGCGAAGGAACTGGATCAGGTTCGCGGCCTTAGACAGCATGAACAGCACGCTGCCGGTCGCCCGGTCGGCATCATCGGCGAAGGTCCGCGCCGACGAACTGCCCGCAAGCCACACTTTGAGGTCGTCCTTGGTGCGGTCCTGCAGGGCGTTCAGCAATGCGGGCAATGTGCATTTGCCCTCGCGCCACAATGCGCGGATCATGTTGGCGACAAGGATACGGCTGGTGTCCAGCCATACGTCGCTGTCATGCTGTCCGGTTTCGGTGATTAGCTGGTGGGCGATGCGGTCGGCATCGGCGGGGTGGTCTATCTCGGCGAAGGGCGACCAGTAGGCACAGCGGGCATCGAACGGATTGAGGATCACGTCGCCGCGTTCGGGCCTGTAGTAATGTGCAACGAACTCGCCGCTGGTGTCATAAACCAAGGCGGCTTCGCCGCGCGCCTCAATCCGGTCGAGCAACTGGCGCAGTGCCGTGGTCTTGCCGCTGCCAGTCGTGCCGATCATCGCCATGTGCCGAGTTTCCAGCCTGTTCGGGATGGGGACGGTGCCAACGGAAAGTGCGCGGGCGTCGGCCTCCGCGCCGGTCAGCTTGGCAAGCTGCTTCTCGGTAGTGACGAGGGTTCCGGCGACAACCCGGTCCTGCAAGGCACGCTCCCGCCGCCGTGCTATAACCCCACGAAAAAGGATCAGGCTCGCGAGCCATCCGCCAAAACCCAGCCAGCAGCCCCATGTCGCGTAACCGAGGGTGCGGCGTGCCGCCACGCTGTAATACCGATAGGCGACAACGGCGCGGGCTGGAACGGCATAGGCTTGGCCGTCTTGGCTGATCGTGATTGCCGGATCGACCACGGTTCCTTGCGAAAACCACAGCTTCGACTTGGCTACGGCATAGGTGCCCGCTGCCTGCAAGGTCTGCTGGTCTAACATGACAAAAGGTGTAGCTACCGCGCCCAGGGCGATTGACGCCAGCATGACACCGGCCTGCCGCTTGAAGCGTGCGGCCTGATTGTTGCGGTTGTGGCGGCGCAAGGCATCGGCATGAGCGCGCCGGTCGTGGGGCTGGTTCATTTCCGCCCCTCCTGCGAGAGCCGCCGCTGGCGATCATAGGCCGCATTGATTTCGGCGGTGATGGCCTCATCGGACTTGCGCGCGCCTGACGCCGCGCTGCGGGCGTAGCAATATGCGGCGCAGGCCGTGAACAGCGCCCGGTCAAGCATTCGCTCCACGTCCACTATGCGGGTGCTGACGGACGCCAGTTCGGTGACGATTTCGCGGGTGTCGATCTCGTTGCCCGTCCCATGAACGAGGGCGGCGAGGCCCGCGTCCACGACGCGGGCGAGCATCGCATACTCGCTCAACCCGTGGGTCTTGGCGAACCCGACAAGGGTGCGGTGGCGGGCCGGGGTGAGCCGAACCGTTTGGGCGCGGGCGCTCATCGGGCACCTCCCGGCGAGATGCTATCCGCCATCGCAAGAAATGTCGCAATTCCGCCGTTTTTGCACTCTGGCATTTGATGGGATGCTATCAGCATCCCATCAAACCCGCAGAATTGCTGGATGCACCCGTGCGTGAGGTGTGTATCTGAATTGCTGGCTCGATGCGTAGCATCGCAGCCCCACAACATCGACTTTTGGACTATCGGTTCAGTCATGTTCCGGTCCTTTCCGACAAGCATCGCAAGGGGCGTCCGTGAGTTCGCCGGAACAGCAATTGTCGGCCTTGTCGGTTGCGGAAGCCGTGTTACCGGATGCCCAAGCGGCGATCATCGCTTTGGCTTTGCGGTCGGCCCTGCATCTGTCGAAATGCTCCGGGACAGGTGGCAGCGAGGTTAGATCGTGGTCCCCGACCCATGCCCGAATGACGGCCTCTATCGCCTGCTGCACCTTCTCATGCAGCGCCTGAGCCTCGAACGGATCAAGGTGGGCGGTTACGCCCGGGGACAAGATCAATCCGCCAAGCGGAACCCAGTCCCGCCCAGCTTCTTGCCAAGGCCCGTCGATCCTGCACCGCGACGTGTCGCCCTGATAGAATGCAAGCGGTGGCCGTTCGGCCTCGTGCCACGGGACAAGCGCGGTGCGGTATGTGTCACCGTCCTCGCCCTCGGCAAGCAGCTTGTTGATGAGCGGAACCGTATAGCAGGCGGTGCGGTATTCAGCGGTGAAACGCAGATTGACCTTGCGGCCAGTCCAGATGAAATCGGCAAGCCGGTCCATGGCGCGGTGGAAAATGGACATGGGGCATCCTTTCGTGAAATCACGATTGCAGGTGGTTTAGGAGGTGAAGGCAGGTGCGTCCTGCCAAGCAATCAAGCTGGGCGGGTTCGCCGGTGGGGCAGGTCAGTAGCGACGGAGTTGGAGGCCGTTCAGCCAGTCCTCGATGTCACCCGAACGCCACCGTATCTTGCCCGCGCCGATGTGGCAGGGGCATGGAAATGCTCCGCTGCGCGCGCGGCGATACAAGGTGGTGCGCGATTTGAAGCCGGTGACGTTGAGCACGTCGGTTACAGTCAGGAGCTGGTCCCGGTTCGGAGGCATTGCGTGGTCCTTTCATTCGTTGGAATGCAGGACGTGGCAAATCGGGGCATCAGCGTGAATTCAGTTCCACATTCACGGAAATTCATGCATCGGCAAATTGCGGAGAAAGCTATTGAACGGCGGATAGATGCCTGCGTGGATTTTCTCCATTCTGCTGTCAGCCGTTCCTTCTTCGCGAAGCTTTTCCTTCTTCTGTTCGAATGTCTTGCCTTCGAATTCCGGGCGTCGAAGTGCAACGATGATCTGGATCGCTTCCCGAAATCCCTTGGCCTTTGAACCCGCTTTGTCGGCATGTGACAGAAGCCAGTTGATGCGCTTGTCGAACAATTCGCGATCCGGGGTTTCAAGCAAGGTGCGCGATGTCACGAAGACGGGCGCAACTCGCCCGCCAAGTCTGACCCATAAGGCGCTCATCGGAATTGGCCTGTGCGGGGTGCATTGCCAAAGCGATTGATCGCGGCTGAGGACAAAGAGCGAGCCATGGTCCGCGAGGAAGGCACCGCGGGCTTTCTGTGACAGCGGCTTGACCGTTCCGTCCGGCAGCCGCTCGTCGCATATGATGTCGCCGTTCGCGATCAGATGCTTATAATCTTCCAGCGCTCTCAGATTGCGTTGGAGCACTACATTCGGCTCGGTGACCAGTTCGTCGATTTCTGGCTCGAAGCGAATCTTGCTCTTGTTGTGCGCCCAAACGAAAGTCACACCACTGGCCAGCAGGACCGCAACTCCGACGGCCATTGGTTCCCAGAAAACGGCAAGAGCAGCGCCAACCGCAACAGCCACGATGGATATGCCGCGCAAGACATCGAGGGCCTGTTGACGCCTGCGGCCCCGGCGCGCAGCCAATGCCATCGCGTCGAGAACTTCCTTCGGAATAATCAGCTCGATAGGTGTCCCAGCCGGTTGCTTGAGAAACGCAATGAAGCCGTCCCGGATTTTGACGAACTCGGCGGGGCTGAGGGGCAATTGCTCCTGCATCCGTCCCGTCAGATTAGGGGGAATCGGCCCGGCGTTCAATTCGGAAAAGGGGTCTGACGATGTTCATTTTTGATGCGCAGCGATGCATCGTGGTGAGAACATACTGGCATTATCTGCACCACCAGCGCACCACCATAACAAGATCGGGGTGTGCGTTGTCGAGAAATCGCCGTTAAGTCATTGAAATATTGGTCGGGACGAGAGGATTCGAACCTCCGACCCCCACACCCCCAGTGTGATGCGCTACCAGGCTGCGCTACGTCCCGACCGGTTCCAGCCTGCGGACAAGCTGTCCGCTGCGGAGAGCGCGCCTATAGGCATGGTGCCGGGCGGATGCAAGGCTGTTGCACACGGCCCGCGGTGGCCTTTTTTCCTGCACGCGTTTCTTGCACATGGGGGGCTTGCGGCGCGCGTTGCCCTTTACCATCTTTGCTGCTAACCCGCGCGCCACCAAGGGTCCGGTGGTGTCACGGGTGCAATGCATGGCATTGCGGGGCAGCAGGACCGTCTGAAAAAGAAAGAAATTTCCTCCCATGAGCAGCGCTACCCTTTCGCTCCTGGCCGCCGGTGCGGCAGCATCCAGCCCTCCCGCCTGGACCAGCTTCCTGCCGCTGGTGTTCATGTTCCTGATCTTCTGGTTCCTCATCCTGCGTCCGCAGATGCGTAATCAGAAGCAGCTGCGCGACAAGATCGCCAGCATCAAGAAGGGCGATCAGGTCGTCAC
>NZ_JANPGP010000012.1:0-56165 GCF_031424035.1 Novosphingobium sp.
CCAAACGTATCAGCGCTGCTATAGGCGCACCCCTGCCCCGGCATTGACCGCAGTTGCCGGGTTTGTTCCCTGATAGCTCAGCGGTAGAGCTCTCGACTGTTAATCGAGTGGCCGTAGGTTCGAATCCTACTCAGGGAGCCACCCCTTTCCACAGGGGCGCGGAAATCAGCGGGTTTCAGGGCATCGAATGCCTCACCAGAATGACCCACCTGTGACGAGGTGAGGCTTTCAGTCATTTGCAGTGAACCTGTATTCATCATCTGTCTCCCCTAGATCACGGGTCATTTCCCACCTGGCAAGCGCAGTGATCGCGGCGTCTGCGAGCATGACCTGATTGGCGTCTTCGGTATAGATCGCGAGCGTATCGTCGCGGGACTGGCCGCTTACGGACTTCATCGGCTTGTTCGCCATTTCCAGATCGGCCATGCGGCGCAGCGTCGCCTTTCTCAGCCCGTGGGCGGTGCAGTGCTTCAGGCCAGCTTCGACGCAGGCGCGTTTGAACCAGTTGCCGAAGCTCTCCTTCTTGAACGGCCCGCCCCGCTTGGTCAGCAGGAAGCAGAACGGGCTGGTGTCTTCCGGCTTCATTGCAACGATGGCTTCGAGCAGTTGCGGCGCCAGAGCGATCCAGAGCGTCTTGCCGGTCTTCTCCTGCACGATGGGGATGCGGCCATTCCTGACCTGCGCCCTGCCCATCTTGACGACATCCGAGCGCCGCTGATCGGTCCAGAGCAGCAATTCCATCGCCAGCCTCTCGCGTGTGCCCACCGGCCAACGCCCGCGGTACTGCGTGATCTCGTCTTCGGTCCACGAATGGAACCCCTTGGTACGCTGAGCGACCGGCACCCGGATCTTCTCGACGTGCTCCATCGGGTCGCGGTCGACCATGCCGACCTTTGCTGCGAACCTGAACAACCGGCCGAGTTCCTTGCGTAGCTTGCGGGCCGCGTGAATGCCGCCCTTGGCCTTGTTGCCGGTCCCGGTCTTGATCAACTTCTTGGCAATGATCTTGTCGATCGCCTCGAAGGTGACATCCCGCACCATACGCTCGCCGCGCCGGATGCCGTCAGTGCCTTTGGCGTCGCGGAAGTCCTCAATCACAGCGCGCACCTTAGCTTGAGTCACCTCGCTTGGGCCAAGGCGCGTGGGAACGGCGAAATAACGGGTAACGAGATCGTCGACCGACCCCGGCGCGTGTCTCGGAGCCTGAACAACTGGCTGGGCTTCGTCCCCGGTCAGGAAGCGGGCATATTCCTCGGCGAACTCCTTGGTCCCGAATGCTGCCTTGAAATAGAGCTTCTTCTCGCCCTTCCGGCGGAAAACCAGTCGTTCGCGCCCATGCTGGCTCTCAAAGCCGCTGACGTACTTCGGCAGGAAGCGATTTTGCGGCATACGGATGCGGGGCATAGCGGACCTCATTCGGCGTTCCAGGGATTAGGCTTGCCCGATTCGGGCTCAGCCTCGCCAATGATGACCTCGATCTTCTGGTTCGCCAAATCCATGATGATGCGCGCGCGCTCGAAGCCCGCGCTTTTCACGGCTTTGGTCGCCCGTGTCATATCTGCCTCGGTGATACGAGCTGGCGCGGTCATAGCCGGTTCGCCGCAATTTGCTGGGCAACGGCGTGCGATCGAGGATCAACACCATCGCGCGCGACTGTCGCAGCGAAAATCACCTGCTGGGGGTGCTTGCTGCAAATCTCCCGCAGCCTCTCAGGCGCGTCTGGGAAGCGGTCTTTGTAGCCCAGCATGGATAGGAAGTCCCAGTCCCCAGCCTCGGCGATCTCGCTCGCAATCGGGAACGCGGTCGCTACGTCGCCGTCAATCATGGCAATGCGGTGTCCGGTGCCGAGGTGGCTCAAAATCCAGCGGGCGGGCCGCTTGCCTTTCGGTGAGGGATGGATGCCTATGTGCAGACCGAGGCCGCGATAGGTATAGCCGGCGACCGTATGTGGGCCACCCCAGTAGGCAACCTCGAAATCTTCGGGTTTCCAAGTCATGCCTGCACCTCGAACTTGCCCACCTGATTGCCCCAAGCGTCCCAGCCCGGATAAGCCTGCCGCGCGAAAAGCTCGACAAACCGCAGCGCGCGGGGCGAAAGGCGATTGCAGTAATCGTACTGCTCATCCGGCTTGCGGCTGTGACCGCGGGCCTCGGCGTCGATGACATCAAGGTCTTCCGTCTCGATCACGCCGCGCACACTGTTCGAAGTGAGCGGGCTGCCAAGCGTGCCGATCAGATAGGGCTCGGTGGCGCTGCGAAGGACGTAGCCGCAACCGAATGCGCTCTTGCCGTGCTTGGTCCGCTTATGCCACGCGCCGCCTGTGACGTAGCGGAAGCCCCATTGCTCCAGCAAGGCGATGCTCTCCCGCAGGGTTGGCCAGCACGCCCACATGAACAGGATCGTGTCGCCGCGCCCGAGCTGCGAGACGGGCAGTTCGCCGAGTTCTTCCCAAGTCATCGTCGGGTAGTGAGCGTCGGGGCCCTTACCCTGCCCGGCAGCCGAGAAGGTCTGAAACTTGGTCGCCGGGTCCGCGAGGATGACATCGTAGGACAGCGGAGTGAGGTTTTCGAAGGGCCAGGTCATGCGCTTTCCCCCGGCAGCGGATCAGCAAGATGCAGCACGCCGCCGCGATCGACCGCCACGCCGTTGCGGATCAGTTGTGCGACCCCGTTGTTGAAGTTGCCGCCCCGCGGAACGATGCCGAGGTTGGCGCCAAGAGCGGATCGGGTCAGGCCGCCTTCCTCTTTCAGCGCGATCATCATGCGTGGTGCCGGGTTGGCAAGAACATCGCTCCAGAGCGAGAACGCCTGATCCCGCCGCATACCCTCTGCTGGCGGTCGCGCGCTACGCACCGTGTCGCCATCCTCGACGATCAGCCCGCTTTCCCGCATGGCCTTGCGAGCCGAATTGAAGTTGCCGCCGCGGGCTTTGTTGCCGATCATCGCAGCAAGCGAACCCCAAGGAACGCGAGCCGGGGCGATGCGATCGAGCATTTCGACCATCTTGCGAGCGGCGGCGTTGAGGCCGGCAGGAGCCTCGCTTGGTTCGCGCTGTGCAATTTTGGTCTTGGGCGTTGCAACCGGCTTTTCGGCAACAACCTGAACTCCGGGAATAATGCGAGGCTCAGACGGCATAGAGCCATCGGCCCGTGCTACGCTCGGCCATTGAATGTCGGCGATCATGCCAAAAAAGGTCCGCTCGGCCTCTTGGTAGCGAGCGATCACCGCTAGAAGTTCATCCAGTTGCTGCTGCCCGGTAGCACGCTCAATCGTCCATTCGTCGCGCTCATCTCGCAGTGCCTCAAGTTCTGCCTTGAGTGCGGGGTCCAGCGCCTGCCCCTCATTGGCGACCATCGGCGCGGCCAACGTCGCCCGAATCGCCCCCATATCCACCGCCTGAAACCCAAGCCGCGCGTGCGGCGCATCGTCAGCATCAGGCGTCTTGCTGCGATCCTCGGAGCGGTTCGCAGGCATCCGAACCCGCTGCAACAGGTCGTGGCGAGGCGACCAGACCCATGCCTCGCCGGTTTCGAGCCTCGCGAGGCTGTCGAGCACGATCTTACCCTCGGCGGTGTCGGCGGTGCCCTTGACCCATTCCAGCAGCGCCTTGCGGTCCTGCGGGGCTGTCAGCTTGTGGATCACCATCGTTTCGCACTGGGTCAGAACCGACTTGGCAATGTCCTGCGGGCGCTGCGTGACCATCAGCATTCGCCAACCTTCGATGCGGCCGCGACGGACAATCCATTTCAGGTCGCCGAAGAGTTGCGCGACCGAACCGCTGGCATTCTCCGGCATGAACTCGTCCGCTTCGTCCATCGCGAGATAGCGCGCGCGGGCCGGGGCGTTCTTCATCACGGCGACAAAAGGAGCCATGAACCGCCGAGCCGCAGCGTGGCTTTGCTTGAGCAGCAGCGAAACGTCGACGATTGCGGAGAGGTCATGGTCAATGATCGCGCGGGCCACCGCCTCGCCGCTGTCCTCACCGATCTCGACATCACCGAACTTGCCGCCGAAAATCGGGATCGGGAAAGCGGTGCGAAGGCCATTGTACGCGCCGGTCGGGTCAATGATGATCACCTGCCGGCCAGCGTCAAGCAGCAGTTCGACCAAACCTATTGCTGTGTACGTCTTGCCGGTGCCGGTAACGCCCATGACGCCAACCTTGCCGTCGAGGGCTTCGAAGGGGATTGGATGGCTCATGCCGGAAACCCGTCATGCTGGACGCCGTCGAGCAGGCGGCCTGCGGCTTTCTTGCCAACGCGCTGCACCCATGTACCGTCCGCAAAAGTGTGGAAGCTGACGCCGCCCGCATCTTCTATTTCAGGGGCGGGAATCCATTCGCCCCACTGCTTGAACAGAAACGACACACCTGCCTCCGCGCACTGGTCGCGGAGTGAGCGGGCCCAGTCGGGGTGCATCGGACGAGCCTTTGCACCACTCTCGCCGCCGACGATGATCCAGCCAAGCTCGGCCAGCCATTCGTCGCGCAGAACTACCCGACCAAGCAGCGGCTCCATGCTGAGCCCGATGCAGGGAATGCCAAGCCGGTGCTTCAACTCGATCAAGCGCGGAATGTCGCGATCAGCCTCTTCCTGATTGACGATGCTGATGATCAATCGCGCGTGTTTGGGCCAAGGGCGACCAGCAAGGCGCTTTTCGACGAAGGAAACGCGCTTCGTGACAAGCTGGAGGTCAAGGCTCCCGCAACTGCGGATTGCGTTCCACGCCTCATCAAACCACTCGTCCGGCACTTCCTTGTCGAACAGGTCGGACATCGACTGGATGAAGACGCGGCGGGCCGAGTTGGGGTGAAACTTGCCGATTACAGCATCAGCGGCCCACCATGAGGCGCTATTCTGGAGTTTGTAGAGCAGCCCGACCGCGCCCTTGATCTTGCGGCGAGGTGCGCCGACGCCCCACAGGCTCTCGCCAAAGCGGGCCGCCCATGTCTCTGCGTAGCAGTGATCGCAGCCGGGGCTCACTTTGGAACAGCCCCACCAGAAGTTGATCGTGGCGTCGGTCCATTCGATGCCGGTTGTCTCGCTCATGCTAATTCCCACTCACAAATATCAAACCCATGCGGCGGCCGAGAAATCTTCCAACTGGTCGTCTGCGCTCGCCCGGTATGCGAGGGCCAAGGATCATGCCCGGCCTTGCGGCTGTCGAAGCCGCCAAAGCAGCGGACATGGACCTTTCGGTAGCCGGTGACGTTGCCTTGATCGTCGGCGATGACGCAGGCGCTGGGCAGGCTCCCGGCGTTTGGGTGATAGGCCATGTCACTGGTCCCCTTCCCGCGCCGCGACTTCATCGCCAGCGTGCCGCAGTACGAATTGCACCATGTCGGCCCACTGTTCTTCGGACATGCGCGGGGTCTTCTTCTTCCCCGACAAGCCTTTCCACATGCGCCGCAGCGCCAGCCCGACGCGCTCGGCTTCGGAGTATGTCAGGCGGGGCTGCGGCGGGTGGATCATTTCGGCTTCCGTTCAGCCAGCGCGGCATCAGCGATTGCAGCCGCCAGGCTGACCTGCTGCGCCGCATATGCCGTGAAGTCGGGAGCCGAACCGCTTTCGTATGGCGGCGGCTTAACGCTTGCGATGCCGGAAAGCGCCATGCCAATCAGCCAGTCGCGATGGCTGATTTGTTCCGATAAATGAGTTCCGACACTCATGCCGCCTGATCCATCTTCTTGGCGTCGATCAGCGCGACCAGTTCCGACAGCGGACGGGTTGTGCCAAAGCTGTTCGGACGGAACCGCTCGACTTCATCGTCAAGGATTTCGACGTTGAACGTCTCTTCGACGAGCATGATGATCTCGACGAAATCGAGGTGATCCATGCTGAGCGTTTCAATGAAATCCGCATCGGCAATGTCGACCGGCTTGACCGGATCGCAGCCGAGGTGGCCTTCGATGATCTCGCAGAGGGTGGCGGCGGTGGTTTTCACTGGCCCGCCTCCCCGCCCTGGCGCTTGCTTTGCAGCAGCGCCTCAAACTGATCAGCCGCTTCCTTCGGGAATGCTACGCAATGCTTCAAATACTCGCTCTCGACCTTGTTGATTGCGCCGTTGCCATTGGCTCCGCGCAGGGCGTCCATCAGTTCGCCGAACTTGATCTGGGCTGCCGTGAGTTCTTCGGTCGCCTCGCCGCGCTGCTCATCCGCCGGCCCTTCGGCTGCGGTGGGGTTCTCGTCGGACAGGGTGCCATCGTTGGCGTCGAGCGCGCGGGCGGTTTCCTCGTCGACCTCGCTCATGCCGGTGGCCGGATCGCGGGCGACCTCGCCGGTTTCGGCGTCGAAGGCTGGGATGCTGTCGTTCAGTTCTTCAGCGAGGGCTTGGCGGGTTGGGAGTGAAGGAACCGCCTCGCTCTGGATATAACCGCCGTCGATGTCGTCTTCGCCCTCAACCGCAATGCCAGAGAAGCCGAACGCGACACGAGCGCCCTGCATAAGCGCGCGGTGACGCAGCATCCGGCGCGGCGACTTGTTCCACGGATCGGTGTTTCGTTTGCATTCCTCAAGATACTCGATGACCTTGATCGGGTGGGTGCGATCCTTGCGGTAGATGATGGCCTCAATCGCCTCGATGCCGCCCTTCGCGTCGGGCGTGTATTCGAACTCGATGCCGTCGAACGCCGGATGCTCGTTCATAATCCTGATCCAGCCGTCAATCGAAACCATCGGCACGATGCCCTGCCCCTTGGCCGGGAAGGCGTAGATTTCCTTGAGCAGCGGGTTCAGGCCGTATTCGTTGGCGACCACGACCAGCGCCATGAACTGAGATTCATTCTGGCAGGTCGAGAACGCCGTGTTCATCAACGTCGCCTTGAGGTTGGCGGGCTGGATTTGCAGGCGCTGGGCCATAGCTTCCAGCGCATTGCGCGGCTTGCTGGCGGCAGCGACCGCGCGGGCCGTGCTGGCGTCGATTTCGCGGTTTTCAGCCGCGATGGCGAGGGATCGTGCGGTCATTGGTATTCTCCTTTTCAGATTGTTCAGCGGGCCACGGCCTGCACGGTCGACCAGATGCGAACCCCGGTGATCTCGCGGGTGCCGGCGCGCACAAGGCGGGCCACGGCGGCGTCGATTGCTTCCTTGACCTTCGGGTCCGATTTCACCGCGCGCATGGCCTTGGCGTAGTCTTCCACGGCGCTGTTCCAGACCGCCTTGCCCGAGATCGTTGTGCCAGCATCGGAGCGCACCGGCCCTGCCTGCGTTGCGGTCTGGGCGGCGGCGAACGTCTCGTTTTCCATGCGGCGTTCAGCAGCGCGGGCATCAGCCGCGGCGTTCTGTTCGGCGAGGCGAGCTGCTTCCAATGCTTCGGCATCACCATCGCGCTTCGCCTGTTCGATAGCCTCGGCTGCGCGAATGGCTTCCTGCTCGGCGCGGCGGCGTTCAGCCTCGGCGGCCTGAGCGCGTTCCTGAGCGGCGCGCTGCTCGGCGGCGATGCGGGCTTCCTCGGCGCGGCGCGCGGCTTCACGCTTCGCCATGAAGGCGTTCATACCGTCGCGGAGTTTGCTGCGCGCTTCGGTGATCGGATGGACCAGCCGGTTCTTCTCGGCATCGACCGCGCGGCCTCCGTCGAGATAGGGCTGCTTCACCGTCTTGTGCGTGTCGGATATATGGCCGTCACAAGCGCGCAGGATCTTGTCGAGATCACCGGCCTTGCCGAGCGTTTCTTCGTCTTCGGACACAAGCTGGAGCTTGCCGTCTTCGGTGGTCACAATGGCGCGGCTGACGGCTTCGATTGCGCTATCCATGCGAACGATGAAGTCATCCCGATGATCCAGCAGCGCGTCGCGGAACTCCATTGCGATGCGCTCTTCAAGAGGAGGCTCGTTTGCTCCGATGACGGCGCGCGGGTTGCTGGCGGGGTTCTCGCCGAGATCGGGTTCGACGGTCTTTGGCTGGGCAATAGGCACGGCAGTTCTCCTTAGAAGGGCATAGGATTCGAGGTTGAAAGCAGGTCGATGCGCTTGCCCGGCTGGGCGTAGGCGCTCCCCGGCGCGTGCTGCTTTGCCCACTCGCGGCGGGCGACAAGCGCGCGGTATTCGGTTTCGGAGATTGGGCTGCCGGCGCAGGTCGGCCAGACGCGATCAAACTCGACGGGCTCACCATCGAACTCAGCCTGCCAACGAAGCGAGCGGTCCAGCAGTTCGCCAGTCACCGGGTCCGCAGGCTGGCCAAACCAGAGCCGCACGCCGCCAATCACGCTGCCTGAGCGGAGGCGGCAGCGATAGAAACCAGCGACGGGCTCGGCGATCGAGGTGGAGCCGGCGACGTTGACCTGGTGGGCGTCGCGCGAGGCGTATGGGGTGGCGCTGCGGGTCACAGCACATCCCTCCCCGCAACAACCCGCAGAACCGGGCGCACAGCATCCTCAATCGCAGACATTTTAGGTGGAACCGTGATGCAATACTCACCAATCGCAGCCTCAATAATCTCCCGATCCTCGCGGGCCTCAGCGATTTGCCGCGGCGTCACGCCAGCCTCGATCATGTCGAACGCGAGGCGGGCCATGATGCGGTTGTTCCAGTCGGCGAAGGTCATGCTGCGATACTCACGCTTGCCATCCGCGCGATCGAGAGAAGAAGTTCGCGGAAGCGGGGGGGGGTGCCGATGCGCGGGCTGCTGTCTGTCCCGCCGCCTCTTGCGCCGACTTCACCCAAGCGCTTGGCCCGCGCGAGGCCCATGCGAGCCACAACAGCGGGATCGAATTGAGGCTCAGTTTTACCCCAGACGAGGCTTTCGAGGTCAGTCAGTGAAACACCGTAAACCAGCAGCAATGTCGGCTTGCGCGCATAGTGCCCGTAGGCACGTTGCTCGACACAGCAGGTCCAGCCACCCTGAAAGTCGGCGTTGACCCAGCCACCTTCGCGCGGCGGGACATTCAAGCCAAAGTGCGGCCAGGCATGGCTGCCCCAAGGGTGTTCAATCAAGCCGCCCCACTTGCGAGCTGAGGCCAGCGCGGCTTCAAAGCAGCCGTCATCATCGCCCTTGATCTTGCGTTCGCCGGTCAACTTCACAGCGAGAGGTTGGCCGAACCACATCTTGCCCCAACGCTGGCAGGGCGGGTGCGCCACTACCGGCCACGGGCCATCATATTTGCGGGCGTCGCGCACTTCATCCCACGGTTCCACGCCGGGGAGATTGAAGTAGGCTCCGCCTGTCTGGACATAGAGAGCGGCCACGGCCTGCATCACCGCCCCAGCCCCATCGGCAGCCGGTCACACTCAGAGGCAGCATAAAACGCCCGGCGCGCCTTCTCAGCGCGCACCCGTTCGATCAGGCCGGGCGTAACCTGCCCGGTGACAGCACTACCCTGACCGATGTACCCACGATGCCCGTACATAGGCGCTGCGGTGCGACTGCTGGTCTGGTGAATGAGGCGCATCAGATGGCTCCCAAAGCGAAGAGACACGCCGCCGCACTGCCCACCATCGCGGCACGCAGGAGCAATTCATCCCAATTGCGGATTGACCAGCGCCAAGCGGCGGCGATGCCCTTGCCGGCGAGGAAAGCCGCCATGCGCGGCAGGCCGATGTGGCTTGTCGGGTGGTTCACTGGCCCGCCTCCCATTCGATACGGTCAGTCTTGCCGATCAGGTACTTCGACCCATCCGGACGCTCGCCGCCGTAGGATTTGATTTGCCGCTCCAGTTCGAGCAGCAGTGGGAGCAGCTTTGTGGCGTGGCTCCATTCCTTGCCGCTATCGTCGGCGCGGTGGTAACTCATCACGCCGGCCGTCGAGTGCCAGAGGGCTTCGATTTTCGAGAGGTAGGACGGGTGCGTCACGCCAGCACCGCCTCAGCCGCGATGGCCGCGTCAATGCTGGCGTCATCCCAACTTCCAAGCACGCCCGAACGGCCAACAAAGGCGCGCTGCGGATTGGCGATCAGGAACGCGAAGCGCTCTTGCGTGGGGGTGAAGCGGAACCGGCTGGTGTGAAGGCTGCGCTCGAACTGGCCGCGAACCGCGATATATTCCGCGTACCAGAACCGCTCATCGTCCTGAAAGTCGCGAACCAGCAGCGTCCAGCCGTCAACTGGCTCAATGCCGGGAACGGTGGCCCATGTGTAGCGGTGGCGTTCGAGTAGATCGGGTGCGGACAAGTGAGCCTCCAGCGGTGTGCTGGAGACTTGCCTATGCTAGATAATCTATCGGGTCAATAGCTTTTCTATCGTATCATTTTTTAGCCACGCACTGCGTAACGATCCACGGGATCGATTCGTCTGTCGCATCAAGGTCGAGGCTCATCTGCTGAACCTGACCCCGGTAGTTTGTATATTCGAATGTCACTCGGGATGCTGATTGCAGGCGCTTAGTGAAGGTCACGGCCTCAGTGCCTTGAATCATTATGGTATCGTTCTTGTACGCAACGATCATTTCGATTGCTGGGTCAGCATCGAACCTAACCCGATTGTAGAATGGCAAGAGGATGCCACCCCGCCTATCTGAAAGCGTGTCTCCGGGCCGAAAATTAATGAGCTGGCGACCGCCTGTCTGGGCTCCGCACGCAACTACAAGCGATCGGCCCTGCCCTGCATCCAAAGCGGCCACATAGGTCACTTCATCAGTGATCATGTCGCGCTGAATCTTGGTGGTGAATACGGCGAGCAGCGCCAGAGATGAAGCGAGCATCACATTACCCTTGCTGACCAAACGACCTTGCCGACGATGTAGATTTCTTCCTCATCAGCATCAAGCGGCGGAACGCTGGGATTGTCGCTGAGCAATTGCACCCGCCCTCCGCTGAGGCGCCTAACCCGCTTGATCATGCCAGTGCCAGCATAGGACACTGCCCAAACATGGTCCTGAAGCGCCACCCTGCTTTGAGATCCATCGATCATCACCAAGTCATCGCGCCGCAAGGTCGGCTCCATACTGTCACCGATGCCTGTAGCGATAAACAGCTTGTCCGTTGTCGCCCGCGTGAGGCCGCGAAGGAAGTTCAAACTGAACGGAAGAAAATCCGTTTCGGGATAGTCTTCGGCCACCGAGCCATCGCCCATCGCATAGGTGATGTCGACCTTGCGGACCAACTCGATCCCGTATTGGCCCGCAAGTTCTTCCGGCGTGCCCAGCTCTCCGACTTTGGGCGGCGGCCCATCCGGCATAGGCCCGCCCTCAAGCAACCATTCGACTGACACACCGAACGCTCGCGCGAATGCGGTTCCGTATTTCGAGAACCCATGTTGATCGTTTTCGTAGGCGCGAAAACTGACCTCACCGACCCTCGCCGCTTTTGCTGCGCTCTTTGCTGTGCCGTGGCCCGCCCTGGTTCGCGCCCAGCGCAATCTTTGTCCGGGGGTAGAAAGATCATCGCCATCCATGCCTAGACCATACTGCATCGCCGCAATAGAAATCCTATTGCTAGATAATCTAGCGTCTGCTAACCCATCGCTATGGAACCTATCACAGATCATAAGTCGCTCATCGACGGGCTTGGCGGAAACAAGATCGTCTCCGAGATCATCCCTGATTGCACGCCGGTTCGCGTGGGCCAGTGGAAGATCGGCAACCGCATTCCGGTCGAATATTGGCCGGCTGTGATTGAAGGTGCGTCCGCAAAGGGTGTTCTCGACGCTGATGGCCAATCTATCACGAGCGACTGGCTGATGAATACCGTGCGCCCGCGCAATTCTTCGGTCGCAGCAGCATGACCGCGCAAGACATCGACCCCCTTGCGCGCTCCGGGCCGGGCGCTGACCGCGAGTTCAGCGACCCGGCCCACCTTACCGTGTTCATCGACGATGGCTCCGACGCCGGGGCATGGGCCAGTGCCCTGTCCTATGCGCCGTATCGCAAGATCGCTGATGGCGTCTGGACCAATGGTTTTGTGCCTCCGTCCGTTGCTGATGCTCCTGTTCATGGCAGCCCTTCTACCGAGGGAGCGCCACAGGATCATGTCTGACAGTTCTACGATCGTAAAACGCCAGCAACTCGCGATCCGCCGCGAACTTGATCGCCGCGGCATCCATCTCAAGCAGGTCCAGTTCGACAGCAGAATCCCCTATCCCACCCTGCTTTCCTACTTCCCCGCCGAGGGTGGGCGCGAACCGGCGATGATGCCGATGTCTGCGCTTTACTGCCTTGTCGGCGCGATTCCCGACGATCTCCTGAGCCTGCTGATGCCGCCCGGTCGGTTGATCATCGCGGCTCACGAAAGCCTCGACCACGACACCCTTGCCGCGCTCTGCCTCGATTACGCGATGAACCATGCGCGCGCTCGCCATCCCGACAGCCCCGGCGGCGTCGAGATCACCGCCGACGAAGGGGATGCCCTCGAACTCAAGGCGGCGAAACTCCAGCAGGAGAACTCAAATGATTGACCTATCCCCGATCGTTGCGGGCAGCTTTGCGCTCTCGACCGCGTATTTCGTCGCCGTTTACAAGATCGAGCGCGCCCGCGCCGAACGATGGAAGACCGGCTGCAACACCCGCGACATGGCGATCAGCGACCTTCGCAGTCAGGTTCTCGGCTTTCACGCCGAACGCGACGCCCGCAACGCCCACCTCAAGCGCATCGCCAGCGCCGGGGCCAAGGCATCGAACGCCAAGCGCAAGGCTGCCCGCAAGAGCGCCGTGGCGAAGACCATCGCTGCCATGCCGAGCCTGACCATGCGGACGCGCGCTCAGGTGGTCGCTCCGGTCAAGGCCAAGCGCACCCGCAAAAAGGCAGCCGCAACAACCTAATCTCAGGCGCGGGACGGCCGCGAAAATGGGGGGATCGGGTCTGGGTACATACCCGCGCGAGCCGATCTGAACCGGGGCCTAACTCCAAGGCCACACCAAACCGGGCGGTTTAATCCCCCTCCGATCAGTTTCATCAGGAAAGGAAAAGACAATGGCAAGACCTGCACGCAAACCCAAGGATGATGATGGTGGCGAGGTAAAGGCGAAAGACTTCGCGCACGCCAAGAGCCTCTACATCAACGACATCAAGCCCGCCCGCTCCAAGGCGAGCGAGTTCATGCAGGAAATCTCGACCGCGTTCAAAACGGTCAAGAAGGTCTGCGGCATCCAGCCCGGCGCGATGAAGGCGGCCCTCAAGGTCGTCGAAATGGAAGACGCCAAGCGCGATGACTACCTGCGCTGCTTCAACGGCGTCCTGCGCGAGCATGGTATCGAGCCGATGCCGGTGGATATGGTCGATGCCATGCAGGGCAAGCCTGATGGCTACGCCCGCCCGAAGCTCGTGACCATCCCTGCCGGACCGGAATCGGATGGAACGGAAACTGATCTCTCGGACGCTGCTGAGTTCGATGAAGCGACCGACGAAGAACTGGCCCAGCAGGAAGGGCGTGGGGAGCCGGAAGCCGGAACTGGCGCTGCCGCCATCGCGGCCATGAACGCCGCCAACGAAACCCCGTCTCAGGACGGGCAGGACGACTGATCAGCATTCGTCCCCGGAGCCCGGCGCATTCCCCCGCTCCGGGCCGAGGATGACGAATGTGAGTGAGGGTTGAAGTGGGATATTGGGAATCGTCCGGTAAATCCGACGAGTGGTACACACCGCAGCTCGTCTTCGATGCGCTCGGCTGCCAGTTCGATCTTGACGTAGCGGGTGATGCGAATGCCCCAGCATACTGCGTCCCTGCGCCCGTCGCTCTTTCCGGCGAAGGCTTGTCGCAGCGCTGGACTGGCTTCGTCTGGATGAACCCGCCGTTCGGTGGCCGCAATGCCATCCTGCCTTGGCTCGACAAGTTCTTCGAGCATGGTCACGGCATCGCCCTTACGCCTGATCGGACTTCGGCCCCTTGGTTTCAGGATGCCGCCACGAAGGCGCAGGCCATCCTGTTCACCCGCAAGATCAAGTTCAACCGGCCCGATGGCTCGCCGGGGATCAGCCCTTCCAATGGCACCGCGCTTATGGCGGCTGGGAATTACGCCGTCGCCGCGCTTCACCGGGCAGCAATGCAGGGCTTCGGGGTGATGGCGCTCCCTCTGGCAGTGAGGGCAGCATAATGGGCTATCTCGCACTCGACCTCTCCAAAACATCAACCGGCTGGGCTGCATGGTCCGAGGGCTGGGAAAAGCCGCGCTACGGACATTGGGTTCTCGGCTCCGATTACACCTCGCGCGGCGGCGTCTTTGCCAAGCTCCATCAGAACATGATGGACCTGCACACCGTCATCTGCCCGATCGAATACCTCTTCGCCGAAGAGCCGATCAACCCCGCGCAATTGCAGGGCGGCACCACGATCAACACGCTGCGCCTCGCGTCTGGCCTGTCAGCCCATGCGGAATCGTTTGCCCATGCGCTCGGCGTGCGCCGGTTTCAGGAGTTCAACATTTCGAGCTGGCGCGGTGATTTCATCGGCAAGATCAGCAGCAACGAAGCCAAGGCCAATGCGCGCCGGGCGAAGAAGGCTGGCGATCAGCGGGCAAGCGCGCGGGGTGAACTGAAAGCCCTCACGATGGAGCGGTGCCGGCAGCTTGGCTTGAGCCCGCGCAAGGATGATGAAGGCGACGCCATCGGCATCCTGACCTATGGGCTGCTGGTGAGCGGCATCACGCCGCCCTGGCTACTCGAAGAAACCCTCCGCGCCCCGCTGATGGGAGCCGCGAAGTGAGCCGCCTCCCTATCTCCGAAGGAATCCTGTTCCGCGCCTGCGCTACCACAGGGTTCTATCCCGAGACGCTGCGCTCAAGCACGCGGATAACCTCCGTTGCCCAGACACGGCAGGCCATCATGTTTGCGCTTCGCACGCGGACAAAGATGTCCTTCCCCCGGATCGCGAAATTCGTCGGTCGGGCAGACCATACGACAGCGATCCACGCGATGACCGCCGTTCCTGAGCGCATGGCGACCAACCTGGAATATCGCGCCTTCGTCGAGAGCCTGCTGATCACCGACCCGATCAAACCATTCTCGGCAGAGGCGATGCTGGTTGAACATGGTATTTCACCTGCAATCCCCGAGCGGGATTGCGGCAAGGTCTGGTCGATCCCCGCCGCGCCTGTTGTCATAGAGGCTCGGCACCGCCCGGATGTCATTCAGCGCCCAGCGCCCCCGACCACATGCAGGAAGCGCCCGCGCAAAGGAAAGAGGCCGACCTACCAACTGATCGACTGTGCTGAGCATCGCTTTCTGGTCGATGAATATGGCCGCGATCCATTCGAGAATCGCGCTACCTACGACATGATCGCCGGCAGCCGTGGCCTCGCGCTTTCGATCCTCACGGCGAGGGCAATGGCATGACGCCCCGAAGCGCCGCCGCGACACGCGAGGCAATTATCTGGTTTGCCGAAGAGAAGCGCCTGACGGACGCTGACATAGCTCAGAAGCTCAATCTGACCGAGGGCTACGTCAGGGACATGCTGCGGCCTCGCAGGCGCGCACAGGGCATTATTCCGCCCACCAAGCGGCTCATTCCGGTGCGGCAGTCAGAGGCCGTGATCTACCATGAAGCGCAACACCTGATGGTCGACCGCGATCCCTGCTTCCAGTGCGGGGTGCGGAAGGATGTTCATGATGATGTTGGTTGCGGGAGGTGGAGGTGACAGGCTTCATCACCCTCCAGCGCGAGGCATTTGATCACCCGCTACTGCGCGACGGCGAACGCTTCCGGGCATGGTTCTGGATGGTCGCAAAGGCGTGCTGGAAGCCTACACCGTTCGACATCAACGGTAAGACCGTGATGCTCCAGCGCGGCCAATTCTGCACCTCTCGGGCGCAGTTGGCAGAGGCTTGGGGATGGTCGCCGAGCGCAGTTGAGCGGTTTTTGACCCGTCTCGAAACCGAACAGATGATCGGACGGGCAACCGGACAGGGCCGATCAGTCGTAACTATCTGCAATTACGCCAAATATCAGGACGACGGATTTGAACCCGGACAGGCAACCGGACAGGCAACCGGACAGCGATCGGACAGCCACCGGACAGCAAAAGAACAAGGGAACAAGGGAACAATAGTAGAAGAACCTAACGGTTCTCCTACTCCCCCCATAGCCCCCAAGCCAAAGCCGAAACCTGCCAAGGTATCATCCAAGGTTGCGATGACGGCTGACTGGTCGCCCGCTGACCTGTCTGGCGATGTCGGCGAACTGCTCACGCAATGGCCACCCGGTCGGCTGGAGCAGGAGGTCGTCGACTTCCGCGAATACTGGACCGAGGCCGGCGAGAAGCGCCCCGGCTGGGACCGAACCTTCCGCAGCCGCATCCGCACAGTCCACGAACGAGTGATGAGGGAATCACGAAATGGAAACCAACACCAAGCCGCTGGGCGCACTCCTGCCGGGCATCGTGGAAACTACGATCGACGGGACAGCTTCACTCGCGCCATCGACGACAGCCTCGGCCTCGATCAATTTGGCAACCCTCCCGGCGAGGCTGGACGATGGGATGATGGCGACCCTGCGGGAAATCGTGAACTCACCCCTGCCCGCCGAACAGACCTGTGACGAGGCGCACCTTGCGGCCTGCATGAAGTCCCTCGACATCCTGCCGCGCCGGGCAGACGACACGGGCGGGATGCTGCGGCTCAAGCTCTACCAGCGGAAGCTGGGCGGGTATTCGAACGATGCCCTGTCCTTCCTCACCTCCAAAGCCCTCGAACAGTGCCACTGGTTCCCGACCATCGCGGAGTGCCTGAACATCCTCGCTGGCTTTCCGAACCGCGAAGTGGCGACCGACCGGCGCGACACGGCGAAGGTGCTGATCCGGCGCGAGGCGAACGCCCGCATGGACGATGACCTCGGCCTGCTGAAAAACCGCCGCATGTCGCAGGAGCAAATCGACGCCCTGCCCGAGTTCACCAAGCGGGTCGCGACCGAGCGCTGCACTCTCTGGGCCTGCAAGGACGGGACGCACATTGCCCGGCAGTTCGCCCCGCTGGACGATGAGACGCGGGCCGAGATCGAGAAGCGCGGGGGGCTGGCTGCGTGAGCCTCGCCGTAAAGCGCCGCAAGGCTCGCAACCGCCGACGCGAACTGATCCGGCTGGCTCAGGCGAACCGCTGCGCCCTGTGCGGCGAGCGGCTCGGTAGCACGAAGCCCACTTTCGAGCATGTCCAGCCTCGCGCTCGCGGCGGCCGCAGTCACAGGAACATCGTTTTGACCCACGAGAACTGCAACCAGCGCCGCGCCGATGCGCCGCCGACCGGCTGCCTGCTGATCATGTTGGAAGTCGTCAACGCGATGGTTCCGGCATGAGCGACTACAGCCGCACCAGCCTGACCCGCCACGCGCCGGGGATGCGCGACGCCGACGAAAACGGGCCAAGCCGGTTGGCGGCGCGCAAGTGGCATGAGGATGGCTCGGTCGTCCTGCTGGCCGACAGCGTGAGGCGGCTCGATCCGCTGGACCGCGATCTGGTCCGGGCAATTGCGACACGGCTCTACGGGCCAAGGGGGGAATGATGACCGAGCGACTATCACCAGAGGCCCGCTTGGCCGCTCACCACGCCCGCGCCGCAGCGCAGACCGGCCGCGAACGCTCGCTTGCGGCAGCCATGCGCGCCGACCTGTCCCGCGAGGCTGACCGTCAATCCGCCGAACTCAAGATCCGCGAGGGGGTTTCCGTCAACCTCGCGGATCTTGCCGTGCCGCCCACCGAGGAATGGGAGCGCCAGGGCGAGGCCGTGAACTACACCGTGAAGACCGAGGGGCAGAACGTGCAGGTGGTGACGACACGGCGGCGGGTGCGGATCGGGCAGGTGATGAAGGCGCACCGGATGGGCAAGATCACCGATGACCAGTTTCTTGCCTGCGAGTGGTATCAAGAGCAGTATGAGCGCACTGGTTTGGAGGGGCGGCTGCGGTCGGTCGACCTTTCGACAGAAGTGTACGGTGGCCCCAACTACGGGATCATCTTCGCAGAACTCCAGATGAAGGCTCAGACGCAATACCGCGCCGCACGATCAGCAATCCCCGCCCGGTTCCTGAAATTCTTCGAGCTGGTAGTTCTTGATAACCTTCCGGTCGACAGGGCGCGAAGAATTGCCCCTTCCGGGCGAAATCCTTGGGCCCGCCTTCGGGCGTCAGCCGAAGCGGTTTTTACCCAACTGGAAGCAATGGACCCCGACTGGAAGAGAAATGGTTTGACAGATGTGTGTTAGCGAATCATATCCCCACGCATTACTTCGAGTTGGGCCCGGCGAACGGACCCCTCGAACTTCCCCCAAATCATCGGCTAACTGATGGCCCGAGCCGCCTCCAACATCGAGGTTCACCTTCGCCGGCTGGCGACGGCCAAGCCCCGCATCGCCAAACTGAAGCGCGGCGAATTGCTATCCTCGATGCCTATGGCTGAAATGCTCGGCGTGCGCTGGCCGGCGCTGCGCGATTGGTGCGGCGACATTGAGGGATTTGAGGCTAGCGGCGCGTTCGAGCGCGGCGGCAACGGGGTCGAATGGAAGTTCGATCCGCGCAAGGTCCACGCCTTCCTGACCAACCACTTCGCAAAGCGGGTCAAGCAACAGGCGGTCAAGAGCGCTAAACTGACCAAGGCGGTCGGTGTCACGATGTCGCCAGATGAGGCGGCGCCGAGCCTCGCCGAGACGAAGGATCTGGTGAACCTGACGCTGGCAGTCACTGCGGCGCAGGAAAAGCAGGGGTATTTCATCCCGGCCCACCAAGTTTCGGACTTCATCGCGGGCTACAACGAAGCCGTGGTGAGCGGCATCCTTGGCACTCGAACGAAGGTCGATCCGAACGGCAACCTGCCAGTCGCGGTACGCAAGGCGCTGGACGAGCATCTACGCTCTCTGGCGACGGCGGTTCACGCACTGGCGCAGAAATTCATCGGAGATTGTGGTGCGCGTTCTGAGCAGGGGGGAACTGGCAGAGCGGGCTGACCTGCTCGCGAACCACGCCTTCTGCCAAAGCCCAGCCGCGATAGCCGCCAAGTTCACCGACCGGCTGCTGCCCCGTGAATCAATCACAACCCTCGACTGGTCGCTGAAACACCGGATCATCCGCAAGCCGGATGACACGCGAACCCACTGGTCACTGGACCTGACGCCGTACCTCGCCCCGATCATGGCGGCGCTGGACGACCCGGAAATTCTGGAAGTCGTCGTACCAAAGCCGGGCCGCTGCGGCGGCACGGCGGTTGCTGAGAACCACGCAATGAAGCGGCTCGACAGCGGGCCGACCGGCGACATCATGTGGTACTTGGCGGGGCCAGAGGAAGTTCGGTCCTACGCTGACCGCATATTGGCACCGCTGTTCGAAGACCACACGGCCATCGCCTCGCGCATCGGCGGGGGTAAGAGCGACAACAACAAGACCCGCAAACGGGTGGCCGGGCAGACCTTCGAACTGATGGTCATGTCGGCAAAGACCACGACCAACCGGCAAGGCGCGTTCATCGTCTTCGACGAACCGGACAGCTACAGCCGGGACTATCGCTCAAACTTCCTTGAGCAAGGCCGGCAGCGCCAGCGAATGCTGGGCAACGACCGCAAGATTTATGCCTGCGCGCACCCCGACATCGGCTGGAGCGGCGGGATTTCGGCAGGCTGGGTACTGTCGACGCAGGGCATTTTCGTGATGCAATGCCCGCACTGTGACGGGTTCGCATCGCCCTACCCGACGAAATACTGGCAGGAAGTCCCGCGCTTTCGCCTGTCCTACACCAAGGCCCCGGAAGGCACGCCGGTCGACCAGCGCCTTTCGCTTGCGGAGCGAACTGCGGCAATGGGTTGCCCACACTGCGGCGCCTGCCTTGACGAAGACGAGCGGCGAGAAATGGTCGCCAAGGGTGCCTACATGCACAAAGGGCAGGAACTCGACATCAAGGCCGGGATCATCGGCGAACCTGATGCAAACCGGACCTGGGGCTTCTGGATTCATGTCCTGATGGCCCCGCAAGTCGGCATGGGCGAACTGGCACGCGAACTGGAAGGCGCGATCGAACACAAGGAACGCACCGGCAAGAGCGACAAGCTCAAGCAGGTTATGGTCCGCACGTTCGGCGAGGTGTTTGAAGGTGCGGGCGATGCGGCCGGGCTGGATGCGCGCTTCCTCAAGTCGCGGACCAAGGATCTTGCCGCAAATGAGGAGCCGGTACGCTACCGCATGGGCGAGGTTCCTGCTGGCGTGAAGTTCATCGTCGCTTCGGTCGACGTAGGCGGCGGCAAGTTCGACGTGCTGCTGCGCGGGTTCGACCTGCAACGCCGCTCATGGCTTCTGGACCGCTTCACGATCCGGCAGCGCGAACACGGCGATGGTATCATGCGCGACATCACGCCGAGCAAAGTTCAGGACGACTGGACCGTTTTGGAAAGTCAGGTGATCGACCGCCTGCTACCGATGCAGGGTGATCCGGCCAAGGCGATGCCGGTCGCGCTGACGGTGATCGATGCTTCGGACGGCAACGTGACATGGAAGGCTTACGAGTTCGCCCGGCGCATGGATCGCAAGCGTTGGGGATCATGGCGCAAGGTGCGCTGCATCAAGGGCGCTACCACCGCGAAGGCACCGCCTCTGCCGGTGACGCCAACGACGATCAGCCGAGACAATGACGGCAAGCCGCTTGAGCCGAAAGTGACGCTGCACATGCTGGGCGTCCACCAGTTGAAGGAAAGCGTGGTCGACGACCTCGCGATCTCGGACGGCTCGCCGGGCCAGTGCTTCTTCGCTCTCGATACGCCCGACAAGGCATTCGAAGAGTTCTTCAACGAAGTGCTGATCGACGGGAAATGGGTTCGCAACGGACCTCAGGAATCACTCGATCTCTACGCCTACAGCGAGGCGGGCCGGCTGATGCTGGAGCCTGACCGCAAGGGCCGGGATTGGGCGGCGGGCAAAGAGCCGCCTTGGGCAACTCCCATCAGCCTGACGGACGATGGCGAGCCCGCAACAGCAACCAAAGCGCCCGCTGCGGCGCCAGCTACAACGCAGTCCTTCGCGGACAAGTTAAACCAGTTGGACCAAGGAAACTGAACTCATGGCAGCCCGTGATTATGACCCGATTGCCGCGTCGCAGGCCAACGTCCCTGCTGGCCCGACCGGCGTGCAGGGCGACTATCTGGAGCACCTGCTGGTGATCCCCGCCACGACAGCGCCGGGTGCGGTAAGCATCAAGGACGGCACGGGCGGAACGCCGATCACCGTCTTTGCTGGCGGGACGCTGACCAGCGTGATCCCGTTCACGATCCCGATCTACGCCAAAGCCAAAGCACCGGGCGGCTGGCTCATCACGACCGGCGCGAATGTCTCTGTGCTGGCGGTTGGCGAGTTCGCCTGATGGTTCTCAAAGGGCACCCCTTGCGCGTCTGTATGGCGGCTGCGGCGGGTGCTGCTGTTTTCAGTGGGAGCGCATCCACCCCATTCGGCCCCGCGACCTTCTTTGCATCCGGTGAAGAAGGCTTCTGGTACGATCCGTCTGACTTCACCACCATGTTTCAGGACACGGCGGCGACCGTCCCCGTCACGGCAGCGGGCCAGACCGTTGCCCGCATCAACGACAAGAGCGGGCGGGGAAACCACGCTACGCAGGCATCGGCAGGTCAGCGGCCGACGCTCCGCCAGCACGGCACAACGCTGAAGTATTACCTCGAATTTGACGGGGTGGACGACAACCTGACCACGACCGTTGCCTTTGGCTCGGTGCAGGTGCTTTCAGTATTCGCGGGGCTTCGCAACCGGACCCAGATCGACCTCGCGGGCCTGCTGGAAATGACCTCCGCATCATCGACCACGTGCGTTCGCCAGCGAGCAGTGGGTGGGAATACGATCTGGGACGCGCTGCTTTCAGGAACAACTGGCGAAGGTTCAAGCTGCAACGCGACTTCCAACACAACCGCGCCGAACGATATGGTCATGTCGTCACAGCACGACATCCCGAACGATCTTTCGACTGCGCGCGTCAACGCTGTGGCAGGGGCGAATGCGGTTGGCGACAAGAGCACCGGAACGCTCGGCACGGTCACGGTCAACATCGGCAAGATGAATTTCCGCACAGGGGTCGCCGCCGACCTCTACGGCATCATCGTGCGCGGGGCTTTGACCGCCACGCCGACCGATGCCGAATACTGGCTCGATACGGCGATGGGAGGAGGAGTAATGCCCCCTTTTAGCGAGCCGGAGCCGCCGATGGCCGCGAAGCAAGGCTTTGCCCGTGAACTGGACGGGCGTTTCCCGTGGGTAGTTCACGGGCAGCCCGAAAGCCAGTTTACGTTCTGGTCTGACGTTGGCGTGAATGTGCTTGATAGCTGGAACCCCGATGTCTCGGGCGTCAGCGGTTACGATTACGCGAATATGGCTTCATTCAATTCGTCGCATATTGCGGCGGCAGAAGCATGGGACAGCGCGGCCATTTCGGCGGGGTTCAAGTTCGCTCGCCATCCGTACACAGCGGCCCGCGCCCTTGCTGATCTTGAGGCGGTAATGCGCGAACACATTGTCGGCTGGTCGGCGCAGGATGAACCAGAAGCCGGCTCAGGCTTCGACATCGCCCCACAGCTTGCCATGATGGACGCTGCGGACCCGACATTCACCATTCCGCGTCGCATTAATTTCACTGGCCCAGCGGTGATCTTTCAGCAGGCGTCGGTCCTGTTCCCATACTTCAACCAGTTTGCCGATTACCCCGCCGTGCAGGCGGGCTTTGACCTTTACCCGGTGCAGCAGACCACGGCTGGCAAGACGGTCATTCTAGGCTACCGCCCAAACGGCCAGCCCTATACCGCTACACATTCCTCGTTGGGGCTGGTGTCATCACGCACGGAACAGTGGCCCATTAGCGGCACGCCGACCGACAATCCGCTGGCAACGTCACCCTATGCCGTGTTCATCGCCACGGCGGGCTTCGTTGAGGGCTATCAGACCGAGCTTCGCATTCCGACGCCGGAACAGGTGCGGTTCCAGATTGCCGATGCGATTGTCATGGGGGCGGAAGCGATCAGCTTCTTCCCGCAGCGGTTCGAGTGGATCACCGGGGCCAAGACCTTCACCAGCCACAACGCGACACCCGGCACGGTCAAGACGGCGCTGACCAGCATTATTGCGCGCTGGCAGGCGCTGGAAACGGGCTTCGCGGCCAACCTGCTGATCGACCCGGCGACCAACCGCATCTGGCCGACGGCCTACCGCGTCTGCCCGGACACGGTGCCCAGCGGCCAGCAGGACACGGCGGAAAGCGGCCTGACCTTCGCCAGCCCACCGACCAGCGCCTACCTGCCTGGCCCGTTCCAGGGATCGAAGCGGGTGACCAGTATCGGCAACGTCTATTTCATTCAGAACATGATGGACGAGGCCGCCAGCCTGACCGACGCGACGTGGGGCTTTTCTGCCGTCAGCTTCGCGGCGCGGGAGACGCTGGTGTTCCTTGAGGCCGACAGGGCGAATGCAGTTTGGTCTGACATTGATGGGGCGCCGTGAGGCGAAAGCGTCGCGAGCCATACTTTAACCTTCATCGCCGCAGCCGGCGCGTGGGCCTGATGTTTTCCAAGGATTGAACGATGGCGCTCATTACCGACCCCGATCTGGCAGCAGTGACACCGACCAAGCGTGACATGGCCCGCGAGACTACCCCGGTGCAGGCCCATCCCGGCACCGGGACGCAACACGTGAGGGCTTATATCTGATGCTCTTTGATCTCGTCCGCGTTCTGACCCCAACCGTAGGAACTGGCACCCTGACGCTCGGTGCGGCAGCGGATGGTGGGCGCACTTTTGCCGCGGCTGGTGTGATGGACGGCGAAATTGTCAGTTATGCGATCGAGGACGGCGCCACCCGCGAGGTAGGTGAGGGTATCTACAGCGCGGGCACCCTGACGCGCGACATGAAGGCGTCAACGACTGGATCGCTGCTCAGCCTTTCTGGCAGCGCCAAGGTTTCGATCACAGTGCTTGCTGCTGATCTTCCAGCGGTTAGGTTTCCCCGGATCGCGGAAAGCGCGGTCAACGGGCACCGGGCTTTGTCAGCCAATGCGGCCGGGCAGGTCCGCCACTGCGGCAGCGACAGCGCCGACGCGCAGGCGGTCCTTGGCATCTCGCTCGGAGCGGCAATCGTGGGTGACATCGTGCTTGTTCACTCAGGCGGCGATGTTGAGGAATCCTCGTGGAACTGGACACCTGGCCCGGTGTGGGTCGGCGCGGGCGGCGTTCTGACACAAACCCCGCCATCTACCGGAACCTTGATCCGCATCGGTGTAGCGAGCGCGACAACGAAATTGACCGTCAACCCGCAGGTGTTGGCGAAACTGTGAAGGAAGAACGATGGGTGATTATCTGAAACTGGCGAGCGGCGTTCCGACCGATGCGAACGCCAACGCGACCTCGGCCGGCGCGGGTGATGCCGGCAAGATCGTGAAGCTCGACGGCTCGGGCAAGATCGACAGCACAATGATGCCCATCGGGGTCGGTGCTGAAACACGCTCGATGACCACCTCGGAAGCCGTTGCTGCGGGTGATCTGGTGAACATCCACAACTCTACCGGCCCCAAGGTCCGCAAGGCCGACGCCACGACCGCAGGCAAGGAGTCCCATGGCTTCGTTCTCTCGTCGGCCGGCAGCGGCGCGAGCGTGACGGTCTATCCCGAGCAGGCGGTGATCAGCGGGCTGACCGGGCTTACGCCGGGCACTCGTATGTTTCTCGCCACCACGGCGGGGACCAGCACCGCGACCGCGCCATCCACTTCAGGACAAGTGGTGCAGGACATCGGCTATGCGATCTCGACCACAGAAATTCTGTTCAACCCACGCCAGCCGATCACGTTGGCTTAAGCCATGGCTGCTCGCAACGCCCTTGTCCTGATCGGCGGCGTCCCTGCGGAAATGCCCGCAGGTGACACGCTGAACGGGACTTCAGGCGGTGGGGGTGGAGCGAATGGAACCGCAACACTCGACTTCGGCGCGTTCCCCGGAACGAATGAGGCATCTATCACCTTTGCCTCGGCTGGCATCGCGGCGGGTTCGCGAGTGACCGCGGCCATCATGGGCGGCGACACGACAAGCGACCACACCGCTTCGGATCACCGATATGCCGCCGCACTGATTGGCCTGAGCTGCGCCGCGACGGCAGGTGTCGGTGGGACGATTTACGCGCGTTCAAGTGAGAAATTACAGGGAACCTTCGCGGTTCGCTGGTCCTGGTCATAATTGGAATTTAGCATGGCACTTGACACAATTCTGGCAGGCGGCGTCTCAGGCAATAAGGCCGAAGTCACTGGCGGGCAGGTTCATGTCCGCCCAGAGACGGATGCCGCAACCAATCCCGGCAACATCGGCGGCGTCAAAATCTATGGCGAGAATGATGGTGGCGACCTGACGGGCAATGTATTGCTCAAGTCGCCTGAGATCGATGTCGATTACCGTATGCGTGTAAGTCAGGATTTGATGCTTGACGAAGAGGTGTTCAACTACACCGCGCAGAACACCGGCAAGCACAGTTATTCCAACACGACCATGACGAACGCATGGACGGCGGGGCAGCTTACCACGAATAGCAGCTCGATCACCACGATCACGACCGGCACGATGTTTTCTACCTACGCGCAGTTTCCCAACACCGGCACGACTACCCTTTCGGCCGACACTGAAGTCGCATTCTCGGCGCAGCCCACGACCAACACCTTTATCGAATTTGGCCTCGGGCTCCCCGGCACGGCGACCACCGCACCGAGTGATGGCGTGTTTTTCCGCCTGACCAGTGCGGGCTTGCAGGGCATTGCCTCATTCAACGGTACGGAAACCTCGACCGGCGCTTTCCCGCTGGCGGGCGGCACCGGCACTTGGGCCTATACCAACAACAAGCGCTATCAGTTCATCGCCTATATGGGCGGCGTTGAGGCGCAGTTCTGGGTCAATGACGGAACGGGAGCAGTTCTGCTTGGCGTGATTCCTCTACCCATCGCGCAGGGCCGCATTTGCATGGCGGCTGGCGTTCCTTATTTCTTCAAGCACCGTATTACTGGCGGCGCTGCGAGCGGCGTTATGCAGGCGATTGTTGGTGCATACGGCGTCCGCCAAGGCGGCACCAACCAGACCACAATCCCCAGCACCAACGGCAACCGCCTATATGGTTCCTATCAGGGACTTTCGGGCGGCACGATGGGCAGTCTCGCTAACTACGCCAATTCAACCAACCCCACCGCCGCCGTGCCGACCAATACCACCGCCGCGCTGGGATCTGGCCTAGGCGGGCAGTTCTGGGAAACCGATACGCTGGCGGTCACGACAGACGGCATCATCTGCTCATATCAGGTTCCCGCTGGCACGGTTAACCTGCCCGGTCGCCGCCTGATAATTCGCGGGGTCAAGGTCGCCAGCTTTGTGCAAACGGCACTGACGGGCGGTGGCTATAACGAGCAAGTGAGCCTCGCCTTCGGCCATACGGCTGTATCGCTGGCAACGGCTGAGTCGGCAACCACGAAGGCCCCTCGCCGAGTCCCGATTGATATTCGCACGGTGGCATCCGGCGCGACGGCCTTGACGAAACTGGAAACGCTGTGGCTCGACCTTGGCGACGCTCCAATCTTCGTTAACCCCGGCGAGTTCGTTGCGGTGGTGAAGAAGAAGGTTGGCACGGCTCCAAGTGCCGGCGTGATTGGGCATGTCATCACCTTCGTTTACGGTTGGGAATGATGAACTGACATGCTCGGCTTCAGCCCAATTGGCTTCCTCCCACTCGGCTTTTCGATCCTCGCGCTTTCGTCCGTCATTACGGTTGGCGGGAGTATGGTGGTTTCGTCACCGGGGAGCGGGATGATCGCCAGTTTTTCTGAAGCGGCGGCTACCGTGAATGTGGCCGGCTCCACGATCTTCAATGCGCCCCAGGGCGGAATCAGCATCAACCTAGTGGCAAACGGAATGGTGGTAAGCAATGCTTGAGGCCAAGACCATCTATCAGGGCGACACGCCCGTCTGGCACGTTGGCCATGATACCGATGGTGCGGGCTCCATGGCCGACCTGACTGCGGGCTATACCTGCCGTGTGCGCGTTGTCGGAACCGCAATTGACCGCGCCGTGACCGATCAAACGGCGGATCATCTGAACTTCGTGGTTGCGCTGACCAAGGTTGAAACCGCCGCCCTCGCCGCTGGAAACTACATTCTGGCGATTCAGATCGAGAATGCTGGCGCGGCGTTCACCGCCGAGGATCAGGGCATCCTGACCGTCAAGACGCAGGCGATCGAAGGCGTTGTCGACCCGGTGATCAGCGAAGTCGACGCACTGAAAGCTGAACTCGCGCAGGTCCGCGCCGGGCGCATTGCCCTGATGACGGGCGGTGTGGTGCAGAAGGTCCGCAACGGCAGGTATGCAACCGAAATCTGGTACGCGACGGCGAGCCTGTCGGATTACAACATGATGATCGCCACGCTGGAGCGCGAGATTGCCGCGGCTGATCGCATCGCAGGCGGCGGCACCCGCCGCAGCGCCATCAGCGTGGTTTGGAACTGAACATGGCAGGACTTATCAGCGCAGCCACCGACTTCGGGCGCGGCATGATGGGCTATCTCGGCTTCGGATCGTTCGACGCGGGCCGCAGCGACATTCAGGAAACGGCTGGCTGGATTCCCAGCAAGACGCACCCCGACATGGCTTTCGCTGGCTCAGGCGGCTTGATCACCGAGCGCGGCGAAGACCTTGACCGCAACTCTGCGTGGATCAACGGCGCACTGGACCGCAGCGTAGAGGCCGTCATCGGCAATGGCCTGCAACCGTGGCCGACGCCGATTTACGACCTGCTCGCCGATAGCTTCGACAGCAAGGCAGCGATGCAATGGGGCCGCAAGACCCGCGCGCTTTACCGCGCATGGGCAGAAGACCCGCTGTTCCGCTGCGATGCCCACATGCGTTTCAGCGTCGGCCTGTTGACCCGGCTTGCGTACCTGAACTTCCGGCGCGGCGGCGAGGCCATAGCTGAACTTCGCAAGGACAATCGCGGCGCGACGAACCCGCTCAACGTCCTGCTGATCGACCCGAAGCGCCTTCGCAACCCGATGGGAGTGCCCGACACCGACCCGGTGATCCGCAACGGTGTCGAGCGCGGCCCCAGCGGCGCACCGATCGCGCTGCACATCCTCAAGCGCCACCCCGACGATCCAGCGCCTGACTTCGACCGGATGCAGACCGAGCGCATTCCTATGCGGACGACGACCGGCACGCCGAAGATGATCCACATCATCAATCCGCGCTACATCGAACAGACGCGCGGCTTCTCGAAACTGGCGGAATCAATGGTGCCGGCGAAGATGCTGGAGCGCTACGACCGCGCCGAGATCAACGCCGCCTTGCTCAACGCGGTAATGGGCTTCTTCATCAAGTCGCCCGGCACCCCGGAAGACCTCGCCGAGATGGTCGCTCCGGGCAGCACGCTCACCGAGGGCAACGCGCTCAACGAATACGTCAACTATCGCGGCCAGAACCCTATCCGCCAGGTCGGCGACGCCTTCATCCGGCAACTGCTTCCCGACGAGGATGTTGTCACCGTCCAGCCGACGCACCCGAACGCGGTCTATCCCGAGTTCCAGAAAGCACAGCTCGCCAAAATCGCAGCCAGTCACGGCCTGTCCTACCCGCAAATCTCGCAGCAGTGGGATGGCATCAACTATTCGTCGGCGCGCGCCATGCTCAACGAAATCTGGCGCGGGATGCTGCAAGAGCGCGATTACTTCGCCCAGAACTTCGTCCATCCGATCTACGTCGCATGGATCGAAGAGGAGGTGGCGGCGGGCCGCATCAAGGTTCCGGGCGGCCCGGCCAAGCTCTACTCCAACCTATCGGCAGTCACGAACTGCCGCTGGATTGGCCCAGCGCGCGGCACGGTCGACCCGCAGAAAGAGTCGATGGCAAAGAACCTCGACAGCGCGGCGCACCGCGTCTCGCCGGTCGAACTGGCGCTGGAAGAGGGTAAGGATATTTTCCAGATCCTCGACGATGTGGCGATCTACCGCGAGGCGCTGGCTGATCGCGAACTTCCCGAGCCGAACTACAACACGAAGGCCGCGGCAGACGCTGGCGCAAGTGATGGTAGCGGCGACCCGGCTGGCACCGAGCAAGACCGCGATGGCGACGGGGTTCCGATGGAAGACAAGAAACCGAAGCCCGCGACGAAGAAAAGGCAACCGGCATGACGGCTTTCCCTCTCTGGGCCGAGCGCCTCTACAACACCCCGGTCGCACTGGCACAGCACAAGAACGACGCGCTCTGCGAGTTCGCCGAGATGCGGATTTCAGGCAAGTCGAGCCTGCCCGAGCGCATCGGCGTCGGCTCGCTTGAGGGTGTCCAGATGCGCGCGATGAGCGATGAGGCCAGCTTCTACAACGAGGATGGCCGCAAGCCGTTCCAGTTCAAGGGCTCGATTGCCGTGATTCCCATGCGCGGCACGCTGGTTCATCGCGCCGACTGGATGGACGCCGAGAGCGGTCTGTGCGGCTACAATCGGCTGCTGAAGCAGTTCCGCGCCGCGCGCGACGACCGCGACATCAAGGGCATTTTCGTGCCTACCAATTCGGGCGGCGGCGAGTGCGCCGGGATGTTTGCCGCAGCCGAGGAAATTGCCGCGATGGCAAAGGCCGAGGGCGGCAAGCCAATCTACGTCTATCTCGACGAACAGGCGTGTAGCGCGGCCTATGTTCTGGCATCGGCTGGCGACAAGGTGCTTGGCCGGCGCGAGTGCATCGGCGGCTCGATTGCTGCGCTGATGAACATGATCGACAAGTCGAAGGCTTACGAAAAAGTGGGTCTTGAGCCGCATGTCGTTCGCGCATCTTGGGCCGACCGCAAGGCTATCGGCACGGGCGGCGAGAAGTTTGACGCCGAACTGCTGACCAAGATGGGTTCGTTGGTCGAAGAGATCAGCGAGCAGATTGTCGAGTTCGTCGCGGCCATGCGCCATGTCCCCGTGAAGGCGCTCAAGTCGCTGCGCGGCGAAGTATTCTCGGGCCGCGACCTGCTGAAATATGGCCTGATCGACGACATCGTTTCTGAACAGGAAGCGTGGGCGATGCTCGAAGAAGAGATCGACCAAGCCGCCTAACCCCCTGCGAAAGCGAGAAATCCATGACGACAAGCAAGCGCTTGGCGGCGTTCCGCGCCGACCATGCCCCGAGCCATGCGCCCGAGGCCAACGAACTCCCCGCCGCCAATTCCGGCGACGAAGAGCCCACCCCCGATCCTGATGAAGAGGAACCGGAAATGACTGACACCACCGCAATGAACGAAGCGGTCGCGCAGGCTGTTGCAGCCGAACGCACCCGCACCAACTCCGTGCTGGCAAGCGAGCATTATGCTGGCCGTGAACCACTGGCGACCAACCTGCTCGCAACTGACCTCAGCGCCGAGCAGATCACCGCCGCCCTCGCGAGCGCAACCAAGGTTGAACCCGCGGCAATCACCACCCCTGCCCCAGATGCCGACGAAGCCGCCCGCGCCGAAATGCAGGACGCCATCAAGGCGAACGGCAACTCAGGCATCGAGCCGGGATCGGGTGGCGGCGTCACCGATCAGCAGACGGCAGAGGCTGGCATGAAGTCGGCCATCGCCAAGGCCAACGAAATGGCGGGCTACTGAGCCTGAAACCCGAAAGGACTTAGACCATGACGACCTACACCGAAGGCGCACTGGACGGCGAATTTCTCGCGTTCGAAGTGCATCCCGAAATCTGCCGCGAGCAGACCACCTTTTCTTCCGGCAACAGCATTGTCGCCGGCCAGATTGTGAAGGGCGCGCTCGGCACCACCGTTCCGGCTGTCGCTGCTGACACCACCGGCCTCTACCTCTCGTTCCAGAACACGGACGCGAGCGCGGCAGCCAAGAAGGGCGCTGTAATCGTTCGCGGCCCCTGTGTCGCGACCCGTAGCATGATCACCTACCCAGCCGGCTCGACCGCGCCGCAGAAGGCCGCGCACGACGCCGCCCTCGCGGCTGTCGGCATCATCGTCCGTAGCTGACCCCTGACCTGAAAGGACATTACCCATGCTTACCATGGACATTTTCAAGGGGGGTGCCGCTGGTGGCGCATTCTCCGCAATCACGCTGACGACTGGCATCAAGGATGTGAAGTTCACGCCCGGCCTGCTCGGTTCGATGAACCTCGTTTCGAAGGTTCCGATCCGCACCGAAAAGTTCGCGATCGAGCGCATGACCGACTCGCAGCGCCTGATCCCCGTGACCGAGCGCGGCACGCCCATGACCCGCGCCACGCGTGATCGTCGCAACATCCGCGACTTCCGCACGCTCCGCACGGCGAAGATTGACCATATGCGCGCCACTGAAGTTGCCGAAATCCGCGCCTTCGGTTCGGAAACGGAACTGATGGCGGCCCAGACCGAAGTGGCAATGCGCCTCGCCAAGCTGCGCCGCGACCACGAACTGACTGAAGAATATCGCCTGCTTGGCATGATCGCCGGCAACGTGCTGGATTCGGATGGCTCGGGCGTGCTGTACAACTGGTTCACCGAGTTCGGCATCGCGCCGCCGACCGAGCTTGGCTTCAATTGGGCTGCTCGCACGCAGGTTAATTCGTACATCAAGCAGAACGTCATCCGCCCGATTGTTACCGCCCTTCAGGGCCGTGCGCCGGCCGGGATGCGGATTGTCGCTCTGTGCGATGGCGCATTCTATGACGCGCTGATCGAAAACGCCGAAGTGCGCGCCACCTACCTGAACTGGCAGGCAGCCGAGCAACTTCGCGGCGGTGCCGGCAAGATCGGTGCGGCTTACGAATCGTTCGACTTCGGCGGCGTGACTTGGATCGACTACCGCAACGCGGTCGATGCCAATTCGATCAATGTCGGTCTGGCGAGCGGCAAGTGCCGCATCTTCCCGGTCGGCGTGCCTGACATGTTCCAGAAGATCGTGTCGCCCGACGATGAAGACTTTACCTTCATCAATACGCTCGGTCAGGAATACTATGCCCGCTCGATCCTCGACCCATCGGGCTACAATGCCTACGTCGAGATGTCGGTTCGCGCCTATAACGCGCATGTCTGCACCACGCCGGAAGCCCTGCTTTCGGGCCGTGTCGGCGCTTAATCAGGGAGGCTGACATGGCTGAACTGGTCAAATGCAAGGCGCTCAAGGAGTTCGTCGAGTTCGTGCCGGGTTACGGCATGGTTGTCGGCGCACCTGACAGCAAGGAAGATGCAGCCAAGAACCCGATGGTTCCGGCTGAGATCGTCGACCTGCTGGTTGAGCACGGCAAGGTCAAGGCCGCTGGCAAGTCCAGCGCGCCGGCCGCCGATCCGGCACCCGCTGCCGACGAAGCCCCGTAGAGGGTCGCAAGGGGGTCGGGGCGTTCGCGTCCCGGCCCTTCCCGGCCTCTGTCCGCAGGGGCTCGGAAGGGTATGTGAGGAAGGGAATTTCCAATGACCGATGAAGCACTGGCAAGGCAGATTGGCGCGCAAATGGCTAAACTGCACCGCGTATCGAACAAGCTCTGCGAACTGCTGACTGAGGCATCAGTTCGGCTTGAACAGAGCGGCCAGATCAGTTCGGTCGAAGCTGTCATTGAACCCAAGGAAGACTGAGCGTGACCCCGGCTATGATCGTCAACGCCTTACTGGTGTTGGGGGTCTTCGTCCTCCTTGCTTATGCGTGGGGACGAAGGCCGGGGCCGCTGGTCTTGTCTGTGTCGGTGGCGCTCGTTGTGTCGCTGGTACTGATTGCCGCGCTGGAAAAACGGGATGCACTCTCCGCGCTGCTGGCTGTTGATGCCGGCCTTGTCGCGGCAATGGCTCACCTGGCCCTTGATCGATCGACGCCGCAGCATATCGCTGGCCCGGCCAAAATCATCATGATCGTCGGTACGCTCAAGATTGCTTTCGCGCTCTCAGGCGCGCTGCTTGATCTCAATCACAACACTCGCGCGGCTACACGAAATGGAGCCTTCGTCATTCAGATACTTGTCGCCGGGGGAATGCTTGATGGGCTCATCGCTTGGTTGGGCCATCGCAGTCGGCTCCTTGGGGCTCGCGCTCGTAGAGTGCTTCATCGTTTGGAGGGCGAGTAAATGTCGCAGGCGCAAGGATGATGGATGTGAATGACGACAAGATCGCCCCGATTGTTGTGGGCGTTGTGGCCGGGATGGCGGCGCGGATTGGCCGCATGATCCAAGAGGAAGGCTGGCCTTCGTGCCGCTCCCTACTCGGCTTCATGTTGCAGCTCGGCGTGATCATGCTGGTTGCCGCCGTGGCTGTGGATGTGACGGGCGTAACCAGCCCGATACGCGCCGCGCTGGTCGCTTCGGTCCTGACGATGGCGAGCAATGAGACGATCGCCATGTTGAGGGCAAAAGCATCATCAATCGTCGACAAGACGATTTAGGAAAGAGCCGCCATGTTCACCGACTTCAAGAGCGACGCGCCAATCTTCGATGCCATCCGCATCGTGGGCGGCAAGTTCGACAGCCGCGACGTTCTCGCGATCCACGGCGCCATCGCGCAGGCCCGCGCGCTTAAGGACGATAAGCCGATCTTCGATGTTGCCCGCCGTCTCGACGATGACGCTGACGGGCTTTCGCAGGTCGAAGTCGACACGTTGAACGCCGGCCTCGCCGCCGCGCGCGCCGGGGCGGTCAATATCGCCCCCATCGCCACAGGTCGGCAGATTGGCGCAGCGGGCCTCGCGCTGATCAAAGAGTTCGAAGGGCTTGAACTGAAAGCCTACCTCTGCCCGGCGAAAGTCTGGACGATTGGCTACGGCTCTACCGGCCCGCATGTCACACCGGGGCAGGTGATCACCGAAGCGCAGGCCGACACCTTGCTGCAACGCGACCTTGACCGCTTTGAGGATGCCGTCGCCAAGGCCGCGCCGGGCGCGACACAAAACCAGTTCGACGCGATGGTCTGCCTCGCCTTCAACATCGGCATCGGCGCGTTCCTCAAGTCGAGTGTGCTGCGGCTGCACAAGGCTGGCGAGCATCGCGCCGCCGCTGAGGCGTTCGGCATGTGGATCAAGGGCGGGGGCCGTGTGCTGCCCGGCCTTCAGCGTCGCCGCGCCAAGGAAGCTGATCTCTATCGGAAACTCGCATGAATGCCGGCCAAGAACACATCGCCCGCAACATCTTCGGCGGCGTGGCTTTCGCTGTCGCAACGGCGGTCATCGGCTTCGTGCTATCGCCGTTCGTGCCGGAATCGAAAGAGGCCATCGCGAACATCATCCTCGGCAACGTGCTGGGTTGGCCGCTGATGGTGCTGGCCTATCACTACGGCTCAAGCAGCGGCAGCCGCGCCAAGGATGCGACCATCGCGACCGCCGCGGCAAATGACGGCCCGCTCGACCTTACCGGCTCGGAGGCTCCCTGATGCCCGCCATCTCACAGCGTCTCATCTTCATCCTTGCCGGCATCGCGCTCGCCATCGCTGCGCTGTTCTGGATCACCGGAGCGCTCACGGGCGGAAAGCGCGCCAAGGTGGAAGCTGAGCTGAACGGGAACCGGGCTGATGCTGCCGCGTCTAGCGGAGCCGATGCCGTCAATACCGTGGGCGACCGGCACGCCGCCGAAACCGACATCGACAGGAAGGTGCAAGATGCACAAGGCAATATCATCTCTGCAACTGATGCCGCTGGCGCTGATCGCGCTGGCCGTGACGGGTTGTGTTCAGTCGCCGCCCATTTCTGCCCCGACCGCAAGCTGCACCACACTCATCCCTGATAGCTGGCGCAATCCGGTCGATCATGCTCCAGCGCCGGTATTGGATTCCGACACACTCGCACAGATGAAGGCATGGATCGTATTCGCGACTGCTGAAGTCGGGCAGCTCGAAAAGGCTAATGGCCGCACCGCTGACACTCTGGCGATAATAGAACGCTGTGAAGACCGCGACCGCGCCGCCGTGAAGCGTTCGAAACCCAAGTTCCTCGGCCTGTTCTGATGGAAACCCTGATCGGCATCGCATTCGCCATCGTCGCTGTGAACGCGCTCGCGTGGATGTGGTGGAAAGCGAAAGACCTGACATGAACTACGCCAGCCTTGAAGACCGCGCCCCGGCTGCCGACGCTCTAGCGCGCACCATGCTCGGCTTCGCGATCACCTATACGATTGGCAGCCGCGCCTATTCGATCAAGGCGCACGGCAGCATGGAAGACGGCACGATCTCGCTCGGCACCTCGACGGGCATTGTCCAGCAAGTCGAACTGATGGTGCTGAAAACCGACCTGCCGGCTCGCCCGGTCAAGGCGCACCGCATCCGCATCGCCGCCAAGCCGGGCGACATATTCGAGCCGGTCAACGTGCAGGATGACGACACCGGGCGGCACTGGTTGTTCAATCTGAAGAAGGTGGTTGCCTGATGCCCAGCGCAATCGAGCAAGTCCTGACCGCGCTACGCACGCCGCTGGAAGCCGCTGGGCTGAACATCGAAGTCGACCGCGATGAGGCCGACATTCTGGCCGGCGCGGAATATCCCTGCGTCGCCCTGTCATGGGGCGGGTCAACGCTAGAGCTGCTCGACAACTGCAATTCCTACCTGTGGCGCGCGAGCGTGACCTTTGATTGCTGGGCTCAGGTGAAGACCGGCCAGAGCGTGCTGGCGCAATGCGCGGCGCAGGCCGGCACTGTGGCGCAGGTGATCCAGACCGAAATGCAGACATCGCGCTTCGGCGGCCTGTTCTTCGATGCGAACCCCGTGGCCGTGGGCGACTTTGCCAACCTCACCGAAGACACCGGCACCATCGCCGTGACCGCTGAAATCCTGTTCCAGACGCCCAAGGGTGACTGGAATACGATCCTGACCTGACCTCCTAACTACAACCCGAAAGGACACCGACATGGCCCAGGATGAGGCCCGTACCGACACGCCTGAATACGGCTGCTTCAGCGACCTCGCTGCCGAGCAGGCCGCCACCGCCGAAGCGCCCAAAAAGGCCGGCAAGACCGACACCCCCGCCGACGCCTCGGCTGATCAGGAGTAATCCGACATGGCTTTCAACGGTAAAAAGTACGCAATGGCCGTGAAGGTTCAGGCCGACGCCAATACCCCGGCGACGATTTCAACCTCGACCGACATGCTGCTGTGCTACGATATTCAGCCGGGCGGCGACCCGTGGACGCTGGCCAACCCGGAAGCAACCGGCACCCGCTTCAAGCGCGGTGAACTGGCAATCGGCCGCAGCCGCTCCGTGACCTTCAACGTCATCCTGCGCGGCCCCGGTGGAGCCAGCCCGCCCGCCGCCGACGCCTTTGTCTTCGGGCGCATCCTGCGTGCCGTGGGCTACAAGGAAGAGGTGCAGGCAACCCCGCTGTTGGCAACCGGCGCGATCACTGCCGGCACCACCACTTCGGGCATCCTGCCCGTGGGTGCATCTGCCACCGATGATTTCTACAACGGCCTGCCGGCGATCCTCTCGGATCAGGGTGTGGGCGTGAAGGGCATCACGGCGATCCGCGATTATGTCGGCAGCACCCGCACGGCACACTTCATGGAAACCTTCGGCGTCGCGCCGGCCGCAAACGTCACCATCCCGGCATTCCTTGGCTATCGGTTCTGGTCTGCCGCGCCCGACCTTTATCTGTCGGTCGACTACTGGATGGACCAGAAGCGCTACAAACTGACGGGCGGCACCGTGTCGCAGTTCCAGCGCAACGTGGGCGTTTCGAACAACTCGCAGACCGCGTTCACCTACGCCACGATCACGATCACGGGTGATGTTCACCCGAGCACACCGGAAATCGACGAAGTTTCGCCGGTTGTGGCGGAAGGCGGCGCGATTCCGACCTTCCGTGATGCTGACTGGTGGCTTGATAAACTGTCGGTCTGCGGTTCGTCGGCAGTGTCGGATTACCAGATCCAGACTGCCCGCGCGCCCTGCCCGTCGAAGGCGTCGGGCGGTGAAGCCCCGATCATCACTGAGCAGTCTCGGCAATGGTCGCTCTCGCTCAATGAAGTGCTGCTCTCAGCGAAGGACTTCAACGCGCTGGCGCAGGCCAATAACGAAATCGGTACGACCACTTCGATGTGGGCGCAGTACGGCACTTCGACCGGCAAGGTGATTTCGATGGGCGTCTGCGATGGCCGCCTCGGCTATTCCGAGCCGACCATCAACGGCGAGTTCGTTGGCCGCAACCCGACGCTATTCGTCGACGCGATCGAGAAGAGCGAGTTCATCGTCTATCCGTACTTCTGATTTCTGACTCTCCCCACCTCGGCGGGCTGGCTTGCGCTGGCCCGCCGTTTTTTCAGGACAATCCCCAATGAAATCCCCAACCTCAATCCCCGTGGAAGCGTCGAGCTTCACCTACATTCCCGAATGCCTTTCAGGCACTGAAGGTGCCCCGACCTTCTGCCTGCGCTATGGCACGCGCCGCGACAAGCACGCCTCGCAGGACGAGATGAACTTTCGCCGGGTTCGCAGCCATTCGGCTGAGGACATCCGC
The DNA here is from genome assembly GCF_031424035.1 of Novosphingobium sp. Taxonomy (GTDB): domain Bacteria; phylum Pseudomonadota; class Alphaproteobacteria; order Sphingomonadales; family Sphingomonadaceae; genus Novosphingobium. The sequence goes on from NZ_JANPGP010000012.1 coordinate 37,260, forward strand.
GAAGCCGTGATCGAAGAATTTCGCTCCAAGTGGGCATCCGATGAACTCGACATCGACGAACTCGCCGCCCGCATCCGCGCCTTCTACGATGACATGGACGCGCTTGAGAAAGCCATCACTGACTGGCTCAAGGAATGCACCGAGATCGAGGCGGAGAACGAAGGACTGGCCAAGGCCGGAAAGACGCCGCGCGAGTTTCCGCCGCGCCCGCAATCAGACATTGACGCTGGCGAGCGCGAGAAAATCGCCGGGCTGATCGAAGAGATTGAGTCCGCATCCGAACGGATTGGCCGCATCCGCCGTGACAACAACAGGCGCGAGCGCCTCATCCGGCATGTGTCACTTGCCCTGCTGCTGGAAGAAACCAGCCTTCCGGTGCCGCTGAAGCGTGACCGTGACGGGATGCTGACCGATGCCACCCTGTTTGCCATCGAAGATGAACTCGAAAAGCAGTTCTCTGGCGATGGCCAGCGCGCCGCGTTCTGGCAGCTTGGAACGCAGGCGATGATGACCCTCTATCTGGGCAGGGAAGAGGAAAAAAACTCGCAATCGCCGTCGCCTGGTACTTCAAACCCCAATGGTTCGACGGCGCAGGAATCCGAGAGTTCGACTTCGGAAAACTCGGCATCGAAGGAGCCGGAACCGGCCCCCACCCCCGGCACTTCATCCCCGATGGATACACAGACCTGATCAGCCTCGCGCTGCAAAGTCGTGATGGGTACGGCGCGATGCGCTGGCCCGATGGGCGCGGATTGCTCGACCAGCCGGTCAAGCTGATCCGCGCCTTCGATGTGATCTACCGCGAAGCCGAGAAATACAAGGCGAAGAGGGAAGCATGATCCGCACCAGCATCCGCGCCGACACATCCGCAAGGGCCGCCATCGAACGCCGTCTGGACACGCAATTGCGCCAGCGCGCGCTTGGGGCGGCCGATGCGGCGGCGCGCGTGGCATTGCAGGACATGCGCGGCGAGATGGCGGCGGCCGGGCTTAGCACGCTCGGTCGCGCGCTCGGCTCCGGCTCCGACAAGAGCAAGGGCGGGCAGGTACATATGAAATCGGGCGGCGGGTGGTCAGCCTCGGGCTGGGTCTATATCCGCAGCAAGAGCCCGCGCTCGGTCGGCGCGATCATCTCCTATACCGAGCCATCAACGCTGATCACCCCGAAGAAGGGGCGTTGGCTCTGGATTCCCACCGATGAAGCTTATCGCACCGTTGGCCTACCTCCGGGCAGCGAGACGAAGAAGGCCCGCCTTGAGCCGCACCTGTGGGACCAGACTTGGGGCAACCGCTTCGGCCCCCTCGCCGTAATCAAGTCGGTGAACGGCTGGCCGCTGATGATCCTCAAGAACCCGGCGAGCGTGAGGCTTTCCGGCCAGCGGGGAATGAAGCCCCTGCTGAAGAGCGGCCGCGCGCCGAAAGGCTTTGTGCCGAAAGAGTTCATCGTAATGTTCATCGGCATCCCGCGCACCTCGCGCAAAGCCCGCATCGATCCTCGCGCGATTGCCGCGCGTGCCGCCGTCAAAATTCCCGCCCTGTTGGGCCCCGCATTCACCGCAGAGGCGTCCTGATGTCGCAGTCCAGCATCTTCCCGGTCTATATCAAGACGCAGTACGATGGCAGCGGTGGCGCGTTCGATCAGTTGACGCGCGAGGTAGCCCGCGCTGCCGATGAAGCACGCAAGACGTTCGAGCGGTCGTTTTCCGGCTTCAAGTCTGGCGTCAGCAATCTGTCCGTCGACCTACCTGGCCTGCGTAAGACGGCTGCCGACGCTGAATATGCAGTGCAGCGTGTCGATGCACTCCGCGTGGCGGCAATCAACCTATCCCGCGCTACGGGCGATAAGACCTCTGCGACCGTCCAGTACATCAAGGCGCTCAGCGATCAGTCGGTAGAGGCTGAAAACGCACTCCGCATCGCAAATGCCGAAGTTACCACGCATGAGCGCCTTCAGGCACAGATCGACAAGACGATCACCTCAAATACCAAACTCGCGCAGTCTTATCGCAACACCTTTCTTGAGCAGGCGAAGGCCGAGAATGCCGCATATCGCTTCCAGCAGGCGATCAATACCACGGCAGCACCCGGACTCACCCGCACGGCGACCGACAACGGGGCCGGCTATTCCGCTCTTGCCGCAATGGCAAAACAGCAGGAGGCGGCGCAGCGGCTTGAGGCTGAATTTGATGTTCTGCGCCGCGCCGAAGTTGGTGCCGCTGAGGGCGCGCGCATCCTTGAGGCCGCGCACCGCGGCACCGCGTTGGCGAGCGACCATGCAGCGAAGTCGGCTCGCGACTCTGCCGCTGCATTCGAAGCTGCATTCTCAGCACGCACCGCCGCCGCGCTGGGCGCCCAGACCAAAGCCACCGAAGAAGCCGCAGCCGCAGCGCGCAAGTACGCAACCGACCTCGAACTGGTAAAGCGCGCCATCGACCCGACGCGCGTTGCCCAGCAGCAGCTTGACGCCGAACTGGCCCGCGCTGATGTCGCGTTCGAAAAGGGTGCAATCGACGCCCGCCAGTACGGCCTTGCGGTCAACGCGGCGGCGAACAACTTCGAAGGTATGGTGACGGGCGTTCGCCGCGGCACCGACGCATGGGGTATCCATGCTCAGTCCATGCGCGGCAGCCGGCAGGCGATGGTCCAGACCGGGCAGCAGGTTCAGGATTTGGCGATCAGCCTCTATTCCGGGCAGCGGGCAAGCGTCGTCTTTGCTCAGCAGCTACCACAGCTCGCTTTTGCGCTCACCAGCCTTGAAGGCTCGACGAACAAGACGCAGGACAAGATTGGGCGCTTCGCCTCCTTCCTGTCAGGCCCTCTCGCCAGCGTGGCGCTGGTAGCGGTATCGGCGGGGCTTGGCATCCTGATCGATCAGCTATTTTTCACTGATAAGGCTTCAGATAAGGCCGCTAAGTCAGCGGAGGACGTTGCGACCGCGTTTGATTACAACAGCGCGGCGACAAAAGAACTTATCACGGCCCTAGATGAACTGATCGACACTGAGCAGAAGCGCAACGATGTAGGGCGACAGTCGGCCATTGTCTCGTTCGATGAAGCGAAGGCGAACTTGACGAAGGCGCTCTCGGTGCGCGAACTTCTCAAGGCTGAAGCCGAGAAAACACTGAACGACCTCAATTCACCTGCTTATGATGAAGGTGATGCGGCAGCGAAGTTGATGAGGGCTGCTGACGCACAGAAAGCCTACAACACTCAGATCGCAGAGACTGAAAAGCTCCAGGCGTTGCTGACGAAAAAATTCATCCCTGCAACACAGCAATTTATCGACGATCCCTCAAAGGCCATTGCTGAGCGCAAACTGGCGGCGCTCAATAAGGAGTTCGACCTGTCCCGCGCCCTTACGGCGGCGGAGCAGGAGCGGTATCGCGTCCAGTATGATGCGATCAAGGCTGAGGAGGAGGCGGCGAAGAAGAGGGCGGAGCGTGTAGCAAGGGAAACAGCACAGATCCCCAAACTCGCCGATGTAACCGGCAACGAAGTCGCTCGCCTGCTCGGCACCACCCCAAACGGGGGCAATGGCGGGCTACGCACCCCGGCACAGAACAAAGCCGCAGGCGGCGCTCCCAACAGCTACCATCTCACCGGGCAGGCTATCGACATCCCCCTCACTGTTGGCGGCAAACCGCTGACCAAGGAAGGTATCCGCGCCGCGCTCGCACCGGCCGGCGTGATCATCAAGGAACTGCTTGGCCCCGGCGATAAGGATCATAGCGACCACTTCCACATTGCGTTTTCGCGCAAGCGCGGTGTGCCAGACCAGATTGAAAAGCAGGCCGAGGCGGCAAAGAAGGCGCTCGATAGCTTGATCCAGACCGGAGAGAACGCCGGCCGCACCATCGCCGGAATCAACGCGCGGTGGAACGAGCAGCCGCGCCTGATTGATCAGGTCAAGAAGGACGTTGCTGATCTCGATGCGCTGATTACCGACCTCCAGAAGAACAACAAAGGCGGAGTTTTCGACGGCCAAATTGCCGACGCACAGGCGGCGCGAGCGCTCGCCCTCGATGCACCCAACAAGCTGATGCGCGACATGGTTGAAGCCAACGCGGAGAACGCTGCCATCGACAGCCTGCGCTTGCAGAACCTGAGCATCGAAGCGGAAGTGCTGACCCGCACGCTGGCGCATAAGAACGCGGGCAATGTCGTCACCGAGAAAGAAGCCGCGACCATCGCGCAGATCGTGATGGACGAGAACCGCCGTGCGATCCTTCTTGAGCGCCAGCAGGAAGCGCAGCAGCGCAGCCTTCAGATCATTCAGGACACACAGAGCAACGTGCAGTCGACCGTGCGCGGCCTGCTTTCGGGCAAGGGCTTCGCGGCAATTGGCGACTTCTTCAAGCGCCAGTGGGACATCTATCTCGACGGCCTCGCCAGCCAGATCACCGACCAGCTTTTCGGCGATGTCTTCCAGCAGCAGAAGCTAAAAATCCTTGGGCTGGATAAGGTCGACGAGGCCGGTCGCGACATGGCGGTGAAGATCACCCAGACCGTTAGTGAACTGGAAAAACTGCGTGAAGCAGCGGGTGGCGCGGCAGCGGCGCTGGCTGGCGTGCCGGCGAACGACAATGGCGGCACCCTTGAAGATCAGTTCGATGCCGTCTTCGGCAAAAGTGGCGACATCGTTGTCACCGCCACGCGCACAGTCGAACAGGACATGAAGGTCGTTATGCGCGGCCTGCTGAAGCGCGTCCTTGGCGATGAGCTATCCAAGAAAATCTCCGACTTCTTCGGCAAGAGCGCGGTCGGCGCTGGTTATGGCCAGATCGGCGGCGGCTTGGTTGGCGGAAAGAGCAGCACAGGGTCGGCCCTCGGCGGCATCGTTGGTTACGGCCTAGCCGCAGGTTCAGCGACGATTGGCCGAGTGCTCGGCTCGTTCGCCGGCCCGATTGGCGGCATCCTTGGTGGTGTGGTCGGCAGCCTCATTGGCGGCTTGTTCAGCAAGGCCAAGACCGGTAGCGCCAGCGTCAGCAATGGGGCGATCTCACTTGGCGGCAACAACACAGCGGCGAAGGGAACGGCCAATACAGCAGCGAGCGGCATCGCCTCGCAACTGAACCGCATCGCCGAGCAGCTTGGTGGCACCGTGGGCAGCTACGGCTTCACCATCGGCTCGCGCAAGGATGAATACCGCGTCTCTGGCAGCGCCGGGGCCAACGTCACTTCGAAGAATCCGGGCGGCCTGCTCTACAAGGGCAAGGATGCCGAAGAAGCGGCGCGCGTGGCGCTGCTCAATGCAATTCAGGATGGCGCGATCACGGGCATCCGGGCGGGCGCGCAGCGACTGCTTCAGGCCGGGAAAGACCTTGAAGGGCAGGTGCAGAAAGCCCTCTCCTTCCAGTCCATCTTCGACCGCCTCAAGGCATACGAAGACCCGATGGGAGCCGCTCTCGATAAGCTGGACCGCGAGTTCGAGAACCTGCGGAAAATCGCCATCGAAGCCGGTGAAGGCATGGTCGAACTGGAAAAGCTCTACGGCATCGAGCGCGCCAACGTGATCAAGGAAGCGAACGAGAAAATCACCGCATCGCTGCGGGGCCTCTATGACAGCCTCACGGTCGGCAATGATGCCCGCTCGCTGGGTGAGCGGCAGGCGCTGGCGCAATCGAAGTACGATCCGCTGGCTGCGCGTGTGGCGGCGGGCGACACCGCAGCATACGATGATTTCGCCGCGGCCGCGCAAACGCTTCTCGACATCGAACGGCAGATATTCGGCAGTCAGGGGGGCTATTTCAGCCGGCTCGACGAAATCACTTCGCTGACCAAGACGCGGATCGACGCGGAAAGCAACGTCGCGTCCATTTCATCCGACCGGCCCGGCTTGTTCACGCCCACGGTCGCCAATGACAACGTGCCGGTGGTCAATTCGATCGATGCCCAGACCAACGCCATCGTCGCAATCGGCAACCAGACCAACACGCTTCTCGCCACCCTCCTTTCAAAGTGGAACGGGACGACCGGGATGCCATTTTCTGACACGGTATATTTCTGATGATCATTGTTGCTGAACTTCAGCCATACGACCCGGTGGCTGCGGCGCGCAAAACGCTGCGCGCGACATCAGCCAACGACGCCCGTGTTACAGGCCTGAATAGCCAGCGCTGGTTGCCGGCCATTTCCGCTGATGGGGTGACGGTGGGAATCAGCCTGTTCAAAGGTGACTTTGATGGGCGGTCGACCGCTACGGCTGGCTCCATGAAGCTGCGGATCAACCGCTTCGAAATCACAGAGCCTTACGTGCGCCGGTTCAATTGGGCCGCCGCCCCGGTGAGGCTATGGGCAGGTGTCGCCGGGCAGGCTTGGCCGTGGACGCAATTCGCCGAACTCACGGTGTCGGATTTCAGCGCTGAAGGGAACGGCCTGAGCCTCACCATGAAGGTCAACGAAGAGCCTTTTGCCGCGAACGTGCTGACCGCGACCTATACCGGCGCGGGCGGCATCGAAGGCCCGGTCGATCTCAAAGGCAAGCCTAAGCCGTTCCTGCTCGGTCGCTGCTCCAACGTGGAGCCGGTGCTGATCGACGCGGTGAACAACGTCTATCAGGTGCATGGCTATGGCACGATCGAGGCCATCACCAAGATCTATGAGCGTGGCAGTGAGTTTCCGGCGGCGGCCGGCGACCATGCCAACTATACCGCGCTGGTGGCCGCCACGATTGCCAACGGGGCATGGGCAACCTGCCTTGCCTCTGGCCTGATCCGGCTAGGCGCACCGGCCTATGGCGTCATCACCGCCGATGTTGACGGCGACAAGGCGGGCGGGACTTGGCGGCGCAAGCCCGGCGAGATCATGCTGCGGCTGCTTGATAATGCCGGCGTGACCTCGGGCCTGATCGAAACCAGCGCCTTCACCGGGCTTGATACCGCGCTCACGACACTGCTGACCAATGACGGACGCATGGGCATCTACCTGACCGATCAGGAATCGGCGCTTGATGTCGTCAGCCGCATTGCAGCGCCATGCAATGCACAGGCCGGCGTCTCCCTGCTCGGCAAGATTTTCGCGGTGCGCGTCGCCGTGGGATCGCCGACGATGACGATGGACGCCCAGCAACGCCAGATGCCGCGTGTGACCAGTTCGACCGAGCAAAGCACGTCGCCGCCCTATTCGTTCATGGAGATGGGTTACGACCGCGCATGGCGGGTCCATACCGAAGATGAGATTGCGCTGAACAGCGACTCAGGCGTTCCCCGTGTCGAGGCGCCAGCTAGTCGCACCTTCACCGCCGACTATACAGGCACGCTCGACGCCGCGCAGCTTCCAGCGACCTTTGCGTTCAAGCGCTACAAGGGGACAGTCGACGTATCGACCAGCACCACATGGACGATTGACAGCCAGCCGGGAATCACTGGCGGAACGGTGACGATCAGCAATGGTGTGGCGACCATCCCCAGCGGGGCGGCAATAGGCATGTCTGCCTCGATCCGCGTGAAGTCGGCGCGTGACGCCATAGATATTTACGAATCAGTCGCGGTAAGCCGGCTCGACGGCCCTGCCCCAAGTGGCGGTGGGGGCGGTGGCGGTAGCACGACCGTCAGTGATTCGACGCTCAGCAGCGTCAGCACAACCACGAAATCCAACATCAGCGACGAAATGACCGTTCGCACCGGGGCTTCGGGCGTCATCACCTTTTCCGGCGCGCTGGCGATCAATGCCACGGCGGGCGGAAACACCGGCTATTACGGCGCGGCTGCACGGTGGCGCTTCAAGGCGGTTGGCGGCTCTTACGCCGATGTGGGCGCGGCGGATATCAGCGAAACTGACGGCGTAGTGGTGTCGTTCGATTCCGGCACTGGCGAATATTCGGTCGCGCCAGGCAGCATCAACGTGGCTGACAGCAAGACCGGGCTGACCGCCGGCACCGATTACGTCGTAGTGCTGCAAGCCGCGCGCGACAGTTCAACGCCATCGAAGACGATCGGCTTCGGCGGCACGGTTTACGCGGTAGGGAGTTGATCTAATGCCAGCTACAGCCGCACGCGCTCAGTTCATCCGCCAGCAGTTCCGCAGCGTCACCAACGGGCCAGTTTCCGGCGTGGTCACGGCATGGGGCGACCTCGCGCGCAAGACCACCGAGCCGATCCCGACGTTCTTCGAAACCAGCACCGACGCGCAGACGATTTGCGACGAGCGCATGACCCTGCTGAGCGCAAGCCGGCGCCGGATGTCGCTTGAGGTTCAGGGTGAGAGCGTGGGGCTTGGCATCGCCTATACGACCGCCTCCCCTGTCGCGACCGTGATCGACGACGACCGGCTGCTCAATACCGCGATGTTGTTTGCCGAAATCGGCATCAACTTCGGCACGGAAAAAACCACTTTGGAAACCTGGGGCTGACATGGCGATCACCAAACCCTTTGCTGTAATTCCGCATCCCCTCGGTACTGTGGCGAGCGGCAATGAACTCGCATCGCGCCCCGCGCTGCATCTCGGCGAGTTCAAAGACCCCGGCATGGTCTGGCAATCAAGCGGCGCTTCGAGCCTGTGGGTTCGCGGTGACTTTGGGTCGAACAAGATCGTCAATTTCTGCTCAGTCCTGTCAGCCAACGCCTTGCCCGGCACACAAATCCGGCTCCGGCTTGGCGATACGCAGGCCGAGGCGGATGGCTCAGGCGGCGGCAGCCCAATATCGGTCAATGGCAATGGCGTCGCAAACGCAGCGACATACACAGCATCATCAGATCACGCCTCCTATACCGGCGCACTCGCGCTCGCATCGAACGGCGCTGGTATGATCGATTACACAACGACAGGCTCGCCAACGACCGCACACATGACCAGTATTTCAGCGGGTCAGTGGATCAAGTGCGATCTCGGATCGTCTGCCAATATCGACACTGTTGAGCTTATCGACAACCCGACTTGGGCCGGCTCAGCTCTCAACGGCGCAGTGGTTGCTGGCTCGAATGACAATTCGTCATGGACAACGATTCATACGGTGACGACCATCACGACCGGGGTGGCCTATATTGTCACCGTGGGAGCAGCTTGGCGCTATATCCGCGTCTCCGGCCCTTCGGGCGGCACCGGCCTGTCAGAGTTCCGGGTGAAGCCGACAATTCCAGCAACTCCGAATTACGACAGCGGCAACGTCACCTTCATCAACCCGGCTATCACGCGCGAAGACGGCAAGTACGGCTCGCACCTTGAATTGCCGAGCGAGATCACCGCGCGCTGGTGGCGCATCGACATCACCGGCCATACCGGCGACTTTCAGGCGATGGCGCTGGTGCTGGGCAAGAAGGCCAGCTTCGGCACGTTCTACAACGACAAAGGGTTCGAGTTCGGCCAAGAGGATATGGGCGCGATCGGCGTTGGCCGGTTCGGCGTGGTCGAAGAAGAAACGGGCATCAAACTGCGGACGCTGGCGATGGATTTCGGCTGGCTGAGCGACAGTGACCGGCACGACATATTTCAGCCCCTGCGCGACAAGCTGGGCGTCACGGGTATGGCCCTATGGTGCTTTGATCCCGACGCGACGGTGCAGCGGCAGGACAAGACCTATTTCGGCTGGCTGCGGAAGCCGGCCATGTTCCGGGCGGCATCGTTCCGGCATGACCGCTGGCAGTCGCAGTTCGATATTCGATCCATCATCTGATCCGTCGCGCGGATAGCCGGTGATGGGGATTGCCGGTGAATGGAGGGGGTGAGGCTTTCGGGCCTTGCCCCCTCTTTTGCGTTTCAGGCTCAATTCCCCCGAAAGGGGATATGCAGCATTCTTTATGTCTCGCTTCGGACGGCGGTAGTTTCGGCAGTTCGCCGGTAGGGGTTACTTCCGGTGTGCTGTAAAAACGATGGCCCCGTTCTGCACGAAATTAAACTGACGTAGCTCGTATGAGTGGACATCAGCCATGTCTCGCGGATTGACCTGAATGCGCCCGCCCGCAGCGATAACAAGCATAGCCGCCGTCTCGAACTTTATGCGCTCAGCGTCGGCCAACTTAGCCTCTGCCTCATCGAGCCGTGCCTTGAGGTTCGCGATGATCCCGGCTGCGCGATCAACATCGCCGTTAGTGAGGCAGGCGTCTGCGGTAGGGTCACGCTCCATCACAGAATCTCCACTTTCAAATCCCAACCCAACTTCTTCGCCATGCCCCGCGCGCCATCGCGCCAGCCGAAGTGATCCATGATGGCGAAGTGCATCGCCTGAGCATCGTCAGGGGAAGACATGGGGCGGCTATCACCCAAAGTGAATGTATCACCCCTCGGCTCGGCGACAGTGACCTCGACCAGTTCGGTGCCTTGACCGTCAAGCGGCGTCGAAATGCTCGCCGCGATCAACGCGCCGGCCTCGGTTTCCCATATCTCGAAAGCAACACGGGTAGGGATATGCCCCTTCGCCTCGAAACTGTTCTCGGCCAGCAAGCGCCCGTTGAACTCGATCGTTGGCCCGCCGTGCTGCGCGAACTCGACGCGCTCGAACCCCTCGGTCTGTTCTGCCCGGCGCGCGGCGCGCTTCAGGGCGCGTTCGGTGTCGGCGATGATGCTGAACACCTGTTGGCCGGCGAGTGGCGCGGTTTCGTGCAGCAGGGCGCTGAGTGCGGCTGCTTTGACGGTGATCTTGTCGTTTGGGGTCATGCTGCTTTGCTCCATTTATTCATGTTGTCGCGTTTGATCTTTACCCAGGCACCCGAACGAACTCGCCGGTAGGGTTCCTCAGCGAATTTCGCCATCAGGCCCTCTCCGCCGATAGCCCATATGCGCCGAGCCTCGGCGATCAGGTCGGCGTGGCTGGAAACCCAGGCATCTTCGACCAATTCGACCGGGCTCGGCTCGCTCTCATCACGCCCGCGCGTGCCCGGCGTCCAGTCCCAATCAGAGCGATCAGCCTCGGCTTCGCTGACGGCCTGCGCCAGCGCGCTCTTGCGCTGATAGAGCGGGGTATCGGTCCCGCCCGCCTTCCAGTCGGCCTGCGAAAGCATATCGAAGGCATGGAATGTGCCGCGCTCACCACCTTGACGGTAATCGGTTTCGACCCAGCGTTTCGTTGCCGCCAGCGTGCCGTCGACCACAAGTTCGCCATCTATGAAGGCCGGGAAGCCCGCGCGCTGCTCCACGCGAAGCAATTGCCGCAGAATATGGTCGCAACCCTCGATAGGCATTCCGTTGCGCGTCCAGAGGCGGGGCTGGCCGTCGACCCCCCGGAAGAACAGGCAGCGGAAGCCGTCCCACTTGCGTTCGGCAAGCATCCCGCCATCGGGAAACGCGCCGCGGTAATCGCTGGCGAGGTGGCATAGATAGGGTGAACGCATCTCTCAAATCTCCTGCCCTCAAATCAACCGGCGCGGGCATTGCCGGTGGCGCTGAATACGCCTGCCCTGCCCGGCGCGCAAGGATTCGCGCGCCGGCTGGATTTCCACGATAGGCCCCAAGCGGGGAAAGGGGTGGCTAGGCGACCGCTCCCTGCACGCGCAGCGCCGCCTCGGCCCGCGCCACCCTGCCCGCCATCACCTCGAACCGCTCGCCAAGATCGGCCATCACGCTTTGCAGGCGCGTGTTCCGTTCATTGACGGCCGCCGCTGCATTGCGTTCGCGCTCGGCCTCGGCCCGCGCATCGTCACGCTGGCGCTTGAGCAAGAGCAAGTCGCTCTCGCGTTCGGGCTGGTGAGGGTCGGCCAGATCGGCGCGCGACTTGGTGAGCGCGGCCTCGGCGACCATAGCGCGCTGCATTTGCGCGGCGGCCTGGGCCTCGGCGGTGCCCCGGCGCTCATTGGCGCGGTCGACCAGGCGATGCTCTGCGCTGAGCCGCTTTTGGAGATCGCGGGCAAACATGACGGCGCGGCGGCGCTTGGCGGTGATGGCCTCGCACTTTTCGCGCCAATGTTGCGCGCTGCGTAGATTGTTGCGGTTGGTATCTTGAGCAAGCCGCGCCTGAAACCATGCAGCAGCCTCACTCGACTTGGTGGCGCGAACCTTGGCCCGCTCGGCCCACGCCCGCCTGACCGCCCGTTCATGCGCCGGAGTGCGCCTTGCCACGGTAGGGGAGGCCAAATAATTCCCCGGCAAATTCCCCGAGGGAATTAATGCCTCACTGGCAATAGATTCCCCCGAAAGGGTGGCAACGCGGCTTTCGAGCGATGCGAGGCGCGCGGCAAGTTCCGCGATAGGGTCGGGGCTGTAGTCATGGGATTCGCCCATGACATCGGCACGGGCGCTAGGAGCCTCGCTGAGCGCGTCGGCGTCAATCTGGCCCATCGGTGCGTCGGGAGCCTCTACGCGCTCCCCTGCCCCGGCGCTGGCTGGAATTTCGGGCATATCGGCAGGCGGGGCAACTTCACCGGCAAGCATGGCCTCGACTTCCGTCCGCGTGATGTAAGTCCGATGGTCCCCGCGAATCCGGCCATCCTTTCCGACAAGCAGGAACCGGCCATCGCCATTATCCCAGCACCATTGCAGGATGTAGAGGCCCGCCGCGATCAACATCGTTTCGAAAATGCTTTCGCCAATGAGCGCGCGAAGCTGAGCCGCTGAAAGGTGGATCTTGTCGGCGCTGAACGCGACCGGATAAGTGATGCCGTCCGGGCCGGTCACTTCCCCCGTGCTGCCGTTCGCCGTGTAGGAAAAGCCCTTCTTGCCGCAATCATCCGCATCGGCCAGCGACATGACCGCGAACAGCAGGCCATCATCGCCCGCCACGGTGCCAAGAAAGCCTTGTTTTGCCGGCGCCCAGGTGAGGCCGCCCTTGAACGGCTTGGCCAGCTTTTCCAGCATGGCGACAGGTGCGCCGGGCAGCAGGTCAGGAAAGAGACATTCTTGCGCGCCGGTCGGAGCCATTGCATCGGTAAAGACGCGCATGAAATCGGGGTAGGTTTCGTCGATGGGGCTCGCATAAATCGAGACGTTGCCCAGCTCGAAACGGAAAGCCGCCTCGCCTTCAGTGGTGAAGCTGCCGGCCATCGCCGCGCCGCCTGCCAGCTTGCCCGCCGCGATCAATGCAGACACCGCCTTGCCGGGCAGGATGGCTTGCGGCAGTTCACCCAGGCTATCGGGCAGCGGGCGGCTTGCAATCGCCATGCCGTGACCATCAGTCGCCGCCATCACGAAACGGTCGCGGCCCGCCATTTCGCGGCGCTCGATTGCGATGCCATGCAGGTAATGGCGGTTTTCTTCCTTGCCAATGCAGGGCGCGAGCGCGGCAAGATCAGACAGGAATTGCGGGGCGTCGATCTTAAACGCGGATAGGGTCGGCTCAATTCCCCCGGCAGGGGTCGGGAAATCATCGGCGGGGAGCGTCGGCAGCGACAGGCGATTGCGGCGCGCGGTGACGATGGCGCGGCCCGTCTTTTCGCCGTTCCATGCGGCGATGACTTCCTCAGCAATTCGCACCTGCCCGCAATCCTTATCCTTGGCCGCCTTGGCGATGGCATCGGCAAAAACAGCCGCGTCAACGCAGAGCGCGCCGGGGCTTTCGACTTCGCCGGGCACAGTCACGCTGGCATAAACGCCCGCGTCGGTATCGCTGCCGGTCAAGGTAACGACGCCGGAAAGATCGGCGGTGATCCGAACGCTTGCGAAAATCGGCACGGTCTGGCGCTTCTCGATAATGCGCTTGGCAAGGAAGGCGGCTGCGGCATGAAGCGCGCCCGGCTCGCAGGTGAAGGCCGCGCGCGATGCTTGCGCCGTGGCGGTGTCAATGTTGGAAAGTTCCATTGTCTCAATCTCCAATTGCTCTTGCTCATCAGTGGCGGCTTGAGCATTGCCGCCAGACGCGCCCCGCCCGGTTCCTAAGCGGGGAGAGGGGGCGCGTTTCGCGGGTTATTCGCGGCAGATGCGAATGATTTTCGTGTAAACCTTGGCATTGGCGAAGGTATCAGGCGGCAGGGTTTCTAGCGTTTCCTGCCCTTCCCTGAACGTCACCGGCACAAGCGCCACCAGAACGCCGCCAGGGGCCAGCAAATCGCGCGCCGCTGCAACGTGCTTGCGGACATCGGAAAAGGGCGGGTTCATTATGATGCGATCAAATTCGGCCCTGCCCCGCATTTCGGCGGCATATTCGAGAAAGCACCTGTTCGCCACGCTGCCGAAATCGTGCAGGCCCTGCGAAAGCCGAATATGCCTTTCCACCTGCACGATTTGCGAAGGCCCAAAGCCCGCCGTGCTCAGCGCGCGGGATAGGTTGCCGGTCCCCGCGCTCGGCTCCAGCACCTGCCCGCATTGGCTAGGGCTTACGTCCAGATATTCCACCATGCGCGCAGCAACATCGGCCGGGGTTACGTGGCATTCGGTGAAGCGATCCACCGCCACGATTTCCGGCGCTTCCGTTTTCTCGATAGGAGCGAAATCCTCCCGGCGCTTGACCGGGAGAAAGGCGGGCCGCTTTGCCATGCGGTAGAGTTCGGGCTTCATGCCGCCACCTGCTCGGCTTCGCTCAGCGCGCGGCGCGCGATGGCGTGCCAATAATCATCGCCGTGCCCCTCATAGGTGCCCGCATCGGTGCGCCGGATCATGTCGCCATAACGCTCAATTTTCCGCCCGTTGTAGTAAAGCGTCGCCTCGCCCTGCGTGGTGCTAGGCTGATAGCGTTTGATCTTAAGCAAGGTCGGATCATAGGGCAGGCCGCCAAGCGTTGCAGGTTCGCCAGCGTCAGCGATTTCCTTTTCCGTCGCTCGCTCGATTGCGTCCAGATCCAGCGGCAGGGCTTTGCACGGCTTGTCCGAAATATGAACCACGGCGCGCGGCATATGGAAACCAGCGCCCCGGCTATAGATGCGGATTCGCGCGACGGCTTCGGGCTTTTCCTGCCGTCCAGTAAAGTTTGAGCTATGCAGGGCAATGCGCCGCCCGGTCGCGTCAATCTCGACGGTTTCAAGCGGGGAATAGGAGCCGCCCGAATTTGCCGAATAGGCCGCCTGTGTCAGCGTCTTGATTTCGTTTGCCTCTGCCAGATTGGCGCGGCCGTTCGCCTTGCAGCTCGCTAACATCTGCATATTCCAGATTCGCTGCAGTTGCTCGGCCTGCTCGGCGGTAGGGTTAACCAGGCTTGCCGGTGCGGGCTTGCTTGATACGCGGCGCACCTTGGGCGCTGGCACTTCATAGCCAACCGACTGCATGAGGTCGCGCCAGTCGTCCGATTCCAATTCCAGCCACCGCCCGCTTGCCAAGTGCAGCGGCAGGGGGGCGGGGCTTTCAAGCTCGAAGCTGCCCGGCTCGATTTCGGTTGCCTTGGGCTTTTCCGCGCCATGTTCACGGGCGAACGCTTGCAGGATAACGGGGGTTAGGTCGCCTTCAAATCGGGCAATCGGACCCAAAAGCGAACGCTCGAAGGCCAGCCGGTTAAGTGTGTGCTCGATCCAGCGACGGCGGCCGGGTCCGTTAATCACGCGATCGGCATTCGCAAGGCATCGCGCCTTAGCATCTTGCGGGGCAATCTCGCCCTTATCGACCGCTGAAAAGGTGCCGAAACCAGCCATAAGCGCGCGGGAATCGGTCCAGCCTAGGGCGTGCTTTATCTGTTCATCAGTGCCCAGCGCGCCCCAAAGCTCGATTGCCTTGTGTGCGGTGTTAATATCGCGATGAAGGTCGCGCAATTCCGCTAGCAGGGTCTTAATCCGGTTGGAGCGTGTGCGGTCGCTGTTTTTCATGTTGGCGAAGTGCTCAACGCCGGTTGCCCGATAGAGCCAATAATTTGCCGTCTCGGCCAGTTTGGCGGATTTATCGGTTGCGGCCTGCATTCGCTCCTGATCCTTGCGCGCCTTACGCTCGGAATGGTGCCCGATAAGGATAGGCTGGCCCATAGCGAAGCCCTCGGAAAGCTCACCCGCGCGCCGGGCGAATGCGTTAGCCTCGCCGTGCCGCTTGTGCGCCAAGCCTTCCAGCCGTTCCGCCTTGATCGTGGCGCGCTCCGCAAGGGTCATTTCTTCGGGCTCGATTTCGCTGGCAAGCTCGGTCGCCAGATCCTCGCGCGCCGGGGTCCATTTGGGGGCAACGAAAAGGCCCTGTTTTGGCGCCCATGAAAAGCCCGCCTCTTTCACGCGCGCATAGGTTTCTGAGTCCAGGCGCTCGCTCGCATAAAGGCGCAGCTTGTTATCTTCAGGACTATAAGTTGCGGTGATTTTCATGTTCAATTCCTTATCAGATTGGCCGGGATTTTGCCACGCGCTTGGCCAGTGCGCGCGCCTCTAAATGCGGGTAGGGGTTAAACAGGGGTAGGGTCTGCCGGTTCGAGCGGCGCAATCCACCAATCACAATCGCTCAGGCTTTCCACCCAGTCGGTTGCCGCTTCCCAATCGGCAAAGGGGCCGTAATGGGTGAAGCCGTCAACCGGGTTGCCGATAATAACAATATGAGGGGAGCTTAGATTCGCCATCGTCCTGCCCCTCAAAATGCGAGCTGAGGCGGAAACGCCAAGCAAAGGAAAATCCGCGCGCTCTTGGCAATCCGCTGGCCCTTGCGCGTCAATGCGCGGCGCTTGGATTCAGGCTTGCGGGTGCGGTCGCGTTTTGTGTCGCTGATTGGCATTGTCTCATTCTCCAAAGCCCTTTGCAGGCGATCAGGCCGGGCAATCCTGATCGTTCTAGGCGATTGCCTATCGTTGCCCCCATGAACCGGGATAGGGGCAAGGATAGGCGCGCGGGATAGGGCCGCGCGCCCTTGGGTTAGATTGGCGCTAGGGCCCTTTCCGGCAAGGTTTCCGTTAGCGTCATGCCCCAAGCGTCAAACTGAACGCGCCAACCATACTTTGCCTTGCGGATGATCTTGCCGCGATGCCGCGCGCAAGGCGTCATAGGGGGCGACACGATCACGGATTGACCGACTGCGAAGGGGGGCGCGTTCATGCTGGCCAGCCTGCAATCGCTGAACCGGGCACGATTGCCCTAAGCTGGCCAGTATCGGCGCGCCGCATTTGCGATGGCTTGCCGGTGTAATGGCCGATTTGCGTGATCGTCCCGCATATGGCTTGGCCATAGCAAAGAACGTGGATCTTGCCGCCGATTGTCATGCCGGGCGCTCCAAATCCTCTAGGGCATGATCTAGCGCGATAAGGGCATCGAGCGCCAAAATATCCACCTTTGCGACGTATCGGGCGCAATTCTCTTCATCCATGTTGCAGATTGCATCGAGCGCCTTGCGCGCATCCTGAACAATCTTGGCATAGGCGCAAAGGCGCATCGCGCGCGCCTTGCTGATCGTTTCGTTATCGTGGAGAAGGTTCATCGCTCTCAATCCTATGTCCTGCCATCGCCAGACACCGGACGGACAATCCGGCATGACTAGGGCGCAAGGTGCGCGCCTTAGTTTCGGCTATCACCATTTTCCCGGCGAAAGGTGCTCACGCTTGGCAATCGCCCATGCAGCGCCCCAAAGCTCGCAATCGGAATCAGTCATGCCGCTATCATCATCCGGCAAGGCATCGCGGCCCATAACCTTTGCAAATGCAGCGGCCATAACTTCGTTTGCGTCGCAAAAATCATGGCTTGCACAAATCGGCCCCGCATATTCAGGAAGGCCATTACGGCGCTGAATTTCCCGCCATTGTTCAGGCGTAACCGTGCGCGCCAGCTCTTCCCTAAATTCATAGGCCAAGCGCTCATGCAAGGGGTAATTCATGGCAGGAACCTTTCCGCATTGGCGCGCAGCACTGGCGCGATGGTGACAATTCGCCGCAAGTCATTTGCCAAGCTGGCAAGCGCCAATGCGCCAGCGCTTGCGGCTATGATGTAGGGGGCAAGGTGGATCATGCTTCACCCTGCCAATAGGTTGCCCACATTTGGCCGAGAACGTCCCGCGTTGGCATTGCAGGGTGCATTGCCTCAATAGCGGCAATCTCTTCCCTGAATTGCGTTGCGTCATCGCCCTGCACAAAGATTGACCAAGGCGTTTCGGGCTTTTCGTCATTGCCATGAAGCTCAAGGCAATAAGCCGTGCCGTTGCCGTATGAGTGCAGGTCATAGGGACCGCCTGTCATGATCTTGATAGATTGCATGGCTCTAATCCTATCCAGTTGCCCTAGTCGAAAGAGGCGCGGGCGATGCCTCTAAGCGCCATGAACCATAAGGTTCGGCGCGATGCAAGAATAAAATGCAAGGAAAGCGCGGAATAGTGCAGAAAAACGCGGGTCCTACCCAGGTGCGCGGCGGAGGGGATGCGCTGTGAAACCGCTTTATTGATCTTTACTATCGGGCTTCGGGTTTTCGTCAGTTAGAAGAGGTTGTTTTACTTATTCCACGCCTCGCGCAGACAGCAAAAAGCCCGACCAGATCGCGCCGGCCGGGCTCAGACTTCGTTCGATTGCAGCCTTACGATTGATCGAGCATAGCGGCCCTCGCGGCGCTGGGGGTTCCTGTCAGTACCCGCCTTTTGAACCATTCTGACCATGACCGACGACTGGCTACGCGGGCTGCTGGGCGGTAGGGCTCAAACCGCAAGCCCGCGAACCTGAATCCTTCTCCCATCACTTCCCCCTTTCAGCGACCAGCGCGCGAATAGCGGCGGCTGCATTCGTGCAATCGTCGGCCTCGCCATCGATCAGCCAACCGCTATCACCAAGCTGGGCCAGCCTATCAGCCAGCGCGATCAGTTCTTCGTCGGTCATTTCGGTTGCCCCACAATCGAGCCGCTGGATTGAAGCTGCACTTCCTCGGCAATGCTGCGGATCCAGTCTATGGCCCACGCGGCGGACTCACCACTGATTTGGACAAGCTCCGTGCCTATCAGGGCTTCAATGGCGATAAGGGCAGTGCCCTGTTCGCGGCTTATGATGAAGTCGGCTTCGTCGGTCATGGCAAAATATCCTCAACCTCAATGCCAGCCCGCCGCATGGCCTTCTCAATGCGGAGAATGCGGCGCTCGATCACAAGTAGGCGCTCATACTCAATTAGCTGGCCGGCGTGTTCCCCGTAGGCAACAGCACCGAGCAAGCCCGAGCCGATAGCGTTCATGTTTACAGCAGTGTAT
>NZ_JANPGP010000013.1:0-40174 GCF_031424035.1 Novosphingobium sp.
TCCCTATGACCAGTTTCCGCATTACAAATTCCCCTCTTTTTGGAATTGATGCCACCGAGTTGCGACTGTCTATCGCCTAAGGTTTTGCCGCGCAAGCGGTCAAAGGCAGCACCTGTTGCAGGAATGCCGCATTTTCCATGCTTTGGTCAAGAAAATCATCACAAAAGACACCACTTTTCCGGGTTTTGCATGCAAATGAGCCACACTACACACTCTGACCGCGCTCAGGCGGCGGGCAGCAGGCCGACTTCGACCATTCGCTCCAGCAGGGCTGCGATCGCAACGCGAGCTTGTAAATCAACGGTTTCGCCACCTTGTGGGGTCTGGACAGCGGCGGGAGCTGACCACTGGCCCATGCGATAGCGCATGATCTGGCCGCTCGCGCTTTCCGTCACAGCCATTCCCTCGTGCGGTCCTACGAACAGCCAGTTGCCCGCCGCATGGCAAGCGATGCTGCCAGCTTTCCCTGCCCAGTCGCCCAGCGGATTTGCCCCGACGATCCAACAAGCGCCATCGACTGGCGATAGTGGCGGCGAAGTGGCTACGCCTTCAATCCTAGTATTCAGCAGCGCGTCGATTCGCATCAATGCCTCGTTGACGAAAGCTTCCTTCTGCGCCTGCCCCGGATAAAGCAGGGGCAAGGCCATGCGCGGGGTCTGCGCTTCGAACGCGATAATGTCGCTCATCTTACAAGCTCCTGTTATTTCAATTTGTTAACTGCAGCGCCAGTCCATCCGACAAAGCAAACTTGCCTTGCTGGCGGACGACGAATGTCCCTGTGGCCAAGTCGGGCTGCAGAGCGGCCAGCTCCCCGGCGGAGATCGCCAGTTCGGGCTGCGCAGTCGCCCACATCGCCAGTCGCGCCCCGCCTGCTTCAAGCGTAACAACGTAGTTCTCGGCCTCTTCGTTGAGCGGCACGTCGACGCCGTCGGCCCAAACCCACGCACCGCGTGCCCGCCGTGTCCAGCGCAGGTGCAAGGCCCCGGCGGTATCGAAATCCCACTTTGGTCGGATCGGACAGAGGGGCCGCCTCGCAATACCGCGGCAAGCGATATCACTGAGCACCGGCGCATCTTCGGCAAGGCCGATCGCAGCAATCCGGGAGCCTGGCTGGTCGCCGACGAGAACCGCATCGAGTTCTGTCGCCTCACCATCGAGCAGGACGAAGGATTCGCCTGGTCCATGATTGCCGATGGCCGCCTCGGTCCCGCCGCGACCGCGCAACAGGCCGGAGAGCCGCCATATGCCGCCGCCAAGCGCTTCGGTATGTTTGAACTGGAGCAGTTCCCGCCCGACCAGCGCGCGGTTTGCGCCGCTTGCCAGCTGGGCCATGGTGACCGGCACCAGCACTGCTGCTGGATCGACCAAGTCGACGTCGATGTGGTTCCCGCGATCGAAAATCTCGGGCGATGCTGGCGGAAGTGCGCTTGCAACGCTGCCCATCACTGCACGCGCCCGGCCCGTCGAGCCGATGCGGAGCAATTGGCCATCGCCGCGATCGACAAAAAGCGCTGCACCTGGCCAGCCGGGGGAGGAGGATGAGGCAGCGGCAAACAGCTGGGCGCCGTCCCCCGTACCAGTACCGTCCCAAGGCAGCTCGAAGGCCTGGAGCACTGTCGCTCCGGCCACAGTGTCCATCGGCGCGTTTGACCGGCCCGGATCAGCCGGCAGCGATACCATGCCGGCATCCGAGATGCGCGAAAGCGACATTTCTACCCCGCCTTCGCGCCAC
The DNA here is from genome assembly GCF_031424035.1 of Novosphingobium sp. GTDB lineage: Bacteria > Pseudomonadota > Alphaproteobacteria > Sphingomonadales > Sphingomonadaceae > Novosphingobium. Next base: position 1,733 of record NZ_JANPGP010000013.1, read on the forward strand.
TCCCAGTCTTCGACCCGCCAGATGCCTGGCTCGCCCGCCATCCTGACCATTGATCCCGGAACGATCGACGTATCGAGCTGAGCGCTGCGCCACGACAGACTCTGCCGCGCCCAGCCGGTGCGGCGGGCGAGCCGGGCGCAGACCTGCCGCGCATTGGCGGCCGTCATCGCGACCGGCAAATCAACCGTGCCCGGCTGGCCTGCTGCCGGACGGCCTGGTGCGCGCTGCAAGCCCGGCTGGTAATCGCGATCGACATCGTAATAGCGCAGGATACCGGGTCGGGCCGCCAAGGGGGGAAGCCGTTTGCGGGCGAACCCTTGCTGCACGCCGAAAGCGCCGTCTGCGACCGAGATCGCCGGGTCGGAAAGGATCGTAGGATCGGCAACGCCTTCTCGCCAGATGGTCAGCGTTTCTCCGCTGACATTGCAATCGAGCGGATAGGCAAGATCGAGCTGAGAAAGCAGGTCGGCCAGCGGGCCTTCGCAGGACAGACCTTCGATTTCGGGAAATTGCACTGCCGCTGAAACATCATCGACGATGTCATCAAACAGGTCTTGTGCCGTCGGCGCGCCATCGTCGGCAAAGACTTCGAATGTCAGTGCGGGGATGCGGTTGCCGAAATCGCCCAGGTGCAGATCCTCAAACACGACATAGGCCATGTCGCGATAGGCGGGACATTGGCCCAGCCCTTCGGCGGCAAGCAAAAGCGAATCGGGATTCTGGTCGCCGTGGCCATTATGGAAGCGGAACTGGCCGCCAGTTTTCATGTCGCCCGAGGCTCCGCGGAGCAGGTTGCCGTCGGCCCAGATGCGCCCGATGCCCTGAAGTGGCCGGCTCGACAACGCGATCGCGAGCGACGCCGAATAGTTGTAGGTCGTGTACGAAGGCTTGCCCTTGCCGCCGCCCTGCTTTTCCTTTTGCTCAACCAGATCGGTCGACCAGATGATCGTTCCGGCCGTGCGCATACGCCCGAACAGCCGGGGAACCGGCGAGCCATAGCTCGACGTGCTGACCGAAAGCTCCTTGAGCCGCGCCCCTTCGCGCGACGGCGAGCCAAGGATTGCCTTGTCCAGGCTGCGGCCCACCAGCGCACCGATGGCACCGCCCAGCGGGCCGCCGAACAGGGTTCCGACAGCAGAAAACAGTAATGTTGCCATGGTTCTAGCTCACACCAGCCGCCAACGGCGGATTACGGGGAATCGGTCGGATATTGCGGTGACGACGACACGGCGCAGACCCGCGTGCGCCTCGATCCAGGTCCCGCCGCGCAAACCGGCGATGGCGAAATGCATCTGCGAGGCGGACGGCTTCAGCAGCAGCACATCGCCGGGCAGAACCGGACCGGTTGCTGGTGCGAAGCCGCGCTGATCGGCGATTGCATCAAGATCGGGCCACTGGCCGGTGCGAAGCGCATAACCATTGGGAAACAGCGCTTTGCAGCCGATCGCAGCCAGCGCACAATCGATCAGGCCGATGCAGTCCAGCCCGGTACGCGGATCGCGGCCATGAAGGCGAAAGGGCGTGCCGGCCATGCCCTCGGCTGCTTTCGCCAGTTCAATCCCGGTCATGCGGAAGGCGATGGATAGCGGGCGATCAGGTCATTGCCGGGCAGGAAGGGCTCGCCGCGAAAGTTCTCGGCATTGGCGAAGCGGCTTGCGCAGGTGGCAACCGTCCGGTCACACCCTTCGCGCAGGAACACCCGCGAACCTGCCGGGATTGCCTGATCGAGCGGCATGGCAAGGGTCAATTGGTTGCCGGCGACTGCGGCAATCTCGACCGTCAACCCGGTCAGAGGGCCGTCGATCCAGCGCAAATAGCCGCTCTGGAGGGTGTCGGTTGCGATACTGCCATCGATCGTGACAGTGTTGGCGAACAGGTCGGCGGCGCTGACGCGCGCCTCGATGGTAAAGCGCGCCGCCGAGAGGCCGCAGCCCGGTCCGCAGAACTCCGCGCGGCAGGTAGGACTGGTGCGCGGGATCGGGTCGCGCTGAAGCTCGGCCTTGCGCGACACCAGTTCGGCGGAGAACTTGCCGTCCTGTTCCTCGACCTGGCCAATGGCACCGCGGTAAAGCACGTGGCGTTCCAGCGTCTGCCAGTCGACAACGCCGATGGCGACGCGCGCGCCGTCGAACCGGCCAGCGGCAAGGTCCGCCTGCGAAATCGATTCGTGGCTGAGCGCGCCTTCGACTTCGGCGCTATCGGGTTCAAGGTCGGCGCTGCGGCGGATGGCGGAGGGCAGCATCCCCGGCATCGCGCGGTGTACCAGACCGTCGAACCACAGGTCCGCATCATGGGTTGTGAAGCCGAGCGCAACCCCGTCACGCCGGGCGACGCGCCAGAAGGTCGCCACGGTCTCGAGCGCGCCCGAGAACCAAACGCGGCTCATGTCGCTTCCCGCACTTCGATGACCGGCACTGTCGGTGCCTCGCCGGCGGCGAAGCTGGTGCCCGAGACCTGGAGATTGTCTTCGGCAAATCGCACCGGCACGTCGAACAGGAACCCAGCGCGCACTTCGGCGCCGGCAGCAGGTGCGGCGGCAAAGGTGATAACGCCCAAGGGCCCGAGCACCCAGCCCGAGGTCTGGACGACGCCGCCCACCTGCACTGTCAGGCTATCGGCACGCGGCCGGGTGATACGGCGCAATTGCGCGTCCTCGCCATCGCCATAACGCTTCACGAGCGCGAATTCGGTCTTCGCGCCATTGCCCAGGCCCAGTAACTGATCATCGGGCGTGGGCGTGCCGATCATGGCGTTCGAGCTGCAGTCCGTCGGATCGCGCAGACGGAACCCGCGCGCCGCGCCGCGCCGGGCGCGGAAGAAGGCGATGAGCTGGCCGAGTTCGTGCTCCGAACGGATTCCGGGGCCGACATCAAAGCGCAGCCGCGCGTTCGACCAGAGGCTGTTGCGCCGCTCGAAACCCGAGGCGGTGACCGAAACACTGGTCGAAAATTCAGGGGTCACCGTGGCGTCGCGGCCAAGCGCGATGGGATAGGCAATATCGTCGAAGGCCTGCATGGGATTGTCCTCGTGAAATTGGGGCAAGCGAACGAAACCGTCGCGGCACACCTGCGGCAGGGCCCAGACGAAGGTTTCGTGGGCGCCGCGCACCAATGCCTCGTCGATGCCGAGGTCGATTTCGCGCCACAGCTCGCGGCTGGCACCTGCAGGCACGAAGCCGGCAAGGTAGTCCTGCTCAGCGGGCGGATAGCCAAGGCGTCCATTGACCAGCGCATAGCCAGCGCGGCGGCTGGCGGCCTTGCCGGCGGTGAGCCAGTCGTAGTCCTCGACCTGCAAGCGGTCGAAAGCCGGGCTGGCCCAGCCGAGCGGCAAGTTGGCGCGCAGGGCTTCGGGCGTTGCGGGGTCCAGCACGGTCGGCAGGAATGTCAGCAGCAGCACTTCCGCATCTGCCGGGGCAACGGCGGTGCGCACCGCATCGCGCAAGGCAGCGGTGGATGCCGCCAACAGCGCGCCTGCCGAATCGAGCAGGGCCTTCTGCGGAGCGGTCAGGCTGGCTGTGAGATCGACGATCTCCGGCGGAGTGCCGCCAAGCGCCGCTCGGGCCGCATCATCGTAGATGCAGATCCGCCGCTGGGCATCGACCCACCACCACGGCTCGCCAATCTGGAAGCGGACCGGAACGCCCGCATCCTGCATCATCGCGGCAGTCGACTGGCCAACTTTGCGAAGCCACGTCATCGCATCGGCATTGGCGGGGGAGAGCAGTGCGGAGGGCGGTACCCAGCCGGTCCGGGCGGGAGAGCCATCGAACGCGCGCTGCTGCCAAGCCACCGGACAATGCTGCGCCAGCAATTCGTAGGACAGCGAAGCAATCGGCGAATAGCCCGCCTCTCCGCACGCGGCGAAGTAGGCTCGGTGCCATTTATCTGCCGGTTTGCAGAAGGCAGCCGCCACCGGATCGACAAGGAAACCGCCGCCCTGAGCCGCGAGCGGGAAGAAATGGCTCATGCCCAGGTAGTGCAAGACCGAGCCGCGATAGCCGAGGCCGCGCAGATTGCGGATCAGGCGCTGCGGCGTCTGGTTGCAGCTGTCGTCATAGGCAGTGGCACAGGCGAGCCCGTTTGCCGGCACCAGCACGTCGCCAATCTCCAGCATGGAACGCGCGCCCGTGCAGGCAATCCCGGTCAGCTCCGCCCAGGCCTCAACCGGGGCGGCGAGCGGTACCGTGCTGCCGGGCACGAAGACCGGCGGGACAAGAGAAATGAACAGGCGGTCGATTGCCGCCGGATGGACAGGTTCCCCGCCCCCTTCCCAGCCCGCCGCGAGCGTACGGAAGGGGATGCGAACGAGCGCGTCCTCGCCCGTGCCCTCGGCATAGTTCCACAGCCGGACATACCAGGTGCGAGGGCCTCCGGCAGCGTCCTTCCCCTCGATGGTAAGGGTCGGGCCATTGACGCCGTCAAGCGGCACCAGCCCCGAAGAGCGCCAGCGGAACGACAGCGTCGCACCGGTGTAATCCCGGTCGGTGCGGTAAGCGAGCAGCGGGTGGTCGAGCTTGTCCTCGCTGTCCCAGATCAAGCCGGCGAGATCGCCCGCCGCCATGAACACGGCGTCGATCCGCAGCGCATCAGGGGCGGTGACGACGGCGCTGGCCATCATCGGGCGGGGGAAATCTATCGTCCAGAAGCGCGGGTCGAACCGCTGGATCCAGTCGCTGTCCTGCCCTTCGCGGGCATCGGCAAGCCAGAAGGCCATGGGTCAATATCCTCAGAAATCGCGCAGGGCGCGGCGCACGGCGCTGGCGACCTGGCGGCTCGATCGTTGCAATGCCTGACTTGCGGCGGGGGACGACGGAGCATTGACGTTAATGGCGATGCGCACCTCGCGCGAAGGCGAGGAACCGCTGCCATTGTCGATCCGCCCGGCCTGGGTTGGCACGAACAGTTCCGGTCCGCGCTCTCCGACAAGGTAGCCGCGTCCCGGCGAAACCGACCCCCCGATTGCCCGCCCCGGAAAGCCGAGGACATTGCCCAGCAGGCTGCCGAAGTTGAACAGTCCGCCGAAGCCGCCGCCCCCACCACTTCCGCCGCCAAGCCCGCCCATCGAATTGAGCAGGGTCTGCACCGCCTGGGCAGCAATGTCGTTGATCACGTTCAAGGCAATTCGCCGCAGGTCCTCGAAACCAAGGCTGCCGCGCCGGATCGCGCCGACCAGCCCGCGTTCAAGCACGTTGCCGGCTTGTTCGAAGCCCGACAGCAGCGTGCCGTCAAAGGCCCCGCGCATCTGGGCGATGTCCTGCGCGAAGCCCTGCGTAGAGGCGCGCACATCGACCAGCAGCGTATCGACAGTATCAGCCATGGTCCTGCTCCATCATGCGGGAAATATCGTCACGCGAAACGCCGCTACTCTCGCCCGGAGGGGCAAGGATCGCGGCCAGTTCCGCCGGAGTTGCGGTCCAGAATTCGGCGGGCCGCCAGCCAAAAGTGCGCGCCGCGAAAGCGCACAGCCGCAAGGCCGAGGCTCCGAAGCGCGGCTCGCTCACGCCTGGCCCTGAAGGATCTGGCCGAGCAGTGCTCGCAGCGGCCGGGCGCAGACGGCAAGGCCCTGCGCGGCGACCGCCTCACCCACCTGATCGCGGGTCAGGCCTTCGCGTTCGGCAAGGCAGTGCCAGAACAGCGCCGCCATCTCGCCCAGCCGGAGCTGGCCGGATCCGGCGCGGTCAACCAGCGCGAACAACGGGCCGAGTTCCTCCTCGGCAGCAACCAGCGCCGAGAAGGACGGGCGCAGCAGGTGTGTCTGTCCGGCGATGACCAGTTCGGCTTCGCCGCGCAGGGGATTTGCGGCAGGGCTCACGCCGGCACCACTTCGCCCGAGCTTTCGAGCACCAGAGAGTAATTGCGCTCGCCGTTGTAATCGCCCGAATAGTCGAGCCGCTGGACGAGGAAGCGGCCACGCATCTTCGCGCCGTCCTCAAAGCTCAGTTCATAGTCGGCGATCGTGCCGGCGAGGACGTGAGCGCGAACCTGATCTTCGGCCGCACTGCCAAGGAAAATGCCGGCGGCATTGACCGAGACCTGGCGGATGCCGGCACCCGAAAGCAGTTCGCGCCAGCCACCGGAACTCTGGTTGGTGATGACCACCGTATCGCCGGTGATCGACATCTGCGTGGTGCGGAGGCCAGCGACGGTATTGTAGACCGCTGGCGTGGCACCGTTGGAAATCTTGAGCAGGAAGGCAGCGCCTTTTTGAGCCGACACAGCGGTTCTCCTTGAAGTGGGTGGAAAGTCAAACCGCCATCAGGCGGAAACGGTATTCGATCAGGATCGCGCGGGTGTTTCCCGCACGCTGTTCGGCTCGGCTGCGCAGGAACTGGGTGGTGATGAGGTCGAAGCCGGCCTGCGCGCGCGGCATGGCGGCGACCCGGCTTTCGATGGCGGCGACAAGACTGGCGGCGCTTTCGGGCCGGTCGCCGCGGCACTGCAGTTCAAGGGCGAGGCGCAGTTCACGCCCCGTCCGGTCCTTGACGCTCCAATCAGCCCCCGCGCTGGCGGCAAGCGCCAGCCACGGCAGCGCGGTGCGCGCCGGAGCTTCCTCGACAATGGCGTTGAGCGCGCCGGACAGCGCCGGATCGGCGGCAAGCCAGGCCAGCAGAGCAGCGCGGAAGGGGACTTCCATCGGCATCATCCTTTGGTGAACAGCGGCCAGAGCAGCGCCGCCTTGCGCCAGCGGGTCGCGCTACGCGTTTGGCCCAGCAGGTCATCCTGCGCCTGCGCTTCGGCCAGCGCCTTTGCTTTTCCGACAAGACGCGCAGCAAGCGCGGCGAGATCGGGCTCAAGTTTCGCGGTGATCATGCCAGCCGCAGTCGCCGCCACGGTCGCCACAGCGCCGCGACCGCGGCGGGCGGATGCGTTTCAGCCCCGCCGTCATCCCGCTGTCGGTACTGATAAGCCGCCAGCCGGACGACGCCATGACGCAGCCCTTGCGGCAGGGCATTCCAACCAGGCGCGAGGCCGGCGGTGAAGCGCACCGCGACCCGCGTGGCGAGCCCGGGATCGATAACCCGCACGAGGCCTTCGCCATCGGCCGAGAGGTCGATGGCGAAGGCACTTGTGCCAATCGCCGTGCGCGGGCCGGTCATGGGAATGGCTTCGACGAGGCTGATCACCTGAACCGGGCGCGTGTCGAGCACGGTCCAGCCGGCGGTGACCGGCAGGACTTCCTCGCAGACAGATTCGATCGGCAATGTGCCGGTGAACGCCTCGCAACTTTCCAGCGCGGCGAGCAGCAGGGCGGCAAGCGTGGCATCCTCGCCCGTGGTGGTGATGCCGAGCCATTCCTTGAGCTCGGCGAGCGCCTCTGGCGCCAGCGCCGGTGAGGCGATGATGACCCGCTTCATGCGTGATCTCCGTTTTATGAGGGGTAGCAGGGAGAGTCTTTGTCAGGTGCGCCAGTCGCATCCGCGACTGGCTTGCGGCACCGGCCCGCTCCCCCTCCCGGCTACCCATTCCAGAATATCCTGCCGATGGGTGGCCGGGAGGGGGGCGGGCCGGTGCCGTAGGAAAAGCCGGATGGCTTTTCCGCACCCGGTTCGACCGAACCGGGACTAATCAAACAAGGCACCCGCGCCGTCCGCGGGGGACGAGGGCCGCTGGACGACGCGGGCGCAATCCGGCCGGTGCGCGAGAGGGGCGCGCAGACCGGCCGGCTTATCAACCGGATCAGGTCGAGATCTTGAGCAGCTTGATTGCATCCGAATCGAGCACCTGACCGCCCACGCGCTTTGTCGCGTAGAAGTGGACGAAGGGCTTGTTGGTGTACGGATCGCGCAGGATCGACGTCGCGGTCCGCTCGGTGATCAGGTAGCCATTGCGGAAGTTGCCGAAAGCGATCGGCAAGGCATTGGCTGCGACATCAGGCATGTCTTCGGCTTCGATCACCGGATAGCCGAGCAGGCGGGCCGGCTGGCCTTCCATGATGCCCGGCTGCCACAGGAATGAACCGTCAGCCGCCTTGAGCTTGCGGACGATCGACAGGGTTGCCGAATTCATCACGAAGACCGCGCCCTGACGGTGGCCCGGACGCAGCGAGTGCACCAGATCGATGAGCTTCAGTTCGGGAGCCGCGTCAAAGCCGGTGGCATTGCCGCTGCCGATGTACTGCAGCGAACCGAAAGCGCGGGCAGCGTCGGCGGTTGCCGCCGTAGTGCCGGCCAGGAACCCCTTGGGCTGGTTGGTACCGGTGCCATTGACGTAAGCCGCACCTTCGGCCCGGGCGAATTCGGCCGCGATTTCGCTCGCCAGCCAATCGTCGAGTTTGAACGCCGCGTCGTCGAGCATCGCCTGGCTCGCTGCCGGGTTGGCATAGAGTTCGCCCGAGGGCGGCGCGATTTCGGCGAACTTGGGCGTCTGGGTTTCCGGACGGGCACCGGTTTCGCTGACCCAGCCCGAGGCAACGCCCGAAGTGGTGATCAGCTTGCGGTAACCGGCCGTGCCGACCTGGACGATCTGGGCGATGCCGCGGATTGGGCTCAGCTTCTTGAGCTGGGCCGAAATGCGCTCGTCGATTTCGCGCGGGACGGCATAGCCACCATCGGCGAGGACCGCGCCGGACAGCGACTTCATTTCGTTTTCGCGGCCAAGGCGCAGGTAGCCGTCAACGAAGCTCTTGACCTCGATAGTCGGTGCCGGCGCGCCGCCGTCAAGCACCGGGCGCGATGCGGCGCGCGAAACCTTGTCGAGGCGCGACTTCACTTCCTCGACATCGCCGCGCAGGCCCTCGATCGCGGCATCGCTCGCGTCCTGGCGGGCGACGATGTCGAAGGAGGTGTCGAGCGAGTCGACAGGGGTGGAATTATCCATGGGGCAGTTCACCTTTCACGAAAAAGGCCGCCTGCCCCATGGAATTGGGGAGGCGGCCGGGGAATGTTTGAAATAGTGGAGTTTATTCGACGAGATGCACCCGCGCGCCGTGCTGCATCGGGTGGGAAACAAGGCTGACTTCAAAGAGCCGGAGGTCGGAAATCTCGCGGCCAATGCCATCGTTCTTTGCCTCGCGCACGCGGTAGCCGAACGACAGGCCGGTGACCGAACCGCGCTTCAGCGCCGCCGCCGCCCCGCCCGCCGGATTGTCGATCCGGGCGAGGACGCGCAGACCGCGCGTGTCTTCCTCGACCTTTTCGATCCAGCCGATCCGCAGGTCAGCGCGGTGTTGCCAGAGCAGCGGCAGCGGTGCTGCCTGTTCGGCGATGCTGCTGGCAAAGGCGCCCGGCACGATGACATCGAGCCCGGAATCCCGCTTGCCGAACAGCGCGGCATAGCCGGCGAAACGAAGAGGCTTGGTGTCGGCGCTCATGACAGCAGGTCCGAGAAGCCAAGGCGATAGGCCAGCCCGATCAGCAGCAGCGCCAGCACCCCGCGCACCGTCCACGAAATGAAGGCGCGCCAGGCCGAGCGCTTGGCATCGCGCCACGCGGCGAGCAATTCGCGTAGCTGCGCCATGTCCTCGTGTGCCTTGGCATCATCGAGGCCCATGCGGCGCAAGACGCGTTCGGCGCCGAGCTCGCTCGATTCCTCGACCACGGCGCGGAGCGTCACTAGGTCAGCGCCAGAACCTGCTGCCTGCGCGATCAGCCCGGCGAGCATGTCTTCTCGGTTCATGATTTGTTCCTGATATTGGGGGTTTTCAGGGTCTTGGTCGCGGTTTCATCGGCGCGCGGAGGCAGGCCGAGCATGGTCCGTTTTTCATCGTCCGAAAGGAAATCGGCACCGCTGACCTGCGCCCAGAGCCGCTCGCGATCCTCAGCCAGCGCCGGAATCTTGTCGAGATCGACGCTCAGCTTCGCATCAGGGAACCACACCGCCAGCCCCTCACCCAGCGCAGCGAGCAGCTTGCCCGCCAGCGGTAGCAGCGTGAGCCGCCACAGCGCGCGGTTGGCCTCGCGGTAATTGGCGTAAGTCGAATCACCCGGCAGGCCGAGCAGCATTGGCGGCACGCCAAAGGCCAGCGCGATATCGCGTGCGGCAGCGGCCTTCAGCGCGGCAAAATCCATGTCGGCCGGCGACAGTGACAGCGACTGCCACTTGAGCCCGCCCTCCAGCAGCATCGGCCGCCCGGCATTGTCGCGGCCCGAAAAGGCGCTGGCGAGTTCGGCCTTGAGCCGGTCGAACTGTTCGCCGGTCAGCCCGCCGGCATCCCCGCTATCATAGACCAGCGCGCCGGATGGCCGCGCCGAATTGTCGAGCAGCGCGCGGTTCCAGTTCGACGCGGCATTGTGCACCGCCACCGCTTGGTCCGCAGCCGAAAGGCAGCCTGCGCCGTAATGATCGTCCGCCGGGTGGAAGTGGCGAATGTGGATGATGTTGGGGCTGGCGTCCTCATCAAGCACCGGCAGCGACACCTGGCTTTCGCCGACGCGGTAGATCCACGCCACCGGCCAACCATCCTCGCCAAGCTGAGCGCTCATCCGTTCGGGGCGGAGTGCGAACAGTTCGACCGGCACCCCGCGCCCGTCCTTGATCACCTGAACATAGGCATTGCCGTGCAGCACCAGATGGGCGCTGAGCGTTTCGAGCAAGGGCTGCCCGGCGCTGGTCTCGGCGATCAGCGCTGCGAGCTTCTCGTCAGCGGGAGCAAGCGGGGCCTGCCCGACTGATTCCGCCACCAGCCGCACCGCGCGCTGCGCCACCGGGTTATCAAGATAGGCCCGCTTGACCGCGCCCTGATACTCAAACGGCGCCCGCGAGGCATGGGCCTCGGCAAGGATCCACGGCGAATTGTAAGTGCGCGCCAACGGCACGCGGTCGCCCCCGCCCTTGAAGGCGGCGGCAAGCGTCTGGAGGAAGGTCATGAGGGGCCTTTCGTCTGTCAGTATTCGTAATGGACGCGCGGCGAGGAGCGCCCCCGCAAGCACAGTTCGGTCATCGCCCAGACCAGCGCATCGGCGCGGTCGGGGGAGCGGCCGGGGCCCTGGTAGGCACCACCGGAAATGATTCCGCAGAGCTCGTCTTCCAGCGCCGGGAAAGTCCCGGAGTGGCGGACGCGGCCGGCCTCATAAAGCGCGGCGACAGGCTCGGCCCGTGCCACCTTGCCGCGGGTGGCGTGAACCAGCCGCAGCGGCAGCGCGATCTCGGCGGCGCGCAGCACGGATTCGACCATGGCCCCGCCCTGGTTGGCCTCGGCCACCACCCGGTCCGCCTGCCAGACGCGCGCCGCATTGGCGACGGCGCGGGCCCAGCGTTCGGGGCTGGGCTTGGTCACGCTGGCATCGGCGAGCACGCGCACCGCGCCGTCCTCTCCCAATGCACAGACAATAATGCCGCAGGCGTCACCGCCAGCCGAGGCCGGCGGATCGACCCCGATCACCGTTCGTGTGGGCGGCGCGGAAGCCGAAGCCTCGCGCGCCGCCTCGATCATGGCGCGGGTCCACAGCGCGCCTTCGATATCTTCGAGCAATTCGCCGTTCAGTTCCTGCCGCCCGAGCAGGCTTGAGCCATATTCGCGGCGCATGGCGGAAACGAAGCGCAGCGGCAGGTTGGCGGCATTGTCATATGTCGAACCGCGCGTGACGGCGACCGTGCCGCCATCCGCGCCGGCGAGCAGCCGGGTAACCAGTGGCACCGCGCGCGGTGTGGTGGTGGCCACCACGCAGGGATGCTCGCCAAGCCGGAGGCCCATCATCAGGTTGTCCCATGCCGCTTCAGCCTTCGCCGCATCCCACTTCGCCACTTCATCGCACCAGGCGTGGCTATGCTGCGGGCCGCGCAAGGACTCCGCTTCTGCCGCTGAATAGAGCTGTGCCTGCGCCCCGTTGGGCCAGGTCAGCTTGCGCAGCGACGATTCATACAGCGGCCGCTGTTCTGGCCGGGCAATGGCCAGCAGGCCGCTTTCGCCTTCGACCATCACCCGGCGCGCTTCGCCCAGCGAGGACGCGATCAAGGCAATCCGCGCCTCGGGAAAGCGGCGGGCCAATTCACGGACCCATTCCGCCCCGGCGCGGGTTTTGCCAAAGCCGCGTCCGGCCAGCAGCAGCCAGGTCTGCCAGTCACCCTGCGGCGCGCGCTGCTGCGGGCGGGACCAGACGTCCCAGAACCAGCGAATGCGATCTTTCTCGGACTTCCCAAGTGTGGCTAGGAATTTCTGGCGCTCGTCATCCTCCATCGCCAGGAGCGACGTTCGGCTAACCCGCTTCATCGGCGAGCATTTTGGCAACCGCTTTTTCACGGCTGCGCATGGCATCAAGCTTGGCATTGATCGAAGCGAGGATTTCCTCCTCGCTCTCATCTTCGCGCTGGGCCTTGGTTCGCGCGACCATGTCCTTGTGCTGGGTCAGTTGGCGAAAGGCGATGGCGTTGTCGAACTTCGGCGCCTCGCTGTCCTTGCTTTCTCCCATGCGCAGCCGGTGCAGCAGTTCCATTTCAAGGTTGTCGTAGCCTTCGCACAGGGCATCGAACCAGCGGCGGCGAAATTCAGCATCTTCGCGGCGCGTCTTGTAGACCCAGCTCAGGCTGATGTCGGCAGCGGCAGCCGCGGCGGAAATGTTGGAGGTATCGGCCAGAGTGGCCAGAAACGTGGTGCGCCAGTTCTTGGGCGCGCCAAAACGGCGACGGGATTGCGACGGCTGCTTGCCGTCCGGCAAGTCGGACATGAGCAGGGGGTTTCCGGATATGGGAGGGAGAGGACGATGAAGGCGGGATAATTAGGTGACGTCCCGAATCGGTTCATCGCGATGTTCTATATATGTACCGAAAGAGCGTGACGATGTCAAGAGCAAAGAACCATATCGGTTAATCACGGGCTATGCTTGCCCCGTTCCGGTGCTGCCGATATGAGGGCGCGCGACTGATCCGGCCATATGCCTTTGCAGGGGAATCCAATGCTTCGCCGCCTTTACGAATGGACAATGGCCAAGGCATCGGATCCGCGCGCCGAATGGTGGCTGGCCGCGTTCTCCTTCATGGAATCGAGCTTCTTCCCGATCCCGCCGCACCCGCTGCTGGGATTGATGTGTCTGGCCGAGCCGAAAAAGGCGATGCGCTTTGCCCTGATCACGACGATCAGTTCCGTGATTGGCGGCCTGTTCGGCTATGCCATCGGCTACTTCGTGTTCGAAGCACTCGGCGCGCAGATCCTTGACGTGCTCGGGCTCGCGCAAAGCTTCCCCAAGGCAGCCTGCTATCTGCGCGAATACGGCGTGGAGATCATCCTGATCAAGGGCGCGACTCCGATCCCGTTCAAGCTGCTGACCATCACCGCTGGCTTCATCGCCATGCCGCTGGTGCCCTTCGTGCTTGCCAGCATGGCCAGTCGCGGCTTCCAGTTCCTGCTTGTCGGCGGTCTGTTCCGCCTGTTCGGCGCGCCGATCAAGCGCTTCATCGACAAGTATCTGGCGTTGGTTTCTGCCGGCTTCGTGGTGCTGGTCGTCGGCGGGTTCATCCTGGCGGCCTACATGAGCGGCACCCCTGGCAAGACCAGCGCCAAATGCGAAAACCCGGCGGCGATCAGCGCGCCGGCTTGAGCTACACGTGCCGGATGCGTTACAAAACCGCTGTCATTTCCCGGCGTGGATGCAGCTCAGGCCAGTCTTGAGCTCAGGTTCACAAATTCACTTTTTGGACAGTGCGTTCGCCTCGGCCAAGGCCTTGTCCAGCAACGGGCGCATCGCCGCATAGCCGGCGGCGGTGGGATGGGTGCCATCGTCGGACAGGCCCGATTTGAAGCCGCCGTCGGCGCTCGCCAGCACGGCGTGATAGTCCGCCAGGATCAGCCCTTTCTCCTGCGCCAGCGCGCGCAGCCAACGGTTCTGTTCTGCGATCACAGCGGCTGGCAAATGATGCGGATCAAAAGGGTTCTTCAACATTGGCGGCATGGTGCCGAGAATCACGGTGATCCCGTTGGACTTTGCCAGGTCGACGATTGCCCGCATCGTGCCCTGCCAGATAGCGGGGGTAGCCGGACCGTGTACGCCAAGCACGTCATTGGTGCCCGCCAACAAGTGAACTATGCGTGGCCGCAACTCGACTACATCTGACGGGAACCGCGTGAGCACCTGCGCTGCCGAATGACCCGGAATGCCGCGGTTGAGCCGCGTCTTGCCAAACAGTGCGGGGTCGGCGGCCAGCCAGTGCTGAGTAATCGAATCGCCAATGAAGACAATATCGACCGTCTGGCCAGACTGCAGCGCTTCGGCGTTCTGCCCGGCAAAGGCGCAGGCTCCAGTCCAGTTGTCGAAAACGGGAGTGTCGCCGGAAAGGTACCGTATCCAGAGCCCGGCAAGGTGGAGGCTGCCAGAGCCGGTCTGCTCGCAGGCGGCCGGGTTCATCCCGCGCACTGCCGGACGAAGCCAGATGGTTGCGAAATGGGCCACGCCAACCAGCGCGAGGAGATAAAGCGCGACGCGCCCCGTCCGTCTGGCGATGTGTACGGCCCTGCCGGTCATCCCGGCCCTAGACCAGGATGCCAGCCGCCGCGCCGGCCCGCTTGAACATGCCGATGATCGTCTGCACCTGCTCGGCTGTGTGTTCGGCGCAGAGCGAGCAGCGCAGCAGGGTCATGTTGGCGGGCGTTGCCGGCGGACGGGCGAGGTTCACATAGAGCCCTTCGTTCAGCAGGGCCTCCCACATCGCGGCGCCGCGTTCCAGATCGGGCATGATGACCGAGATAATCGCGCTTTGCGGGCTATCGGTACCAAGCTGGAAGCCGGCATCCTTCAGCCCCTTGTGCAACGTCTTCGAATTTTCCCAAAGGTGAGCGCGCTTGTCACCCGCGTGCATCAGCTTGCGGATCGAAGTGCAGGCCGTGGCGACAACGCTGGGCGGCAGGCTCGCGGTGAAGACATAGGGGCGGCAGACCAGCCGCAGGATTTCGAACTTCGGGTGGTTGGATACGCAGAAGCCGCCGACCGTGCCGACCGACTTGGAGAAGGTGCCGATGACGAAATCTACATCGTCAAGGCAGCCCTGATCTTCCGCTACGCCGCGACCCTTGGGGCCGATGAAGCCCATCGAATGCGCCTCGTCGACCAGCACCATCGCGCCGTTTTCCTTGGCGACGCGGATCATTTCCTTGAGCGGGGCGATATCGCCGAGCATCGAATAGACGCCTTCGAGGATGACCAGCTTGCCGGCGCCTTCGGGAATGCGCTTGAGCCGCTTTTCCATCGCCTCGATATCGTTGTGCCTGAACGGCACGACCTCGGCATCGCCCAGCTTGCAGCCATCCCAGATCGAGGCATGGCTATCGATATCGAGAATGATGTAGTCGCCTTTGCCGGCAACCGTGGAAATGATTCCGAGGTTAGCCTGGTACCCGGTCGAGAAAACCATGGCGTGTTTCATGCCGTAGAATTCGCAGAGCGCTTCCTCGACCGCGCGGTGTCCAACATAGGTGCCGTTGAGCACCCGGCTCCCGGTGGTGCCGGCGCCGAATTCTTCGAGCGCTTTCTTGCCGGATTCGATGACGTCCGGATCGAAAGTCATGCCCATGTAGTTGTAGGTGCCGAGCAGGATCGTCTCGCGCCCGTTGCAAATCGCCACGGTGGGGGAGAGCACTTTTTCCATGACCATGCCGAAGGGATCGGTCTGGCCGGCGGACAGCAGATTGGTCCGCAGCTGAATCAGCGGGTCGAATTTGGAAAACAGGTCAACCGATCCGCCCACCACTTCAACCGGACGGTCAGCCTCGTCGATACCATCGCTCATGACATGCCCCTCAGCCCTGCAACTTGACGACAGCATCGACGAGCTGGCCGTAATTCTCGATCTCAGCCTGCTGGTTCATCGAAATGATGATGTCAAATTCGTCCTCGATGGCGGCGACGAAATCCATCACCGACAGGCTGTCGAGCTCAAGATCCTCGGCAAAAGTCGTCGCGTCGGTGATTTCGACGCCCTTCTTGTTGAAAGGGTCGATCAGCTCGCGAATCCTCTCGTCGGTGGCTTGGCGGTCCATCAATAAGGTGCTCCCGAAATCTGCAGTTGCGAATTCACCGGCCCCTTGGCCAACGATTGAGGCCGAAAAGCGGCGCTGGCAGCCAAATGTCAAGCCTTGGCAAGCGCGCCGTCCGCGGGCATCAAGGGCACCAGGCCGGAAAACAGGGTGCGATTTCATCCAGCTCCCGGTGGTGTCGCCGCCGACTGGAAAGGACCACTAATGCGCAATTCCCTTAGTGCCATCGCCATTCTCGCCCCCCTGCTGGCGCTGTCCGCCTGCGGCAATCCCGATACACCGGGTGGCCGGGCAGCCGATGCGCGGCACGAGAACTTCGAGGCACTGGGCGATGCATTCAAGACGATCGGCGACGAGCTGAAGGCCCAGGCACCCGATGCCCAGAAGGTCCGCGCCGCCGCTGCAACTGTCGCGGCAAAGGCCAAGGACATGCCGGGCTGGTTCCCCGCCGGCAGTGGGCCGGATGCCGGCCTCAAGACCGATGCCAAGGCCGAGGTCTGGACCAAGCCCGACGAATTCCGCGCGGGAATGACCACGTTCCAGGACTCGTCGGTCAAGCTGCTCGCCGCCGCCGACGGCTTTGCCGCTGGTCAGCCGATTGTCGGCTTGCAGGAAGCGGTCAAGCAGGCCGGCGGAACCTGCAAGAAGTGCCACGATGGATTCAAGACCGACTGATCCGGCGCGCGCTCATACGGCGCGCTCGACCAGCCCCTTCACCGCCGCCATGAACGGGCCGATCGACACTGGCTTGGCGAGGTAGCCCTCGGCCCCGGCGTCGCGGATGCGGTCCTCGTCGCCCTTGCCGGCATAGGCGGTGACGGCCAGCACAGGGATCGGTCGCAGGATCGGATCGCGCTTGGCCTGTTCGATCAGTTCGACACCCGAAACGTCGGCCAGCTGGATGTCCATGATGATCAGGTTGGGCACGAATTCGCGCGCCCTTTGCAAGGCGACATGGCCATCGGCCACGGGTTCGACCGCGTAGCCCTGGCTTTTCAGGACGTCGCAGAACAACTTGCGGTTGAGGTCGTTGTCCTCGACAACGAGGATGCGCTTTGCCATGCGCGTCTTCTAGCCTTGGAACGGAGTGACTGGCAATTCTGCGCGATCCCAAATCCCCCGATGCCGACCCGCAGGTGCTGGCCCTGTCCGCGCTCGTCGGGGTGCTTGGCGACGAAGACCGCCGCCAGCGGTTGATGGACCTGACCGGCATGGCGCCCGACGAACTCCGCGCCGGGCTTGGCGATCCCGCTGTCCTGTGCGCGGTGCTCGACTTTCTTTGCGCCCATGAGCCTGACCTGATCGCAGCAAGCGACGCGCTGGGCGTTGAACCGCAAGTCCTTGCCGCCGCCTCCGAAAGGCTGAATTCTTGAACCGTCCCCTGCTGATTACCGATTGCGACGAAGTCCTGCTGCACATGGTCAAGCCGTTTCGCGACTGGCTGGCCGAATTCCACGGCATCGATTTTCACTGGAACGGCAACGATTTCGCCAAGGCCGTGCATTACGTCGCCAACGGCGAACTGGTGCCCCAGAAGGAGACCTGGCGACTGCTTGGCGCTTTCTTCGAGACCGAAATGGACCGCCAATATCCGATTGCGGGCGCGATTGAGGCCATCGGCCAGATCGGACGCGAAGCGGACGTGGTCGTACTCACCAATCTGCAGGACCATTTCAACGAGGCGCGCACGGCGCAACTGCTCTCGCACGGGCTGAACCTGAAGG
This sequence comes from Novosphingobium sp., assembly GCF_031424035.1. Taxonomy (GTDB): domain Bacteria; phylum Pseudomonadota; class Alphaproteobacteria; order Sphingomonadales; family Sphingomonadaceae; genus Novosphingobium. The sequence continues at coordinate 19,357 of NZ_JANPGP010000013.1, forward strand.
TCTTCACCAATCAGGGGCCAAAGGGGCCGGCGCTGCAAAAGATCCTCACCGAATATCGCCCCAGCCGAGCGCTGTTCATCGACGACATCCACCACCACCACGGTTCGGTCGCCGACCTGGCCCCCGACGTCCACCGCCTGCACCTCTGCGGCGAACCGTTGCTGTCGCCGCACATTCCTTGCGCACACGAAGCTGGCATGGCTCACGCCCGGATCGACAACTGGAACGAGGCCTTGCCCTGGATTGCCGGAAAGCTCTACGGAGAGAGCCATGACTGATAGCGAAATCGAAAGCCGCCTGGCCGAACTCGGCCTTGTCCTTCCCGTGGCCGCAGCGCCGGTTGCCGCCTATATTCCCGTGGTCGTTGCAGGCGGGCTTGCCCATGTGTCCGGCCAGTTGCCGTTCCTTGATGGCAAGCTGGTGACCGGCCGACTGGGCGAAGACGTGTCGGTCGAACAGGGCAATGCCGCAGCTCAGGCCTGCGGACTGATGATTCTCGCACAGCTCAAGGCGGCGCTGGGATCGCTCTCGCGGGTAGAGCGCGTCGTGAAACTTGGCGGGTTCGTCAATGCGGCGGGTGACTTCACTGACCAGCCCAAGGTGATCAACGGCGCGTCCGAACTGATGGTCGCCGTGTTCGGCGATGCCGGCAAGCACGCCCGCAGCGCGGTAGGTGTTCCCTGCCTGCCGCTGGGCGCGGCCGTGGAGGTTGACGCGATTGTCGCTGTTAAGTCCGCTTGATCGCTGGCTGGCTCCGGCCCCGCGCGAAAGCCGGGTAGGCTGGCTGCCCGGCGCGCGCTTTGCCCATCGCGGACTGCACGGTGATGGCCTGCCGGAAAACAGCCCATCCGCCTTCGCCGCCGCCAAGGCGCGCGGCTGGGGAATCGAATGCGATGTCCAGAAATCGAGCGACGATCAGGCGATGGTCTTCCACGATTTCGAACTCGACCGGCTCACCGGGGAAACCGGCGCGCTGAACATTCGCAGCAGCATGCAATTGGGTGCAATCGCCCTGTCTGGCAGCACGGATACCATTCCGTCCCTGCGCGCCGTGCTCGACCAGATCGATGGTGCGGTACCGATCCTCATCGAGATTAAGTCCAGACGCGAACGCCCGGTTCCAGCGATCTGCCTTGCTGTCCGCCGCGCGCTGGAAGGCTATCGCGGGCCGCACGCCATCATGAGCTTCGACCCGCGCGTGGGTTCATGGTTTGCCCGCCATGCGCCGCTCACCCCCCGCGGGCTGGTCGTCACTGAAGAGAATGACAAGGCAATGTTCGGCCGGATCCGCCGCCATCTCTGGCTGTGGCTGGCGAAGCCCGATTTCCTTGCCTACGACATCCGCGACCTGCCCAGCCGGTTCGCCGCCAACCAGCGCAAGCGCGGCATTCCCGTCGCCACCTGGACTGTGCGCAGCGCTGAACACCGCGAGCGTGCCGCGCGCCATGCCGACGCCCCCATCGCCGAGGGCGCAGGCGTGGAATGAGCGAGGGCGTTGGATGAGCGATGATCAGGCGGAAATTCGGCTGGCCGGCTCCGTGGGCCAAGTCGCCGCAGCTGATTGGGATGCCCTGCACGATGGGACGAACCCGTTCGTCTCTCATGCCTTTCTCACGCTCCTTGAAGAATCTCGCAGCGTCGGCGAGTCGAGCGGCTGGACCCCGGCGCCGCTGCTCCTGAGCGATGAAACCGGCCTCACCGGAGCCCTGCCCGCCTATATCAAGCAGCACAGCCAGGGCGAATATGTCTTCGACCATGCCTGGGCCGATGCCTGGCACCGGGCGGGCGGATCCTATTATCCGAAGCTGCAGATTGCCGTGCCTTTTACGCCTGCGACCGGGCCAAGAGTCCTGACCCGCGATTCCTGCCTTGCCCCGTTCCTGCTGCGCGCCGCCGAACAGGTCTGCGCACAGAACGGGCTGTCATCCGCCCACGCCACCTTCATCGACCCCGCCCAGTTGCCACTGTTTGAGGCTGCCGGCTGGTTGCTGCGCAGCGATATCCAGTTCCACTGGCAGAACGATGGTTATGCCTGCTTCGACGATTTCCTTGCCGTGCTGTCTTCAGCCAAGCGCAAGGGTTTGCGAAAAGAGCGCCGCGCAGCGCAGGATGGGGTGACAATCCGGCGCCTGACGGCTGCAGATATCAAGGAGCATCACTGGGATGCCTTCTGGCATTTTTACCAGGACACCGGCGCGCGCAAGTGGGGCCGGCCCTATCTGACGCGAGAGGCCTTTAGCCTGATCGGTGAGCGCATGGCCGATCAGGTCCTGCTGGTCATGGCCGAGATTGACGGCACTCCGGTGGCCGGCGCGCTCAACTTCATCGGCGGTGACGCGCTATACGGACGCTATTGGGGTGCCCTGCTCGACAAGCCGTTCCTGCATTTCGAGCTGTGCTATTATCAGGCGATTGATGCCGCGATCGAGCTTGGTCTGTCACGGGTCGAAGCCGGAGCGCAGGGTGGTCACAAGCTGGCCCGGGGCTATGCCCCGGTGCAGACCTGGTCGGCGCATCATATCGTCCACCCCGGTTTCCGGGAAGCGATCGCCGATTTTCTGGAGAAAGAGCGGGCCGGGGTCGCAAGCGAGCAGCTATGGCTCGGTCAAAGGACCCCGTTCCGGAAGGACCAGGTTTAGGCAGCCTTGCGGCTGGTCGAGGCGATCCATTCGCGGGCGCGGCGCTGGGCTTCGGCGATTTCGCGGGCAGTCATTTCATCCGAAATGTCCGCGCGGCAATGAGCGGCATCCTCGTACCCGGCAACAGCTGCGAGATTGAACCACTTGTGCGCCTCGATCAGGTCGCACGGCGCGCCGTGGCTGCCGGTAGAATAGGCAACGCCCAGATCGAAGTAGGCAGACAGGTCGCCCTGCGCGGCGGCGGCAAGGCAGCTTGCCACCAGCATGTCGGTATCGGTTTCGTCGGCCGGGCTGTATTCGACCGGCTTGGTCCAAACTGCGCTCATCCTTCGTACCCCCTTGAGGCGGAACCCCTTTTTGTCCGCCGATGAGGTGCAAGCTGGGCGATCATGGATAACAAAAGGTTAACGCAAAGGTTAAAAAGTGCAGGGCCGTATTTCCACGGCGTTTGCCGCTTGTGCGAGACAGGGGCGATCACTATAGGCCCGCTCACAATGGCGGCAGGGCAGTCATCGGAAATAATCCGGGCTGCAGGGCCCTTCGCCGGGCGACCTCTCGGGAGGAAAAGGATTACCGATGCCCAGTATTCTGGCTGACGATATCGACATTCTGGCCAAGGCCAAACGCGCCCTAGCCGGCGACTATGTCCCTTCGGAAAATGAAGACTACATGTCCGAGCCGCAGCTCGACTACTTCAGACGCCTGTTGCAGGCGTGGAAGCGGGCAATCCTGGATTCTTCGGCTGACACGCTGCAGCACCTTCAGGAAGGCCCGATCCGCGAGCCGGACCTCAATGATCGCGCGTCGAGCGAGACCGATTGGGGCATCGAACTGCGCACCCGCGACCGCCAGCGAAAGCTGATCGCCAAGATCGATTCTGCCGTGCGCCGCATCGAGGAAGGCGAATACGGTTTTTGCGAGGTTACTGGTGAACCGATTGGCCTCGGCCGTCTGATTGCCCGTCCGATCGCAACCATGACCGTCGAGGCTCAGCAAGCGCACGAGCGGCGCGAAAAGGTTTCGCGCGACGATTGAGCAAATTTATTTGCACCCGGGGTTACGCCTGTAACAATCGTTAACGGGTTGTTTGCCGTCACCGGGCTAATTTCGACGCAGGGCGTACTATCGGTTTCCGTTTGCTCGGAGGCCTGGCGATTCGTGCGGAGGAAGAAACGAGCATCATGGCCGAGGTCGACAACCGGCAAATTGCGCGCGACAGCCTGTTCGTTCTCGTCGAACTGCGCATCGATGGGGAGCAGGCCCTGCACCGCGTGAAAATGCGCAACCTTTCGACCGGCGGAATGATGGCCGAAGGCGCCGTGCTGGCGATGCGCGGCCTCGTCGTCTGGATAAACCTGCGCAATATCGGCTGGGTCGAAGGATCGATCGCCTGGGTGCAGGAAAGCCGCTTTGGCATTGCGTTTCGCGAAGAGATCGATCCCAAGCTGGCCCGCGCCCCGCAAGCAGCCAAGGCAGCGAACGATGGCTTGCTGATCCACCGGCCCAACGCGGCGCTCGCCGCGCGCAGCGAAGGCCCGCTGCGCAAGATCTGAGCACCTCTGCTTGAGGTTTGCGGCTGGCGAGCCTAACCCTGATCCGATGTCCCGCCGCCCAGTCCTGCTCGATTTCCTCATCGGCGTCGCCCTGGCCGGACTTTCCGCCTGCACGGCTTCGGACGAGGACGAGATACCCGTTGCCATCATAGCCGATGCGGCAGACCTTTCCCAATCGGGCGTGCGGCTGTCCGATGCCGGACGAATGGTTCGCGCCGCAACAACCGAAGGGCTGGTTGCCTTCGATGCCGAGGGCCGCGTCGTGCCCGCGCTCGCCGATCGCTGGATCGTGACCGACGACGGCATGTCCTATATCTTCCGCCTGCGCGAAGGCAGCGACGCCGGCGGCGGCGAAGTGACCGGCGAAAAGGCACGCGACGCATTGCGCCAGACGCTCGCCAGTCTAAAGGGCACGGCGCTGGCGCTTGATCTCGACGGGATTTCCGAAGTTCGCGCAATGACTGGCCGCGTCCTGGAAATCCGGCTGTCGCACCCGATGCCTGACCTGCTCGACCTGCTTGCCCAGCCCGAACTGGCGCTGCTCGACCGCGGCAGGGGGGCTGGCGAGTTCCAGTTCCGCAAGGCGAAGGGCGGCGGGCTGCTGCGACCTGTGCCTCCGGAGAAGCGGACCCTGCCTGCCGATCCGCAATGGGACGGTTCGGTTCGCAGCCTCCTGCTCAAGCCCATGACAAGTGAGCGCGCCGCAAAGGCGTTCAATGACAAGGAGACCGATATAGTCCTGGGCGGCACGCTTTCGGACTATGCGGCCGGACGGGCGGTCTCAGGGCTGTCGCAGCGGTTCCTGCGCATCGATCCGGCGGTAGGCCTGTTCGGGTTGACCGTCAGCAGCAGCGATGGTCTGCTTGGCAAGGCGGAACTGCGTGAAGCGCTGGCCATGGCGATCGACCGTGATGCGCTCGCCGTCGACCTTGCCTTGCCAGGCTGGGTTCCGACATCGCGAATCATTCCGCCCGGCGTAGCCGATGCCGCCGCCGGTATCTCAGAGCGATGGGCCAACAGCGATATGGCCTCGCGGCGGGCAACCGCGAGCCAACGCTTCGCGCGCGCCATGAAGGGCGGAACACTGCCCGAACTGCGCATCGCGTTGCCCGCCGGATCGGGCGCCGATGTGCTTTTTGCCCGCCTGCAATCCGATTTCGCTGCGATCGGCATTACCGCAAGGCGCGTTGGCATCGCTGGCCCTGCGGACCTGCGGCTGGTTGACAATGTGGCGCGCTATATTCGTGCCGACTGGTTCCTCAACCAGTTCGCCTGTGCATCGGGACGGACACTGTGCAGCACGGTCGCCGACCTGCGCGCCGCCAATGCCCGGGCGGAAACCGACCTCGCCAAGCGGGCCGAGCTTTTGTCGGAAGCCGAGGCCCAGTTGACCCTGGCAAACGCCTATATCCCGCTGGGCAACCCCGTCCGCTGGTCGCTGGTGCGCGATCCGCAGCCGGGCTTTGCCATCAATCCGCGCGGCTATCACCCCTTGTCGCCGATTGCCCGCCGCCCCAAGTAAGGCGAAGCACCCGCATTTGCCGCGGCTGACAGAGGGTTGCCGACGATGGAAGTTCCCAAGACCGCACGCCGCATGGAGATGCAGGTTCCGCTTGGCACCAGTCCGGCAGACGTGCGCCAGCGGATCGAGGCGATGGAAAAGATCCTCGAACGCGCCGTGACCATCCCGGTCCTGCGCCGTAAGGTCGGGCTTGATGCCATTGTCGGCCTGATCCCGTTCGCTGGCGATCTGCTGACCGCGATGATGGGCATTTATGCCGTGTGGGAGGCCCGCAACCTGGGCCTGCCGCGCTGGAAGCAGTGGCGCATGATCGCCAATATCGGCTTTGATACCGCCATCGGGACGATTCCCGTGGCGGGCGACCTGTTCGATTTTCTTTACCGTTCGAACACGCGCAATCTGAAAATCATCCGCGCGCATCTGGACCGACATCATCCGGAAACACGCGTAATCGAGGGCTGAGGCCGACTTTGCCTTGCGCGAGTAAAATCACGCGACTCGCCGGATTCCCTTCATTTACGCTAAATTAACCTTTCCTCTTCATAGGTCCTATGGTTAATTGCTGGAAACACCACTTACCGAGGTGTTGCCATGGTTTCGGGGCAAAGGGGAATCACCCATGCGAGTGCTTTTGATCGAGGACGAACCAACTACGGCTCGTGCAATTGAGCTTATGCTCACGACCGAAGGGTTTAACGTCTATTCTACCGATCTGGGCGAGGAAGGCCTCGATCTGGGCAAGCTGTATGATTACGACATCATCCTGCTCGACCTGAACCTGCCGGACATGCACGGCTATGACGTGCTCAAGAAGCTTCGGGTGGCCAAGGTCCAGACGCCGGTCCTGATCCTGTCGGGCATTTCGGAAATGGATTCGAAGGTGCGCTCGTTCGGCTTCGGCGCGGACGATTACGTCACCAAGCCGTTCCACCGCGAAGAACTGGTCGCCCGCATCCACGCGGTTGTGCGCCGTTCGAAGGGCCATTCGCAATCGGTCATCCGCACCGGCAAGCTTTCGGTCAACCTCGACGCCAAGACGGTCGAAGTTGATAGCGCCCGCGTCCATCTGACGGGCAAGGAATACGCGATGCTCGAGCTGCTTTCTCTGCGCAAGGGCACCACCCTGACCAAGGAAATGTTCCTGAACCACCTTTACGGCGGGATGGACGAACCCGAACTCAAGATCATCGACGTGTTCATTTGCAAGCTGCGCAAGAAACTTGCCCATGCTTGCAACGGTGAAAACTACATCGAAACCGTCTGGGGCCGCGGCTATGTGCTGCGCGATCCTGACGCTCAGGCCGAAGCCGCCTGAGGAGAGATACAGGACTGCGGCAACGCGGTCCAGTTGGGGGCAGCGGCCCGTCTCTGGGGGGAGGCGGGCCGCTTGCTGTTTGGGTTCGGAGCGGGAGTCGCTTGCCATTCGGGCCACGGCTGACTAGCGCGCTTGCCCCATGACCGCGCACAAATCTGGTGACCCGACAACGCTCAACCGGCTCTATGGCCGCGCCAAGGGCAAACCGCTCCGCGCTGGACAGCAGGGTTTGGTCGATACTCTTCTGCCGCGCATCGCCATGCCAGCAGAAGGGCCGATCACATCACAGGTGCTGTTTGGCGACGACCGGCAACTGCACTTCGAAATCGGCTTCGGCGGCGGCGAGCACATGGCCTTCCGTGCCGACTTGTTGCCCGATCACGGCTTCATCGGCGCCGAGCCCTTCCTCAACGGCGTTGCCCAGGCACTGACCCATGTCGACGGCGATAACGGTGCCAATCCACCACTCGGCAATGTCCGCATCCATCACGGCGATGCATTGGAAGTGCTGCGCCGCATTCCGGACGGCGCGCTGAGCTTTCTCTACCTGCTCCATCCCGATCCCTGGCCCAAGGCTCGCCATGCCAAGCGCCGGATGATGAACGATGGCCCAGTTGACCTGTTCGCAGCCAAGCTGAAGCCCGGCGGCGAATTTCGCTTTGGCACCGACCACGCGGTCTACCTGCGCCACGCGCTGATGGTGATGCGCCGCCACAAGCACCAGTTCGACTGGCTGGGCGAAAAGCCGGAAGATTTCCTGAAGCGTCCGGGCGGCTGGCCGGAAACCCGCTACGAAACCAAGGCCCGCACGGTTTACGGCCACGAAGTCTGGTACTTCCGCTATCGGCGCAAGGCCGGCTGACGCGGCTCGATCAGTTTTTCTTGGGCACCGTGAATGATCCGGTGACCCGCCCGCCGCGCGAGCCGGAATTGCCCAGTCCCGAACCTGCGCCCCCGGCGCTGCCGTTGATGCTGGCGACGCTCTTGTCGAGATCGATCACCAGCCGGCCGCCGTTGAGCTTGTCGCCGCCCCGGTTGAGCTGGACGTTACCGGCCAGAGTAATGATTCGGGCGTTGATGTCATAGATCGCGACATCGCCGCGCGCCGTTTCGCCGCCGCGCGCCACGGTGACGCCGCCGGTCGCATCGATCCGCTGGATCTGCAATGAACCGGCGTCTGTATAGGCAATGGTAGTCCGCGCCGCGCGCAGGCGCAGGTCGGCTTGCGAAATGTCGACATTGCCCGAAAGCACAACGCGGTCCTGCCGATCCTGGATCTCGATCCGGTCGGCGGCGAAATTGACCGGCGAATTGCTGTTGAAGCCGCTGATCGCCTGACCTTGAGCGACGAACCCGCCGAACGCCGCTGTGGCGACAGTCCCAGCAATCAGGCCGGCGGCAAGCGAACGGACGGCGGTGCGCGAAAGCGAAGTCTGCTTCATGAGTGTTGCTCTATGCCATTGATGGCGGAAGGTGAAGTGTTTCTGCCGTGGGCCATGTGCGCGGGTTCAATTGCGCGGCACGGTCAGTCGGCCGGGCTGCATATTGAGGCGGGCGCGTCCGGTCAGGGAAATGACTCGCTCGTCAAGGTCGGCATCAAACCGGTCGGCGCTGAACGTTCCCGCCGGGATCGCGCCCGAAACGCCGCCAGCGCCGGTAACGTGCTGTTGTTTGAGGTCGATGGTCACCGCGCTGGTTGTCAGGCGGTAACCGCCGGCGGCAGTGAATTCGACCGGTCCACGTACGCTGACCGTCTCGGCAGTGTAATCGAACGAGCCGTCCGGCGCCTTGATCTCAGCGGGACCATCGCTGAGCAGGATGCTGGCAGCCAGTTCGCGCATGGCGATGATCGGCTGCGAAGCATCAGGCTGCGAGGCGCTCCCGGCGGACACGGAAAAGGGCCGGCTCTTGTTGTCTTGCCCGCGGTACAGGGCCGTTTCGACCCGGATACGCTCCTTGGCGACGGCAACCTTGTTGCGATCGAGCAAGAAACTGACTTCGCCGCGCGGAAACAACGGGGCGATGACCATGACCGCGACGATTGCGCCCACCGCGGCCGGCAGCGTCTTGGCGAGCAGCCGTATCCAACGATCATGCCGGCCGCCGGGAAGCGCCCGGAACCGGCGCTCTGATCGGATCTGGTCGGCAGCCTGGGTCATTCGTGGCTGAAGATGTCCTTGTCCGCCCATCCGGCGAGATCGAGCCGGGCGCGGTGGGGCAGGTAATCGAAGGCAGCCTGCGCCATTTCGGTGCGTCCCTCACGCGCCAGACGCTCGACCAGAATGGTCTGCATGGCGTGGAGATAGCGCACGTCCGAGGCGGCATATTCGCGCTGCGGTTCGGAAAGTTCGGCGCTGCCCCAGTCGCTTGACTGCTGCTGCTTTGACAGTTCCTTGCCCAGCAATTCGCGCACCAAATCCTTCAGGCCGTGGCGGTCTGTGTAGGTGCGCACCAGCTTTGAAGCGATCTTGGTGCAGAACACCGGGGCGGCGGTGATGCCCATGTAATGTTCGATCGCGGCGAGGTCGAAGCGCGCGAAATGGTACAGCTTGACCCGCGCCGGATCGCCCAGAACGGCCTTCAGGTTCGGCGCGTCATAACGCGATCCCGGGCCGAAACGGACGAGGTGTTCATCGCCGCCGCCATCGGAAAGCTGCACAAGACAGAGCCGGTCACGCAGGGTAATCAGCCCCATCGTTTCGGTATCGACAGCGATCGGGCCGGGGGCGAGAACGCCTTCGGGGAGATCTTCTTCGTGGAGATAGACAGCCATATGACCGAAGTGCTTAGGCGCAACGAGGCTTTCATGGAACCCCTGGAATGACGAGCTGATGGCCGATACCGATGCCCTGCCCGATTCCTGGCGTTCAGCGCTGGTTCCCGTGCTGCAAACGCCGGAATCGCGGTGGCTCGGCGGGTTCCTCAAGGCTGAGGAAGCGGCGGGAAAGCGCATTTTTCCGCCGCTTGGCAGCCGCCTTGCCGCGCTGGAGCTGACCCCGCTCGACAAGGTGAAAGTCGTGATTCTGGGGCAGGACCCCTACCACGGTGCGGGGCAGGCGCATGGTCTCTGCTTCTCGGTTGCAAAGGGGGTGAAAGTGCCTCCCAGCCTGGTCAACATCTACAAGGAGATCGAAAGCGATCTCGGCCTGCCCCGACCATCCCATGGCCATCTGGAATCATGGGCGCGGCAAGGCGTCTTGCTCCTCAACACGTCGCTGACCGTTGAAGAGGGCAAGGCCGGTTCGCATCAGGGCAAGGGCTGGGAGGCGATCACCGATGCCGTGGTCGCCGCCGTTGCCGCCAAGGCTGAACCTTGCGTGTTCATGCTGTGGGGCAACCATGCCCGCAAGAAGGCCGAGCGGGTTGCGGGCCTTGGACTCGGCACGCACCACCTGATTCTCACCGCCCCGCACCCGAGCCCGCTTTCGGCCTACTCGGGCTGGTTCGGCTGCCGTCACTTCAGCAAGGCCAACGCTTTTCTGGAAGCGCAGGGGCGCGGTGCGGTGGACTGGCGATTGCCGGACTAGCTCTTGCGGCCTAGTCCACCCCGGCGACCAGCAAACGACCGTGGAGCGGCTGGATCGGCCGCGCATTGTCTCCCATGATGGCATGAAGCGCAGCGATCTGCGCCGCAGAGGCCGTCGCCCGGTGGCGCGCCACATGCCAGCGCACGCCTTCGGTGCAGGGCGGCGTGGTGAGCGAACCTTCATAGCGATAGACCGCCAGATTTGCGGGCAACAGCTTGCCGGGATCGAAGGTCGCCCCCTTCACCGTCTCCGCCTCGCTCTCATGCGCCGGAGCAGCGCGAATCAGCTTTTCGAGCTCGGCATTATGTGCGCCTTCCTCGAACAATACACCCAGCACCGCGAGGTTGCCGGCATGGTCGACGTGGACGAAATGAGCGACCATCGGATAGGGCAGGCCGTAAAGCACTTCCTCTGACGGCGTGTGGAAATGCACCTGCAGCAGCTTGTAACGCGCGATGCCGCTGGTCAGCAGCGACCCCGGCGAGATTACCGCCTGCACCGTGTGGCCATTGTTGAGCAGGGTCAGCGGACCCGGCTTGTAGACCGCCTTGATGGCGAAATTGCCCATGATATCCGCCGCGCCCAAATCGATAGGTGACTGCATATGCCCGGACTTGCACAGCTCGAATTCGTGGGAAAGTTCGCCCCACTTTTCCGGACCTGCCTCCCCGCCATAAGACCAGTGCGGCTTGTCGTGACCGGGCGCGTTGCCGGTCAGCAGGAGCGCGAGCGGAGCAAGGGCAAGTGGGCGTCGGCGGATCATTGGGCGGTCCTTTGGCGTGGGGATTGCCCGCCAAGCGATAGACGAAACGATCCTGCCTGCCGGCAAAGCTCCGCCTCCGGAATTCTGACTAGGCCTACGCATCTTGACGGCAACGCTTGCCTCTTGGCAGGCGGGGCGTGTTGCGCCACGCTGGCCTGATGGTGTCGCAGCACGCATATCCTTCTGCCGGCAGGCCAACAGCCTTCCCATCAGCACGGCAGGTCCTGCGATGAAGCGCATCGTGATCGGCTATGGCCTCGCCCTCGCCGCGCTGGCGCTGTTGGTCGAATGGATGGACTGGCGCCACGTCACGCAGAAGTGGTCGACATCGCTTTACGTCCTGTGCGTGGCGCTGCTGTTCGCCTCGCTTGGCGTGTGGCTGGGCAACCGCCTGACCCCGCGCCCACGCTCTTCACCCTTCGCACGCAACGATCAGGCGATCGCCAGCCTGGGCATCAGCGCCCGCGAAGTCGAAGTGCTGGACCTGCTGGCCGAAGGCTGCCCCAACAAGGTCATCGCCCGGCGGCTGGCGATCTCTCCCAACACGGTGAAGACCCATGTCGGCCGGCTGTTCGAAAAGCTGGAGGCAGCTAACCGCACCCAGGCAATTGCGCGCGCCCGCGCGCTCGATATCCTGCCGTAAATTCGGACGATTTGGGCCAGATCACCCGTTTGGGCGATCGATTCGGCCACCGGATGCCGCCACAGTCCGGGCATCCGAAACAGGGGAGAATCGACATGACCAGACTGATCACCACGTACGGCGCGATTGCCGGCATCATCGAACTGATCCTGCTGGCGCTGACCATGGGGCTGGTCGCCGATCATGGCATGCTGGGCATGGTGCTCGGCTATCTGTCGATGCTGATTGCGCTCAGTCTGGTCTTTGCCGGGGTGAGGAAATACCGCGACGAGCACCTTGGCGGGGTGATCGGCTTCGGCAAGGCCCTCGGGGTGGGGCTAGGCATCGCGGCGATTGCGGCGCTGTTCTATGTCATCGGCTGGGAGGCCTGGATGTGGTCGACCGACTACCGCTTTGTCGCCGAATTCAGTGCCAAGGCGCTTGCCGATATGCAGGCACAGGGCGCCAGCGCCGCTGCGCTGGCTCAGGCCAAGGTTGATATGGACGCCTTCGCCGAGATGTACGCCAACCCTGTGATGCGCATGGCCATCACGCTTACCGAAATCGCGCCGGTTGCCCTGCTGGTGCCGCTGATCTCGGCCCTGTTGCTGCGCCGTCCGGGCTTCATGCCCGCGCGCGCCTGACCTTCAGGCCATCCCTTTGCCCACTGTGGCGCGGACAGCGATTCCGGCGGGATCGAAGTCATGCAAACAGAAGACGTTGATGCCGAAATGATCCGGGGTCACGCGCTTGCGGTGGAAGGGGTAGATGCCGCAGGTCTTGCAGAAAAAGTGCCGCGCGGTGTGGGTGTGGAACTGGTATTCGCTGAGGCTGTCCGCACCCGAAAGCAGCTCGAACGCGCTCTCGTGCACCTTGACCATCAGCGCGTTCTTGCGGGCGCAGATCGAACAGTCGCAGGTCGTCAGTTCGGGAAAATCGGTGGTCACGGCAAAGCGCACCTCGCCGCAGTGGCACGATCCTTCGTAGCGGAGCTCAGGCCGAATCATGCAGCCGCCGCGCCGAGCAGGTCTGCCGCCAGAGCCTCGGCCACGCGGATGCCGTCGACTGCCGCGCTGAGAATGCCGCCGGCATAGCCCGCGCCTTCTCCCGCCGGGTAGAGCCCGCGCGTGTTGAGGCTCTGGAAGTCCTTCCCTCGCGTGAACCGCACCGGGCTGGACGTGCGGGTTTCCACCCCGGTCATGACAACATCGGGATGATCATAGCCAGCGATCTGGCGACCGAAGACCGGGATGGCCTCGCGCAGCGACTGCATGACATAGTCGGGCAGGCAGAGCGAAAGGTCAGTAAGCTTCACGCCCGGCTGATAGCTCGGCACGACTGAGCCGAATTCGCCCGACGAGGCCTGCCCGGCGAGCAGATCGGAAACCTTCTGCCCCGGCGCCTGATAATTCGATCCGCCTGCCGTATAGGCCAGGCTTTCCCAATGCCGCTGGAAAGCGATGCCCGCCATCGGCCCGCCGGGATAGTCGCGATCGGGCTGGATATCGACGACGAGGCCGGAGTTGGCATTGAATTCGGCGCGCGAATGCTGGCTCATGCCGTTGGTGACGACGCGGCCTTCCTCGCTCGTCGCGGCAACCACGCGCCCGCCCGGGCACATGCAGAACGAATAGACCGTGCGCCCGTTCGAGGTCAGGTGGCTCAGCGCATAGGCGGCCGGGCCAAGGATGGCATTGCCAGCGCTGGGGCCATAGCGCGCCTTGTCGATCCAGCTCTGCGGGTGTTCGATGCGCACGCCGATGGCAAAGGGTTTGGCCTCCACATGGACGCCGGCATCGTGCAGCTTGTAGAAGGTGTCGCGCGCCGAATGGCCGACCGCGAGCACGACATGGCGCGCGGGCAGCATTGTGCCATCCGACAAATGCAGGCCGGCGATGGACCGCGTGCCATCGGCGGCAGTTTCGATCTCGAAGTCCTCGACCCGGGTCTGGAACCGGTATTCGCCGCCCAGCGCTTCGATCGTCTCGCGCATGGCCATGACCATGGTGACGAGGCGGAAGGTGCCGATGTGCGGGTGGGCCTCGGTCAGGATGTCGTCGGGCGCGCCAGCCTTGACGAATTCGGTGAGCACCTTGCGCGACAAGTGGCGCGGGTCCTTGATGCGTGAATAGAGCTTGCCGTCAGAAAACGTGCCCGCGCCGCCTTCGCCGAACTGCACGTTCGATTCGGGTTCGAGAACCGAGCGACGCCACAGACCCCAGGTGTCCTTGGTGCGTTCGCGCACCGCCTTGCCGCGCTCGACGATGATCGGCTTCAGCCCCATCTGCGCGAGGATCAACGCGGCTAGCAAGCCGCAGGGGCCGGCGCCGATGACCACCGGACGCGTTGCATACCAACCTTCGGGCGCGCGCAATGGAACGCGGTAACTGGTGTCAGGAGTGGGCCGGACATGGCTGTCGCCGGCATGGGCGGCGAGCACCTTGGCCTCGTCCTGCACCACGACATCGAGCACATAGACCAGCCGGATCGCGTGTTTCTTGCGCGCATCATTGCCGCGCCGGACGATGGCGAACCGTTCGAGCTGGCCCGGCGCAAGGCCAAGCCGCTCCGCGATCGCCGCTTCAAGATCGTCTGTCGAATGGTCAAGCGGCAGGGCAAGGTCGGAAAGACGGATCATGCCGTCCGCCCTAGACTGCGCTGCCTGAAACGGAAAGAGGCGCAGGATTCAGCCCGCGCCTCTTGTCTCTTATCGTAGCCGGTGGATCAGCGCGGGAGCTGGGTCACGCCCATCAGCGCTTCATCGACAGCGCGGGCGGTCTGCCGGCCTTCGCGGATCGCCCAGACGACGAGGCTCTGACCGCGGCGCATGTCACCACAGGCCCAGATCTGCGGGTCGCTGGTGCGGTAATCGATGACGTTCGCCGCGACATTGCCGCGCGCGTCGAGATCGACCCCGGCCTGATCAACCATGCCCGCCTTGATCGGACCGACAAAGCCCATGGCGAGCAGGATCAGGTCGGCGGGGAGCACGAATTCGCTGCCTTCGACGTCCTGCATGCGGCCGCCGACCCATTCGACACGGACGCATTCAAGGCCGGTAACCTTACCGTCTTCACCGATCACCCGGCGGGCGTTGATCGCCCAGTCGCGGGCGACGCCTTCTTCATGGCTGGACGAGGTTCGCAGCTTGAGCGGCCAGTTGGGCCATGACAGCGCCTTGTCTTCATGCTCGGGAGGCTTGGGCATGATCTCGATCTGGGTGACCGAGGCCGCGCCCTGGCGGTTCGACGTGCCGACGCAATCGCTGCCGGTATCGCCGCCGCCGATGACGATGACGTGCTTGCCGGTGGCGCTCAGCGTGCCGCGCGGTGCGGCGCGGGTTTCATCGTCGCCGGCGTTGCGCTTGTTCTGCTGGGTGAGGAATTCCATCGCCAGCCGCACGCCGGACATTTCCGCACCTGGAATGGTCAGCTGGCGCGGATCCTCCGCCCCGCCCGACAGGATGATCGCGTCAAAGTTTTCCTTCAGGCTTTCGATCGAGACATGGACGCCGACTTCGGTGCTGGTCTTGAGCACGACGCCTTCCGTCTGCATCTGCATCAGCCGGCGGTTGATCAGGTCCTTGTCGAGCTTGAAGTCGGGGATGCCGTACCGCATCAGCCCGCCCATGCGGTCGTTCTTCTCGAACAAGGTGACCGAGTGACCGGCGCGCGCCAGCTGCTGCGCGGCTGCGAGGCCGGCCGGGCCAGAACCCACGACGGCAACCGTCTTGCCAGTGCGCTTTTCGGGCACCTGCGGGACGATCCAGCCTTCCTGCCAGCCACGATCGACGATCGCGCATTCGATCGACTTGATCGTCACCGGCTGGTCGGTGATGTTCAGCGTGCAGCTCGCCTCGCACGGAGCGGGGCAAATGCGGCCGGTGAATTCGGGGAAGTTGTTGGTCGAGTGCAGGACTTCGAGCGCGTTCTGCCAGTCACCTTCATAGACCAGATGGTTCCAGTCCGGGATGATGTTGTTCACCGGGCAGCCGTTGTGACAGTAGGGAATCCCGCAATTCATGCAGCGCGAGGCCTGCGCCTTCAGCGCGGGTTCGGCATGCGGAATGACGAATTCCTTGTAGTGCGTCAGCCGCTCCCTGGGGTCCGCATAAGTGCGGTCCTGGCGGTCAAGTTCGAGAAAGCCGGTTTCCTTGCCCATCGTCTCTACTCTGCTGCGACCGAGGCGGCTGCGGCCCGCTCGGCTTCCATCTGCTTCAATGCCTTGGCGTAATCGCGCGGCATCACCTTTACGAACTTCGTCAGTGAATTGTCGAAATCGTCAAGCAAGGCGCGGGCCCGCTTCGATCCGGTGTGGAGGTGATGCCGTTCCAGCAGCACCTTCACGCGTTCGGCGTCGTGGCGGAGCATGTCGCCCATGCCCGGATCGCTGGTGCCGTTGGTCCGCTGCTGCGGACGGCCGGCGCCGTCTTCCTCGTCACGCACCGGAGAGACCGGGAGCAGGTCGACCTGCGCCGGGTTGCACAGCTGAGCGAAATTGCCGGCCTCGTCATAGACATAGGCGACACCGCCCGACATGCCGGCGGCGAAGTTGCGGCCCGTTCGGCCGAGCACCAGCACCGTGCCGCCGGTCATATATTCGCAGCCATGGTCACCCGTGCCCTCGACAACCGCGACCGCACCCGAATTGCGCACGGCGAAGCGTTCACCGGCGACGCCGTTGAAGAAGGCCTCGCCAGCAATCGCGCCGTAGAGCACGGTGTTGCCGACGATGATGTTCTCGGTCGGCTCGCGATCAACATGGGTCGGCTGGCGGACGATCACGCGGCCGCCCGAAAGGCCCTTGCCGACATAGTCATTGGCATCGCCGGTCAGGTCGAGCGTCACGCCGTGGGCGAGCCACGCGCCGAACGACTGGCCGGCAACCCCGGTGAGCTTCACCTTGATCGTGTTGTCGGGCAGACCGGTATGGCCATAGCGGCGGGCAACTTCGCCCGAAAGCATGGCACCGACCGTCCGATTGACGTTAATCACCTTGCGTTCGATGACCACCGGCGACTTGCTGTCCAGCGCATCCGCCGAAGCCGCGAGCAGGTCATTGTCGAGCGCCTTTTCGAGCCCGTGATCCTGCGTCCCGCTCCAGCCGAGCGTTGTGCCGGCAACCGGTTCAACGCGGTGCAGCAGCTTCGAAAGATCGATGCCGCGTGCCTTCCAGTGCTGGATCGCCTGCTTCATGTTGAGCCGGTCCACCCGGCCCACCATCTCGCCAATCGTGCGGAAGCCGAGATCGGCCATGATCGCCCGCAGTTCCTCGGCGACGAAGAAGAAGTAGTTAATCACGTGTTCCGGCTGGCCGGTGAAGCGCGCGCGCAGCACCGGGTCCTGCGTCGCAACGCCGACCGGGCAGGTGTTGAGGTGGCACTTGCGCATCATGATGCAGCCGGCCGCGATCAGCGGCGCAGTTGCAAAGCCGAACTCGTCCGCGCCGAGCAGGGCGGCCACGGCAACGTCACGGCCCGTACGCAGGCCGCCATCGGCCTGAACGCAGATGCGGCTGCGCAGGTTGTTGAGCAGCAGCGTCTGCTGGGTTTCGGCGAGGCCGATTTCCCACGGCGAACCTGCGTGCGTCAGCGAGGTCAGCGGCGAAGCGCCGGTGCCGCCTTCATAGCCCGAGATCGTCACGTGGTCCGCGCGCGCCTTCGAAACGCCGGCGGCAACTGTGCCGACGCCGACTTCGGAGACGAGCTTGACCGAGATACGCGCAGAGTTGTTGACGTTCTTCAGGTCGTGGATCAGCTGGGCCAGATCCTCGATCGAGTAGATGTCATGATGCGGCGGCGGCGAGATCAGGCCGACACCCGGCGTCGAGTGGCGGGTCGCGCCGATGGTCTTGTCAACCTTGTGGCCGGGCAGCTGGCCGCCTTCACCGGGCTTGGCGCCCTGGGCCATCTTGATCTGCACGTCGTCGGCATTGACGAGGTATTCGGTGGTCACGCCAAAGCGGCCGCTCGCGACCTGCTTGATTGCAGAGCGCAGGTTGCGGCCATCGGCCATCGGCTTGAAACGGCTGGGATCTTCGCCGCCTTCACCGGTGTTCGACTTGCCGCCGATCTGGTTCATCGCCGCGGCCAGCGTGGTGTGCGCTTCCCACGAGATCGAGCCATAGCTCATCGCGCCAGTGGCGAAGCGCTTGACGATTTCGCTGGCCGGTTCGACCTCGGATATGTCGATCGGGTGTTCGGCGGGCACAAAGTCCAGCAGGCCGCGGATGGTGAGCATCCGTGCCGACTGGTCGTTGATCGACTTGGCGAAGTCCTTGTACTTGTCGGGCATATTGCCGCGCACCGCGTGCTGCAGCGAGGCAATGTTGTCCGCCGTCCAGGCATGTTCCTCGCCGCGCAGGCGCAGGCCGTACATGCCGCCCACGTCGAGCATCGACTTGTAGATCGGGTTGTCACCGTATGCCGCGGCGTGACGGCGCACGGTTTCTTCGGCGATTTCCTTGAGCCCGACGCCTTCGATAGTCGTCGCGGTGCCCTTGAAATACTGATCGATGAAGGCCGTGTTCAGGCCGACCGCGTCAAATATCTGTGCGCCGCAATAGGACTGATAGGTGCTGATGCCCATCTTGGACATCACCTTCATGATGCCCTTGCCGACGGCCTTGATGTAGTTCTTCTTCACCGCCTTCTGGTCGAGCGGGAATTCCTTGCGGACGCGGATATCTTCCAGCGTTTCGAAGGCCACATACGGGTTGATCGCTTCGGCGCCATAGCCCGCGAGCGCGCAGAAATGGTGCACTTCGCGCGCTTCGCCGGTTTCGACGACAAGGCCGGTCTGCATGCGCAGGCCCTGACGGACGAGGTGGTGATGCACCGCTGCCGTGGCCAGCAGCGCCGGCATGGCAATCCGGTCAGGCCCCTGCGCCCGGTCAGACAGGATCAGGATGTTCTTGTCCTGCAGCACACATTCCGTGGCCGCCCAGCACAGTTCCTTGAGCGCCATTTCCAGCCCGTCGGGGCCGCTGGCGGCATCCCAGGTCATATCGATGGTCGCCGTGCGGAAAGCACCGTCGAGCGCCGCTTCGACCGAACGGATCTTGGCGATCTCGTCATTGGTCAGGATCGGCTGGTCAACTTCAAGCCGCTTGTGCGTGCCGGCTTCCATGCCGAGCAGGTTCGGGCGCGGACCGATCATCGACACCAGGCTCATCACCAGTTCCTCGCGGATCGGGTCGATCGGCGGGTTGGTGACCTGGGCGAAGTTCTGCTTGAAGTAATCGTAAAGCAGGCGCGACCGGCTCGACAGCACGGCAATCGGCGTGTCGGTGCCCATCGATCCGATCGGATCGTCGCCATCGCGGCCCATCGGCTCAAGGAACTTCGAAACGTCTTCCTGCGTGTAGCCGAACGCCTGCTGGCGATCGAGCAATGAGGTGGTTTCGATCGGCAGCTGCGCCAGCTCGGGTTCGATCAGGTCGAGGTCCTTGAGCTTGTACTGCGCGGCTTCAAGCCATTCCTCGTACGGCTCTTCGGCGGCGAGCTGGGTCTTGAGTTCCTCGTCCTCGATGATCCGCCCTTCGGCGAAGTCGATCAGCAGCATGCGGCCCGGCTGGAGCCGCCACTTACGGACGATGTTGTCTTCCTTGATCGGCAGCACGCCGGATTCCGACGCCATGACGACGATATCGTCATCGGTGATCAGGAAGCGCGCCGGGCGCAGGCCATTGCGATCGAGCGTCGCGCCGATCTGGCGGCCATCGGTGAAGGCCACGGCGGCGGGGCCGTCCCACGGTTCCATCAGCGCGGCGTGGTATTCATAGAATGCACGGCGCTTGGCATCCATCAGCGGATTGCCAGCCCAAGCTTCCGGAATCAGCATCATCACGGCATGGGCAAGGCTGTAACCGCCGGCGAGCAGCAGTTCGAGCGCATTGTCGAGGCAAGCCGTGTCCGACTGGCCATGCGGGATCAGCGGCCACATCTTGTCGAGATCGGCGCCGAGCAGCTCCGATTCCATGGTGCGGCGGCGCGCGTTCATCCAGTTGACGTTGCCGCGCACCGTGTTGATCTCGCCGTTGTGGGCGATGAAGCGGTAGGGGTGGGCAAGCTTCCAGCTGGGGAAGGTGTTGGTCGAGAAGCGCTGGTGGACGAGGCCAAGCGCCGAAATGCAATCCGGATCGCGCAGATCATCATAGAAAGAGCCGACCTGCGTTGCCAGCAGCAGCCCCTTGTAGACCACGGTGCGGCTGGAGAAGCTGGGCATGTAGAGTTCGCTGATTCCGGGCAGGCCATGCTTTTCGGCGAGTGCGGCGAGCGGGTTCTGCGTCTGCTTGCGGATCACGAGGACCTTGCGCTCGAAAGCGTCCTGATCGGCGCAGTTTTCACCGCGACCAACGAAGCACTGGCGGATCACCGGCATTTCAGCCTTCACCGTTTCGCCCAGGCCTTCGATGGTCACCGGCACGTCGCGCCAGCCGATCAGCCGCTGACCTTCCTTGGCGATGAACTTTTCGAAGATACCGACGATGAAGTCACGGCTGGCTTCGTCTTGCGGCAGGAAGCACATGGCAACGGCGTAATCGCCCTCGGCCGGAAGCTTCATGCCTTCCCGGTCTGCCCACTTGCGGAACAGCTTGTCAGGCGTCTGGATCAGGATACCCGCGCCATCGCCCAGCAGGGGATCGGCGCCCACTGCACCGCGATGGTCGATATTTTTGAGAATTTCGAGCGCCTGGGAAACGATTGCGTGGCTTTTGACGCCCTTGATATGGGCGACAAAGCCCACACCGCATGCGTCATGCTCGTTGCGTGAATCGTAAAGGCCCTGGGGCTGCGGAAGTCCCATTCGAAAATCCTGTCCTGTCCTGGTCCGCTGCGCCCAGAAAACTGGTTACAACGGAAATCAAACGCGACTC
>NZ_JANPGP010000014.1:0-59641 GCF_031424035.1 Novosphingobium sp.
AAGATGTGGAAGACCTGCGTGGTATCTTCCTTGTTGCGGATCAACGCGCGGAAATGCGTCCAGGCGCGCTTCCAGTCGTACCGGGGATTGAGGCGACCGGGGATCAGGATCGGCGTTTCGGCGCGCGATTGCTGCGCGGCGATTGCGAATGCGTCATGGCTTGCTGGCATTTCCATGAAGCCTAGCTAGGATTAACTGACACTAATGTCAATAGTTCGTCCTGCGACTATTCCCACACCCAGCATTCGCGCGGGATGCCGAGCAGTTCAAGCACGCTCGTCAGGTCACCACGATCGATCCAGCCGTCCGCCGCTGCGCGCGCCTTCGGCTTGGCGGCATAGGCAAGGCCGTAAGTCGCTGCCTCGATCATCGGAATGTCATTCGCACCGTCTCCGGTGGCGAGCGTGACAGCCCCCTCGCCCAAGCGCGCCGCTTCTTCCAGCAAGACTGCTTTCTTGACGCTGCTATCGGTGATCGATCCGATCAATCCGCCGGAAAGTTCGCCACCCAGAACCTCCAGCCGATTGCCGACGACCATCTCAAAGCCAAGCTGCTCCGCCACCGGATCGGCAAACTGGTGGAAACCACCGGTGACAAGCACCGTCTTGCAGCCATGGGCCTTGAGCGTTTCGACCAGCACTCGTGCGCCGGGCATCGGCGAAATTCGCGTGGCAAGGCATTCGGCAATTGCACCTTCCGAAAGCCCCCGCAGCAGCAGCACGCGCTCACGCAGCGCCGCCTCGAAATCGAGTTCGCCCTGCATCGCGCGCTCGGTAATCGCGGCGATCTGCGGCTTCAGGCCCGCGAAGTCCGCCAGTTCGTCGATGCATTCAGCCATGATCATCGTCGAATCCATGTCTGACACGAAAAGCGAGGGCACGCGCGGCACGTGATCGGCGACGATCAGGTCGCTGGGCTTGAACTGCGCGTCAAGTACTTCGCGCACCACAAGCGGATCGCCATCGACAATATCGAATTCGAGGACATTGGCGCAGGCATCGAGCATCGCCGCCCCCGCCACCTTGCAACCGCGCACGGTCATGCTGGCAATCGCCGCATCGACGTGTGCCGACATCTGGTCTGGTTCTGCTATGACGCGCGCGATGAGCAACGTAGATTCTCCTGATAAGCCGCCGCTGGCGCTCATTGCAGGGCCGACGGCGAGCGGCAAGAGCGATCTGGCAGTCCGGCTGGCCAAGGTGCTGGAATCGGTTGGCCGGCGCGGCGTGGTGATCAATGCCGACAGCGCGCAGGTCTATGCCGACCTCGAGGTTCTCAGCGCCCGCCCATCCGTAGATGAGATGCAAGGGGTGGAGCACCGGCTCTTTGGCGATTGGGATGGCGCGCAGGCCTGTTCCGCCGCGGACTGGGCTGAACGCGCGCGCGTTGAGATCGAGCTCGCCCACGAAGACGGCGCGGTCCCGATCCTCGTCGGCGGCACCGGGCTCTACATCCGTACCTTGCTTGACGGGATTGCCCCCGTCCCTCCCGTCGACCCGCAGGTGCGGGAAGCCGTGCGCGATATGCCCCTGGCTGACGCGGCCATGGCCTTGCAGGCAGAGGACCCGGATCGGGCAGCACGGCTTGGCCCGGCGGATTCAGCGCGTATCCGGCGTGCTCTGGAAGTGGTGAGGTCGTCGGGCCAACCCTTGGCACATTGGCAGCAACAGCTGAGCGGCGGCATTGGCGGAGCGGTAATCCTGCACCCAGCGATCCTGCTCCCTGACCGTGCGTGGCTCTACGAGCGATGTGACCGCCGCTTCGCCGCCATGCTGCAACGCGGCGCGATTGCCGAAGTTGAAGCATTGCTGGCCCGGCAACTTTCCCCTGACCTTCCCGTCATGCGTGCCATCGGTGTGCCGGAGATCGCTGATTTCCTGCGAGGAACCGCCATTCTTGAGGATGCGTTGGCACGCGGCAGCCAGTCGACGCGCAATTACGTCAAGCGCCAGATCACCTGGCTCCGCCACCAGCCCCCGACCGATTGGCCAAGGGTAGAGTCAGAACATTTTAATGAGGGCAATATATTCGCATCATTATTACGTGATTAGCTATTGACACGTTATTTCCTGTCGCCTACCGCGCTGCACAACGAGCCACCCCGGTGGTTCTAGCGAGCTGGAGAGGTGACCCGGCGCAGTAACCTGTGCCGGGTCAGTCTTTTTAGCGGCCCAGAGTGGTAATTTGAGGAGTGAGTACTGTGAGCCAGGAGCGCAGCGGCGCAAGCATTCTGGTCGAAAGCCTGGTGCGGCAGGGTGTCGAATTCGTATTCGGCTATCCCGGCGGCGCGGTGCTGCCCATTTACGACGAACTGTTCGCCGAACAGCGCGTCCGCCACATCCTCGTCCGTCACGAAGCCGGCGCGGCCCACGCTGCGGAGGGCTATGCCCGCTCGACCGGCAAGCCTGGCGTCGTGCTCGTCACCTCCGGCCCCGGGGCGACCAATGCTGTCACTGGCATTGCCGACGCTTTCCTCGATTCGATCCCGCTGGTGGTCATCACCGGACAAGTGCCAAGCTCGCTGATCGGATCGGACGCGTTCCAGGAAGCCGATACAATCGGCATCACCCGGCACTGCTGCAAGCACAACTACCTCGTGAAAGACCCGAGCGAGCTCGCCGCGGTCATCGACGAGGCGTTCCAGATCGCCACCACCGGCCGTCCCGGCCCGGTTGTCATCGACATTCCCAAGGACGTCCAGATCGCCACGGCGACCATGTCCGATGGCCCGCCGCAGCGCCGCAACCGCTACAACCCGCGCACCTCGGCGAGCGAGAGCGAAATTGCCAAGGCGATCGAATTGCTCGCCAATGCCAAGACGCCGGTGTTCTATACCGGCGGCGGCGTGATTAATTCCGGCCCGCGCGCCAGCGACCTGCTGCGCCAGTTGCAGACACTGACCGGCGCCCCGCTGACTTCGACGCTGATGGGCCTTGGCGCTTTCCCGGCGGACCATGCCGACTGGCTCGGCATGCTGGGTATGCATGGCACTTACGAAGCCAACATGGCGATGAATCAGGCGGACCTGATCGTCTGCGTAGGCGCGCGGTTTGATGACCGCGTTACCGGACGTCTGGATGCCTTCGCGCCCAATTCGACCAAGATCCACATCGATATCGACCGCAGCTCGATCAACAAGACCGTTGCCGTCGACCTGCCGATCGTGGGCGATTGCGCCGAAGTCCTTGGCCAGCTGATCGAGGCATGGGGCAGCCGCAAGGCGCAGGACCTGACCGCGTGGAAGGCCCGCGTTGAGGAATGGCGCGGCAAGAAGAGCCTGTCCTATACCAAGTCGAAGAGCGAAATCGCTCCGCAGCTGGCTATCGAACGCCTGTTCCAGCTGACCAAGGACAAGGACCCGATCATCTCGACCGAGGTCGGCCAGCACCAGATGTGGGCGGCGCAGCACTTCCACTTCTTCGGCCCGAACAAGTGGCTCACCTCGGGCGGTCTTGGCACGATGGGCTATGGCCTGCCCGCCGCCATCGGCGCGCAGCTCGGCAATCCGGACAGTCTGGTCATCGATATCGCCGGCGAAGCTTCGATCCAGATGAACATCCAGGAGCTTGGCACTGCCAGCCAGTTCCGCCTGCCGGTGAAGATCTTCATTCTGAACAACGAATACATGGGCATGGTCCGCCAGTGGCAGGAACTGACCTATGAGAGCCGCTATTCGAACTCCTATTCGGACAGCCTGCCCGACTTCGTGAAGCTGGGCGAAGCCTATGGCTGGAAGGGCATCCGCATTGAAAGCGAAGACCAGCTCGACGCCGGCATTCAGGCGATGATCGACCATGATGGGCCGGTGATCGTCGATTGCATGGTCGCCAAGCAGGCCAACTGCTTCCCGATGATCCCCTCGGGCGCGGCGCATACGGACATGATCCTGCAGGGCGATGTTGTCGCCGGGACCATGGATGATGAAGCCAAGGCGCTGGTGTAAAGGGGGGACCTCATGATGAAGATCAAGCAACAGGAATCCGAGCGACACGTCCTCGCCATCACAGTCGATAACGAGGCGGGTATTCTCGCCAAGATCGCCGGGCTGTTCACCGCGCGCGGCTATAACATAGACAGCCTGACCGTGGCCGACATTTCGGAAAACCACGCGGTCAGCCGGATCACCATCGTCACCCAGGGCCCGCCCGCAGTGATCGACCAGATCCATGCCCAGCTTGAACGGCTGGTGCCGGTGCACAAGGTCGTCGACCTCAGCGAAAACGGCCCGCATGTTGAGCGCGAACTGGCGCTCATCAAGGTTGCCGGCAAGGGCGACAGCCGGGTCGAGGCGCTGCGCGTCGCCGACGTGTTCCGCGCAAAGGTGGTCGATACCACGACTGCCAGCTTCATTTTCGAACTGACCGGCACGCCCGAAAAGATCGACAGCTTCATCGCCATCATGCGCGAACTGGGGCTGGTCGAAGTGGGACGCACCGGCATCGTCGGCATGACGAGGGGGCCGGAGGGGGCCTGAAATTTCGCTGCGCCGCAGGGCGCGGCTTCATCTGCATCAATATTCAAGAGGAAGTGACATGAAGGTCTATTACGACGCCGATTGCGATATCAACCTGATCACGGACAAGAAGATTGTCGTGCTCGGCTATGGCTCGCAGGGCCACGCCCACGCCCAGAACCTGCGCGACAGCGGCGTCAAGGACGTCGCCATTGCCCTGCGCGAAGGTTCGGCCACGGCGAAGAAGGCCGAGGGCGCCGGCTTCAAGGTGATGTCGAACAAGGACGCAGCTGCCTGGGCCGACATCATCATGATCCTCGCTCCCGATGAACATCAGGCCGCGATCTATGCCGAAGACCTGCACGCCAATCTGAAGCCCGGTGCGGCGCTGGCCTTCGCTCACGGCCTCAACATCCACTTCGGCCTGATCGAGCCCCGCAATGACATCGACGTGATCATGATCGCGCCGAAGGGCCCCGGCCACACCGTGCGCAGCGAATACCAGCGCGGCGGCGGCGTTCCCTGCCTCGTCGCCGTCCATCAGGACAAGACCGGCAACGCGCATGATGTCGCCCTCGCCTATGCCTCGGGCGTTGGTGGCGGCCGCAGCGGCATCATCGAAACCAACTTCCGCGAAGAATGCGAAACCGATCTGTTTGGCGAGCAGGCCGTGCTCTGCGGCGGCACCACCGCACTCGTCCAGGCTGGCTTCGAAACGCTGGTGGAAGCCGGCTACGCCCCCGAAATGGCCTATTTCGAGTGCCTTCACGAGCTCAAGCTGATCGTCGACCTGATGTATGAAGGCGGCATCGCCAACATGCGCTATTCGATCTCGAACACCGCCGAATACGGCGACATCAAGACCGGCCCGCGCATCATCACCGAAGAGACCAAGAAGGAAATGAAGCGCGTCCTCGCTGACATCCAGTCGGGCCGCTTCGTCAAGGACTTCGTGCTCGACAACCGCGCCGGCCAGCCCGAACTGAAGGCTTCGCGCATCGCTGCGAAGCGCCACCAGATCGAGGAAACCGGCTCCAAGCTGCGCGCCATGATGCCGTGGATCGGTGCCAACGCACTGGTCGACAAGTCGAAGAACTGATCCAGCCTTACCGCTGACAACAATGCAGGCGCCCGGTCATCACGACCGGGCGTTTTGCGTTGGGGCTCAGCGCGGGTCGATCGCGGCGAAGGCGGCGCGCAGTTCGCGGGCGAAGATATCCGGCTGCTCCCACGCGGCAAAGTGTCCACCCTTCTCCGCCGGGTTCCAGTAGACGATATTGCGGAACATTCGTGTCGTCCATTTGCGCGGGGCCTTGGTGATCTCGCGCGGGAACGGGCTGAACGCGGCAGGCACATGAACCTCGCCGGTCTGGGCGATGGCGTCGAAGCTCTCCCAATAGAGCCGTGCGGCGGATGCGCCGGTCGCGGTCAGCCAATAGACCATGATGTTGTCGAGCACCGTGTCATAAGACAGCGCGTCTTCAGGCCGGCCGGCATTGTCGGTCCAGGCCCACATCTTCTCATAGATCCACGCGGCGAGCGCAACGGGACTGTCGACCAGCCCATAACCGATCGTCTGCGGCCGGGTGGACTGGATCTTCGAATAGCCCGAATCCCAGTCCATGTAGTGCCGCCCCGCCCGCAGCGCCTCCTTGACTTCGGCGTCATCATCGAGCCGATCCTCGGCAGTCGGCCGCGCCATCGGCATGTTGAGATGCAGGCCTGCCAGGCCTTCCGGGGCCTGCGCGCCCAGGGCTGCCGTGACGATCGCTCCCCAATCGCCGCCCTGCGCGAACCACCGCCTATACCCGAGCCGCGCCATCAGCTCGGTCCAGGCGCGGGCAATCCGCTGGACGTTCCAACCAGCGCTCGCCGGTTTACCAGACCAGCCGTAACCCGGCAGCGATGGCACGACGACGTGGAAGGCATCACTTGCCATGCCGCCATAGGCCTCTGGATCGGTCAGGCGCGGGATTGCTTCGAGGAATTCGATCACCGACCCGGGCCAGCCGTGCGTCAGGATCAGCGGCCGCGCATCCACGTGCCGCGAACGGACGTGGAGGAAATGG
Organism: Novosphingobium sp.; assembly: GCF_031424035.1. GTDB lineage: Bacteria > Pseudomonadota > Alphaproteobacteria > Sphingomonadales > Sphingomonadaceae > Novosphingobium. The sequence continues at coordinate 6,523 of NZ_JANPGP010000014.1, forward strand.
ATATCGAGCCCATCGATCTCGGTGACGAATTGCCCGAAGCCATTGAGACGATCCTCGCACTGCCGCCAGTCATACCCTTCGCGCCAATAGGCAACGAGGCCTTGCAGCGCCGCGAGCGGAACCCCCTGTGACCAATCGCTAACGCATTCGCGCTCTGGCCAGCGGATACGGGCAAGCCGTTCCGCCAGATCGTCAAGTTCCCCCTGGCCAATCTGGAGCGCGAACGGCCGAATCGTTGTCATTGCCGCATCATGCCCCCGCGATGAATGTTTCGCGACGCCCTGCATGGCATTTCACCCGCTTGGTCATCTTTCCTTTCCCGCCGCGACGTTCATAATCGCCGGAAATCGGGCAAGCATCGCCCGAGTACAGGGAGACGGCATGGAACGCTCATTCGCAGTCGGTTGGCGGCAAGTCGGGGCCTGCATGGTCTTGCTGGCGGTTACGGCGATGATCACTTCGTCCTACAGCGTGCTGGCCGTGCCGCTTGGCAAGGAATTCCGGCCGAGCCGAATGGTCCTCATGTTCACGATGACCGTCCTGTCGGGTGTGTCCGCAGTCATATCGCCCAGTGTCGGCAAGCTCCTTGACCGGGTGTCGCTGCAGGCCGCGATGGCAGTGGGGGGAGTGCTGCTCGCGCTGGGGTTCATCGCCATCAGCTTTGCGCAGACCTTCAACCAGGTGCTCATCGTTTATGGCGTGCTTGTCGCCCCGGCAAACCTCCTAATCGGGCCGCTGGCCTGCACGGTGCTGCTGACCCGCTGGTTCGCCAAGCGGCGCGGGGCGGCGCTGGGCGTGGCTATCGCCGGCATTGCTGCGGGCGGCGTCATTTTTCCGCCGATCATCCAGTACCTGCTCGCCGAGTACGAATGGCGCATGGGGCTGCGACTGCTGTCGCTGATCGTCCTTGCCATCACCCTCGCGGCGGCAGCATTCGTAGTGAATAATCCGGCCGAGCGCGGGTTTCATCCCGACGGCGCGACGGTTGATCCCGAGGCTGCGGTAGAGGTCAACAAGGTGCGCACGATCGCAGCCAGCACCCTGCTGCGCGATCCGTCTTTCTGGATGGTAGCTGTGCTGGTGGCGACAGTCACCGCCGGTCTCAAGGGCATGGTGACGAACCTTGTCTCCCTGGCCACCGATGTCGGCATCGCGGCAGGTTCTGCGGCGTTCCTCGTCTCGATGTACGCTTCCAGCGGCTTCGTGGCCAAACTCGGTTTTGCCGCGATGGCTGACCGGATGAACCCGCGCCACCTGATGGCCACCAGTCTTGTCGGCTATGCCGTTGGCTGCGTGGCGATGATCTGGGCCGACGCCGGCTTTGCCGCGATTGCGCTGGGCGTCATGCTGATGGGGTTTTTCGGTGGCATGATGATGCCGATGGAGAGCTTCCTGATCCCGCGCATCTGGGGCCGCGAAGTCGTCGGGCGCGTCGGCGGTATGCTCAATCTGGTCATACTCTCGTTCCTGCTGATTTCGCCGCCCCTTTTCGGGCGGATCTATGACATCACCGGCAGCTATGACGTGATCTTTGGCCTGTTCGCCGCACTTGCCATCATGATGCTCTTGCTGGTTCCAGTCGTCCGCCTGGGGGCCGCCAAACCTTCGATCGAGGCAGATCCGATCGCCTGATCGTTTTTGCGCTCGATCAAGGATGGCACTGGCCGTCTTCGTCTAAACCGCGATTTGAGAACACCGTTCTCAGCATTTGCCGGAGGACAAGACAATGGATCTGATACCCGCCAGCCTCGCTGCCAATTACAACTGGCAGCAATCGCTGATAGCCGCCGTGGCCATCATTGCCATCACCATGGCGCTGCGTGCTCTGGGCACTGCCCTAATACCCACGTTCCGCGAATCCGCGCGGATCAACAAGGCCAGCTATGTCGAAAAGATGCAGCGCCCAACCTATGCGGCCAACCAGGCCTGGAACCGCAAATGGGGCTTCTTCTTTTGGGTAGTGATCTTTGCCGCCATCGTTCCGTTCGCGATATCGACAGAACTGCATTCGATTGGCCGGGTTCTGCGCGACTGCGCGATCATCCTGCTGGTCTACGACTTCTTCTACTACCTCGTGCACCGCTTCCTGTTTCACGATAGCGGCTATTTCAAGGGCCCGCTGATGTGGGTCCATGCCGTCCACCACCGCCAGCACAACCCGTGCCGGGGCGATTCGAGCTTCATCCATCCAGTTGAAGTGGCGGGCGGTCTTGGCCTTTATGTCGGGACGATTCTGGGACTGTCCTTTCTGCTGGGCGTGTTCTCGGTGCCAACCGTCGTCATCACGTGGATCGCCTTTTCGGAGATCAACCAGCACAACCACGATCTGTGGCCGACCGACAAGTTCCCGTTCAAGTACCTGAACACGATGTCGGTGATGCACCACAACCACCACGCCCATTTCACCGGCGGCAACTTTGCGACGATCAGCCTGCTTTATGACTGGATTTTTGGCACGCTCGATTACGGCAAGGGCTATGGCAATGTCGTTCATGCCCGACCCAAGAAGGAAGCGACCGAAGCCTGAGCGGGGCGGCTTTCCTACAGGCGGGGACAAGGTGTATGCTTCCCCCCTCCTGCACCCGAATACACCCATACGATGCCGTTCCGCTTCAATCTGTTCGAACTCTTGAAAGCCGCGCCGTTGGCGCGGCTTTCACGCATCCGGGCCTGCGCTTATGGAAAATTCACGCGAATGGTTCAGCGCGTATTTCATCAACTTGCATTTCGCGCAATTGGCCGAAACTGGGGCTTTACAAGGCCCGCGCGCTTGCCCATAGGCCTTGGTCATGATCAGGAACCTCGGACTTACGCTGCGACTTACACGCCCTTGGGCGTGAATTGCCGTGTCGGCTCTCCCGGCGCGGCTAACGCCCAAGGGATTGACCGCCGAACGCACCGCAGCCCGATTTTCCGAGTAACGCCATGACCATGTTGAAAGATCCTTCGGCCAAGTACCGGCCCTTCCCGCAGATCCAACTGCCTGACCGGCAGTGGCCATCACGCACGATCACCAAAGCTCCGCGCTGGCTTTCGACTGACCTTCGCGATGGCAACCAGTCGCTGATCGATCCGATGGGCGCGGAAAAGAAGACGCGTTTCTTTGATCTGCTGATCAAGCTGGGCCTCAAGGAAATCGAAGTTGGTTTCCCCGCCGCCGGCGCGACCGAATATGACTTCATTCGCGGCCTCGTTGATAACGGCCGCATCCCGCAAGACGTATTGGTCCAGGTGCTGACCCAGTCGCGGGAAGACCTGATCCGCACTTCGTTCGAGAGCCTCGCCGGCGCCCCTGCGGCCATCGTCCATGTCTACAACGCGGTGTCGCCACTGTGGCGGCAGGTCGTGTTCGGCATGGAAAAGGCCGACATCCGCGCCATCGCCGAGAACGGCGCAAAGTATCTGCGTGATAACGCCGCGCGCTTCCCACAGACCGACTGGCACTTCGAATATTCGCCGGAAACCTTCTCCACTGCCGAAGTCGATTTCTCGATCGAATGCTGCGAGGCGGTGATGAATATCCTGCAACCGACGCCCGAAAAGCCGATCATCCTCAATCTGCCAGCCACGGTGGAAGCCTCCACCCCGAACATTTACGCCGACCAGATCGAATACTTCTGCCGCAACCTGCCGAACCGCGAGAGCGCAGTGATTTCACTGCACACCCACAACGACCGGGGCACCGGCGTTGCGGCGGCGGAATTGGGCCTGATGGCTGGCGGCGACCGCATCGAAGGCTGCCTGTTCGGCAACGGCGAGCGCACCGGCAACTGCTGCCTGGTGACCGTCGCGCTCAACCTCTACACGCAGGGCATGGATCCGGAACTGGACTTCTCGGACATCGACGAGGTCATCCAGACGGTCGAATATTGCAACCAGCTCAAGGTGCCTGAGCGCCATCCCTATGGCGGCGAACTTGTCTTCACGGCATTTTCAGGCAGCCATCAGGACGCGATCAAGAAGGGCTTTGCGGCGCAGGAAACGCGCAACGATCCGCTGTGGTCGGTGCCTTACCTGCCGATCGATCCGGCGGACCTTGGCCGTTCTTACGAAGCCGTGATCCGCGTCAATTCGCAAAGCGGCAAGGGTGGTTTCGCTTGGGTGCTCGAACAGGATCAGGGGCTGAAACTGCCCAAGCGGATGCAGGCGCATTTCAGCCGGCATGTGCAGGATCTGGCCGATGAACTGGGCCGCGAATTGCAGGCGCCGGACATCTGGGACGTGTTCCGCAAGGTCTACCGCCTCGACGATCCGCAGCACTTCCAGTTGGTCGATTACGAGGAAACCAAGGCTGCCGATGGCTCCCGCCTGTTTGCCGGCAAGATCGGCGTCGATGGCCGCGAGCAATCGGTTTCGGGACGCGGCAACGGGCTGATCTCGTCAGTCTGCGCGACCTTGGCCGAATCCTTTGAAATCCAGCTTGAAGTGCGCGACTATTCCGAACACGCAATGGGCAAAGGCGCCGATGCGCGCGCCGCCGCCTATGTCGAATGCGTCGGACCGAATGGTCAGGTGATCTGGGGCGTTGGTATTGACGAAGACGTTGCCACAGCGGGCGTCCGCGCCGTGCTCAGCGCGGCGAATGCCCTGAAGTAAAAAGCGGCCTCCTCCCTGACTGCGGGAGGAGGCTGGCTTTTCAGTCAGCTTTTTTCGGCAGCCAGATTTCGGCGGTGCCGGTGCACATCTTCACGCCGCGCTGGTTTTCCATCAAGTGCTTGACGTGGATCAGGTGGCGGCCCTCTGTGTCGACCGACTTTTCGGTCACTTCGGCAGTCTGGATGGTGACATCACCAGTCAGCGCCGGACCGCGATAGTTGGCGGTGGAATGCACGACCATGCCGTGCTCCCCTGCCCAGCCCGACAGGTAATCCGTAACCCACGAGCCCATTGATGCGCCGTAACCATAGCCGCGCGGCATGCCGATGCGGCGGGCATATTTGGGGAACAGGTGCCCGCGTGACGGGCCGTAATAGGCGCCGTCGGTCAGGAACGTGTTGTCGAGCAACATGTCGGGATCGTTCTCGTACCCGGCCATCTCGCGCGTGAAGCCCAGCGCTTCGAGATCGTTCTTCCGCAGGTCCATCGTGCCCCAGTTGTTCACCAGATAGGCGCGCCATTCGGTGGTGAAACTGGCGACCGAATGTGGCCCGAACAGGCGTTCATCCAGCTTGTCACCCACTGAGACGTCATCCCACCAGCGCTCCTTGTGGCCTAGGTCGCGCAGCATCTTCACCCAGGTGAAGCGGCGCGCATCGAAGGCGTCCATGTCTTCGTCGGTCCATTCCGGCTCAGCGAAGTCGGCCTCGTTGACAGAACCGCCGCCCGCCGAAGCGAGATAGCGGATCGCAGTCGAACGCTGCCTGGCAATCGCCTCGCCGTTCTGGTTGACGTAATTGTTGTCACCGCGTTGGAAGCAGGTCGGGCCAAAGCCGGTTTCCTTGACGACATAGTCGAAGGGAACACGCTTGTTTTCCACAGTGTCGCCCGGAAGGATCCGCGGGCCATAGAACCACCATTCGTCGCCGCCGAACAGCAGGTGCGAATTGGCGATCTTGCCAACGCAGGCCGGACCGGCGCCGTGTCCGTCATCGGTAGCAATCGCGAAGCTCTGCGGTGCGACCAGCTTGGCGAACCGGCCCTCTCCGGCGAACTTCGGATCAAAGTGCAGCAGGTTGGGATAGTGCATCGCATGGACCCACCGGCGGATGTCATTCCCGGCGATTGGCTCGCGCAGAAATGACTGATCCATCGGCTTGCCGAGGTAGTTGTCGATATCCGAACAGTCGAAGACTTCGGCCATGCTGATTGCTTTCCTTATGCCGGGCGCACGGGCAGTTCGACCGTGGTCTTGGCCGTGGCCAGAACCGAACCGAGCTGGTTGGTCATGCGGACGTCCATCTTGACCATGTGGCGGCCGTCTTCATCGACGAACTTGTCGGTGATCTTGGCGGTCTGAATGGTGATGTCGCCGGTCAGCGCGGGGCTGCGGTAGTTGCAAGCCGAATGGCGGACCATGCCCCATTCACCGGCCCAGCCCGAAGCATAGTCAGTCAGCCATGCGCCCATCGACGCACCGTAGCCATAGCCGCGCGGCATACCGATGTAGCGAGCCCAGCGAGGGAACAGGTGGCCGCGGCTCGGCCCAATGTAGGCGCCGTCGGTCTGTTCAGGGTTGATCCGTTCCAGCGTGGGGTCCTGCTCCTTGCCGGCCATGGGGCCGACAAAGCCGAGCGCCTCGATATCGAGATCTGTGCGGCGGTGCGTGGTGCCCCAGCTTGTGAACAGGTAGCTGCGCCATTCAGTGGTGAAGCTGACGATCGAGTGCGGCCCGAACACGCGCTCGGGCAGGTCCTCACCAACGGTGACCGTGTCCCAGTAACGCGGCGAATGGCCAAGATCGTGCAGCATCTGGATCCAGGTGAACTTGCGATCCTCCAGCGATTCCAGCTCTTCATCGGTCCACACCGGATCGTCCTGACCTTCGGTGCTGCCGCTCTGGCTCGCTTCGCCGGCGGCCTGCAGGTAGCGGATCGAGGTCGAGCGCTGCTTGGCGACGAGCTCGCCGTCCTGATTGTAATAGAAATTGTCGCCGCGCTGGAAGCAGGTAGGGCCGAACGACGAGGTGTTCTTGACGTTGTAATCAAACGGAATACGTTCATTGAAAACGCGCTCGCCCGCCTTCAGCGTCGGGCCATAGAACCACCATTCATCACCGCCGAACAGCATGTGCGAATTGGGGATCATGCCGATGCACGACGGCGCCGAACCGTGCGCGCAATCCATCACCACCGGGAAGCTCTGCGGAGCGACCAGCTGGCCGTGGCGGCTCTGCGAGGCGTAGTTGTGATCGTAGTGCAGCAGGTTGGGATAGTGCATCGCCTGGACCCAGCGGCGGATATCGCTGTTGGCGATTGGATCGACCATCCGGGCCGGCTGCATCGGCTTGCCGATGTAGTTGTCAAGATCGGAACAATCGAGTTCTGGCGCGCTCATCGGTAAAGTCTCCCGCAAATCAGTTGCCGATGCCTTCGGCCAAGTGCCCTGCAAAGGCAATCTGACTTGATCTGGCTGACCACCTGAACAGCCGAAAAGCGCCCGCGCGATCACCCCTGATTGCTCGACAATGGGGGCAAACTGCGGCTATCGCCCGGCAATGAGCTTGCCCGCACCGTTCGATCGCCTTCGCCTGCCCGTCATCGGGTCGCCGCTTTTCATCATTTCCGGCCCGGAACTGGTGATCGCCCAGTGCAAAGCCGGGATCGTCGGCAGTTTCCCGGCTCTCAATGCCCGGCCAGCGAGCCAGCTTGACGAATGGCTCCATCAGATCACCGAGGAACTGGCCGCGCACAACCGCGCCAATCCCGAACGGCCTGCGGCTCCGTTTGCCGTCAATCAGATCGTCCACAAGACCAATGACCGACTGCAAAGCGACCTTGCCGCTTGCGCCAAGTGGGCCGTGCCGATGCTGATCACCTCGCTGGGCGCGGTGAAGGAAGTCAATGACGCGGCGCACAGCTGGGGCGGCATCGTGCTCCATGACGTCATCGACGACCGCTTTGCCCGCAAGGCCATCGACAAGGGCGCAGACGGATTGATCCCGGTGGCTGCCGGTGCCGGTGGCCATGCTGGCGTACTTTCGCCCTTTGCGCTGATGCAGGAAATCCGCAGCTGGTTCTCCGGCCTTGTCGCGCTGTCCGGCTCAATCGCCTGCGGCCGCTCAATCCTTGGCGCGCAGGCACTCGGCGCGGACTTTGCCTATATCGGCAGCCCGTGGATCGCCACTACCGAGGCCAACGCTGTCGATGCCTACAAGCAGGCAATCGTCGCCGGCAGCGCTGATGACATCGTCTATACCAACCTGTTCACCGGCATTCATGGCAACTACCTGAAGCCCTCGATCGCCGCTGCCGGCCTCGATCCCGATGCCTTGCCTGAGAGTGATCCAAGCAAGATGAACTTTGGTTCGGGCGGGAACGCTGCGGCAAAGGCATGGAAGGATATCTGGGGCTCGGGCCAGGGCATCGGCGCGGTGGACGCGGTTGAAAGCGTGGCCGAGCGGGTCAACAAGCTCGCCGCCCAATATGCCGAGGCCCGCACCGAACTGGCTGGGCGGACCGCGGGCTTCGCGCTTTAAGGGCCTTCGGTCGCCGCCCAGAGCAGGTCGGCCATGGCGTCAAGGTCACTGAAGTCGGGCTTGTGCAATGCTGGATCGCGGCTGTTGAGCGGGATCGGGTGGCGCGATGGATCAAGCAAGCGCCGGCGCAGCGCAGATTGCAGCAGGTCCAGACGGAACAGCGCGTCTTTCGCCGCAACGTCGGACCTGCCGCCTGCTCGCCAGTCGCGTTCGATCCGGGCGACGCGGTCTATGGCCAGCGCATTGTAGCGATGGTGCGGCCCGCGGTGCATCGGCAGCGCCATCATAGTCGCCGTCCTGTCGCTGCATGGGAGCAGCAAGCCGTTGCGGCGGAAATCGTCAAAGCCGATGCGGTCGAGTCCCACGCTCTCGAAGAACTGGCCAAAGCACCGCATCGAGAGCAGTTGCAGCGGCAACAGATGATGTCGCTGAAGGCCAGCGTTATAGTCCGAGCAACCATAGCGATTGACGGCGCGGAACCGCAGCTCCTTGGTTCTGGTTTCGCCGGTGCCTTGATTGGCCAGTGACCCAGATGCTGTTTCCGGTCTCCTGACCTGTCTGATTCCCTGCGGCTCGCCCGCGCGGATCGTCAGACCGATCGCCACAGACGCAGCACTCCGTTTTGTGCCGGCAGGTCGGCGTGAATTGCCCTGCCCTGGCTATCGACCAGCTGGCCGATGTCGCGGGTCCCCGACAGAACGATGGCATGCATGGCCCGCGCGGCCAGCTTGGCACGATCAGCCATCGATTCGCCAGCGAGCGGTTCGATGGCGATTTCGTATCCGGCGAACAGGGCGAACCCTTCGCTTTCCAGGCCACCATCATCACGTGTCGTCAAACCTGTCAGGCCGAGCGCGGGAAATGCGCCGCCCGAAAGCCAGGCCCTGACGCTACTCATGAAATAGGACGGTGCCATGCGCGTGGCCGATGTCACCCAGCCGACCGCCTCGAGACCGGGCAGCCGCGCAAGTTCTGCGCCAAGTCCGGCGAGGATGCGCAGCACCGGCAGCATGGTCGCCGAACCGGCAAGGTGCGGGCCGGGCGTCAGTCGCAGCGCATCGCTGCCTTCGGCATAGTCGCCCTGGGAAAGCCCGAAATAGTGGCTGGCGGGATCGATCCCTTCCGCCGGAAAGGGCTCAAGCCCGTGCAGGTCGAAAGTCAGCCCCATGGCCAGCAGTTCAAGCCAGCCTTCATCGGGCTCTGGCATCAGGCTGACGGAGAATGCCGTGCTCTCAGCCGGACGCGTCGCAAGGCGCAGAATCGCCTCGACATTCGGGCGCATGCCCTTGGCAAAGTGCAGGCTGAGTCCCGGACTGGATGGAATTGGTCTATCGTTCACATGCGCGGCAAATTGAATTGCCCTCCCTGCCTGTACATGGTGAATTGCTTGCTTTTCCAAGCGCGTCGACCCCTCAATCCACGATATTGACTAATATATCCGTGCGGCTTCAGTAGATACCGATCCGTATACCTTCGGCGAAGGCCTTGCCCAGATCGTGGCAGCGTTCAAGGTCTTCTGCCTCAACCGTCTTCCACGCCCGTATCGATTCGGGACTCTGGGCATTCAGGTTCACGATCAACGGATCGGCTACCCGGCGAAGACGCCAGCCGGCCACGATCCGGTCAATCTGGACTCCGGCACCCTGCCCGCCAGACCCAGCAGCAATTGCAGTGACATAGGCGCGGCCTTCGATCTTGCCCAGCACAGCAAAGTAGGTTCGATCGAACATGTCTTTCATGATCCCGCTCATGCTGCCGAGGTTCTCGGGACAGACGAAGATGAGACCCGCCGCGCCGAGTATAGCATCGACATCCGCATCCTGCGCGCGATGCAGCCGTGCGAGGTCGCCAGCGCCTTCGGCAATCGACCGCGCCATGGCTTCGCCCGCTCCGGTCCGGCTGTGCCAGATGATGGCCAGTCCACCGGCTTCAGCCATCGCTTTCGCTCGGCAGCCTCAGCACCCCGTTCTCCCTGTGAGAACTCCGCCCATGATACCGCCCAGCCCCTTAGGCTTGCAATTCGGGCGAGGTTGCTGCGGCCCCCGCTCATCATCCGAAGCCATTCCGCCGGGCATACCGCCCGACATTCCGGGCATGTCCATCCAGCTCGTCGTCGAGCGGTGGCGGACGCGCGCTGTCCATTGCAAGGCCCAAGCCGCTTTCGGGTCCGCCGGGCGCGGCGGATAGGAGAAGGCCTCCTCCGGACCGAAGGCCGTCAGTGTTCCCATACGGAAATCCGTAGCTGCCTTGACCTCGGCAGGCACGATGCATGTTGTCGCGCCGGGCGGCAGTAATGTCTTGTTGGTCACCAGCGGAGAGACTTGCGACGGCGAAAGCCAGTCCTGCAGTCCGCCGCCGAACTGGCGCGAGGCGCTGCTCGACCACATCACCATATCACCCATGTCGCCGTTCGGGCCCTGCCTTGCGCCGAACAGGTGGGCATAAAATCCGGTGGCATCGGGAACCGCGTTCCAGCGCAGCATGCCCGCGCCCGATGGCAGCGAACTGGTGCGTACATTGAGCGCGGTCATGAAGTCCTTCATCAGGGTGAAGCCGATCTCCGGGCTGTAATTGCCAGCAACCCGGTGCGCGCCAAGCAAGGATGCATCAGTTCGTATCGCCTTGTTGCCGCCCATCGTATCCTCGTTCGGCCAGCGTCCGAAGGTCTTGCTGTTGGTCAGCGTCGGGCCCCAGTCGCGCAGTACCGTGATGGACCACATGCCCGGCGGCATCTGGCCGGCAGCCAGCTTGGCGAAATCGATCACCACCGGCTGACCCTTTGGCGCATGTTCGCCGCAGCCCCAAAAGATCAACATGCGGCCCTTCGGCCTTTCGTTGCCCATCTGCGGCAATTCATCGCGGGCATCACGTTCGGCCTGCGGGGTAAGCAGCGGCACCGATTTGCCCAGTTTCGCCGCCGGCGGCATGAAGTGATCGGCCTTGGGCGCACCCTTCACCGGAGGCTGCCCTGAACCGAGCCGCAAGTATAATTCATGCTGCGGGGCGCTGTTGCCGCCGCCGCCAAACGCCATGCCCATCGCACCGCGCATCCCGCCGCCCATCGCTCCCATCCCGGTCACAGTTCCTGCGCGCATGTCATAGCGCGCAACCGGGCCGCTGGCAGGCTTGGTCTGCGCCTGCAAAGGCATCGCCAATCCGGCGACGGTGCAAACGGCAATAGAAGCTAAAAGGGCAGACTTCGGAGATGCGAACATGGCTCGATCCTTTCGATTGGACACCCGCGGCCACTCAATACCCCCCTGCCGCGATTGTCAATTTTCGGCAGACGCGGCCTGCCTGCCCTTTCCGCGCGGGCCCAGAGAGGCTAGCGCGGATGGCATGGCCACCCGTGCATCCTCCGTCGCCTCAGTCGAACAATCGCTTTCAGGCAAGGCGTGGCGTTGGCGTGCCGGCAACATGGACCTGGGGGATGGCGCTTTCCGTGGGGGCGGTCTCGGGGACGACCTCGTCGCCCAGTTATTGATGGCGCGCGGCGTGGCCCGTGATGATCTCGATCGGCACCGCAATCCCAGCCTGCGCGGCTTCTTGCCCGACCCGTCGATCTTCCGAGATATGGAAGATGCCGCCAAGCGCCTCGCCGCCGCCGTGACCAGCGGAGAGAAGGTTACGATCTACGGCGACTATGACGTCGATGGTGCCACCAGTGCCGCCCTGCTGATCCGCCTGATGCGGGATCTGGGCGCCGATCCGGCCTATTACATTCCCGACCGCCTGCTCGAAGGTTACGGCCCATCCGGCGAGGCGTTGGTCCGTCTCGCGCACGACGGCTCGACGCTGATCATCACGGTTGATTGCGGTGCTATGGCCTATGAGGCGCTGCAAATGGCAAAGGATGCCGGCGTCGACGTGGTCGTTGTCGACCATCACAAATGTTCGGCCGTGCTTCCCGCTGCGCTCTGCCTCGTCAATCCCAACCGTCTGGATGAAAATGACGAAGCCGCTGCGCATGGCCACCTTGCGGCTGTAGGCGTTGCCTTCGTACTGGCAGTCGCGCTGGTCCGGAACCTGCGGAATGCGGGCTGGTTCGCCGAGCGCAAGGAACCGGATCTGTTCGGCCTGCTCGATCTCGTTGCGCTGGGAACGGTTGCTGATGTGGCGCAGATCAGGGGCCTCAACCGCGCTTTCGTGGCGCAGGGTCTGAAAGTCATGGCCCGGCGTGAGAACATAGGCATGGCGGCGCTGATCGATGCCAGCCGGCTGTCGCGCGCGCCGACCTGCAGCGACCTCGGCTTCGCGCTCGGTCCGCGGGTGAATGCCGGCGGGCGGGTGGGCGAATCCACGCTGGGCGTGCGCCTGCTGACCACGCAGGACCCCGACGAAGCCCGCGCCATTGCCGCGCAGCTCTCGCAATTGAACGAAGAACGCCGCGCCATTGAGGCAGCCGTGCAGGAAGCTGCCGAAATGCAGATCGACCGCCAGCACAACCGTGCGGTGATCGTGCTTGCCGGCAATGGCTGGCATCCAGGGGTCATCGGCATCGTCGCCGGGCGGGTGAAGGAAAAGACCGGCAAGCCCACGCTGGTCATCGCGCTCGATGCTGACGAGGCGGGCAACGGCAAGGGATCAGGCCGATCGATCACCGGCGTCGATCTGGGCGCAGCGATCATAGCTGCGCGCGAATCCGGACTGCTGATCGCCGGCGGCGGGCATGCCATGGCGGCGGGTCTCACGGTGGCGCCCGGCAAGCTGGAAGCCTTGGCTGACTGGCTTGACGAAAAGCTCGCTACCGATATCCTCGCCGCGATGGCGGGCCAGTCGATGCTGCTCGACCTCAGCCTGTCACCGCGCGGACTGACGCCGCAGCTGGTGACCGAACTGGAAAGCGCCGGCCCCTTCGGTATGGGCTGGCCGGCACCGCGAATCGCGATCGGGCCGGTTCACCTGATCAAGGCAGACATTGTCGGCACCGATCACGTCCGTCTGCTGGCTGGCGGCAACGATGGCGCGAGCTTCAAGGCGATCGCATTTCGTGCCGCGCAGAGCGATCTCGGTCAGGCGCTGCTGCATGGCTCCAAGGGCCGAAAGCTTTGGCTGGCCGGGCGCGCCAAGATCGATGACTGGGCCAGCCGCCCTCAGGCGGAGCTGCATCTGGATGACGCAGCCTGGGCCGATTGATGATTTGTTCAATTACAGGGCTTGACCGTTTTTAGGTCTCCCACTAAGTGCGCGGCCTCGCCTCGGCGCAAGCTGGTGCGGCCCCTTCGTCTAGCGGTTAGGACGCGGCCCTTTCACGGCTGAAACACGGGTTCGATTCCCGTAGGGGTCACCAAGCTTTTGCAAGTTTGGGCTTTTGCAGGCTCGGCCGGACCTATCCGGCCCCTTCGTCTAGCGGTTAGGACGCGGCCCTCTCACGGCTGAAACACGGGTTCGATTCCCGTAGGGGTCACCAGCCGTTCAGCGCTTAACCAAGCCCTGCACGAAGTTCCTCGCTTCATGGCGTGCGCGGTCTTTGTTCGTCTGGACGGGCTCGACATCGTTGCGGTCGCGCGTGGCGATCAGGACTTGCGCCTTGAGCGGTTCGTAAAAGCGCACGCCGCAGGTTCGCAGGCTGGCCCAGACGATCATGCCGAAAGCATCGAAATCGCCCATTCGATCAGTACGTCCTGCCCCGGCTGCGGCGGGTCATCGCAGGCGATGCGGCCGCCGAAATAGGACAGGTCGAGCAGTTCTGCCGGCCATGCCTGTGCGGTGGTCATCATGCGCGCAGCGAGGCGCAGGCGCAGCCGGCTGGTGACGCGCTTGCCGACTTCCGGCAGGATGTGATCAAAGCTGATATGGCCCATGTGCGCATCATGCCGCCGGACAGGCAAACAGGCGCTGTGCGCGGGGCTAGGCATTTTTCCGTGGCGGCTTTTGGATGAAAACCTTCGGAGTTCAGTGAAAGTCGCGCGAACCGGGGATGATCCGGGCATCGCGCGGGTGGCCGTGGCTCCATCCGCAGTCGCGGTTTGCCGGGCCCGGCGCCTGCCAATCTTCGGCTTGCCATTCTTCGGGCTGGAACCGCGATGGCTGTGACCGTGATGGGAGGGGTCGGCTGACATGATCGGCGCGGGCGACCGGGCTGCTGAGCATATCGTCGGACAAGGCATGGAGGCTCGCCGTGGCGTCGGTCAGCTGGCTGACGATCACGTGGATCACCTCGTCATCGTATTCCACCCGCCCGCGCACTTCCATCAGCCGGGCGCTCATGATGATCTTGCGCTGTTTTTCCATGATGTCGGGCCAGATGACGAGGTTGGCGACGCCGCTTTCATCCTCGATGGTGATGAAGCAGACGCCCTTGGCGCTGCCGGGGCGCTGGCGGATCAGCACGACGCCGGCGACCTGCACCGCCGAGCGATACTTGCGCGCGCGCAGGTCCGCCGCCCGGACGAAGCCGCGCTCGGCCAGTGCGGGGCGCAGGAAGGCCATGGGGTGGGCTTTGAGCGACAGCCGCTGGGTCTGGTAGTCGGCGACCACCTCCTCGCTGAGCGGCATGGCGGGGAGCTGTGTGGCGCGTGCCTCAGCCCCCTCGCCCCGCGCCTTCATAGCGGCGAAAAGGGGTAGCTCCGGCGCTGCAATCAGGCTGCGCGCATCCCACAAGGCCTGCCGTCGGGTGATCTCGAGCGAATTGAAGCAATCCGCCGCCGCGAGCCGCTCGACCAGCGCCGGGGATAGTCCCACCCGCTCCTGCAATTCGCGCACGTCGGCAAAGCGCCCGGCCTCCTCCCGCGCCGAAACGATCCGCGCTGCCGCCGCTTCGGAAAAGCCATCGACCTGCCGTAAGCCGAGGCGAAGAGCGATGTGCCTGCCCTCCTCTTCCAACGTGTTGTCCCAACCGCTGCAATTCACATCGACTGGCAGCACCGGCACGCCATGCTCGCGCGCATCGCGGACGATCTGCGCCGGGGCGTAGAAACCCATCGGCTGCGAATTGAGCAGCGCGCAGGCGAAGGCCGCGGGGAAGTGGCACTTCAGCCACGATGAGACATAGACCAGCAGGGCAAAGCTGGCCGCGTGGCTTTCAGGGAAACCATATTCGCCGAAGCCCTTGATCTGGTTGAAGCACCGCTCCGCAAAGTCGGGATCATAGCCGCGCGCGATCATGCGGCCGACCATCATGTCCTGCAATTCATCGACCATGCCGCGCGACCGGAAAGTCGCCATCGCCTTGCGCAGGCGGTTGGCCTCTGCCCCGGTGAACTTGGCCGCATCGAGCGCGATCTTCATCGCCTGTTCCTGAAAGATCGGCACCCCCAGCGTGCGACCGAGGATCGAGGTCAGCTCGTCCGGAGGGCCATGCGCCGGGCCGGGCGCGGGTATCTCCACCTTCTCCGCCCCGCGCCGCCGCTTGAGATAGGGGTGGACCATGTCGCCCTGGATCGGTCCGGGCCGCACGATCGCCACTTCGATCACCAGATCATAGAATTGGCGCGGGCGCAGGCGCGGCAGCATGTTCATCTGGGCGCGGCTTTCCACCTGGAACACGCCGAGCGAATCGCCCTTGCATAGCATGTCGTAAACCGCCGGGTCCTCCTTGGGCACGGTGGCCAGCGTCAGGTTCTGCCCGTGGTGCGCACCCAGCAGGTCGAGGCACTTGCGGATGCAGGTGAGCATGCCCAGCGCCAGAACATCGACCTTGAGGATACCCAGCGCCTCGATATCGTCCTTGTCCCATTCGATGAAGCTGCGCTCGGGCATGGCGCCGTTGCCGATCGGCACGGTTTCGGTCAGCGGGCCCTGCGTGAGGATGAAGCCGCCGACGTGCTGCGACAGGTGGCGCGGCATGCCGATCATCTGCTCGGTCAGCGCCAGCACGCGGCGCAAGTGCGGATCATCGAGATCGACGCCGGTCTCGCTGGCGACATGGGCCTCCTTGATCGAGCGCCCGTGCCCGCCCCAGACCGTGCGGGCCAGCACGCCGGTCAGGTCTTCGGACAAGCCCATCGCCTTGCCCACCTCGCGGATCGCCATGCGCGGGCGGTAGTGGATCACCGTGGCGCAAAGCCCGGCGCGGTGGCGGCCATAGCGGGCGTAGATGTACTGGATCACCTCCTCACGCCGCTCGTGCTCGAAATCGACGTCGATGTCGGGCGGCTCGTTGCGGTCCTCGGAGATGAAGCGGTCGAACAGCAGCGAGTGCCGCGCGGGATCAACCGCGGTGATTTCCAGCACGTAACATACCGCCGAATTGGCCGCCGACCCGCGCCCCTGGCACAGGATCGGTGGCTCCTGCGAACGGGCGAAATCGACGATGTCCTTGATGGTGAGGAAATAGCGGGCGAGTTGCAGCTTGCCGATCAGCTCCAGTTCGCGGGAGAGCGTGGTGCGCACGTCCTGGGGCAGACCACCCGGATAGCGCCCTTCCGCCCCCTGCCAGGTCAGCCATTCAAGCTGCTCCTGCGGCGTGCGGCCTTCCGGACAGGTTTCCTCGGGGTATTCATAGCGCAGTTCGTCAAGGCTGAAGCGGCAGGCATCGGCCACCTGCCGCGCCGCCTCGATCGCGTGCGGCCAGCGGGCAAAGAGCCGGCACATGTCCTCTGGCGATTTCAAGTGCCGCTCGCCATTGGCCTCAAGCAGGTAGCCGGCCTTGGCGACCGTGGTCTTGTGTCGGATCGCGGTCATCACATCGTGCAGCGGGCGGCGTTCGGGGGCGTGGTAGAGCACGTCGTTGGTGGCAAGGATGCCCATGCCGTTTTCTCGCGCCATGGCATCGAGCGCGGCGATGCGGCGGATGTCGTCACCGACATGGAGATAGCTCACCGCGATGTGGCGCAGGCCTGGCAATTGCGCGCGCAGGTTGGGGAGCAGGGTTTCCAAACACCCTTTAAGCAATCGCTCCCCGGATACTGGTTCTCCGTCCAGCCCGATAACATTGCTCGCCACCGCCAAGGTGAATTCCGAGGCCAGATCCCTCGGCGGCACCAGCACCAGCTGCACCCCCTCGGCATGGTCCGCCAGCATGGGAACCGTGATCTCGCAGACGCCCTTGTCCTGCCATTCGCCATCGGGCCGCGCCATGCGCCCGGCGGAAATCAGGCGGCACAGGCGGCCATAGGCCATGCGGTCCACCGGATAGGCGAGGAAGGTCAGCCTCTCTACCGTCTCGATCCGGCAACCGATGACTGGCCGCAGCCCCAGCGCCTTGGCCTCGCCATGCAAGCGCACCACGCCGGCCATGGTGTTGGCATCGGCAATGCCCAGCGCGTCATAGCCAAGCCGCCGCGCGGTGAGCGCCAGGTCCACCGCATCGGACGCCCCGCGCAGGAACGAGAAGCAGCTCGCCAGGCCGAGTTCCACGAAAGGCGCGGCATCGGCAGGCGGCAGCATGGATTGCTCCACGCGGCGGCGTTCGGGGGTCAGGGCGGCTTCAGGCACGGGTGCGACAACATCGGTAAGTGGGTTATACGTTCCTTTTATGTTCTTTTTATCGAGCCGGCGAATCCTTTTGTCGGCAAGCCGCACTCTCCCGGTCGCAAATCCCGGCCCCGCCCCGGAACGCCTTTGATTCTGGGGCGTTGCACAGTCACCCATTCGGAGACCAACCATGCACATGATCGAAACCGGCGACGCCCACCTCTATTCGAAGGCATGGGGCGAAGGTCCGCCGGTCGTGCTGATCCACGGCTGGCCGCTATCCGCCGATAGCTGGGATCCGATCAGCCACGCGCTGGCCGATGCCGGATTCAAGGCGATCTCCTATGATCGGCGCGGTTTCGGCCGGTCGAGCCAGCCCTCGGGCGGCTATGACTACGATACCTTTGCCGATGACCTTTCCGCCGTGATGAAGTATCACGACGCCGAGGACGACGTCTCGCTGGTCGGCTTCTCGATGGGCGGCGGCGAAATAGCCCGCTACATGTCGCGCCATCAGGGCAAGGGCGTGA
The DNA here is from genome assembly GCF_031424035.1 of Novosphingobium sp. Classification (GTDB taxonomy): domain Bacteria; phylum Pseudomonadota; class Alphaproteobacteria; order Sphingomonadales; family Sphingomonadaceae; genus Novosphingobium. The sequence goes on from NZ_JANPGP010000014.1 coordinate 24,544, forward strand.
GCCGCGTGGCTCTCGTATCGTCGGTGGTGCCCTACATGCTCCAGGACGAAAGCAACCCGGACGGCGTGCCGCAGGAAACCTTCGACGAAATGACGCAGGGCATGCTGGAGGACCGGGCGAAGTTCTTCACATCCTTCTTCAAGGACTTCTACGGCGTCGGAATGATCAGCAAGCCGGTGAGCCAGGAAATGCTCGACCTGTCATGGCAGACCGCCATGCAGGCCGGCTTGCGCCCGACCCTCGCCGCCGCCAAGGCTTTTGCCACCACCGATTTCCGCCCCGACCTCGCCCACTTCAAGGTGCCGACGCTGATCATTCACGGCACTGATGACAAGACCGTGCCGATCGAAGCCACGGCGCGCGAAGTGGCGCGCAAGGTGCCGGGATCGCGGCTGATCGAATACGATGGCTCGGCACACGGCGTGTTCGCCACCGATACCGAGCGGCTGAAGAACGACCTGCTGGCCTTCATCGCCGGTGAAAACGCGCCGATACCGCAGGAAGCGCTCGACGAGATGACACGTCAGACCTTCGCCGCTGACCCGATCTAACGTGTTTCAGACAAGTTCGCGGCGGCGGGCCGCAACGGCTGCCAGGTCTGCCGCGAACTTGCTGCTTTCGGTCTCCAGCGCTTCACCATCGAGCCGCAGCAGATAGGACGGGTGGACCGTCAGCCACAATTCGCTGCCGTCAGCCAGGGCAATCGGTCTGCCGCGCACTTGCTGAATCGATGTCGTCTTGCCGAGGAGCGATCGGCCTGCGCTTGCCCCCAGTCCCAGCACCAGTTTGGGCCGAACGATGGCGCGTTCGGCATCGAGCCACCAGCGGCAGATATCGATCTCCTTGGCGGTGGGGTTCTGGTGCAGGCGGCGCTTGCCGCGCGGTTCGAACTTGAAATGCTTCACTGCATTGGTCAGCCGCGCCTGCGCCCGGTCGATGCCGGCCTGACCGAGATAGTCGGTCAGCAACTGGCCGGCGGGGCCGATGAACGGCCGGCCCTCCATCTCCTCGTTATCTCCCGGCTGTTCGCCGACAATCATCAGCGCGGCATCGGTTGGCCCCTCGCCCGGCACGGCGCGCGTGCCGTTGCAGCCGATCGGGCAGCGGCGGCAATCGCGCAGTCCGCGAGCGAGGGCATCGAGATCCTGCGGGAGCGGGACCCCGGCAAAGGTGTCGCCCCCGGCGGAAACCATGGCTGCCTCCCGCGCCTGCGCCCCTGCGATCAGTTCCGGGATCAGCGCGGCTTCGGGCAGGTTCTTCCAGTATCGGCGCGGCATTTCCTTGACCATCGCGCCGACTTTCAGGCGCGCCGGATTGAAAATCGAGGAATAGTACTGGCGCCACAGGTCTTCGGCGGGATCGCCGCCGGGGGCATCCTCGCGCCGGGCAGGCGGCCCTTCGTGCAGGACGGCGCCATCCCAGTGCAGGCTGCCGCGCGGCGTGAGGATCGACCAGCGCATCTGGGTGAAGCGATTGACGAAGAACGCGGCGTTGGTGCGCAGGATATGGTGCGACGGTTCGAACCAGGCTACGTATTGCTCCTGACCGTCCGCGTCAGCCACGCTGCGGAAACGCACGAAGGCGCGCATCTTGTGAATGTCGCGCCGCACCGCGCGGGACAGGTCGTTCAGCCGCCGCACGTCTGCATCGGCGGCATCCTCAAGCAGGCCGGGCTTGCCCTGTAGCCGCCACAGCAGACGATATAGCAACGCGAAACGGTGCGGATTGGAATGGATCGCCGCTGCTTTCGCCAACGTGAGGAATGCGCGCGATACGCGAGGTTGCGGGGCAGCAGGGGCCGGCGCGGGAAGCCGGCGAGACTGCCCCAGTGCTTCGGCAAACAGATCGCCGTTGCCCTCGCCGGGCACGGTCCAGACGACGCGGTCAGGCGGCACCTCGGCCATGATCAGCCGCCGCGCCTGTTCCCGCCAGCCATCGAAGTCATCGGGCGCGGCCAGGGGCACGGCGCAGGCATCGGCAATGCGGGCGTCGCGGAACGGGGTCATGCGGCGAACAGTTCAAGCTGCTCCGATCGCTGCGGAGCAATCAGGGCGCGAAGGTCAGCGCGGTCTGTCAGCAGGACCGGCCGCCAGTCTGCCGTGACGATGAAAGGGCGCAGTTTGGTGACCGAGACAGTGAGTTTGGCGACATCCTCAAGCCGCAGCGTGCGGTGCCGCCGGCTGGCGAGGATCGCACCAACCGCCTTTGTGCCCAGCCCCGGAACCCGTAGCAGCATTTCGCGCGGCGCTCGGTTGACGTCCACCGGGAAACTCTCGCGGAACTTGAGCGCCCAGGCCAGTTTGGGATCGATATCGAGCGGCAGCATGCCATCGGCCCCGGCGGCGGCCTGCACTTCCCTTGCGGCAAAACCGTAGAACCGCATCAGCCAGTCGGACTGGTACAGTCGATGCTCACGGATCAGCGGCGGGCGTTTGAGCGGCAGCACGCTGCTGGCATCGGGGATCGGGCTGAAGGCCGAATAGTACACGCGGCGCAGGCGGAACTTCCCGTAAAGCGCGCTCGCCTTGCCGACGATATCGGCATCGCTTGCGGCATCCGCGCCGACGATCATCTGGGTCGATTGGCCGGCTGGCGCGAATTTCGGGGCGGAGCGGAAGTGTTTGCGGGCGTCCTTGTTCTCGGCGATCGCCTCTTTCACGTCGGCCATCGCGCCTTCGATCACGGCTTCGCTCTTGTCAGGCGCGAGTTTGGTGAGGCCGGCTTTGGTCGGCAGCTCGACGTTGATCGAGACGCGGTCGGCCCAGAGGCCCGCTTGCCGGACCAGTTCGGGATCGGCCTCGGGAATGGTCTTGAGGTGGATGTAGCCGCGAAAGTCATGCTCCTCGCGCAGGATGCGGGCGACCTCGACCATCTGTTCCATTGTGTGGCTGGAGTTTCTGACGATGCCCGAGGAGAGGAACAGCCCTTCGATGTAATTGCGGCGATAGAAGCTTAGCGTGAGGTCGACGACTTCCTGAGGGGTGAACCGCGCGCGCCGCACGTTCGAACTCTTGCGGTTGATGCAGTAATGGCAATCGAACACGCAGTGGTTGGTCAGCAGGATTTTGAGCAGCGAGATGCAGCGGCCATCGGGTGCATAGGCGTGGCAGATGCCCATGCCCTCGGTCGAACCGATGCCTGTGCCGCCCTTGCTGTTGCGTTTCGACGTTCCGGACGAGGCGCAAGAGGCATCGTACTTCGCGGCATCGGCGAGGATGGCGAGGCGTTCGATCAGGCTGGGTTGCGACATATGTTCCTTATATGTTCTGGTTGCTGGAAAGGCCAGAGATTTTGCGTTGGGCCGAGAGGGCGCTGTGGCCGGTCAACCACACAGCCCTTGCAGAAACCATTCGGGCATCCCGCCCCGCCCGTCGCCCGCAAGCCCGGCGCGATAGATCCAGTAACGCCGGCCGGCCTCGTCCTCGATCCGGTAGTAATCGCGCAGCCGTGCCGAGGAGCGTTCGCGCCACCATTCGGGAGCGATCCGCTCCGGCCCTTCGGCGCGGGTGATGTCGTGGAGCTTTCCGCGCCAGCTGAACCGGCGCGGCAGGCCATCGGGTGTGGCATAGATCACGGCGATCCGCTCCGCCCGGTCGAGCAGCTTCAAGGGGCGTTCGTGAAACGCGAGTTCGCCCTGGCTGGCGGGCTGCGGCTCCAGCGGCGGGTGCCAGCGCTGGGCGCGTTCGGGCAAGTGGCTGGCGTGGGGCACCGGACGGCGCACCGCACCCTCGCCAAGCCGCACCACCAGCCGGTCCATGCAGGCGGCAAGGCTGGTGCCGTGCTCTTCGGAAGCGGCATCGAAATCGCGCTGCGACAGCGCGACAGGCTCGCACCACGGCGCGCGCAGGCGGACCATCTCGATCCCGAAGCCGGCATCGACATCGTCAAGCCGCGCGGCGAACAGGCGGACAATGTGCGCCGCATCCCGGCTGGCCGAGGCGAGTTCGAGCCGGCGCACCAGCACTTCGCCATCGACGCGCCACAGTCCTGCCTCAAGCCGCCGCGCGCCCTCACCCCGCGCTTCGAGCAGGCGGGCCATGTCATTGGCGAGGTCGGCCATCACCCGGTCGAGCAGCTCGCGGTGGCGGATCGGCTCCATCAGGCGGCGCTGCACCAACGGCACCTCATGCGCGATCACCGGCAGCAGCGGCTCGGGCACGCGGCCGAGCAACTGGTCTAGCCGGATCAGCGGATTGGCGGCGGGGTTGTGGCGGTTGCGGAACCGTCGCGCCAGTGCTGGCCGGGCCACCCCGCCAAGGTCGCCGATCCGCTTGAGGCCGAGCCGGCGCAGCAGCAGGTTCACCGCCGGATCGAGCCGCAGTGCCGCGACCGGCAGGTCGTCGAGGCTGTCGCCGCCATGCATGATCGCCGGTTGCGGGCCATAATGGGCGAGCGCCCATGCCGCCCCGGCGGTCGGCGCAATCGCGGCACGCACAGTCAGCCCGCGGGCAAAGAGCCGCCGTCCGGCATCGCCGAGCAGCGCCGCCTCGCCGCCGAACAGGTGCGAGACGCCGGTGACATCGATGATGATGCCATCGGGCGGATCGATCGCCGACCACGGCCCCCAGCGCTGCGCCCACAGCGCCAGCGCTTCGAGGAAGGCCAGGTCGCCCGCCGGATCGGCCGGACTGGTCGCCAGAGAGGGGCAAACCGCCCGCGCATCGGCGAGCAGCGCATCGCGGCGCACCCCGGCCTGCACGGCCGCGGGGTTGATCGCGGTGATCCTTGAACCGTGCGCCGTTTCGGCAATCAGTGCATGCGGCTGAGCATCGGCCCCTGTCCCGCGCGCGCAGCCTTCAGGCGCTGGAAGACTTTGGCGCCAGCGGTCGATCGACAGGTGCGCGCACCAGATCGCCATGATGCGGCGCGTTAATGTGGAGCACTCCTCCTTCATCGCGCAGGGTCCATTCTCCGGGAGGGTGACTTCGCGCGCGGAACAGTTCGGCCTGCCAGGTGGCCGCTCCCGGCGCGCGGGGGTTGCGGTGGGGCCAGGCGGAGGGGGCAGAGCGTGCCTGCCAGCGCATCCGCGCCGAACCCAGGTCGCGCGCCGCATCGAGCCGCACCAGCCACAGGGGAACACCGTGCCGCTCCACCGCCAGGCTGAGCCGCCGCGATGCGGTGAAATCCAGCGCGCGCGGGTTGCCGGCAATCTCCCCCACGACAAAGGCAAGGTCGCGGCAGCGCAGCCCCTCCTCAATGGCGAACAGGGCATCGTCGGGCTTGTCTGCGGCGACATGGATCAGCCGGTGGCGCAGTTCGCGCGGCAGGCCGGGGCGATAGGGACGGCCCGAGAGGCGGATCGCCGCCTTGTCCTGCACCCACAGCCATGCCCGCTCGTCCGGGACGTCGGCCAGGGGATCGCCCGCCGCGCCGCGCAAATGATCGCGCGCCAAGGCAAGCGCCAGCGCCGCACCTGTCCCCTCCCCGCCCGGAGCGAACAGCTCGGCATGCTGCGCCGCGCCGGCCAAACCGGGCTGCCATCGCGCGGTCTGCGGGGCGGATAGAGGCATGGTGCTGGTCATCATTATCGGAACACGAATCGTCTATATGTTCCTTTTATGTTCTCATTGCCTCAGCTTGGCAAGGGAACCGATGCGCGGCTCGGCGGTTCCATCCACACCCCCCACCTGCACGAAGCGAGACCGACATGACCGACCATGACAACAATCACGAGATCAAGGAGAAGTTCTGGAAGAACATGGTGCAGTCGCCGATGGTGATGCTCCAGCTTGATGCCGACCCGGACAGCGCCGCGCCGATGACCGCGCAGCTCGACAAGGAAGGCCACGGCAACATCTGGTTTTACACATCACGCTCGGGCCGCTTCGCCCAGGGCGGGCCGGCAACCGCTACCTACGCTTCCAAGAACCACGATCTGTTCGCCCGCTTCCACGGTGTGCTGGTCGAGGAAACCAGCCGCGAACGGCTTGAACAGCACTGGTCGAACTTCGTCGAGGCATGGTTCCCCGGCGGCAAGGACGATCCCGACCTGATTATGCTGCGCATGGACCTCGGCGATGCGTCGATCTGGGATTCGGACCTTGGTCCGGTGACCACGGTCAAGATGATGCTGGGCATGGACGTGCGCGAGGATGCCGAAGGCTATCACCGTGAAACCCGGCTCGACCGGGCCAACTGACCCTGTTCCCACAAACGAAAGGGGCCGCACCATGCCGGAGCGGCCCCTTTTTATTGCCGAATCAGAAGATCAGATCCCCGGAAGCGGCGGCACCGAGCTCGGCGGGATGTCATCATCATCCTCATGAACTTCGACCAGACCGCGGCCAACGTGGCTGTGGTGACGGCTGTAGAAGTAATAGATCAGCAGACCCAGAACTGCCCAGCCAACGAACAGGCGCAGCGTGTACCAATCGAGGCTGAAGAACAGGTAGAAGCAGCCAATGATCGCCAGCGGCGCCGTGATCATCACCGCCGGAGTGCGGAACGGACGCACCCGGTTCGGATCGGTCTTGCGCAGGACCATCACCGCAATCGCCACCATGGCGAAGGCGAACAGTGTGCCCGAGTTCGAAATATCGGCAAGCGCGCCCACCGGGAACAGTGCGGCGAAGATCGCCACGACAATGCCAGTGATGATCGTCACCACGTGCGGCGTCTTGTACTTCGGGTGAATGGTCGAGAGCTTTTCAGGCAGCAGGCCGTCGCGGCTCATGACGAAGAAGATGCGGGTCTGGCCGAACATCATCATCAGCACGACCGAAGGCAGGGCCAGACCGGCAGCAAGGCCGACGAGGTTGCCAATCTGCTTCCAGCCGATTTCGCGCAGCGTCCAGGCCAGCGCCTCCTTTGAGCAGACCACCGCTTCGTTGGCGATGCTGGCACAGGCAGCGGCCATGGCCGTCGCATTGCCGGGAGCGATACCCTTGCCCGCTGCATCGAGTACCGGCTGCGCACCAACGGTGCCGATTACGCCGGCAGCAACGAGCAGGTAGAACACCGTGCAGATGGCAAGGCTGCCGATCAAACCGATCGGCATGTTGCGCTGTGGGTTCTTGGTTTCTTCGGCCGCGGTAGAGACCGCATCGAAGCCGACGTAGGCAAAGAAGATCGAGGCTGCGGCAGCGGAAACACCGCCAAAGCCCAGCGGTGTGAAGGGCTGGAAATTCTCCGACTGCATCACCGGCACGGCGAGCACGACAAACGCCGTCAGCGCAGTGATCTTCACCACCACGAGCACGGCGTTGACGAAGGCGCTTTCCTTGGTGCCGATGACAAGCAACCACGTGACCAGCAGGGCAATGATGAAGGCCGGGAGGTTGATGTAACCGCCCACTTCCAGTGCCGAAGACAGTTCAGCCGAAGGCGCCGCACCGAAGGCAAGCTTGATATGAGCGATCAGCGCGTTGGCATTGACGATTTCCTGCGGCAAACCAATGCCAAGATATTCACGCAACAGTCCGACGAAATAGCCTGACCAGCCCACGGAAACCGCGCCGGCGGCCACCGCATATTCCAGCACCAGCGCCCAGCCGACCATCCAGGCCAGCAGTTCGCCCATGACGGCATAGCTGTAGGTATAGGCCGAGCCCGAAACCGGGACCATCGATGCCATTTCGGCATAGCACAACGCCGCCACGGCGCAGACCAGGCCGGCGATAATGAAGCTGAGCATCATGCCCGGTCCGGCCTTCTGCGCGGCTTCGGCAGTGAGAACAAAAATGCCGGTGCCGATGATGGCGCCGACGCCCAGCATGGTCAGCTGGAATGCTCCGAGCGAGCGATGTAGTGATTTCTTCTCTGCCGTCGCCAAAATGGCGTCCAGCGATTTTACTCGACCGAACATGCGGTTCCCCCGATCGGATTGATTTATGGCGCGGAAGCTAGCGGGACTGGTTTCATTGGCAAGCACTAAACACGCGCATTCCCCAGACGTTTGTCGCATGCTGGGGCGGAAAGGCTGTCCTACAGCCGCTTTTCTGTGGCTTATCGGCACAATGCAAACGCTGCCCCATCAAGAACCTGCGCGCGCTTCGCGAAGTGTCACCCGTGACCCGTCTGCCCAAAACTGGCGGGAATTGGCCGAATACTCCCCCGGACAACAGGGTGACACGGTGTCACCTCTGTCACCCATGCACCACGGATTTCTGCCACTCTCGCGTCTGGCGCTTTGCTGAAATCGCGCTTAAAGGAACCGCCATGTCGTCAACTTTCCAGCTTGATACCGCCACCAGCCGGGCCAATCCCACGCCCACGCCGATGAAGCGGTTGACCGTGCCCGCGATCCGCAAGCGCAAGGAGGGTGGTGTTACCGCCGAACCGATCGTCATGCTCACCGCCTACACGGCCCGGCAGGCGCAATTGCTTGACGCCCATTGTGACGTGCTGCTGGTCGGGGATTCGCTGGGCCAGGTAATCTATGGCCTGCCTTCCAGCGTGCCGGTGACGCTCGACATGATGGTGGCACACGGCGCGGCAGTGGTGCGCGGATCGTATCATTCGGTGGTCATCGTCGACATGCCGTTCGGCAGCTATGAGGCCTCCCCCCAGCAGGCCTTCGAAAACGCCTCGCGCCTGCTCAAGGAGACTGGCTGCGCAGGCGTGAAGCTTGAAGGCGGCGAGGCGATGGCACCAACGGTCGAGTTCCTCGTCAAGCGCGGCATCCCGGTGATCGGCCATGTCGGGCTGACTCCGCAAGCGGTCAACGTGCTCGGCGGTTACAACGCGCGCGGCCGCAGCGATGCCGAAGCCGCCAAGATCGTCTCGGACGCGAAAGCGCTCGACGCCGCTGGAGCTTTCGCAATCGTGATCGAAGGCGTGGTCGAACCGATCGCCATTGACGTGACCAAGGCCGTGGCCTGCCCGACCATCGGCATCGGCGCTTCGGCGCAATGCGATGGGCAAGTGCTCGTCACCGAAGACATGCTTGGTATGTTCGAACGCGTCCCCCGGTTCGTCCGCCGGTATGAGGAAATTGCCGATACCATTTCGGCGGCGGCAGAGCGTTATGCAACCGATGTGCGTTCGCGCGCGTTTCCGGGCGTCGAACAGACGTATCAACCCAAGTAATCCACTCCCCCCACTTTCAACAATCCCCCCACTTTCAGCAATCCCCCCACTTTCAGCAATCGAGGCCTGCCTTGCTCCGTTTCTACAAGGGTTCCATCCTTTTTACCGTCATTTGCCTTGCGCTTGGCGCGCTGTACGGTTGGCAGCTTCACGGCACGATGAGCGGCATGCTTTCGGTCCTGTGGATCGTCGTCGTGCTGTCGATCCTCGAAATCTCGCTGTCGTTCGACAACGCTGTGGTCAACGCCACGGTGCTGCAGGAAATGGATGAAGTCTGGCAGCGCCGGTTCCTGACATGGGGCATGGTCATCGCCGTGTTCGGCATGCGCATCGTGTTTCCGCTGGCGATTGTTGCCATCGCGGCGGGGCTTGGCCCGGTTGAGGCGGTGAAGCTATCGCTCAACAACCCAAAGGAATACGAGGCGATTGTCTCCAGCGCGCACGTTGGCATTGCCGGTTTCGGCGGCGCTTTCCTCGCCATGGTCGGGCTCAGCTTCTTCTTCGATTCGGACAAGGAAGTGCACTGGATCAAGGGGCTGGAATCCTGGCTGAGCAAGTATTCGAGCATCAAGGCACTGGAAATCGCGCTGCTGCTGCTGGTGATTTACGGGATTTCGCTGTTGCTTGAACCGGCCGAGGCGCTGACGTTCCTCGTCGCCGGCATGCTAGGTCTGGTCAGCTTCATCGCGGTCGAGGCCATCGGCACGATCATGGAAATGCGCGAAGCAGCGCACCGTGCGGCGGGCGCGGTGGTGCGTTCGGGTCTGGGCGGATTTCTCTACCTCAACGTGCTCGACGCCTCGTTCAGCTTTGACGGCGTGATCGGTGCTTTTGCGCTTTCGAACAACATGATCATCATCGCGCTGGGCCTTTCGATCGGCGCGATGTTCGTACGATCGATGACCATCATGCTGGTCCAGAAGGGCACGCTGGCGGAATATCGCTTTCTTGAGCACGGCGCATTCTGGGCGATCATCGCGCTGGGCGGGATCATGCTCGCTTCAGCGAAGTTCCACATTCCAGAGGCGATCACCGGACTGATTGGCGCGGCGATGATCGGGCTTTCACTGTCGTGGTCCGTCCGCTGGAACCGCCGCCACGGCGCCGAAGCCGAAGCCTGATCAGGGACGCGCCGCCCGCGCCGTGAGTGCGGCGGCAAGCGCATCGTTCTGCTTGCCGGTCTTGAGCGCCATGGCAAGAGCCTGTGCCGCAACCGGACTGGCAGGCTGGAGATCGAGGGCGCGTCGGGCCGATTGGACAGCGGCCTTTGTGTCGCCAAGACGCAGCTGGGCGAATGACAAGTCGCTCAGCAGCCGCATGTCGCGGCCACCGCTGCCCGCCGCAAGGTTTTCGAGCAGCATCCGCGTCCGGCCCCAGTCGCCAGCCGAGGCGGCATAGTCGGCGGCAAGACGGGCAGCGACCGGGCTCTGCGGGTGCGCGGCGAGGAAGCTAGCCGCCACTTGCGCTCCGGTCGCCATTCGGCCTTGCCCGGCATTGGCGAGCACGAGCCGAACCGCGAGGTTGTCATCCCCGCGAACCCGGGCAGCCTCGGCAAAGGAGCTTGCGGCAAGGTCGAAACGTCCGGCGGCGAAATAGGCGTCGCCGGCCAGCAGGTGCGCTGATCCCATGCCGCGCCAGTCGTTGCGGAGACGCTCGCCGATAGCAACCGCCTCATTGGTCCGCCCGCTGACGAGAGCTGCCCGAACCTGTGCTGCCGCTGCATCCGCCGGGGGCGAACCGGTGGCCGCAAACCCAAAGGCTGGTCGCAATCCTGCTTGTTGAACGGCAGCGGCCCGGTCGAGCAAGGGGGCTGCAAGCACCCGGTCGCCGGTATCCTCATAAGCGCGGGCCACCAACGTCAACAGGTAGGGCGGAGCAGACGAACTTGATGCCCAGTCGGAATAACGCGCGATTACGCCCTTCTGATCGCCGGCCTCGTACAGTGCACGGGCGAGCAATAATTGCGCTGCCTCATTCTGCGGCTGCTGCCCGGTAATGCGCTGGAACGCGTCAACCGCAAGCTTTGGATTGCCATCCTGCAGGTGGATAATGCCGGAAAGCAGGCTGGCTGAGGGCATATTGTCGGCCACCGCTCCTGCCCGGTTAAGGCAAGCCCGCGCCAGCGAGAGGTTGCCCGCCCGCGCTGCCAGCACCCCTTGCAGATATTGCGCCCGCGCTTCCGCAACACCCAGCTCCAGCATGCGCCGGGTTACCACCAGCATCTCGCGGTAGCGGCCAAGCTCGCCCAACGTTGCAGCGTAGTCCGCCAGCAAGACACCATCGTTCGGCGATTTCATCAGTCCGCGCTCAAACCACACCAGCGCCGCTTCCGGACCGAACTGATCGCGGACGATCAGGCCCTGAAAGTCCAGCGCACGCAGATTGTCAGGCCCGACCTTCAATGCGGATTGCAAGGAATCAAGCGCGGCTAACTGGTTGCCGGTGCGGTACCGTAATTGTGCGAGATCCACCCAAGAATCGGCGTCCTTGGTATCGCCTTCGATCGCCTTCTCAAGCGCCGCCAATGCTGCAGCCGTGTTGCCTTGCTGGCTTTCGAGGCGCGAAAGCATGCGCAATCCACGCGTCTGGTCAGCTTCGGCGAACTGCGCAGGACCCAGCCATTCGCGCGCTTTGTCGAGTTTCCCCTCGGCGAGGAAGGCCTCGCCCATGCCGGCGGCAATCGTACGTTTGTCGGCGCCCTGCGCCTGCGCATCCCTCAGCGCGATTTCGGCCGCGACACCATCACCGCGAGCCAGCGCGGCGCGGGCCTTGGCAAACGCAGCATCGCGGCTGCTGATATCTCCAAGGCCTGGTGAAGCTGAGGCGGCCAGCGCCAATGCGATAGCTGCAACTTTCCACCAGCCCGGGCGCCCGGTCTCAGCCATGGAGGTCGTATTGTTTGAGCAAATCGTAAAGCGTCGGCCGGCTGATGCCGAGCAGCTTGGCCGTGCTGGAGATGTTACCTTCGCTGCGCGCCAAGGCATGCCGGATCATCTTGCGATCGGTATTCTCCCGCGCAGACTTGAGGTTTAGCGGATTGCTCACCTCGCTCGTGCCGCCTGGCAGATCGAGGTCAGCCGCTGCCACCAGCTTGCCATCAGCCATGATCACCGCGCGCTTCACGCGGTTCTCAAGTTCGCGCACGTTGCCCGGCCATTGCCAGCCATCGATTGCAGCGAGGGCATCGGGAGCCAACCCCTTGACCATCGGGTTCATCTCGCGGGCAAAGCGCGACAGGAAGGCCTTGGCAAGCAGTGTTGCGTCGCCAGGGCGTTCGGCCAGACTGGGGATCCTCACAACAATCTCGGCCAGCCGGTAATAGAGGTCTTCGCGGAAGCGTCCTTCGGCGATCATCGCCTCAAGGTTTTGGTGCGTAGCGCAAACAATGCGGGTGTTCACCGGGATCGCCGTGCGCCCGCCAATCCGTTCGATCACCCGTTCCTGCAGAAAGCGCAGCAGCTTGACCTGCAGCGGGAGTGGAATGTCTCCCACTTCGTCAAGGAACAGCGTGCCGCCGTCGGCCATTTCGATTTTGCCCTCGGTGGTCTTGACCGCCCCGGTGAAAGCGCCCTTTTCATGGCCGAAGAGCTCGCTTTCGAGCAGGTTTTCAGGGATCGCCGCACAATTGATCGCAATGAACGCGCCTTTTGCCCGGTCGCTGGCATCATGCAGGCCGCGTGCGAGCAACTCCTTGCCTGTTCCGCTGGCCCCAAGCAGCATGACCGAGACATTGGTGTTGGCCACTCGCTCGATGGTCCGGGCAACGCGCACCATTTCGGGCGCGGCTGTGATCATCCGGCCGAGCACGCGGTTCTCATCCCCGGCACTCGATGCGAGACGCCGGTTTTCTTCCTCGATCTCATACAGATGGAAAGCCCGGCGGACGATCAGGCCAATGGCATCGATGTCGAGCGGCTTTTGGTAGAAATCGTAGGCACCGTGCGCGATTGCCTGCAGCGCGGATTCCCGCGCACCGTGTCCGCTGGCGACGATGACCTTGGTGTCAGGCTTGATAGCCATGATCTCGTCAAGCACGGCAAAGCCTTCGCTCGTCCCGTCGGGATCAGGCGGCAGTCCGAGGTCGAGGGTGACCACTGGCGGTTCTTCGGCACGCACGGCGGCAATTGCCGAAGCGCGATCTCCGACGATCACGACGTCGAAATCCGGATAGGCCCATTTAAGCTGGGCCTGAAGACCGGCATCGTCTTCAACAATCAGCAACTTGGGCTTTTGCTCGGGCATTCAGGCAACTTTCCAGTTTTGATTTTCGCGCCCCGACAGCAGTTCCGCCGTGGTGGCGAGCGGCAGGCGCATGATGAAGCGGGTTCCGAGACCCTCTCGGCTTTCGACATCAAGCCGGCCCTTGGCTGCGCGTACAAGTTCGCGCGCTTCGAAGGCGCCAATGCCAAACCCGCCGGGCTTGGATGAAACGAACGGCCTGAACAGGCGCGTGCGGACAAATTCGGGTGACATTCCCACGCCCGAATCGACGATCTGTATTGTCACCGTCAGGCCGTCGGTCGACTGGTCGATGAACACCGGCGTGCCGCGATCGCTGGCATCTATGGCATTCTGGACAAGGTGGATCAGAGCCTGCTCGATTCCTTCGCGGTTCAGGCAAAGCTCACCGCCCTGCCGCTGGACGACGTTGACCTGATGGCTGCTGGCGAATTGCTGCGCGACACGTTCGACGAGCTCTGCGGCGTCGCACTTCTCGGCCCGGTCGCTTCCGCCCGCCCCGTAACGCGAAAGGCGGGCAATCAGGGCGTTAAGCTTGTCGGCAGAGCTGCGCAGCGTCACCAGCATGTCAGCGCGGAATTCGGGGTTGTCCGCATGAAGTTCGGCATTGCGAGCAAGCAGACCGAACTGGCTCGCCAAGTTCTTGATGTCGTGCATCACGAAAGCGATGCGGCGATTGAATTCATCGAAGCGGGCGGCTTCAGCCAAAGCATCCTGCCCGGTGTGTTCGGCCAAGGTTGTTGCGAGTTGCTGGCCGATGACCCGAAGGACATCAAAATCTTCCCAATCGAGCGCCCGGTCATTCGCCGGCCGTGCCAAGACGACGAGTCCGACCAGCCTTTCGTAATGCAGCAGAGGGACAATAACCCACGCTTGCGGATCGTCGCGCAGCCACGCGGGAATGACATCGCGTTCGCCGCGGTGATCCTTGCCGGCGCGCACCTGATCGAGTTCGACAATGAAGCCAGTCTGTTCGAGCAGCCGCGCTGCCTCTGCATCAAGGGCGATAGCCGGGACTTCGGCAAGGCGCCATTGCCAAGAGCTAGACAGAACGAAGTCGCCGCTGTCGCCGGGAACCAGCAACAGGCCGGCGGGGCTTTCGGTAATCTGGGCGACAGCCTGCACCGCGCGCTGTTCCAGCGGCAGCGCATTTTCACCACTCCGGCCGATCGTGCCGGCAAAGCGCAGCCATTCCGTCCGGTAGTCATAGCGGTGGCGGAAGAGGTGCTTAGTCAGCACGACCTTGACCCACGACCGCAGGCGCTTTGACGGCACCAGCATGACAGCGAGGGTGGATGCCGCAATGAACAGCCCGAACTGGAACAGGTTGGCATATTTCGGACCGACCAGATGGACGAGTTGCGAAGCCAGCAGCATCACACCGAAATATCCACCGATCCCAAGCAGCGCGACCGACTGGAAGGTGACCATGCGCGATGGGCTGAAGTGCAGTTCCTCTTGCCGCTTTGCCAGCGCCGGCAGCAAGAATAGCGCCCCACAGGCGAGCGACAGACCGCGCAAGGCGGCCAATCCCTCAGGCCAGTAACCGGCAATCCATGCAACGGTGTAGATGTTGAGATCATAGATCCAAAGCACTGCAAGGCCCGCTGCCGGCCAGCGCAAAGCAAGCCGCGCCTGCTTGGATGCGCCGCTGTACAGGTTGTGAAGCAGGACGAGACCGCCGATGGTAAAGATCAGGCGGAAGCTTACCATCATCTCGAACGCCTGGTCCTGATCAAGGAAACCGCTCAGCGGGCGATGCAGCAAGATTAGCAGCGACCCGGCGATAATCTCGACTGCGCCCAAGGCAACAACAAGCGGTCGCACCGCCTTGATGGAGTTGTTGCGGCCATCAGTTTCGAAAAGCATCCAGACGACTGCTAGCCAGGCAATGTTTCGCACCGATTCAGCGAAATACGTGCCAGCGCTTTCGGTGCCGGTGGCTCCTGCCGTGATTGACCAAGACACGCTTACCGCCAGCGCCAGGACACAGGCCAGTCCGACCCGGCCCAGCTTTGCCCGGCGCGGCATCAGCCAGAACGCCATTCCTGCCGCCGTGCAGGCGCCAAAAATGTGCGTGATTGCCGCAAGGAGAGGCCAGCCCGATGTCACGGCCCTAGCGTGCCCCTTCGTGCCAGAGCACGACGCGGAGGGTCTGCAACAGGATCAGCAAATCAAGGAACGGCGTATAGTTCTTGGCATAATAGAGGTCGTATTCAAGCTTGTGGCGCGAATCTTCGAGGTTCGCCCCATATGGATAGTTTATCTGCGCCCAGCCAGTGATGCCTGGCTTCACCATGTGTCGTTCGGCATAATAGGGTAGCTTTTCCTCAAGATCGGAAACGAATTCCGGCCGTTCGGGACGCGGGCCGACGAAGCTCATTTCGCCCTTCAGCACGCTCCAAGTCTGCGGAAGTTCATCGATGCGAACCTTGCGGATGAAGCGGCCGATGCGGGTGACACGTGGATCGTTTTCCTGCGCAAACTGGGCTCCGTTGATTTCGGCGTCGGTGCGCATGGACCGCAACTTGAGCACGTCGAACGGCTCCCCAAACAGTCCCACGCGGGTCTGGCGGAAGAAGGCTGGACCGCGGCTGTCGAGTTTCACGATGATGGCGAACAGCACGATCAGCGGCGCGGTGAGCGCAAGCAACAGCAAGCTTGCGACGATATCGAATACACGCTTCGCAGCACTGGAAAATGCGCGGCCCGACGAAAAACCGTCAGAGAAGATCAGCCAGCTCGGGTTGACGGTATCAAGATCAACACGGCCAGTTTCGCGTTCGATGAAACTGGAAAAATCGTTTACGTGAACGCCGGCAGTCTTGATCCGCAGCAGGTCCTGCAACGGCAACGAATTGCGCCGCTCTTCCAGTGCGAGGACCACTTCACTGACGCCTAGGTTTTCCACGAAGCGCTTGAGGTTGTGAATGGCGCTGCGGTTGATCGCCTCTTCGACCTGGTGCGGGCCGTCACTCATTCCGACATACCCTACGATCACGAAACCGCTCTGCGGACGCTCGCCCAGCTTGCGCAGGCGATCGGCGCGCTGTCCGGCGCCGAGTACGAGGACGCGCCTGCGGAAGGCTGACGCACCCAGGATGCCACCGACAACCAGCCGGTTGCCGATCAGGAAGAGGATAGCAAAGGCCATGGCGTATGCGAGGACCGAGCGCCAGTAATGTGCGCCGCCCGTCAGCCAGTCGAGGAACGACAGGGCAATCACGCCAAGTGAAATGGCGACCAGCAGCCGGGCCGTGGCAAAACGCATCGACCTCAGGCTTTCAGATCCATAGACCCCTACAGCGATCATGACGGTTAGCATGACTGCGGAAAAGCCGCCTAGCAGGCTGACCCGGTCAAGGGGGGAACCCACGGCGATGTCGATCTGGGCCGCCCGGAGCCGCCAGGCGGCCTCGCCGGCCAAGGCCAGCAGCACGACATCGATAAGTCCCAGCAGCAAGACTGCATGCGGAATATAGTGTTTGAACAGCCGGATCATTCGGCGGGTTTAGAGGCAAGGCGTAAATTGTCGGTAAAGCTGACAAGGGCGCGGGTGATGCGAAATGGCAGATTTCCGCTCGCTCTGTCTGGGACGTGCGCCGAAATGTCGGGCAACTTTACAATCTAGCTGGATACTGAATGAATTGCCTCAACCTCGTTTTAACCATGTTACGCCCCCAAGGCTTAACCTGGTGCACGCTAACGGGGATACCGTGAAAGAGCTCCTCGCCTCGATTCCGGTGCCTGCCAAGGTCATCCGCCACTTTGCTGCGGTCACTCTGGCGATCACCGCGTGCATCGCGCTGTTTGCCGATGGCGAGCGTCGTGAGGCGATTGGGGCCGAGATCAAGGCGGACCGCCAGCGGCAGGAACTGCGAACGCTTGATGCCGAACGCAATGGTCCCCAAAAGATCGGTGCCAAAGAAGAATTCAACCGGGGTAATGGCTTCGGCGCAGAATCAGCTCAATCGTCGGAGGACACATCCATAGATCCGGCAGCAAATGGCGAGCCTGCGATGGGACCGAAACAGTATCGGCCGCAAGGCCAGGACACCACACTCATGCCGCCGGGCTATTTCAATCCTGGGATCGGCATACCCAAAGGAACGCAAATTGCCCCTGCCCGCCCGCTGCCGCCAAAGAAAGTCACACCCGCGGACATCGAACGCATGATGCGAGCGGGCGAAGAGCGCGCCGGCCCCGCTACCCAGCCCGGCAACTAGCCGTTTAGAAGCATTCCCTCGCCAGATAGGTACGTGCTTCGGCGCCAATTAGTGCGGCATGGCCATAAGCCGGATGGTCGATCATCAGCATTGCCTGCCCTTCCCCGCTCTTCCACGCGGCAATAGCGCTGGGCGTGAAATCGAAGTGGAGGAAGTGAACCGCGCTCGCCTTGCCGTCGCTTTCGCGCGTGCGTTCGACATCGCCTTCAGGACGGGCGCGAAGGATTTCGCCACCTACCTGGATGGCCATGTGATCCTCTATGCCGCCGATGGTCCGCAAGAATGCATCGCGGCGGACCGGATCGGGCACTTCGAACAGCAACGTCGCGGTCAGTTCACTGCCCTTGGGGACCATGGGATTGTAAGCCGCGAGCTCGTCAGGAACCTGCGCTTCGCCGCCTTTTTCGATCCGCAGCATTTCCTGAATCTGCAGCCACATCGAATCCCACGTCTCGAACATGGCGCTGGCATTGGGGCCTACCGCGATGCGGGTAAGCGTCTTGCGAAGGATGGCCTCCTGCTTCTTGTCGGCGCGAATCGATTCATACTCGCTCAGCGGCATGATGTCGGATGCAGTGATGGAACGGGTGTCGCGTGGCATCGGTTTACAATCCATAAGCTTTGGCGACCACTTCGATGGGGTGGCCGATCCGTTCAGGCGGGGTTTGTCCATTGGCGGCGATAACCTGGCGCAAGTGCGGCCCGGCGAGCGGGCATTCGCTGACGACAATCGCGGGTTCGGTCTTCATCAGGTTGCGCGCGGCCGGCTTGCCGACCTTGATCGCGCGGTCGAAATTCTCGGCAAAGATGCCCCACTTGCCGCCGTGGCCCGAGCAGCGCTCGGTCAATGCAGGCGCGGCGCCGGGGATCAGGCGCAGCATTTCCATCGCCTTGGGTCCCATGTTCTGAGCGCGGGCATGGCAGGCGAAATGGACCGATATGGCCGCCGGCATCTCGGCAATCGGCGCGAGCCCGGTCTGCTTGGCAAGAGCGACGATATATTCGCTGACATCGAAGGTGTGGCGAGAGAGGGTTTGCACGTTGTCATTGCCCGGCTCTATCAATGGCCATTCGAACTTGAGCATCAGCGCGCAGCTTGTGGTCAGTGGCACGATATCCCAACCGTCGGCAATCAGTGGCGCGAAGTGCGCGGAAATCCGTTCAGCAGCAGAGGCCACGCCTTTCATGTCGCCGTTTTCAAACAGCGGCATT
Organism: Novosphingobium sp.; assembly: GCF_031424035.1. Classification (GTDB taxonomy): domain Bacteria; phylum Pseudomonadota; class Alphaproteobacteria; order Sphingomonadales; family Sphingomonadaceae; genus Novosphingobium. The sequence goes on from NZ_JANPGP010000014.1 coordinate 43,248, forward strand.
CCGCAGCAGTCTGGGTGGTCGATGCGAACCTTCACGCCGTTGTGCGCCAGCACCTTGACCAGCGCGAGGCCGGGAGTCGCGTCGTTGAATTCATCATGGCAGCCAGCATAGACGACCGCCTTTCTGCCAAAGGCCGGGCCATCCGGATTTGGTGGCGGCACGAGTGCGGGGGCTTGGTTCGTCAGGCGCGTATCAAGGAACGGCGGGAGGTGGGCACGCGTGTCGATCCCCATCACGGCTTCCATCGCCGGGCGAGTGAGCGCGTTGCCTTCCCTTGTCGCCCAGTTGGCAGCACCGGCGACCATCGAGCCGAACTTGCCGTTGCGCTCCATCTTCGCCAGTTCGCGATCGGCGAACGAGGTGTTGCCCTTGCGGTGCTCGGCCGCGCGGTGGCGCAGCATGAGGTGGGGGAAATCCAGATCAAACGAATGTGGCGGAACGTAGGGGCACTTCGTCATGAAGCACATATCGCAAAGCGTGCAGGCATCAACGACCGATGCCAACTGCTCAGCGCTCAGGTCTTCGACTTCCTCGTTCGGGCTTTCGTCGATCGAATCGAACAAAATAGGGAAGCTGTCACACAGGTTGAAGCAGCGCCGGCACCCATGGCAGATGTCAAAAACGCGGCGCAGCTCGGCGTCGAGCGCGGCCTCGTCATACCATGCTTCGTCCTGCCATGGGATAACGTGGCGGGTCGGTGCTTCAAGACTGCCTTCCATGAGGGCCCCTCCCCAAGTGCTGTGCGTCGCAGATAGAATCCGGCCGGCAACCCGCAAGTCGCCGGCCGGGTTTTTGGCTTCAGCCTTCAAGAACCGCGTCGAGCGTCTTCTGGAACTTGCCGGCATGGCTCTTTTCCGCCTTGGCGAGCGTTTCGAACCAGTCGGCGATTTCGTCGAAACCTTCGTCGCGTGCCGTCTTGGCCATGCCAGGGTACATATCCGTGTACTCATGGGTTTCGCCGACGATGGACGCCTTCAGGTTGGCGACGGTATCGCCAATCGGTTCGCCCGTTGCCGGGTCGCCGCATTCCTCAAGGTATTCGAGGTGCCCGTGCGCGTGGCCGGTTTCGCCTTCGGCAGTCGAACGGAAAACCGAAGCGACATCGTTGTGGCCTTCGATGTCAGCCTTCTGTGCGAAGTAGAGATACCGGCGGTTGGCCTGGCTTTCGCCGGCAAACGCAGCTTTGAGGTTTTCCTCCGTCTGTGATCCCTTCAGTCCCATGTCATGCTCCTCTTTTTAAGACGGTGAATTGGAATTCTTGCGCAGCCAGATTGCGCCCAATCCGTCATGAACGGAAAGCGGATTTTCTGAAATGGCTGATCGATAAAATCGATCATTTTAATGAGAATAATTCTCAAAAACCGATCAGACGCTTTGCCTTATCGCGCCGGTAGCAGTTTGATTGTTGCGGCAATCAATGCCTCGGCGGCAGTGCTTATCACCTTGTCGGCCTCGGGTGCGAACAAGGGACTATGTGTTCCCGGAATGTTGGCCCAATCGCCTTTGGCAACCTTTTCCGCCGGAGTGCCGCCGACCCAGAAAATCATCGATTTTATCTTGTCCGGATCGGCCCGGTAGAATTCGCCGAAATCCTCGCCGCCCATGCTGGCCGTGACTTGCCGGGCGCGTTCCTCGCCGAACCGCCCCTTGAAGAACGCCAGCATGTCACGACTGAAATCGGGCGAATTGAAGGTGGAGCGGGTGTAGGGTTCGCGTACGACGACGGTGGGCTTCAATTCGGCTGGAATTCCCGCGACCATCGCTTCGCCCTCTGCGACGCGGCGGATTCCGGAGAGCAAGCTCTGCCTGACAGCATCGGCATAACTGCGAACGGTGAGCTGCAGTTCTGCCTTATCGGAAATGATGTTGTGCTTCGCACCTGCATGGAACGAGCCGACCGTCACGACGGCGGGCACGGACGGATCATTTTCACGACTGACCAAGGTCTGGACGCGGCTCACAAAGGCCGCTGCAACAACGATTGGGTCCTTGGTTTGATGAGGGCGCGAGCCGTGACCGCCAACGCCCTTGAACGTGATGTCGACGCTATCGACGTTGGCCAAGGCATAGCCTGGCGTCACGCCGATCACGCCGCTGGCCAATTCGTGCGTGTCGTGAAAAGCAATTGCGTAGTCGGGTTTCGGAAAGCGGCTATACATTCCGTCAGCGAGCATCGCTTTCGCACCTAGGCCTAGTTCTTCGGCCGGTTGTCCGACCATAACGATTGTGCCGGACCAGTCAGTCTTGTTCGCAGCGAGGTAGCGCGCGACGGCGATCCACGCAGTCATGTGCGTATCATGCCCGCAGGCGTGCATCACGCCGCTTTCGACGCCAGCCGTGGAGACGCCGCGCACCTTGGAAGCGAAAGGAAGACCGGTCTGTTCGATTACCGGCAGGCCGTCCATGTCGGCGCGGATAAGAACCACCGGCCCCGGCCCGTTCTTCATCACCGCAACCACGCCGGTCTTGCCGACGCCTTCGATCACCTCGAACCCGGCCTTCTTTGCCGCCGCCGCCATGATCCCGGCCGATCGCTTCTCCTCGAAGCTGAGTTCGGGATTGGCGTGAAGGTCGCGGTAGATCGTCATCAGGCCGGGCATCTCGGCCCTGATAGCATCGCTGACCTGATCGGCCTGAGCGGGAACTGAGGAAAGCGCTGCGGCGCCGGCGAGCAAAAAGGCAATGTGCTTCATGGACGGCGAGACTAGCCGTCCAGTCAGGACTGGCAAGTACGGATTGGTGCCCCTGGCCCGACTCGAACGGGCACGTATTGCTACAAACGATTTTGAGTCGTTCGCGTCTACCATTCCGCCACAGGGGCACTTTCCGCAGCCGTAGCCGCTGCGGCCGCGTTAGCCGCAGATTTGAAGAGGTTCAACCGGCCTTGAGAGCCTGAGTGATTGCCTTGTGCAACTTTGAATGGATCACGTCGTTGCCGGCGATGACTTGGCTGTCGCAGATCTGCTCCGACCGGCCGCGATAGTCACTGACGAATCCGCCGGCTTCACGCACCAGCAGGCAGCCCGCAGCAGTATCCCAAGGCTTGAGGCCGGTTTCCCAGAAGCCGTCGTAGCGTCCCGCCGCGACCCATGCGAGATCGAGCGAGGCTGCGCCGAAGCGGCGGATACCTGCAATCTGCGGCGCGAGGGTGGCATAGATTCGCATCCACTCCCCCGGATCGCCAGCGCCGGCGAAGGGAATGCCGGTGGCGATCAGGCTCTCATCGAGATGGCGGCGCGAGGACACGCGCAGGCGCGCGTCCTGAAGCCAGGCACCGCGGGTCTTTTCGGCCCAGAAGCTCTGGTCGGTGACCGGCTGGTAGACCAGCGCCGAGGTCACATCGCCCCAGCCACTGCCATCAAGCCGGGGTTCCTGCACCGCAATCGAGATTGCGAAATGCGGGATGCCGTGGAGGAAATTGCTCGTACCATCGAGCGGATCGATGATGAAGCGCGGCTTGTTCGGATCGCCTTCGACGACGCCGGCCTCTTCGAACACATAGCCCCAGTCCGGCCGCGCAATGCGCAGCTCGTCCCACAGCGTGCGTTCGGCATGCTGATCGGCCTTGGAAACAAAGTCGGCCGGGCCCTTGCGGCTAACCTGGAGGTGCTCGACCTCGCCGAAATCGCGCCGCAGGCGGTTACCCGCCTTGCGGGCAGCTTTTTCCATGACGCGGATGAGACCGGGAACAGCAGCCATGATCTGATCAGTTCGCCTTGCCGACGTATTCGCGGTCGTAAACGTTCACCACGATGCGCGTGCCACTTTCAATGTGCGGCGGAACCATCACGCGCACGCCGTTGTCGAGGATTGCCGGCTTGTAGCTTGACGAGGCAGTCTGCCCCTTCACCACTGCGTCAGCTTCGACGATGGTGGCTTCGACCTGATCGGGCAGCTGAACCGAGATCGGGCGCTCGTCATACATTTCGAGCAACACGGTCATGCCGTCCTGCAGAAACGCCGCAGCATCGCCCAGCAGGTCAGACGGGAGGTTGATCTGGTCATAGGTTTCCACGTCCATGAACACCAGGTCGTCGCCCTCGGCATAGAGGTACTGAAAATCCTTGGTGTCGAGGCGCACGCGCTCGATCGTGTCCTGGCTGCGGAAGCGGACGTTGGTCTTGCGGCCATCGATCAGGTTCTTCATCTCAACCTGCATGAAGGCGCCGCCCTTGCCCGGCTGGGTGTGCTGGGTCTTGGCAACTTTCCAGATGCCCTTTTCGTATTCCAGAATATTGCCGGGACGGATGTCCACGCCGCTGATCTTCGCCATGACGGATGCCTTCGAGCCAGATGACTTTGGGATGAGAAAGAACCCCGAAGCTCGGGGAAGGCCGCGCCCTTAGCCTGTGCGGGGCGACGGGGCAACACCCTGAATAGTTAGAGTACGACGGGGAATGGCATCCGGGCGATCTGGTGTGGCCATTCATCTGGTGCTAATCCGCCATGGCAAACAGGATAAGTCCATGAAGCACCTCATCGCCATAATCACCGCCGTCCTTGTCGGGTCAGCACTTGTTGCCCCAGCGTTGGCTGCTCCGGGCGGCGAGCTCGGAACCATGCCCAAGGGTAGCTATGCCTGCGAGCGTCCCGGGGATGCGACCGGCGCACTCGGGGTTCGCGTACTGGACGAGGATTTTACCGTCGAGAACGGATCGGCCTATACCACGGCGCGCGGGCGCGGGGTTTACCTGTTGACCGGTGACCGGTTGGTCATGACGTCCGGTCCATTTCAGGGCGCGACATATCGCCGCAAGTCTGGCGGTTTCCTGCGCCGGCTGGCCGCCGATAGCAGCGAAACTGACCTGCGCTGCGTGCTGGGCGTTTCCAACAATTTCCGCTGAGCTTTAAGCGGTGATCGCCTTGCGCTTCGTCCAGCTATAAGTCCCGTAAAGCAGCGCGGCGACCGCTGCGATGCCGATCCATTCGGCTGTCGGGGCAAAGCCATCACTCACGATCGATAGCTTCGCCGGATCGCCCACAGCCGCGACTGCGCCGGCAAAGGCCAGCCCGAACAGACTGTCACCAACGACAAGGCCGGTCGCCAGCAACACGCCAAGCCGCACGGTGAATTCGGGACGCGCAGTTCGCGCCGCCCACTTGTTCCAGAAATGCCCGATCACCGTGCCGATCACCGTCGGCAGGACCAGCGTAACCGGCAGGTAGATGCCCATGCCGACAGCAAGCGGAGGCAGCTTGCCCCGTCCGGTGGCGCGCAGGGCTTCGTCGATCACCACGACCACGACCCCGATCCCGGCACCCAGCCCCACCAGATCCCAGCGCAGCGTCCCGCCCAGCACGCCCTGCGCGATGGCGGCGAACAGCGAAGCCTGCGGAGCGGCCAGGGCATTCGGGCCGGCCCCCGGTGCACCGGCAAAGCCAAAGCTGGTGAAGAGCAATTGCAGCACAGGCGGCAGGACCAGCGAGCCGGCGACTACACCAATGATCAGCGCGACCTGCTGCTTCCACGGGGTCGAGCCGACCAGTTGCCCGGTCTTGAGATCCTGCAGGTTGTCATTGGCAACGATGGCGATGCCGAAAACGAAAGCAACCAGGAACAGGGCAAAGGCGATCAGCGGCGCCTTGTCCACTTGCCCGGCACCAAACATCGCCGTGATCAGGACCGAGACTATCAGCACCGAGAGGATGCCGACGCCCGAAACCGGGCTGTTCGAAGTCCCGACAAGCCCGGCCATGTAGCCCGTGACGACGGCGGTAAATATACCGATCAAGACGATAAACAGCACCGACAGCAGGAATACCGCGCCTATCGACCCGGCAAGTGGTCCGCCTTGCACGAATTCCCAGACGAGATAGAGGATCGGGCCGAACATGGCCGCGCTGATTCCCAGCACCCAACCGCCCGGCAAATCGCGTTCGGTCAGCGCGATGACCTCTCCGCCACGGCGCGCCCGCGAGGTGGCGGCGATGCCAGCGAGGCCGCGCATCATCGCGCCCGATATCCGCATCAGAGACCAGACCGCCGCCACGGCCATGGCCCCTGCACCCACCATCCGTACCTGCTGGCTGAGCACCGTGCCGACGACTTCCTCTGGCACACCGGGCAGGCCAGCACTCAACCATGGGAGCAGGACCAGCTTGCCCGTGACCAGCCCGGTGAACATGGCAAAGCCGGTCGCCAGCCCGATCAGGTGGCCAATGGCAACCAGCCCCAGCGACAGCGAACTGCCCATCGTGCCGTAGCCAGCGCCGAGCTTGAAGACCTTGGTCACTTCGCCTGCCGCGATGCGCAGCGTGGTGAGCAGGCCCATCCCTGCGCCAGCGAGCGCGCCGACGATGATCGTGGCAAGCCCCGCCTTGTTCTCGCTCGCCCCTTCGGCGTCAGCCATGCCGACCCGCAGGATTTCAGCCCCTGCCACACCTTCGGGGTACGGCAGGTCGGAATCGACCACCAGCGCGCGGCGCATGGGAACCGAGAGCATGACGCCAAGAATTCCACCGGTCGCGCAAACCAGCATGGTCTCCCAGTAGGGAATCTCGCTCCACCAGCCGACCATGACGAAGCCCGGCAACACGAAAACCATGGTTGCCACGGCCCCGGCGGCGCTGCCGATGGTCTGAACAATGTTGTTCTCGACAATGGTCGATCCGCCCAAAGTGCGCAGCAGGGCCATCGAGACCACGGCGGCGGGAATGGCGGTGGAAAAGGTCAGTCCGACCTTTAAGCCGAAATAGACGTTGGCCGCGGTAAAAACGAAAGTCAGCAAGGCGCCTAGTACGACACTTCGGATTGTCAGTTCACGCTGTGCGGTTCCTACGCTCATCACTCCATTCCCTTCGCGTTTCCGCCTCCGCTGGACACATTGGACACAGTCCTGAAGAAAGTTGTCACCTTGGCCGGCGGCGGCTTTGCTTGCAGGGACATGACACAGTCGCCAGCGTTAGGAAACACAACACCATTTCCGCTTGTGGACGGCGTGGGGGGATCAGCGGCGCGTGAGCAATGGGTAGGGGTTCACCGGCATGGCCTGCTCGTGCCAGCGCGCTTCGGGCCGTGTCACCAGCATGGCGAAATGAAGGTGCGGTCCGGCCGGGTTGGCATTGCCGGAAAAGCCGACCGTCCCGATCACCTGCCCTGCACTCACAGGCTGCCCTTCAACCAGATCGGGCGCGTATTGATCGAGGTGCGCGTAATAGTAGATCACCCGGCGATCGGGTGAGCGCAGATAGATCGTATTGCCGCCATCGCGGGAAAGAAACAGCTTCTCTAGCCGCCCCGCCGACGCCGCCCGCACCGGAGTGCCAGTGGGTGCCATGATGTCTATGGCATCATGGCGCCGCATCCCGCCAGCGCGGGCTTGAGTGAACGTGTCGACCAGCTGGCGGGGCGCTACGCCTTCAACCGGGATCACCAGAGAAGGAATTGGCGGCAGGGCATAGACCGGCGGCGGCGCGGCTGGCCCAGCAGGTGCAGTCCGGCCCGGTTCAGAGCGAGACAGCTGCGCGCTTTGCACATCGACCTGCTGCGAAGCCGGCGGCGCGGTTGGCACTCTTCCAACCGCGAAGACGAGCGCACCCGCCACGGCAATTCCGCCCAGCCCCCGAAACATGAGATCGCGCAGCCGCACGTCAGGCCTCGAACAGGACCTGCGTGCCGGCGTGAACCATCTGCGCCAGTCTCGCCACGTCCCAGTTTGTCAGCCGCACACAGCCGTGGCTTTCCGCGCGGCCAATGGTCTGCGGATTTGGCGTGCCGTGGATGCCGTAGTGCGGCTTGCTAAGATCGATCCACGCGACCCCGACCGGACCGTTCGGCCCCGGCGGCAGCATGGCCTTCTTGTCACCCTCTTTCGCATCCCAGAACAGGTCGGGATTGTAATTGAACTTGGGGTTGTAGGACGTGCCGTTGATCTTCCATTCGCCGATCGGCAGCGGATCGTGCTTTGATCCCATCGTCGCGGTGTAGACGGCGACCAGCTTTTCGGAGCTGTCATAGACCTTCATCGTGCCCTTGGATTTGCTGACGACAATCCGTTCGGCGCGCGGCTGCGTGCTCGCAACGCCGAGCATGACCAGCGTCTGCCCCCATGCGGCATCCTTGACCTGTGCCGTATCGACCCGGTCATTGCCTACGTTCGGCACGCGGATTTGCTGCCCGGCGGCGAAGTAGTTGGTCGGAACCTTTTCATCCGCAGGGCTGGCAGAAGCCTTAGGTGCACCCGAAGCTTCTGGCGGGACAATCTGCGGATTGAGCAAGGCCAAAGTCTCGACCGTGGTGTGGAACCGTTCGGCCAGCTTTTCGTCCAGCGATTCGTAACCCAGCGCAGGCAATTTCGCCTGATCGGCGGCATCGTCGGGCACGGCGACGAACGGGCCTGCGGCAAATTCTGCAGGGATCGTCACGACGCGAGTCGCCGAGATCGATTGATACTGCGAGAGAGCCTTGGTCGTCACTTCATCCAGTTCGCCGGTGACTGGCATGCCGTTTGCTTCCTGATAACCGGAAATCGCGTTGCGGGTGGAAAGCCCCATCTTGCCGTCGACCACACCGGGAGTGAAACCCAGTCGGTCCAGCACGACCTGCGCCTGCATCACCGGGCGTGCTTCCGTATCCTGCGGCCCGGCATCGGGCAGACCATCGCGCGAATTGAGATCGCCAGTCGCCGCAGCGGCCTGCGACGGGGCGGCGGACGGCGTATCCATCTTGCAGGCAGCAAGCGACAATGACGATGTAAGCAGCAGTGCGACCAACAGGGGGCGTTTCATTCAGGCTTCCCAAATTTGCGACAGCTCAGCGCCGCCGGGAAGCACAACGAACGGAAGCCGGAAAGGCTCCCCTACTTGAGACCGAGCGCCTCGGCGAAGGCCTTGACCGCCGCCACTTCATCGCCGTTCCACACCGCGCCCGAAACCGCGATAAAATCGGCGCCGGCCTCGGCCAGTCCAGCGCAGGTTGCCGGCATGATCCCGCCAATCGCCACGCAAGGAAGCTCGAAGATCGATTGCCACCAGGTCAGCGTCTCGGGATCAGCGAAGTGTTCGACTTCTTTGGTCGTGGTCGGGAAAAACGCGCCGAACGCGACATAGTCGGCCCCGGCCTCGCCCGCTTCCATGGCGAGGTCCCTGCTGGCGTGGCACGTCACGCCGATCTGGGCATCGCGGCCCAGGCGTTCGCGCGCATCGCGCACGTCGCAGTCCTTCTGGCCAAGGTGCACGCCATCCGCGTCAAGCCGTTTGGCGAGGCTGATCGAATCGTTGACGATGAAAGCAGTGCCGGCCTCGGCGCAAATCTTCTGGAGCGGTTCGGCAAGGTCTGCGGCGGCATGTTCGTCCATGTCCTTCACGCGGAACTGGAACGCAGCGACCGGCGCTGCGGCGAGCGCCCGCTTCAGACGCTCAGGAAAGTCTCCCCCCACCTCGAGCGGTGAGATGAGGTAAAGCTGGGTGGGTTCGCGCTGGAATTCTTCGGCCATGGCGGCGCTCTATCGCGCACAATTGCCCGCGCCAAGCGTTCCGGTGCGATTAATCTGATCCTTCGTAGGAAAGCGCCATGATTGCACGTGTCCTTTTGCCCGCCCTCTGCCTCGGCCTGTCTGCCTGCGCGAGCCTGCCCGATGACCGCCTGGACGACTGGGCGAAGTTCGGCGAGCGCGCCCGGACCGGCGACATCGTGGTCCGTCCAGACCGACTCGTCGAGGACAGTCGATGCCCGATGAATGCCCGCTGCGTCTGGGCCGGGCGCGTGGTGATCGATGCGACAGTATGGGCAGAAGGCGCACGGCGCACGGTGCGGCTTGAGTCCAACAAGCCGCTGGCGCTTGGAAGCGGCGAGCTTGCGATCGCGGAAATCCGCCCGGACAGCTTCATGACGAATGCCAAGCCGCGCCGCGCCGACTACACTTTCCGGTTCACTTTCAACTGGCGCTGAAAAGATAACCGCCGGGTCAGGTTTCCCTGCCCGGCGGCCTCCTCTCCAACTCTGAAACGCTAAAAAAGCTCAGACGGCCTTCTGCGTTGAACCCGTGTAGATTTCGTCAATAGCACCGCCGAGCGATGCGTCAAAGTCTTCATCGCTCATGTGCGCGCGCAGGTCCTGAAGCAGGGCACGGCTGAAGCTGGCTATGATGCCGCGGTTCTTGGCCAGTTCAACGCAGGCTTCGGGGCGTTCGTAGCCGCCCGAGAGCGCGACGACGCGCAGCACCTTGGGGTGATCGACCAGCGCGTCAAAGGTGCCCGGCACGACCGGCAGCGACAGCTTGAGCATGACCTGCTGGCCTTCTGGCAGGGCATCAAGGTTCTTGAGCATCTCGTCGAGCAGGATCGCATCGCATTCGGCGCGTGTTTCGCTCTTGATGTTCACCTCGGGCTCGATGATCGGCATCATGCCGTGCGAGAGGACCTGCTGGCCCACTTCGAACTGCTGCTTGACCACGGCCGCGATTCCTTCGCGGTTGGCCGAGTTGATTACCGAGCGTTCCTTGGTGCCATATACGCCCAGCGCCTTCGACTTTTCGAGCAGCGCGTCAAGATCCGGCATCGGCTTCATCAGCTGGCAGCCGTTGACTTCGTCCTCAAGGCCCTTGTCGATCTTGATAAAGGGAACCACGCCCTTGGCGATCAGCGCTGCCGGGGTTTGCGCGCCGTCAACCGTGCCGTCCATCGTGCGTTCGAACAGGATCGCGCCGATCACCTTCTCGCCGGTGAACACTGACGAGCGGATTATGCGGCTGCGCATATCGTGGATCAGGCCGAACATTTCCTCTTCGGTGTTCCACGCGCCTTCGTCCACGCCATAGCCTTTGAGCGCCTTGGGGGTCGAGCCGCCAGACTGGTCAAGAGCGGCGATGAAGCCGTCACCGGAGGCCATTTGTGCGGTCATTGCATCAGTATTCATCGTCTGTTTCCCTGATTTCCTGCGTCGTTCGTATTCTTTCGGTGCCTGTATTCAGACTACCTGAAGTGCGGCAACCCCGGGCAGTTCCTTGCCTTCCATCCATTCGAGGAAGGCCCCGCCTGCGGTTGAGATATAGGAGAAGTCGTCGGCCACACCGGCCACGTTTAGCGCCGCGACAGTATCGCCGCCGCCTGCCACCGAGACCAGCGAGCCTTCCGCCGTGAGTGCCGCCGCCACCTTGGCCAGAGCCACCGTTGCCGTGTCGAACGGCGGCGTCTCGAACGCACCCAGCGGGCCGTTCCAGACCAGCGTCTTGCAGGTCTTGAGCACGTCAGCCAGCGCTTCGGTCGCCTGCGGGCCGATGTCGAGAATCATCTCGTCGGCGGCAACTTCGTGGACCGCGCAGGTGCGCAGCGATGGCGGGTTGGCGGCGAATTCCTTCGATACAACCACGTCGTAAGGCAGGTGCACAGTGCAGCCGACCTTGTCCGCCGCGCTGAGGATTTCCAGCGCCGTGTCTTTGAGATCATGCTCGCAGAGCGACTTGCCCACATCGACGTCGCTTGCGGCGAGGAACGTGTTTGCCATACCGCCGCCGATGATCAGGTGATCGACCTGCGTGACGAGGTGCATCAGCACATCGAGCTTTGACGAAACCTTGGCACCGCCCACTACGGCCGCAACAAGGCGCTCAGGATTGCCCAGCGCCTTTTCCAGTGCTTCCAATTCCGCCTGCATCGAGCGTCCTGCATAGGCCGGCAGCACCTTGGCGAGGCCCTCGGTTGTCGCATGGGCGCGGTGCGCGGCGGAAAAGGCATCGTTTACATAGAAATCGCCGTTGGCCGCGATGGCCTTGGCGAGTTCGGGGTCATTTGCTTCCTCACCCTTCCAGAAGCGCGTGTTCTCCAGCAGGGCAACGTCGCCATTGCCGAGGATGCCCACGGTCTGCGCCACGATGGGGCCGGCGATCTCGGGGCAGAACATCACTTCCTTGCCGATCACGTCCTGCACCGCATCGATCACCATCGACAGCGACTGGGTCGACACCCGCTCACCCTTCGGGCGGCCGAAGTGCGCCAGCAGCAGGACCTTGGCACCCTTGGCGGTGAGCTCATTGATGGTCGGTGCGGCGGCGCGAACACGGGTATCGTCGGTTACTGCGCCATCATGCATCGGCAGGTTGAGATCGACGCGGACCAGAGCGACCTTGCCGACAATATCACCCAGATCGTCAAGCGTGCGAAACTTCGTCATGCCAATATCCTTATTTCGTCGCCCACGGCGATGTCACCTTCGGCGATTACCCGGCCCAGTACGCCGCCGCGCCAGTCTGGCGTCAGCACGGCTTTGAGGCCGGAGGCGATTTCTTCCATGCGGCTGCACGGATCGCATTCGGTCGTCACTTCAATTCGCAGGTCTGCGCCAATCGCGATGATGGCGCCAGCTTCGCGCGGCAGGCGGATGTCCTGCGTCAACAGGTTCGCCCGGCGGACCCACCACGGCATTGCCGGATCGTCCGGCCTGTCCAGCTCGGCAAGCGCCGCTGCCCAGCTTTCCGCCTCGATCAGCGAAACCTGACGCCGCGGGCGCTTGCCGGGGCGCACTGCGCCGCGAAAATCCCCATGCAGCCCTTCGGAAAAGGTCACGGCCACATGGTCGAGCGTCTCCATGGGCCCGCGCGGCCGATCGTGCCGCGCGATACCCATGAGACGCCCTGCCATCATCAGATGAGCTTGCCCATTGCGCCGGCCGTATCGACCATGCGGTTGGAGAAGCCCCATTCGTTGTCGTACCAGCTCAGCACGCGGACCAGCTTGCCATCGAGGACCGAGGTTTCGAGGCTGTCGATGGTCGAACTGTGTGCGTCGCCGTTGAAGTCGATCGATACCAGCGGTTCGTTGGTGAAGCCGAGCACACCCTTGAGCGCGCCTTCCGACGCGGCCTTGAGCAGGGCGTTGACCTCTTCCTTGGTCGTGTCGCGCTTCGGCGTGAAGGTCAGGTCGACGACCGAGACGTTCGGGGTCGGCACGCGGATTGCCGAACCGTCAAGCTTGCCCTTCAGTTCGGGCAGCACTTCACCCACAGCGCGGGCAGCGCCGGTGGTGGTCGGGATCATCGACATGCCGGCAGCGCGGGCGCGGCGCGGATCTTCGTGGATCTGGTCGAGGATCTTCTGATCGTTGGTATAGGCGTGGATCGTGGTCATCAGGCCGCGTTCGATGCCGATCGCGTCGTTGAGGACCTTGGCAAACGGCGCGAGGCAGTTAGTGGTGCACGAAGCGTTGGACACGATGGTGTGACCGGCTTCGAGCTTTTCGTGGTTCACGCCGTAAACAACGGTCAGGTCAACGCCCTTGCCCGGTGCCGAGATCAACACCTTCTTCGCGCCGGCGGCGATGTGCTTTTCGCACGAAGCGCGGTCCGTGAAGAAACCGGTGCATTCAAGTGCGATGTCAACGCCGTTGGCGGCGTGCGGCAGGTTTGCCGGATCGCGCTCGGCCGTCACCTGGATGCGCTTGCCATTGATGATCAGGTCATTGCCGTCAACTTCCACGGTGCCCTTGAAAGCGCCGTGAACGCTGTCTCGCTGGAACAGCATCGCATTGGCCTGCGCCGATGCCAGATCGTTGATCGAAACCAGTTCCAGATCATGATCGGTGCGCGAGAGGATGGCACGGGCGACATTGCGCCCAATCCGTCCGAAACCGTTGATCGCAACCTTTATCGCCATGTGAAGTGCTCCTGCTAAATTATAGTTTTGCCGTGATTTTCTTTACAATCGCATCGGCTGTGAAGCCGAAGTATTCAAACAGTTGTTCCGCGGGTGCCGAAGCGCCGAAACGGTCAAGCCCGATGGTCAGGCCGTCGCCGACATACTTCTGCCAGCCGAGCGTGATCCCAGCCTCGACCGAGACCTTGAGCGCGTCCGCCGGCAGCAGATCGGCGCGGTATGCGGCGTCCTGTTCGTCGAACAGTTCCCAGCACGGCATCGAGACAACGTCTGCGCCGATACCCTGGGCTTCGAGCACCATGGCCGTGTCGATCGCCAGCGCCACTTCCGAACCCGTCGCCAGCAGCACGACCTTGCGGGGCGCGTCAGCGGCCTTGAGACGATAGGCACCACGGGCGGACTTGTTTTCGAGGTCCGAGCGCAGGGCCGGCAGGTTCTGGCGGGTCAGCGCCAACACCGACGGGCGCTTGGCTTCCTTGAGCGAGAGCGCCCAGCATTCCGCCGTTTCCAGCGCATCGGCCGGGCGGAACACGAGCAGGTCGGGAATGGCGCGCAGGCTCATTACGTGTTCGACCGGCTGGTGAGTCGGGCCGTCTTCGCCAAGGCCGATGGAATCGTGCGTCAGGACGTAGATCACGCGCTGCTTCTGGATCGCCGACATGCGGATCGCGTTGCGGCAATAGTCCGAGAACACAAGGAACGTGCCACCATAAGGGATCACGCCGCCGTGCAGCGCCATGCCGTTCATCGCGGCGGCCATGCCGAATTCGCGGATGCCGTAATAAACATAGCGCCCGCCGTAGGTATCCGCACCGAACGGCGTGGTCGCCTTGGTCTTGGTGTTGTTCGACCCGGTAAGGTCAGCCGAACCGCCGACCATTTCCTGAATGTCGACCGTCAGGGCTTCGAGCGCGGATTCGCTGGCCTTGCGGGTGGCAACCTTGGGCTGGCTTTCGGCAATCGCAGAGAGATAGGCGTCGAAGGCTGGCAGCTGTTGCGGCAGGACACCCGCCATGCGGCGGCTGAATTCGCGAGCATTGGCGTTACCGGCAAAGCGCGCTTCCCATTCGGCGCGAGCAGATGCGCCCTTTGCGCCTAGCGAACGCCAATCGGAGAGAATGTCCGCCGGCACTTCGAACGGCGCCGAGGTCCAACCGAGATATTCACGCGCGGCGGCAATTTCGTCAGCGCCAAGCGGAGCGCCATGGACATTGTGTCCGCCCTGCTTGTTCGGTGCGCCCTTGCCGATGATCGTGCGGCAAGCAACGAGCGAAGGACGCGGATCTGCAGCAGCTTCGGACAGGGCGCGGGCGATGTCGGCAAAGTCATGGCCGTCACACTCAGCGACGTGCCAGCCGGTCGCGCGGTAGCGGGCGGGAATGTCTTCGCTGGTCGAAAGGTCAGTGTCGCCATCGATGGTGATGCGATTATCGTCCCACAGGACGTTCAGACGGCCAAGCTTCAGGTGCCCGGCCAGGCCGATGGCCTCGTGGTTGATGCCTTCCATCAGGCAGCCATCGCCAGCGACCACCCAGATGTTGTGATCAACCAGCGAATCACCGAATCCGGCATTGAGATGACGCTCTGCCATTGCCATGCCGACGGCCATTGCGAGCCCCTGACCCAACGGGCCGGTGGTGCATTCGATTCCGGCAAGTTCGAAATTCTCGGGGTGGCCGGCACAGACACTATGGAGCTGGCGGAAGTTGCGAATGTCATCCATCGTCGGCCGCGCATAGCCCGTCAGATGCAGAAGCGAGTAGATCAGCATCGATCCGTGACCGGCCGAAAGCACGAAGCGATCGCGGTCCGGCCAGTGCGGCGCGGCGGGGTCAAACTTCAAAAACTGGCTGAAAAGCACGGTTGCGACGTCGGCCATGCCCATCGGCATACCGGGGTGGCCACTGTTGGCCGCCTGAACGGCGTCCATCGATAAGGCACGGATGGCATTGGCCATGGGGCCCAGGCGGGATGGATCGAGCGTCATGTACAGCAGCCTCCGGAGCAGCGCTTGGCTAGGGGCGATTCGGGATGCGGCCTCTTTGCGGGAAGGCGGCGAGTCGTCAAGTTAAGCGATCCATTAAACGCCTAATCGTTACCCGGCTTTCCGTAACGGCGTTTTTGGGTTAGCCATTCCTCATGACGGGGGAACGGATAAATCAGGCCTTGAGCCGGATAGAGGCTGCTGCTGCCCGAATTGAGGCGGCATCGGCAAGGCGTGGCCCATCGGACGAAGGGCTTGCCGAAAGGCACGAGGCCTTACGGTCCGTCGTGGCACAATCGCTGAAGGACCTCGACACCCTGATCGGGAGCGCCAGTGCATGAGCGATGTCGACCTCTCGATCGGTGGCCGCGTGTTCAAGGTTGCTTGCGCTGCGGGCGAGGAAGCGCATGTGACCGGGCTTGGCCGGATGATAGATTCCAAGGTCGCTTCCGTACCCGGCGCCGCAGGGCAAAGCGAAGGACGGATGTTGCTGTTCGCCTCGCTGATGCTGGCCGATGAAGTCCATGACGCGCAAAGCCGCAGTTCCTCGTCTACCCCCTCTGCCGCACCTGCGCCTGACCCCGCGCTTGCCGAAAGGCTTGAGGCCGTGGCCGCCGCGCTCGAAAAGTGCGCCTCTGCCCTTGAGGGTTAGTCGCCAAGCGCCTAGATAGGGGCTGACGGGTACTGCCCGGTACGAACCGACAGAACATCCCTGAGGCTATAAGCAATCCTATGGGGGCTGTCCCTGGTTGGACCCTGGTCCGGCACACATGGTCCCCACCTGACGTGAACGCGTCAGTGGATTTCCCCGGCAACGACCCATG
>NZ_JANPGP010000015.1:0-19537 GCF_031424035.1 Novosphingobium sp.
AAGCAGCAGCAGGAGTTTCTTCTTGTCCATGGCTTTTCAAGCCCCCTTTGGGATTTCCCGGATACAGTCCGGAGAATGGTGCCAATTGGTTAAAATCAGGTTCACCCTGCCGTGGTCGCCGCCAGCATCGGCAAGCTCTTGTCCACAAGGGTGAGCAGTCCGGCGCTCGCTATCGCGATTCCGTAAGGGATAGCGGCCTTGCCCTGCTTGCGCAGAGCCATCCGCCAGGCGGCGATTGCAATCGTCAGGACACCGCCAAGCAGGGCCATCACGATGACAAGGAAAAGGAAGTCGACGGGGCGCACCCACAAGGCAAGCGCGGTGAGCAGCTTGACATCGCCGCCGCCCATCATCCGCACGGCGAACAGGCCGGCAGTAATGACGAAGGTTGCCATGGCCAGCCCGAACTGAATCCCCACGCCCGGCCACAGGTCAAGACCGCTGGCCCACCAGAAGGCAGGAGCGGCGAGCGCGATGGCGGCATTGAGCCAGTTGTCGATCTGGCGGCGCTTCACGTCCGTGAAGGCAGCAACAAGCAGCGCGATTGCCAATGCGCCAATCAGCCCATAGGAAAGATACTCGCTACGCAAGGCTGGTGCCCCCCGGAAATACTGTGAACCCCACTGTTCACCGGGAGGTCTAGCGATCAGTAATTACCAAATAGTAACCAGAGGCCTGAGGCTGGAATTAGGGATGCATACGAGGTGAGCGAAGCATCCCGGCAAGACTTTGATGGCCGCACGATCCCGGCGAATGCTTTGGAATCCTTGTGGAAGGCGCCCGATGGCCACGCCATTCGCCGCATCGACTGGCCGGCGGGCACGCCGCTGCGCGGTTCGATTCTTTACTTTCCCGGTCGCGGCGACTTTTACGAAAAGTATCTTGAGACGCTCGCCTACTGGAATCACCGGGGCTGGCAGGTAACTGCTGCCGACTGGCGCGGTCAAGCTGGGTCGGGCCGGCTGGGCAGCGACGCCGTGACCGGCCATGTTGGCGATTTCTCTATCTGGATCGATGATCTTGCCGCCATGTGGCACGAATGGAAGGCGGCGACGCCCGGCCCGCACGTACTCGCCGCGCATTCTATGGGCGGCCATCTGGTGCTGCGTGCTTTGGTCGAGCGCCGGGTCGATCCCGATGCTGTCGTGCTCTCCGCGCCGATGCTGGGCTTCCATAGCTTTGGCCTGCCGCTGGCGGTACTTCACTGGGCCGCGCGGCTTATGTGCGCTCTGGGCGATCGGCGGCGGCCGGCGTGGAAGTGGAGTGAAAAGCCCGGCCAGGTTCCCGAAGGCCGTGACTTGCTGCTCACTCACGATGCCCGCCGCTATGAGGACGAGATGGTGTGGCGCGAACAGCGGCCCGAGCTGGTCATGGGCCCGGGGTCATGGGGCTGGGTGGAACGCGCTTATGCCTCGGCCCGTGCCTTATTCGCACGTGGGCGGATCGAGGCCGTGCAGGTGCCGGTGTTCCTTGTCGGCACGAGCGAGGACAAGCTGGTCAGCCCCGCCGCGATCCGCAAGGCTGCGCGGCGACTGCCGCACAGCGAGCTACTGATGCTGGGCGATGAGGCTCGCCACGAAGTCCTGCGCGAAGTGGACGCGGTGCGCGATCCCATCCTGTTGGCGATCGACGATTTCCTTGACCGCAAGGCACCGAGTCGCAACTGAGCAGGCCATGAGCGAACGCTTCGACATCATTGTTGCCGGTGCCGGAATGGCAGGCGCCAGCCTCGCCGCGCTGCTGGCGGCAAGCGGCGCGCGGGTGTTGCTGCTCGAAGCCGAAACGCAGCCCGGCTATCACTCGACCGGGCGGTCTGCTGCGTTCTGGACCGAAAGCTATGGCGGTGCAGGCGTGCAGCCGCTGACCATGGCATCCGGTCCGCCGCTGCGCGATGGCGGTTACCTGACCGAACGCGGCGCGCTGACCATTGCGCGGCGGGGACAGGAAGCGCAGCTCGAAAGTTTCGCCAGCGAGTTCGAAGGGCTGGGCGTGCGCGTCGAGCGGCTGGGGCGCGAAGCCCTCCTCGCCCGCATCCCCGGCCTGTGCGATGACTGGACCACCGGCGCGCTCGAGCCTGATTGCAGCGATATTGATGTGGCCCGGCTCCACCAGGATTACCTTGCCGCCGCCCGTCGCGCCGGGGCCGAATTGTGGATTCGCGCCCGTCTCGCCAGCGCGGTGCGAGACGGTGATGGCTGGCTGGTGACCTGCGAGGATGGCCGCGCTGCGCGTGCCGGCCTGCTGGTTAATGCCGCCGGGGCATGGGCCGACGAAGTAGCCCAGCGCGCCGGGGTTACGAAACTGGGTTTCACGCCGATGCTGCGCACCATCGCCCAGATCCGCACCCGGCCCGAGCCACCCGAGGACCTGCCGCTGGTGCTCGATCTGAACGAGAAGTTCTACTTCAAACCCGAGGCCGGCAAGCTCTGGCTGTCCCCGCATGACGAAGTGCCGGTGCCGCCCTGCGATGCCGCGCCGGAGGAGCTGGCGGTGGCCGAAGCGATCGACAGATTGCAAAACGTTGTAAACTGGGAGGTCGAGCGCGTGGACCACAAGTGGGCCGGCCTGCGCACTTTCGCACCCGATCGCTTGCCAGTCTACGGCATCGATGCGCACGAGCCACGCTTCTTCTGGTTCGCCGGACAGGGCGGTTTCGGCATCCAGACCGCCCCTGCCGCCGCCGGCCTGGCCGCCGGTTTGATCACTGGCAGCGGGGATTTCCCCGTCGATCCCGCGCCCTATTCGCCCGGCAGATTCTCCTAGAAATCCGGGATTTGCGCGCTAAACTGCTGTCCGGGACCTCAGGGAAAGGGATGCAGCATGGCTCACCGGTTTGAAATCCGCCAGAACAAGGCGGGCGAGTACGTCGCCTATTTCTGCTACAACAGCGAAACGATCTTCTGGACTGAAGGTTATTCCAGCAAGGCCAGCGCCAAGAACGCGATCGACTCGATTCTCAAGAACGGCCCCGGCGCGCCGGTCGAAGACAAGACCTGACAGCACTACACTGTTCAGCCTGATGAAAGCCGCTGGGGCATAGCCGGCGGACAGGACGATTGCCCGAATGCCGGAGTCGCCCGCATGGTGCGGGCTTGCGGCCACTGCGGGCAATCCCAGGGGAATACGCCCATGAAGATCGGGTTTTCTGGCAAGGTTGCCGCTTCGCTTGCCGCTTTCACCATGCTCGCCACGCCGGCCTTCGCCGCCGCTGGGCCGCAGCACGGGCCGCGCGCCGCTTCTGCAGCCGCGCTGCCGCATGATGTTGCCGCCAATCGTGGCTGGGGCAACAACGGCTGGGGCAACCGCTGGAACGGCGGTTGGGGCCGTCGCCACAATGACGGTATCGACGGCGGCGATGTCCTCGCCGGGGTGCTCGTGCTTGGTACGATTGCCGCGATCGCTTCTGCCGCCAGCAAGAGCGCGAAGGACAAGCGCGAGCGCGAGGAAGATGCGCGCGCCCGCGGTGACGACAGCTGGCGCTATGGCGACGAATCCCGGAACGAAAGCCGACCTGGTGACATGAGCCGACCTTCCGACATGGGCCGCAGCGTTTCGCTCGATACGGCAGTCGATACCTGTGTCGCCGATGTCGAACGCGGCACCAACCGCGTCGATACGGTCGACAACGTCAACCGTCAGGGTGATGGCTGGCGGGTTGAAGGCCGCACGCAGGGCGGGGCCTCGTGGAACTGCTCGGTGGATGCATCGGGCCGCGTCAAGGGCGTGACCACGGACGATCCGCGCCCGCGCTATTGATTTGAGTTAATCCTGGCGCTGCCCCCGGCCATAGGCGGGCAGCGCCAGCTTTCTGCGGATCGCCAGCCCGCGCAGGGCAAAGCCG
Source organism: Novosphingobium sp. (assembly GCF_031424035.1). Taxonomy (GTDB): domain Bacteria; phylum Pseudomonadota; class Alphaproteobacteria; order Sphingomonadales; family Sphingomonadaceae; genus Novosphingobium. Next base: position 3,842 of record NZ_JANPGP010000015.1, read on the forward strand.
GCAGTCATCGCGATCGGCCAGGCCACGGCCCGTTCCAGCCCCGACAACGCCGCCGCCAGCGCGGCCGATAGCGCTGCTGCCGTAACGTAAAGCTCGGGCCGCATCAGGATCGACGGTCGCCCGGCAATGACATCGCGGATGATGCCGCCAACGCAGCCGGTGATCACTCCCATCAGCACCGCCGGCACGATCGGCACTCCGTAAGCCAGAGACTTGGCCGTGCCGATCACCGAATAGGCAGCCAGCCCCGCCGCGTCTGCCCAGTCGAGCAGTTCGCCGTCCCACCACCGCGTCGGGGTGAACCACGCGACGAATGCCGTAGCCAGGCAAACCGGCGCGACCCACGGATCATGGATCCAGAACACCGGCGCGCCGATCAGCAAGTCGCGTACCGATCCGCCGCCAACCCCGGTGATCAGTGCAAAGAACGCCATCGTTACAAATGTCTGCCGCAGCTTTGCCGCCAGCAACGCACCGCTGAGCGCAAAGACCGCAATGCCGGCAAGATCGAGCGCGGCCGGGATCGAACCAAGGGGTAGGACGGGTGGGCTCATTTGGCGGCGACTGGCTTGAACACCACGTCAGCCCCTTTGCCGTCTGACGCCGCATAGCCGCCCGCTTGCCAGCGCCATGAGCTGTCCATCGACTGGGCCGCGCCGCTCGGCGTGCCGCGCATCGATCCGGTGTAGCTTATGCCCGCTGGCGTGGCGCTGGCCTTGCCATGGCCCACTCCGCCTAAGGTATTGAAATACGTGAAGACTATGGTGTCGCCGTCGCGGCTGTAGATCGTCTCGCCGGCGTAAACGACCTTGCCGTCGACAGTCACGCTGTGCCGGTCGCGCACATGCTTGCGGCCATAGATGCCTTCGAAGCAGTGCCGGTCGGTCGAATAGGGGCCGACGCTGGCGATGTAACAGCGACCGACGAGGCGGTCGAACATCGTCAGGCTCTGCGGTGGGGGAGCTTCTGCTGCAGCCATCGCCGGGACGCTCAGCGCGATTGCAAGGGCCATAAAACGTACACGCATCGGTATTGCATAAGGCATAATCAACGAAATCCAAGCAAGGGCAGGAAGCCTTGCGCCGGGCAGCCCTTCTGCCGGATTGACAAATAGGGTTACGGCTGCTTTTGTGATACACAATAGATCATAATTGGGAGTGCTTAGAGTGGGGCGGGATTTCGCGCAGGTCGATTTTTACACCGACGAGGCATTGGTCGAGCAAACGCACGAATATTTCCACTGGCTGCGCGAACAGGGCCCGGTGGTGAAGATGCCCGGGCGCGATGTCTATGCCGTCACCGGGTTCGACGAGACCATCCAGCTTGCGCTCGATACCGAACATTTCAGCACGATCAATTCAGTGATCGGCGCCGAGGTGAAGATCCCCTTCGAGATCAAGGGTGATGACATCCGCGCCGAGCTGGAAGCAGCGCGCGACAAGATCGAGTTTTCCGACCAGATCACCTCGCAGCAGGGCAAGCGCCATACCGACCTGCGCTCGATACTTGCCCGCCTGTTCACGCCCAGCCGCCTGCGCGAACTGGAGCCAAGCCTGCGGACCACGGCGGATAGCCTGATCGATGAATGGGTGGCAGACGGCAAGCTGGAGGTCGCCACACAGTATGGCGGGCCTTATGCCACGCTGGTGATCGCCGACGTGCTCGCTTTGCCAGCGGATATGCGCAACCGCTTTCGCAATATGCTTCAGGGCACGGTGCCGGTGAAGATCGGCGCGACCCGCGAGGAGATGATGCAGAACCCGCTGGTGGCGCTGGGCAAGGACCTGTTCAAGCTGCTGGCCAAGCGGCGGATCGCCAACCATCCGCTGATGGCGCCGTTCGCGCGCGCACTCGGCAAGCGCAATGACGTGCTGAATGACGTCGCCACCGCGCGCTTCCCCGATGGAGCGAAGCCCTCGCTGGTCGACATTACCTCGCTCTCGGCATTTCTGTTCGGCGCCGGGCAGGATACCACTAACCGCTTGCTGTGCACCTGCCTCAAGGTGATCGCCGAGCGCCCCGACGTGCAGCAGGCACTGCGCGATGATCCGAAGCGCATCCCCGATTTCATCGAGGAATGCCTGCGGCTTGACGGCGCGGTGAAGAGCGGCGGGCGCATCTGCCAGAAAACCACCACGCTGGGCGGGGTGGAGATCAAGGCCGGCTCGATCATGATGTATTCGCCGATGGCGGCAAATCGCGATCCCCGCCGGTTTGGAAACCCCGACGAATTCGTTTTCGACCGACCAAAGATTCGCGAACACGCTGCCTTCGGGCGCGGCGCGCACACTTGCATCGGTGCGCCATTGGCCCGGCGCGAAGTCACTGTCAGCCTTGAGCGCCTGCTCGCGCGCATGGGCAACATCCGGCTGTCCGAAGCGCATCACGGCCCGCCCGGCGCGCGCCGTTTCAAGCATGAGCCGACTTATGTGCTCAATGCGCTGCACGACCTCCACCTCGAATTCGATCCGCTTCCAGCCTGAGAGGCCCCGACCATGTCTTCGATAACTGCCCAGTCCGATTTCTTCACTGACCGCGAAGTCCTGCTCGATCCCTACGGCTATTTCGAAAAGCTGCGCGAACATGGCCCGGTGTTCCGGATGCCGAACCGCGACGTGGTCATCGTCACCGGCTTTGCCGAGGGCGTGTCGGTGCTGCTCAACCACACCGACTACTCCTCGATCATCAATCCCGAGCCACTCGCACCGCTGACCTTCGTTCCCGAAGGCGACGACATTGCCGAACAGATCGCCCAGGCCAAGCCGGCCAATCCCTCGCTCGAACTGCTGGTGACCTATGACGGCGATCGGCACACGGCGGCGCGGCACTTGCTCAACCCGCTGTTCGTGCCCTCGCGGCTAAAGGCCAACAAGGATTTCATGGCGCGCTATGCCGATGCCATGGCACGGGACATGGTCGCGCGCGGATCGTGCGAGCTGATCAATGAAGTGGCGACGCCCTATGTCACCATGGTCATTGCCGACCTGCTCGGCGTGCCGGAAGAAGACCGCCAGAAGTTCCGCGACGTGATCGATGCCGGGCCCCCGCCAGGTAACATGGACACCGCCGGCGAGGATCAGGAGCCGCCCAAGGGCAGCAATGCGCTGATGTTCATGGCCGGGTTCTTTTACCAGTACCTTACCGAACGTCGCGCCAGCCCGCGCGAGGACGTGATGACCGAGCTGGCGCTGGCCCGCTATCCTGACGGAACACTGCCCGACATTGGCGAGGCGGTAAAATCGGCGATGTTCCTGTTTGCCGCCGGGCAGGACACCTCTGCCAAGCTGCTCGGCAATGCAATCCGCTTCCTCTGTGACCGGCAGGACATCCAGCAGCAACTGCGCGAGGACCGTTCGCTGATCCCAGACTTTATCGAGGAGATGATGCGGCTCGAAGGATCGACCAAGGCGACCTTCCGCCTGTCCAAGCGGCGCACGAAAATCGGCGATGTCGAGATTCCCGCCGGCCAGCGCGTGGTCATCGCCTTGCCGGCCGCCAACCGCGATCCGCGCCGCTGGGACGAACCGCACGAATTCAGGCTCGGCCGTCCGCGCATCAAGGAGCACATCGGCTTTGGGCGCGGTGCGCATACCTGCGTGGGTGCACCGCTGGCGCGGGTCGAAGTGACAGTCCTGCTCGACCGCTTCCTTGAACATACCAGCAGCTTCGATCTGGCCGATGCCCACCACGGCCCGCGGGGCAACCGCAAGGTCGATTACGAGGCGAGCTATATCATTCGCGGGATCGAGCGGCTGTTCGTGGAGTTCAAGCCCGCCTGATCAGTCGGCCGATCGCCGCCGCCGCCGCCGGAACAGCAGCACGGTGCCGAACAGCGACATGACCAGCGCCAGCGTTCCAAAGGTCCAGACCCACGGGTTATGGGCATTCTCGCGCTCGCCCGGGTCCATGATGTGCAGGCCCCAGAGGAAATCGTAGAACCGCCACCAGCCGGTGCGCAGGGCCAGAACTTCGCCGCTGTCGGCATCGATGTAGATATGCGTGTCGTCGCTGAATGAGGCCCGCCATGAAGGGCGCGAGCGGCGCAGGTCTAGCGGCGCGTCGCGCTCGGCGAATTCGCGCAGGCTCTCGAGCTTTTCGGGCCCGGCATAGACGGCCAGAGCGATGCGGCGGGCCTCGGCCTCATCGACGTGAGCGAGCATTTCGCCAGTCCGCGCATCAAAGCGGCGGACGGACTTGTCGGCGCTGGTAACGATCCACACCGCGCGGCCGGCCTCGTCGATCAGGGCGATCTTGGCGATCTGACCCGAAGCGCGTGGCGCGACAAGGCCAGCGGCCGTGACCGGAACCGCAGCGCGGCGCAAATGATCGCCGCGAACCTCGTCAATCGGCTTTGCCGCCATGACGAGGCCGCTGACCAGCCAGACCAATATGGGTAGGGCGACAACCCAGCCCAGCCAGATATGCCAGCGGGCCAGACGTTGCATGCGGCGCATGGGCGCGCCTTGTTCCTCGGCCCCTTATTCCTCGACCAGCGCCTGCACCTTGGTCAGCACGCCCTGGATGCGTTCGGCGGCTTCGGTGAAAGTGGCGACTTCCTCGCGCGCATTGTTGCGGCCACGAGCTTCCTTGGCTGCTTCGAGATAGCCTTCCATGTCCGCTTCAAGCGCGTCGGAGAGGATTTCGAGCTCGTCCTGGGTGAGCTTCAGCGTAACGGTGGCGGCCATGGGAACTTTCCTTGCATTCTCGACAGGCGCCAGCGCTTGCCACGCCCGGACTTGCCTCGCAATGCTCAAAAAGCCACCGGCGTGGGGTTTTTCCGCCTCCTGCGCAGTGCCTAGCCGACGATGTCGAGCTTGATATGCGGGTAACGAGCAATCAGTTGTGCTGCCCAATGTTCAGCGCGTCCGGGAAAGACTTCGCTATCAAAGAACGGCTGACGGTTGCCATGCCGATCATAAAGATGAACGCCGTCGGCCCCCTCGCTTTCCTTGACGATGCGGATCCGGCCGATCTCGGCGGGATGGATACGGCCATGATCGCCCGGGTACCCATTGGCCCGGTTCTGCCACCACACCAGATCACCGGTATCCGGATCGAACCGCGATCCGCGGCGGGTGTTTGCCAGCAGCCGTGCGATGGCAGTTGCCGTGGCGAGCGCTCCCATGATCGCGGCAATGGGCACGAGCCAGGGCGCACATTCGCCGCTTTCGTTGCAATTGGTCTGCGGATCGATGGTGAGGCCGGCATAAAGGAACACCGCGCCAAACAGCAGGAGCGCCCAGAAGCGGAAATCGCCCCGCGCGCTTCGCTCATAGGCAAAGTTCTTAGGCAAAGGGTCATGCGTCACCATGCCGCAAGGATACCGGCGGACCGTTACCGTTCTGCTACTTGCAAAAGAGGCGCCAAGTCAGCGGATAGAAACCAGTTCGATCGAAGCCGTGCCCGTGCCCCAGACGGGCAGGTACAGGCCTTGGCCCGCAGCCTTCAGGGAATCGGTGCGAATTTCATCGATGCGCGCGCGGATCAGCAGGTTGCCTTCGCGCTTTTCGTCGATCGCGCTGCTGATCTTGAGCATCAGCTTGTTGTAGTCGCGGCCGAAGTTCTGGCCCAGCGCATCGCCGATGGTCTGGGCGACTGCCGGGGTGTTGGCCAGCGCGAGCAGCAGCTTGGTGCCGGTGCCGTCGCTCTTGCCGGTAACCTCGACATTGCCAAAGGTGACTTGCTGGGTGTTGGGCGGATTGATCGGCATTCCCGTCAGCCAGATCATGCCTTCGGCGCTGGGGAACTGCTTGGCGGCGTCCTGGGCATGGAACCTTGCTCCCACCGCGATGCGGCCCCCATTGGTGGCATAGATCGTGACCTTGCCGAAGGTAGCATTTACCGCGCCGACGCCCGGCACGTCGAACGGCCGGGCAGACCGTTTGACAAGCGCCTTTTGCACGACGGGTTCCAGCTGCGCGTAATCCGCGATGACCGGGATGAAGAACAGCATCCGGCCCGGCGGCCCGGCCAGCCGGCGCAGCGGCGGCAAGGGGCTGGGGGCGGGGTCGGCGGGGCGGGGGCCGACGAAGGTCTCGGTCACGGCCTTCATGCCAAGGTTGATTCGCAGCCGGTTGCCCTGCACGGTATAGCCGCCAAACTGCAGTTCCTGCGGGGTAACGCGCATCCACACCGGCGGGTTTGATCGGTTGAGCTGCAACGAGGTGAAAGCCTTGCCCCAGGCCGCCTGCACGTGTTCGCGCACCTGCAGCTTGGCCAGTTCGCGCGGCAGGGTCTGTTCGAGCCGGGCGATGACCCCGCGCAGCTTGGCATCGGCCTTGCTGGTGAATTCGATGCGCTCACCCATGAAATCGATGCCCGGCTCGCGGGTCCAGTCATAGGCAATGTCGACCTTTGCGCGCGGGTTCCAGTCGTTACCCATGTCGAGCGTTATTAGCGCCCGCACCTGCGCGTTTGCCGTGCCGGTCTCCTGCTTGATGATCCCGGCGATACGCTGGGCGCGGATCACTGCCCTGATCGGCATGGTGACGATGATCTGGTGGCCCTTGCCCGATATCGCGAGCGGCCCGCGCGTGACTTCGCCCACCAGATCGCACTTGATCTTCGGGGTCTTGATCTTGACCACCAGCACCTTGACCTTGCTGGGCGAAACGCAGGTCTGCCCGGCCTTGTTGATCGTCCACAGGCGCTTGGGGACAGCAGTTTCTAGCGCCGCGCGGAGCTGGGCAAGGTCAGCCTCCACCGGCACGGCAATCAGCGAGGATTGCGGCGGGATCACTACCTTCTCATTTGATCGGGGCGGCGCGACTTCGGCCTTGTCGTTAGTGCATCCCGCCAGAGCCAGCGTGGCAAGGATTGCCAGCCAAATTCCTTGAACACTGATCCCTGTTGTCATTCAACCGCCCCGCTCGCTCGATCTGGAGAGAACGCGCGTAAGGTGAAGCGGTTCCTGTCTGCGTGCAACCGTTGTCAGACGGGGCGGGATTGGGCCGCGCTCGGCCGAGCAGGCCCAGGGCGATGCCGTAACCCAGTATCGGCGCTGCGCCATAGCCGATCAACGGAGTCGGGAAGGGGCCGAGCAATGATGCAGCGGCAAGGCCTAGGAACCAGCCGGCAAGGGCAGCCCCTTCCGAACGCCTGCCAGCGGACATGAGCACGGGGGCAGCAATTGCCGCCAGCAAAGCCAAGGGTATCAAGAGGGCCAGAACGCTGCCCTGATGCCAGATGTTCTGCAGCACATTTTCCACAAACGATACGGGTTCAAGCCGGTCAGGCCTGATAGCGGTGACGCCGAACGCTATAGCGGATACCGCGAAAGCCATCAGTCGGTCCCAACGAAACTCGAAAACCAAAGCAATGCCGAGCGCGCAGGCCAACGCCAGCGCCGCGCCCATATCTGGTTGAAGCGTGACCAGCCCGGCCATGACAACAGCTACCGCCGTGCCGAACCAGTCAGCCCGGCGCTGGAATGCCACGAGAAATGAGGGGCCGAAAAGAGCTGCGGCATGGAGCCGCAGCGGCCCGATGGCGACCCAGCGGTGAACCCCGTCGATATCCGGGCCAATCGCAATCGACGCAGCCAAGGCGACAGGGGCGAGGCACAGGGCAGCTAGCTCCGCTTTCCGGCTCGGCTTTCGGTACAGGACAGCGGCTATCACCAGGGCCAGCAACGCCGCGACCGCATTTACGATCGCAAACATGGGCGGCGCGCCGGTCGTCAGCATCCAGCCAACGCCGCCAGCGACCGCAGCGAGATACGCGGCGATCGCTGCGCGCAGGGACATCAGATGTGGATCGGCTTGCCGGTTACCGCCATCGCGGCTTCCTTGATCGCTTCAGAATGGGTCGGGTGAGCGTGGCAGGTATAGGCAATGTCTTCGCTGGTAGCGCCGAATTCCATCGCCAGCGCAGCTTCGGCGATCATTGTGCCGGCAACCGTGGCGATGCACCACACGCCCAGCACCTTGTCGGTCGTGGCATCGGCGATAATCTTCACGAAACCGTCGGGTTCATGATTGGTCTTGGCGCGGCTGTTGGCCATCATCGGGAACTTGCCGACCTTGATCTCGCCGCGCTCTTTCGCCTGCTCTTCGGTCAGGCCGACGCCGGCGAATTCGGGCTTGGTATAGACCACGCCAGGGATGACATCGTGGTTCACGATGCCGGTGAGGCCCGCGATATTCTCGGCCACGGCGATGCCTTCGTCCTCGGCTTTGTGCGCCAACATAGGCCCGGGGATGACGTCGCCGACAGCCCAGACGCCATCGATCTTGGTGCGGAATTCGTGGTCGGTCTCGATCTGGCCGCGCTGGTTGCGCTCCAGCCCGATCGCCTCGAGGCCAAGGCCGTCGACATTGGGGCGGCGGCCGATGGAGACCAGCACCACATCAGCCTCAAGCGTTTCGGCGGCACCGCCAGCGGACGGTTCAACCGTGACGCTGGCCTTCTTGCCCTTGACCGTGACGCCGGTCACCTTGGTCGAAAGCTTGAGCGACATGCCCTGCTTCTTGAAGATCTTGGCGGCTTCCTTGCGGACGTCGCCGTCCATGCCGGGGAGCAGCTGGTCGAGGAATTCGACCACCGTGACTTCCGAGCCCAGCCGGCGCCAGACCGAGCCGAGTTCGAGTCCGATCACGCCGCCGCCAATGACGATCATCTTCTTCGGCACGGCGGTCAGTTCAAGCGCGCCGGTGCTATCCACGACGACACCCTTGGCATTGTCGATCTCGACGCCGGGGAGGGGCGTGACCGATGATCCGGTGGCGATGACGATGTTCTTGGCGGTCACGGACTTGCCCGCGACTTCAACCGTGTGGGCATCCTTGAACGCGGCATAGCCCTTCAGCCAGTCAACCTTGTTCTTCTTGAACAGGAATTCGATGCCGCCGGTGAGGCCCTTGACCGAATCCTTGCGGCTCGCCTGCATGGTATCGAGATCAAGCTCGGGCTTCACCTTGATGCCCAGCTTGGCCATCTCGCCATTGGCGGCAGCGTCGAAGTATTCGGAGGCATGGAGCAGCGCCTTCGACGGGATGCAGCCGACGTTGAGGCAGGTCCCGCCCAGCGTCTCGCGCCCTTCGGCGCAGGCCGTCTTCAGGCCCAGCTGCGCCGCACGGATTGCTGCGACATAGCCGCCGGGGCCGGCACCGATGATGAGGACGTCGTAGTCGTATTCAGCCATTGTCTTCTCCGTCATCCCGGGCTTGACCCGGGATCGCTGGCCGCTGGCTCCGGACTTGGGGCCAGCGGTCCCGGACCAAGTCCGGGACGACGTTATCACAAATCGATCAGCAGACGCGCCGGATCCTCGATCGCTTCCTTGATCGTCTTCAGCGCGGTCACGGCCTCGCGGCCGTCGATCAGGCGGTGGTCATAGGACAGCGCGATGTACATCATCGGGCGGATGACGATCTCGCCATTCCGAACCACCGGGCGGTCCTCGATGCGGTGAAGGCCGAGCACGGCGCTCTGCGGCGGGTTGATGATCGGAGTGGACATGAGCCCGCCGAACACGCCGCCGTTGGAGATGGTGAAGGTGCCGCCCTTCATCTCGTCCATGGTCAGCGTGCCTTCCTTGGCCTTCTTGCCATAGCCGGCAATGGCCTTTTCGATCTCGGCGAAGGACATCGAATCGACATCGCGGACAACCGGCACGACCAGCCCGTTCGGCGCGGAGACCGCCACCGACAGGTCGACGTAATCGAAATAGACGATTTCCTCACCCTGGATCTGGGCGTTGACGGCGGGAATGTCCTTGAGCGCAAGGCACGAAGCCTTGGCGAAGAAGCTCATGAAACCGAGTTTCACGCCGTGCTTCTTCTCGAACAGGTCCTTGTACTTCTCACGCGTCGCGATGACGGCGGACATGTCGACATCGTTGAACGTGGTGAGCAGCGCAGCCGTTTCCTGCGCGGACTTCAGTCGCTTGGCGATGGTCTGGCGCAGGCGCGTCATCTTGACGCGTTCCTCGGCGCGGCCACCCGAAGATGCGGCTGCCGGGGCGGGGGCTGCGGGGGCGGAGACTGCCGGGGCCGGCGCAGCGCTCTTGGCGGCAGCGGCGGCGAGGACGTCTTCCTTGGTGATGCGGCCGTCCTTGCCCGAACCCTTGATGCTCGCCGGGTCGATCCCGTGTTCCAGCACCGCGCGGCGCACGGCGGGGGACAGGGTGACCGGGTCCTCTGCCGGCGCCGGAGCTTCGCTGGCAGATGCCGGGGCGACCGGCGCTTCGGTGCGTTCGGCCACCGGCTCGGCGCCGGCAGCGGGAGTGCCGTCCTCGATCGTGGCGATCAGCGCGCCGACGGCAACGTTATCGCCTTCCTTGACGATCTGCGCGCCCATGACGCCGGCGACCGGCGACATGACCTCGATGGCGACCTTGTCAGTCTCAAGGCTGGCAATCGGCTCGTCGGCCTTCACCGCTTCGCCCGGCTGCTTCAGCCATTGACCGATGGTGGCCTCGGAAACAGATTCGCCCAGCGTGGGGACTTTGACTTCAACGGACATGATCAAATAACCCTACTAGAAACTCTCGTCATCCCCGCGGAAGCGGGGATCCATCTCCTCACCGAGCCGCTTGGTGCAGCGCCGGAGATGGGTTCCCGCCTTCGCGGGAATGACGAATGGGTGGTGGCTCACGATTTCTTCTGCCGGCGTATTTCCTTGCGCACCGAGAGCCCCAGTGCATCGGCAACAAGCGCGCCCTGTTCACTGGCGTGCCGCGTGGCAAGACCGGTGGCGGGGGAAGCGCTGGCTGTGCGGCCGGCATAGCGCGGACGCGAAACCTTGCAGCCGGCGTCCTTGAGCACGTCCTCGATGAATGGCTCCACGAAGGACCATGCGCCGTTGTTGCGGGGCTCTTCCTGGCACCAGACAACGTCTTCAAGGTTCTTCATGCGTGAAATACGCAGGCCCAGCGGTTCGCCCGGGAAGGGATAGATCTGCTCGATCCGCAGGACAGTGGTATCCTCCAGCTCTTCGGAATCGCGCGCTTCCATCAGGTCGTAGCCGACCTTGCCCGAACACAGCACCAGACGCTTGATCTTCTCGTCCGCCGGTGGCGTGCGATCGGCCATGATGCGGCGGAAGTGGCTTTCGCCGATGAAGTCCTCAAGCTCCGACTTGGCCAGCGGGTGACGCAGCAGGCTCTTGGGCGTCATGATGATCAGCGGCTTGCGGAACGGCCGGTGCATCTGGCGGCGCAGCGCGTGGAAGTAATTGGACGGCGTGGTGATGTTGCACACCTGCATGTTGTCCTGCGCGCAAAGCTGGAGATAGCGCTCAAGCCGGGCGGACGAATGCTCCGGCCCCTGGCCTTCATAGCCATGCGGCAAAAGCATCACGAGGCCATTGGCGCGCAGCCACTTGCTTTCCGAACTGGCGATATACTGATCGATGATGATCTGAGCGCCATTGGCGAAATCGCCGAACTGCGCTTCCCACAGCACAAGGGTCTTCGGATCGGCGCTGGCATAGCCGTATTCAAAACCGAGGACGCCGTATTCGGACAGCGGGCTGTCATGCACTTCGAACTGGCCGTGCGGCACAGTGCTGAGCGGGACGTACTTGTTCTCGCTGGTCTGATCGACCCACACCGCGTGGCGCTGGCTGAAGGTGCCGCGGCCTGAATCCTGGCCTGACAGGCGGACGGCATAGCCTTCCGACAGCAGCGAGCCATAGGCCAACGCCTCGCCCGTAGCCCAGTCAAACCCGGTGCCGTTGCGGAACATGTCGCGCTTGGCTTCCAGCACGCGTTCGAGCGTCTTGTGGATCGTCAGGTCTTCGGGAACCGTAGTCAGCGTGCGACCAAGGCTTTCGAACAGCTTGTTGTCGATGCCGGTTGGCACGTTGCGGCGTGCGGTTTCGGGGTCGACCGGCTTGTTGAAGCCCGACCAGCGCCCGCCGAACCAGTCCGCCTCATTGGCCTTGTAGCTCTTGGAGCCGGTGAATTCCTGCTCGAGGTGATCGGTGAAGCCCTGGATGACAGATCCGGCGAACCCGGCGTCGATCACGCCTTCCTTCACCAGACGGCCGGCATAAAGGTCGCTGACGGCGGGGTGTTGGCGGATCTGCTGGTACATCAGTGGCTGGGTGAAGCCCGGCTCATCGCCCTCGTTGTGGCCGAAGCGGCGATAGCACCACATGTCGACCACGACATCGCGGCCAAAGGTCTGGCGGTAATCGATCGCCAGCTTGCAGGCGAAGGTCACGGCTTCGGGATCATCGCCGTTGACGTGAATGATCGGGGCCATCACGCCCTTGGCCACGTCCGACGGGTAGGGTGATCCGCGCGAGAACTGCGGGCTGGTGGTGAAGCCGATCTGGTTGTTGATGACGAAGTGGATACAGCCGCCGGTGTTGTAACCCTTCACGCCCGAGAAGCCGAAGCACTCCCAGACAATGCCCTGACCGGCAAAGGCCGCATCGCCGTGGATCAGCACGGGCAGCACCTGCTTGTGCTTGCCCTTGCCGATATCGTCATGGAAATTCTGGTAGGCGCGTACCTTGCCGAGCACGATCGGATCGACCGTTTCGAGGTGCGATGGGTTGGGCATCAGGCTCATGTGCACCTTGATGCCGTCAAATTCGCGGTCGGTGCTGGTGCCGAGGTGATACTTGACGTCGCCCGATCCGCCGACGTCCTCGGGGTTGGCCGTGCCGCCCGAGAATTCGTGGAAGATCACCTTGTACGGTTTGGCCATCACGTTGGCGAGGACGTTCAGGCGGCCACGGTGGGCCATGCCATAAACGATTTCCTTCACGCCGCGCTGGCCGCCGTACTTGATCACGGCTTCAAGCGCCGGGATCATCGATTCACCGCCATCAAGGCCAAAGCGCTTGGTGCCGACGTACTTCTTGCCGAGGAACTTTTCGTACTGCTCGCCGCGGATCACGGCGGTCAGGATCGCCTTCTTGCCTTCGGGGCTGAAGTGGATGTGCTTGTCGGCACCTTCCATGCGGTCCTGCAGGAACCGGCGCTCATCGACATCGGCGATGTGCATGTATTCAAGGCCGACCTTGCCGCAGTAATTGCGGCGCAGGGTGTCGACGATTTCGCGCACGGTGCCCCATTCTAGGCCGATGTAACCGCCAAGGAAAATGCGGCGATCAAGGTCGGCAGGGGTGAAGCCGTGGTAAGCCGGGTCGAGGTCGGCGGGCACTTCCTGCTTGGCTATGCCGAGCGGGTCGAGGTCTGCAGCATAGTGACCGCGCACCCGGTAGGTGCGGATCAGCATGACCGCGCGGATCGTGTCCGATGCCGCCGCTTCGAGCGCGCCTTCATCCAGTGCCGCGCCCGCCTTGGCGGTTGAAGCCTTGATCGCCGCCTTCAGGTTCATCGGGTCGAGCGCCTGAGTCAGATCGTCTTCCGATGCGCCGCCGGCGATCGGCCAGCCCTTGCGCTGCCAGCTGGGGCCGGGCTGCGGCTCACCCGCATCGGGATAGAAATCGAAGCTTTCGTTGCCCATGAATCACCTAGTCGGCAGCAGGGATGCCCGGCCGCTTCAAGTCCTTGATCGCAAGGCCTGGGCGTTCCCGGGGAGGAAAACAGCCCTTGCCCTGATTATGCTTGCTCTCGTCTGAAGGGTGCCTTCCGGCAAAACCCTCAGACAAGCTCCTTCAGCAGCGCCGCGAGCGTGGTGCCGAGTTCGGAAGGCGAGGGAGAAACGCGGATGCCCGCTGCTTCCATCGCTGCAATCTTGTCTTCCGCGCCGCCCTGGCCGCCCGAAACGATGGCTCCGGCGTGGCCCATGCGGCGGCCCGGAGGAGCCGTGAGGCCGGCGATGAAGCCAACCATCGGCTTCTTGCGGCCACGCTTGGCTTCGTCCTTGAGGAACTGTGCGGCTTCTTCTTCGGCGCTGCCGCCGATTTCGCCGATCATGATGATCGACTTGGTCTCGTCATCGGCAAGGAACAGCTCGAGCATGTCGATGAAGTTCGTGCCATTGACCGGATCGCCGCCGATGCCGACTGCCGTGGTCTGGCCAAGGCCGACCGCCGTGGTCTGGTGGACGGCTTCATAGGTCAGCGTGCCCGAGCGGCTGACAACGCCGACGCTGCCCTTGGAGAAGATGTTGCCCGGCATGATGCCGATCTTGCATTCGTTCGGGGTGAGGACGCCGGGGCAGTTCGGGCCGATCAGGCGGCTCTTCGAACCCGAAAGCGCGCGCTTGACGCGGACCATGTCGAGCACGGGAACGCCCTCGGTGATGGCGACGATCAGCTCGATCTCGGCGGCAATCGCCTCAAGGATGGCATCGGCGCAGCCGGCGGGCGGCACGTAGATGCAGCTGGCGGTGGCGCCAGTGACAGCCTTGGCTTCTTCCACCGTGTCGAACTGCGGCAGGCCGAGCGATTCCGTGCCGCCCTTGCCCGGGGTAACGCCAGCAACCATCTGCGTGCCGTAAGCCAGCGCCGCTTCGGTGTGGAAGCTGCCGGTCTTGCCGGTCATGCCTTGCGTAATGACCTTGGTGTTCTTGTTGACGAGAATGCTCAATTTAACTCTCCCGGTGTGCCCCCGCGAAGGTGGGGGCCTCAGGCCACAATCAACCGCGCCATGTCAAAGGCACGAGGTCCCCGCCTGCGCGGGGACTCACGAAATTCAGGCCAGCGAGCCGTCGATGGCCTTGCATGCGGCAACAAGTTCCTCAACCGCGTCGATCGAAACCTTGAGGCCGGCCTTGGCAGCGTCATCGAGAGCGATCTCGATCACTTCTTCCACGCCGTCCGAACCGATCACCACCGGAACGCCGACATAGAGGCCGTCGATGCCGTACTTGCCTTCGACAAAGGCAGCGCAGGGGAGGATGCGCTTCTGGTCGCCGAGGTAGGCTTCGGCCATCGAGATTGCCGAGGCCGCCGGGGCATAGAATGCCGAGGTGCCGAGCATGCCGACGATTTCGCCGCCGCCGCCAGCCGTGCGCTTGATGATCGCGTCGATGCGTTCCTGCGTCGAGCGGCCCATCTTGATGAGGTCGGGGACAGGGATGCCCTTGACGGTCGAGTAGCTTGCGACTGGCACCATGGTATCGCCGTGGCCGCCGAGCACGAAGCTGGTGACGTCACGCACCGAAACGCCGAATTCCTGAGCGAGGAAGGTGGAGAAGCGCGCCGAATCGAGCACGCCCGCCATGCCGACCACCTTGTTATGCGGCAGGCCCGAAAATTCGCGCAGCGCCCAGACCATCGCGTCGAGCGGGTTGGTGATGCAGATCACGAAAGCGTCGGGCGCGTTGGCCTTGATGCCTTCGCCCACGGCCTTCATCACCTTGAGGTTGATGCCGAGCAGATCGTCGCGGCTCATGCCCGGCTTGCGGGGCACACCGGCGGTGACGATGATCACGTCGGCGCCTGCGATGTCCTTGTAATCGTTCGATCCGGTGACGTTGACGTCAAACCCTTCAACCGGGCCGCACTGCAGCAGATCGAGCGCCTTGCCCTGGGGAACACCCTCGGCAATGTCGAACAGGACGACATCGCCCAGTTCCTTCTGCGCGGCGAGGTGAGCCAGCGTGCCGCCGATGTTACCGGCGCCGATAAGGGCAATCTTCTTGCGAGCCATGTCTATCCACTTCCCAGCTGCGGGAGAATCTGGCGATCAAGGGCGTGCCGCACTAGTCCCGCTGGCATGACGGTGGCCCGGTTCAGTGGGTGCCCTAGGCGTGTGACATGGCGATTGCAAGTCGGGAAAGACTCGCATGTGCGCTTTTATATGCAATTGAGAAGCATTTGCAATAAGAG
>NZ_JANPGP010000016.1:0-51436 GCF_031424035.1 Novosphingobium sp.
AGGCCGTCATCCGAACCGCCCTTTACCGTCATGCTGCCGGTGTAGAGCAGGTTGCCCGCACCGGTGCTGGCCATTTCCACGCCGACGGTGCCGCCGGTAATGCTGCCCGAACCGGTCACCGTGGCATTGCCATCGACCACCTTCGACACCAGACCCTGGAGCGCCTTGCCCGTGATCGTGCCGTTGTTCAGCGTATAGTTGGTGCCTGTGGTCGTCGCCACCTGGCGAACACCGATGTTGTCGCCCTCGATCAAGCCGAAGTTATTGACCGTGTTGGAACCCGATGCCGTCAACTGGTCGACGCCGATCAGCGGATCGATCGACCCGGTCGCACTGACATTGAGGACGTTCGCGCCGCTAATCGAGGTCTGCTTGACGCCTGTGCCGCCCGCCGCGACTAGAACTGCGCCATTGACGTTCACCGTTGCCGTGCCGGTCGATGACGCCAGGTTGGTCAGGATGCCCGTATTGACAGCGTTGATCGTAGTGCCAGCGCGCTGTGTGACATCGATATTAGCTGCACTTGCGCCAACATGGCTCGTGGATGCTTCGATGCCGACGTTGGCGGTGCCGGTCACGTTGGACGCGACGACGGTCGTATTTCCGGTGCCGCTGTTCAGCGCACGGATGCCTGACGCGCCCTTGACGTCCTGCGTGACATCGACGGAGATGTTGCTGGTTGCCGCATTCGAGAGGACACGTGCCCCAACAGCGCTTGCGCTGGTGCTATCGATGGTTCCCGCACCGGTGCCGGTTACAGTTACTGTGCCTGTCTGGGAATCAGCCAGAATCGCGTTCGAAACTGAGAACGAACTGCCGGTCAGGTTGACCGTTGCATTGCCACCGACGGCTTGAGTCTGGATGCCGAAGAAGCGGGCGCGATCGGTTGATGATCCCACATTTCCGTTCACCGTGACGGAGACATTACCGTCATTGCCGAAAGCAAGGGCACCGACACCGTTCGGCATGGTGTTTGGTCCACCCGTCGAACTGGTAACGTTTCCATTCACAGTGACGTTGATATCGCCGCCAAATGCGCCTTGCGTGTTGCCCACGACGCCCCATTGACCGACGTTTGCGCTCGACGCACTGACATCATTTGCCGTGACCGTTACCGTGTTCTGCGCAGACGTGCCCGTGTTGGCGAAAACGCGAGCGAAAATGCCGTTCAATCCGCCATTTACGGTTCCTTGCGCATCAACATTTATTCCGGCTCCACCCTGGAGAACCTGCGCAACCACACCTCCTGTCGAACCGTTGATCGTCGATCCCGAAGTCTGGGTGAAGTCGATCCCGCCGCTTTTCGACTGCATCAGCACGCCATCGCCTGCAGCAGTGATGTTGCCACCAACGTTGACCGTCGTCAGCCCGGTCGAATTCGTCATGTTGGTAACGATACCACTGCCGCCGCTGCCGATTGCGTTGCCCGCAAGGAAGGAAACGTCGATCGTTCCGGCGTTGGCCGTTGCATTGGTGTTGGTGGCACTGATGCCATTGCCGGTTGTATTGGTGATGTTGCCATCAGCCTTGACCGTAATGTCGCCACTACCGGCAGTAGCCGCGCTGATGCCGGTAGTGCCGGACTTGATATCCTGCTGGACATCGATACCTATATTGCCAGTGTTCGACCCAGCCGTGATGGCTGCAAGAACGCCCTCGGTGCCCGAGGTGATGGTGCCTGCGCCGGTGCCGGTGATGTCCACGCCGCCATTCGCGCCGTTAACCGTGCCGGAAATGCCGCGACCGGCCGTGCCGGTTACGTTGCCAGCAGCATCAATGTCGATCGCGCCGCCCGACGTAGCGGCGAGAATGCCGTTGGTTCCGCCGGAAACCCCGCCCTTGCTGTTGACCGTCAGGTTGCCGAACACAGTCGTGGCATTAATGCCATTGGCGCCGCCCGATACTGTGCCGACGTTCGCTATCGAAATCGTGCCAGTGCTGTTGGTGTTTGCAACAATGCCATCGCCGGTTCCGCCCGAAACTGTCGAGGCTGGATTGATCGTGATATTGCCGGTGCCCGACGTGGCGCTGATGCCGTCGATTCCGCCCTTGACCGCGCCAACACCGAGGATGTCAATGTTGCTCGTGCCCGAGTTGGCAATTATACCGGTGCCAGCGGTGCCTTCAAACGTGCCCGCGCCGGTGACGGTCACCGTTGCCGTATTTGACTGCGCATAAACGCCATGCACGGCACCGGTGATGCTGCCGTTGCTGGTTACAGTCACCGCTCCGTCAATTGCCTGAGCGTCGACGCCGATGCCGCCGCCATAAATCTTGCCGCTGGCCGTCACATCGACCGTGCCGGCGCCCTTGTTGTGAGCATAGACGCCATAGCTGGCCGTGCCCGAGGCGTCTGCGGCTGTAACGTTGATCGCGCCGCCGCTGGAAGTGGCGTTGATGCCGGTAGTTCCGCCGCTGACACTGCCCTTGGCATCAACAGTCAGGTCGCCAAAGACAGTGCTGGCGTTGATACCATTGGTGCCGCCCGAAATGGCCGTAGTGGTGGTGATAGCAATCTTGCCATTGCTGTTGGTCACCGCGGCGATGCCATTACCCGTGCCGCCCGAAGCGGTCGAGGCTGGATTGATCGTGATATTGCCGGTGCCCGACGTGGCGCTGATGCCGTCGATCCCGCCCTTGACCGCGCCAACACCGAGGATGTCAATGTTGCTCGTGCCCGAGTTGGCAATTATACCGGTGCCAGCGGTGCCTTCAAACGTGCCCGCGCCGGTTACGGTCACCGTTGCCGTATTTGACTGCGCATAAACGCCATGCACGGCACCGGTGATGCTGCCGTTGCTGGTTACAGTCACTGCGCCATCAATTGCCTGAGCGTCGACGCCGATGCCGCCGCCAAAGACCTTGCCGTCAGCGGTGACATCGACAGTGCCTGTGCCCTTGTTGTGCGCAAAGATGCCATAGCTGGCTGTGCCCGATGCATCAGCTGCCGTAACGTCAATCGCGCCACCATTGGATGTGGCGTTGATGCCAGTAGTTCCGCCGATCACGCTACCCTTGGCATCAATAGTGAGGTCGCCATTGACAGTGCTGGCGCTGATGCCACTGGTCCCGCCCGAAATGGCCGTAGTAGTGGTGATCTGCGTCGTGCCATTGCCGTTCGTGGACGCAGCAATGCCGTTGCCGGTTGCCCCTGAAACAGTCGACCCCGGATTGACCGTGATGTTGCCCGAACCGGAAGTGGCACTGATGCCATCAATGGCGCCCTTGACCGTCCCAACACCGAGAATGTCGATGTTGCTTGTGCCCGAGTTGGCGATGATGCCAGTGCCGGCGGTGCCTTCGAACGAGCCTGCGCCGGTGACGGTCACGGTTCCCTTATTCGACTGGGCATAAACGCCGTGCACACCGCCGGTGATGCTGCCGTTGCTGGTTACGGTGACAGCACCGTCAATTGCCTGCGCGTCGACGCCGATGCCGCCGCCCGACAGCGAACCATTGGCGGTGACACCGACCGAACCCGCGCCATTCGTATGGGCAAAGACGCCATAAGAGCTCGCGCCGCTGACGTCGTTAACGGCGATATCAATTGCACCGCCGTTCGATGTGGCATGAACTGCGGAGCCTGCGCTGCTGTTGATCGTGCCGGTAGAATCGACGTCGAGAATCCCAGCTCCGCTGGCTGCCAACCGCACGCCGAAGTTGTCGCCTTCGATGAGACCTGCATTGGTTACAGCAAGGGTGCCGCTTACGGTGGCAAGGTCGACGCCGATCAACGGATCAATTTTGCCAGCCGATGCCACGTTAACGGTGATATTGCCCACCGTCGACGTACCTTTGACGCCCGTACCGACGGCGACAATCGCACCGTTGACGTTAATCGTGGTTGCACCGGTTGAAGACCCACTATCAGTTACGATACCGTCAGCAGCGGAATTCAAGGTTGTGAGCGGGTTATGGTTGACATTGATCGTGCCGGCATTTGCTCCGGCGGTGGTGTTTGTTACCGTGATGCCATCGCCACTGCTTGACGTGAGATTACCACTGTAAACGCTGACATCTGCACCATTGCCAGCTTCGATATGGATGCCTTCAGAGCCGGTTGTTGTACCGCTGAGGTTGATTGAAACATCGTCACCGGAAGAGATATTAACGCCGACACCCAAACCGCCGGAAATCGACGCCAATGTGCTGACAGAAATCTTGCCGGTGCTGCTCGTCAGACTAATACCGCCATTGCTGCTGCTGAAGGCAGATGCAAAGTTGGCATTGGTGATCGAGATTTCCCCGCTGGTGCTCGTGGCGGTGATAGCCGGGCCCGTACCGCCAAGAACCTGACCCTCAAGCGCGAGATGCGTCGACCCAGCGCCCGCAACCTTCGAGATGATCCCGGAAGTGGCCCCGGAAATAGTCGACGTGCTACCTTGCGTGATGTCGATGCTGCCCGCACCGGTCACGTTCAAAACCAACCCAGCGGCAAGCGATGATTTGAGATTGCCGTTAATTCCGCTGCCGAAGGGAGTAACCGAAACAATGTTGCCGGTATTGATGACGAACAGCGCGGTGCCGTTATTCAGTCCGCCGTTGCCACCAGCAACAGAGGACGTAATCGATGACGTCGAATCGATAGCGACGCCGAAAGTGGGGGAGTCGATGTTGGTATGGAGACCCGTCGCTGCAAAGCGAGTCTCGCCGTCGACGTAGGTGTTGCTGCTCCATCCGCCGCTAAGGCCGTTGGTCGTGGATGGTCCCGTTGTCCCACTGCAGAGGAGGTCCAGGCCAGTTACCGGATCCGGCTCACGTACGCAATTTGCCAAAGCTGGTGCCGTCAGGACGAACAGGCCGGTGGTTGCAGCAAAGGCGCCCATGGTCACGCGCAAGGCGCGATGGCTGGCTCCGCTTTCGAACAGTCGACGTGCCTTTGCGGCAAAGGTGGACGAATTTTGACGATCGATTCGCGCGCGCAGCATCAGTTCTGCTCCCATAAGGCAGGCTAAAAACAGTGTGCGACCAGTATCTTATAGTTAAAATCGCCCAGCTTCCCCAGCCGGTACGACCCAGATTTGCTAGAAGCTTCCCCCAAGCGAGTCAACGAGACGCTTTATTCGAGCAGGAGCGCCGCTCCGGTTATCCCCAAAATCGAATTGGGCAGATGTTCAGCCACCAAGGCCTTGAGCGCATTCGCTTCTGTCACCGCAGCGCCGTCGCGCGCAAAATTCAAAATACCATCCTGGGCAGCTTCGAGCAGCGCTTCTTCGAGGTCCTTGGTGTCATGTGCGCCATCCATCAGCGGCAAAAGAACCAGCGCCCCCGCATCGAGCGCCACGGATTCATGGCGAGCATTCGTGGTATACGCCGTTCCGGCTTCGGCATCGGCGCGTGCGACCGGGCTTGCGACCGGTTTGTCGCCCGGCTTGGTCGAACAGCCCACGGGCTCGCTTTGCAGAAACAGCATGCCAGACATTGCCATGCGGTAAAGGGCGTCGCGCATTTCGGCGCGGGCCTGATCGTCGGCGCCGTCCGTCAGCGAATCCAGCGAGCTTGAACCCGGATGGTTGGCGGTCATCTTCTCGAACATCATTCCGACATTGGTGAAGGTCGAAGTAATCGAGCGGCCATCGGCCAGCGAGAAAGTCGTGATATCGCCATCGCGCTTCAGCACGCCGTTGGATGGCAGGACGAAGTGCAGGCGCTCGATCGATTCCGGCGTCAGCGCGCGGTTGACCCCGCCCATGCGTTCGCCGGCAATCAGCAGCGATTGGCGGAACGTCCGTCCGGTCAGGATGTCGAGCCACTGCTCGGATGCCACCAGATCAGTGCCGCCGCGCGCACGCAGGCCCTCGGCAAGTTCGCTGCCGTAGTTTTCAGCGATCATCGATGAGAATTCGCACTCGCCCAGATAGCCAAGGCCATGAACGCCTGCCGCATTGGCAAAATCGCGGACGAGGCAGGGATCGTTGCATTCCTCAAGGAATTCGTGGGCAATGTAGTCGTTCGGAAGGTTCGCAAGCCGCTGCGACCAGTTGCGGATCGTTTCACCGTAAGGTCCCTTGTCCGGCGAGGACTTGGCCATGAACGTCAGCATCTCGCGTGCCATCGCAACGCGGCCGAGGCTGTCCACGCCATCGGGAACGGCCAGCATGAAGGCATCGCGCAGCGGCTGCATCATGCGCCATCCAGGCAAGACGTTGTAGCTGACGCAGGCGATGCCGACGGGCGAAAGCCGCGCCCGGATCACTTTCATGATTGCGTCCTGCACCTGCGGCGGAACCCACGAATAGACGCCGTGGCAGATGATATAGTCGAACGCGCCAAGCTCTTCGCCGATCTCGGTAAAGCTCTTGCACAGAATCTCGATATTCTCGAGGCCCATGGCCTTGATCCGCGAACGGCCGGCAGCGACCTGCGTGCGGGCAAGGTCGACGCCAACGAATTCCGCCTTGGGATAACGCGCGGCGTGGGGGATGATGTTGCCGCCAGCGGCGCAGCCCAGTTCGAGCACGCGCGCGGTTTCCAGCGGCGCGGCTTCCAGGCCGAACAGCTGCGCCATGGCGCCCAGCCGGGCAGGCTGGCTCATCGGAAAGGGTTTTGATTCATAGGGAAGCAGGTCGTACTTCAGAGCAGTACGAGCAATGATTGCTTCAAGATCGCCCGCGTCCTTGGTCTTCGTCGCCATTTCAAATGCCCCCGGTAAAATCGCTCAAAGCGCGTTACCTAGTGTTACTTGCGGGGGATCGTCAAACACTGGTTTTATGACAGGACTATCGAACCGGCCTTCTTGCTGGCTGGATACCGTGACCCATCGACGAAGCTGTGTGCGGTTTTGAAGAAGTGGTGCCGGGGACGGAATCGAATTCGACAATTAATGTATTGAAACCATCAATTAAATTTTGCAGAAATCGAAATGATACCCTCAAAAATACCCTCAGATTTCGATTGTTCGGGGGTTCGATGCCAATTTGCGATGAGCCGTGCAAATCTGTCGATGAGGTGAGGATTTTTTGACCATTTCGAGATTGCTCAATTGGGCGGACGAAAGCTCGATTAGCAGGCCATAGTCGCTCATCTCGCGGTCGTCGAGTAGGGCCATTTCTAAGTGTCTTGGCTACGTCAGCGAGCCGTCATCTGACAGAGCGCCGATCCAGTCGATGCGCAGGCGATCGAAGCCGGAAACTACACCTTCCGCGATGACCTTGCTCCCGACAAGGTCATCTCCGCTTTCGTCGCGCTCGAGGATCCAAACTTCATCCTCGTTTGTGGTCAGGATCAAGCCGCGTTGGCCGTGGCTCAAAATACCGACCACGCGTTTGCGTGAGCTACTCAAATCAGACCTCTTCATTGTCAGAATCGCCAACGGTTGAGCACATCCCGGACGTAGCCAGGAGTTTCGCCGTTGAGCGGGATGCCTCCGGAGCGTTCTACGGCGCCGGGGCCAGCGTTGTAGGCGGCCACCGCGAGGTGAACCACCCCAAACTTGTCGAGCATCTGCCGCAGGTAGCGCGCGGCTCCCAGGAGGTTTTCCTTGGGGTCGAAGCGATTGGAGACTCCGAGGTCACGCGCGGTTCCAGGCATTAATTGACCAAGCCCAGCCGCTCCGGCTCGGCTGACGGCGACAGGATTGTACCGCGATTCGGTCCAGATGAGCGCGTCGAGCAGCCCCGAAGGCAGAGAAAACTGTGCCTCAGCGGCATAGACGTGCGGAAGGTACACTGCCCTCCTGAAGCTTGTCCCTCCTTTGCTGGCACTTGGGTTCGGCCTACGGGCGTAGAACGAGTTAGACCGGGGAGGAGGCAGCACAGCAATGGCTGGTTCGGGCGTCGAAGCTTGCCACACACCGTGCGTCACCAATTGGAACCCATCGGTCTGCTCTTCGACGCGAAACCCAATGGTTCGAGGTTCCTGGCTTTCGGGCGGTGTGGCTACTTGCTCTTGGGCAAATGCAGGGGGGCAGTTGCAAAAGCTTGCTGCCACTAAGGCCAAGCCAACGAATTTCAGTCTCATCGTCGATTCCTTCTCTAGCCGAATCGCGTGAGAACATATAAAGAACATAGACTGTAGGAAAACGCATTGTAATGGGCGCAGAGCGGAGGCTGCGCGGTGGAGGCATGTTGGACTGGAGATAGCCCATGCCCCGTACCCGAGTGCCGGAACGCCTGGAAAAGCGTGCCCGAGAAATTGTCGAAGCCCTTGATGGCACCTGGTCGCGTTCGCGCGGCATGTGCTGCTGCCCTGCGCATGACGATCGGACGCCGTCGCTGAGCGTCACCATCGGCGTCCGCGCGATCCTGTTCCACTGCTTTGCCGGGTGCTCGAATGAGGCGGTCCTGGCGAGCCTGGGCCGGATCGGTGTCAAAGCTGCCGAACTCTTCGACGGAAGAGGGGAGCCGATCCCTCCGCGGACCCGGGACGAAGTGGCTAACCATAACGCCCTCAGGCTGTGGCGGGCAGCCTCGGCCCTGACGGATGGCCCGGCACAAGCCTATCTTGCGGGCCGCCAGATCAGGATATCGTCGCCCGACCTGCGCTACCACGCTCGTACACCGCTTGGCCCTAAGGGATCGGTTCGGTTTCTGCCTGCCATGCTCGCCGCTGTTCGCAACGACGAGGGCATACTGGCACTTCACCGGACATTCCTTGAGCCGAAAACTTCCAGCCTGGCGCGTTTCGATGGCCCCAAGCGCGCGCTGGGCAGCCTTGGCTCGGGCACGGTGCGGTTGGCCATGCCGCGCGGCGGCAGGCTCGGCCTTGCTGAGGGCATTGAAAGTGCACTTTCAGCCCAGCAGCTCTTTGGGATCCCGTGTTGGGCGACACTCGGCAATGAGCGGTTTGGCCTGGTGACCATTCCTGAAAGCGTGCGCGAACTCCACCTGTTCATCGATCACGATGCCGGCGGCAACCTCGCCGAAGAGCGCGCCCGCGAGGCTTATCAATGTGAGGGTCGCCGGATCGTGCCGAGGCGCCCCGGGGAGGAAGGCGATGACTGGAACGATGTTCTGACGGCGCGAGCCATGGCGGGCGCCTGAGCAGGTCCAGAGGAGAGTGGGCTTTGGGGCTTTTGAGGCCTGCAAACGGATTGGGTCTCGTCAGGAGGTCCCATGTCCAATTTGTCACCCGCGTTTGCCTTTCCAAACTCACCCGAGCCTTTGGTCCTTACGGTAGCAAGATCGCTCGCAGCCCGCCTTGATGTCGGCGAGGTCATCACGCGTCCCATCCTCAACTCCGTTCTGACTGAGCAGTTCGGCGGCAGCGATGCTGATGCCCGCTGGTCGGTCCGCGATGCCCATGCCGCGCTCGAACTCGCGCAAGTCCTCTGGTTGCAGGATAGCTCGAAGCTCAGTCCTTCATCACCGCCCGAAACAGCCAGGGACGTGTTTGACCGGCTCGAAGCCCAGTTGCCGAGCCAGACTGTGCGAAGCGAAGAGCAAATCGAACTGCAACAGTTCGCCACACCGCCACACCTCGCCTGGCTTGCCGCACGCGCTTGCGCCTTCGGCGCCTCCGAGGTGGCGCTCGAGCCATCGGCTGGCACGGGGATGCTGGCTGTGTGGGCCGAGTCTGGTGGCGCGCGGCTTGCCTTGAACGAAATCTCGCCGCTCCGCCGTGAATGCCTTGCCAACCTGTTTCCGCAAGCCACGCTTTCCGGCCATGATGGCGAGCTGATCGACGAATTGCTCGATCCCAATCTTGCCCCCAGCGTCGTCCTGATGAACCCGCCCTATTCGCATGGGGTGGAGCGCGGGGCTGATGGGCGAACGGGCGGTTGGCACCTGCGCTCGGCCTGGAAGCGGCTAACGGCAGGCGGCAGGCTCGTTGCTGTGATGCCCGAGTGGTTCGATCTGCATCGCTTTGTTTCAGGCGCAGCCGCCCCTATCGCTGTGCGCCTCAATGCCCGGATCGAACGCGCTTTCGTGCGCTCGGGCACCTCGATCACGACCAGGCTTATCGTCCTCGACAAGACCCTGCCGAGCAATGATCCCGTTGCGGCGACCACATTCACGCTTTCCGAGCTGTGTGATCTCATCGACACCCTTCCGCTAAGGGAGACTGCCCAATTCCCGGCGGCGATGCCTACGAGGCCGCAGGGAGCTCTGCTGAGCCTTGTAACTGCGGGGAGCAGGCTGCGTCCTGTGCCACCTGCTCGCGCAGGCGCCTCGACGGGCTTTGTCCCGTGCACCTTCGAGGCGTTGGCCGAACCAGCGCCGATCGCCGAGCAGGTCGGGCATTATCTGCCCTATCGGCCAAGCCGCATTTTGATCCCGGATGCCGCCGATCATCCAACGCCCTTGGTCGAGTCCGTAGCCATGGGTTCGATCACCGCGCCAATCCCGACACAAGTGCCCTGGCTGCCTTCTGGCCTTATCGCCAAGGGACTGCTCTCTTCGGCGCAGGCGGAAACACTGATCTATGCGGCCAATGCTCATGCGCGCGATCTTCCGGGCAGGTTCGCGCCGGAAGACAAAGGCTGCATCCTCAAACCCAGCGCCGAAGGTCATGCCTATCGTATGGGATACTTCCTCGGCGACGGTACCGGGGCTGGGAAGGGGCGCCAGGTCGCCAGCGTCATTCTCGACCGATGGGTGCGCGGTGAGAAACGCCACATCTGGATATCCAAGAATGAAGCCCTGCTGGAGGATGCACGGCGCGACTGGTTGGCCCTGGGAGGCCTGCCCATCGACATTCAGCCGCTCGGTCAATGGAAGCTCGGCACGAAGGTTTCGATGCGCGAAGGTATTCTCTTCGTCACCTATCCGACCCTGCGCTCCGGCAGGAGCGATGCGACGCGTCTCGACCAGATCATCGAATGGGCGGGCGAACATTTCGACGGGCTGATCGTCTTCGATGAAGCGCACGCCATGGCCAATGCCGCTGGGGGTGAGGGTTCGCGTGGCCGTGTCAAAGGTTCGGAACAGGGCATCGCCGGCGTTCGCCTGCAGAACCTGCTGCCCCGCGCCCGGGTGCTCTACGCCTCAGCGACCGGTGCGTCGGACGTCAACAACCTCGCCTATGCAACGCGCCTGGGACTCTGGGGGCCGGAGACCGCCTTTGCCAACCGCGAAACTTTCGTGGCCGATATCCGTGATGGCGGTATCGCTGCAATGGAACTGGTCGCGCGCGATCTCAAATCACTCGGCCTCTACACGGCGCGCGCCTTGTCTTTCGCGGGCGTCGAATACGACATTCTCGAGCATTGCCTCACAGAGGACCAGATCGCGGTCTACGATGCCTACGCCGAGGCCTGGGCGGTTATCCATACCAATCTGCGCGAGGCGCTCGAGGAAACCCGCATCGTCGATCAGGACAGCGGCAACACGCTCAACAGCGGTGCCAAGTCGGCCGCGCTGTCGATTTTCGAGGGAACCAAGCAGCGCTTCTTTGCCCAGCTCCTCCTCTCGATGAAGTTGCCGAGCCTGATACCGGCAATCGACGCGGCGCTAGCGGATGGACATGCCGCGGTCGTCCAGCTGGTTTCGACCGCTGAGGCCATGCTCGATCGCCGCCTTGCTGATCTTTCCGATGAGGAACGCGAAGACCTGGAAATCGATCTCAGTCCCCGCGACTACGTGATCGATTATCTCGCCAAGAGCTTCCCCGTGCGGCTTATGGCGGTGTTCACCGACGAGAATGGCAATCCCCGTTCCGAACCCATGGTCGACGAGCAGGGGCAGCCGGTCCTGTGCCGCTCGGCACTTGCCGCGCGCGACCGGATGATCGAGCAGCTGTGCGCTCTCCCGCCGATAGCAACTGCGCTCGATGCGATCATTGAGCGCTTCGGGGTCGATGCGGTCGCCGAAGTGACCGGTCGCAGCCGGCGCCTTATCATTGGACGTGATGGTCGGCAGAAGCTCCAGTCGCGCAGTCCGCGCGCCAACATCGCCGAGACCCAGGCCTTCATGGATGGCAGCAAGCGCATCCTGGTCTTTTCCGATGCCGGTGGCACGGGGCGCAGCTACCATGCTGACCTTTCCGTCCGGAACCAGGCAAGGCGCGTCCATTTCCTTCTGGAGCCTGGCTGGAGGGCGGATGCCGCCATCCAGGGGCTTGGTCGCACCAACCGCACAAATCAGGCTTCTGCGCCCTTGTTCCGGCCGGTCACGACCGACGTTCGCGGCGAACGCCGGTTCATCTCGACGATTGCCCGGCGGCTTGACAGCCTCGGTGCGCTGACCCGTGGCCAACGCCAGACTGGCGGTCAAAACCTCTTCGATCCCTCGGACAACCTCGAAAGCTCTTATGCCAGGGAAGCGCTGAACCGCTGGTTCGGGCTTCTGTTCATGGGCAAACTCGAGGCTGTCGGCCTGTCCAGGTTTCAGGACCTGACCGGGCTAAGGATTGAGGGTGCTGACGGGAGTTTGGTAGACGATCTGCCGTCGATCCAGCGCTGGCTCAATCGCATCCTGGCGCTGCCGATCGCGCTGCAAAACGCGATCTTCGACGAGTTCATCTCCCTGGTTGAGGCACGGGTCGATGCCGCACGGCAAGCTGGAACCCTCGATCTTGGCGTTGAGACGATCGCGGTCGAAAGCTTCGAAGTCATCTCCGATACGCTGCTGCGAACCGATGCCACGTCCGGAGCGACCACGCATCTGCTGGAGCTGGAGATTGCCCGGGCTCTGAAGCCGCTGACGCTCAAACGGCTCGGCGAACACTTTGGTCTCGACATCGCGCGGCATCGCCTGATGCATAACGCCCGGTCCGGCCGTGTCGCTCTGCTGGTCCCGGCGCGCAGCCTGCTCTCTGACGAGGGCACACGCATCGCTCGTTTTGAGATGATCCGCCCGCTCAAGCGCACGCATATTCCCGCAGAGCAACTCGCCGAGGGCAGCTGGGAGGTGATCGAACAGCCGGAGTTCGAACGCCTGTGGCAGGCCGAGGTCGATGAGGCGACGTCAAGCTGCAAGCGTGAACGGCTTCACTTGGCTACCGGGCTGCTCCTGCCTGTCTGGGACAAGCTGCCTTCGGACTACGTCCGGATCAGCCGGATCGCGGCAAAGGATGGGAGTTCGCTCCTTGGCCGAGAAGTACCGGTCCATAGTGTGCCCGACCTGTGCCGTACGCTTGGCCTTGAGGAGGCCAGCGTCTTGTCTGCCGAAGATATCGTGCAGGCTGTCATGCGATCGGGTCGCCCGATGGAAGTGCGGGGCAGGGAGGCGCTGACCCTCAAGCGAAGCCTCGTCAACGGCGCGCAGCGACTTGAGCTTGCTGGTTGGTCGGCCGCTCGGCTCGACTGGTACAAGGCTCAGGGCTGCTTCACGGAAATCATCCGGTATCAGACGCGCCTGTTTGTGCCCACGGACCAGGCGAACGCGATCTTGGCCCGTCTTACCCGGTAGATCCGCTGCGATGACGGATCAGGCGGCGATCTTTTCGACCTTGATGTCCTTTTCGTGGCGGCGAGCCTCGGCAAGGTCGTGCGCCGCCTGCATCCGCAGCAGACTGTCTGCCCTGAGGCCGAAAGCCTTTTCAAACCGGATCGCCATCTCGGCCGAGATGCCGGCCCGGCCATTGAGCAGGCTGCTCATCGCCTGGCGCGAGACACCGAGCTTCTCGGCTGCGGCCGAAACCGTCAGGCCATGCGGCTCGACGATCTCAGTGCGCAGCCAGACACCGGCATGAACCGCAAAGCTGGGGTGAAGCTTGATAGCCATCAGTGATAATCCTCCAGATCCAGATCCTCGATGGCGTTCGCCGCGTTGATCCGGAATGTCATTCGCCAGTTGCGCGTCACGGTCAGGGAGCAGGTGCCAGCCCTGTCCCCGCTCAGCAGATGCGCGCCGAAATTTGGCGGCACCAGAAGTTCGTCAGCCACCTCGATTACTGACAGCCAGGCGAGCATATTGCGAAGGCGCGCCACCAGATTTCCTGGCAATCCCTTGGCCTTGCCGGTTTCGGCAAAGTTCCGCAGCGCCTTGTGCGAGATGCTCTCGATTTCCACGCCGTTTGATACGCAAATTTCTGCCAAGCGTCAAGTGTCGCTTGTCAGATTGAATTTCCCTGAAACTTCGCGATTCGGTGCGATTTGACCCCATTGGGCATGGCCGACTCCAGATTTCGGAGCGTTCGGCCTGTCCAATTACAATTCTGTAATCGCCTCTCTCAAGCGGCATTGCGACCGAAACAGGCAGCGGCCCTGGACCGGTCATTGGCAGGTGATCCCGATACGCAAGAAGAGAGGGGAGGGGGCTTTGCCTTGATGAGCCGATTGGGCGCCGATGGTCGGTCTGCCGGGCTCACAATCAGGAGTGTGTGCCATGATCAGAACGATTCCGTTGAACAAGCTCGTCCGGTCCCCCCGCAATGTTCGCAAGCATTCCGACGCCGCAGCCGATGCTGAACTCGCAGCGAGCATTGCTGCGCTCGGTCTCTTGCAGAACCTCATTGTCCGGCCTGCGGCCAAGGGCAAGTTCGAGGTCGAAGCCGGCGAGCGCCGCCGCCGCGCGATGCTTGCGCTCGCCGACGACAAGGTGCTGCCGCGCGATCATCAGGTGACCTGCCTGGTCCTTGAAGACACGGCGGAAGCTGCGGTCGAGACCAGCCTTGCCGAAAACTTCCATCGCCTCGCGATGAACCCGGCCGACGAAGCCGTTGCCTTTGCCTCGCTGATCGAGGGCGGCACCTCCATCGAAGACGTCGCTCGCCGCTTCGGGCTCACCGTTCGCTTCGTCGAGGGACGCCTGCGCCTGGCCACGCTTGCTCCGGTTGTCTTCGAGGCGCTCGCCGCTGGCGAGATCACGCTCGATCTGGCCAAGGCCTATGGTGCGACCTCGGATCAGGCGATCCAGACGCAGGTCTTCGAGCAGGTATCGTCGGCCTACTACGTCCCCAACCCGGACAGCATCCGGCGCATGGTGCTCGCGGGCACGGTCCGCGGCAACGATCCCAGGGCCCGGCTGGTCGGGCGCGACGCCTATCTCACGGCCGGTGGACGTATCGAGCGGGAACTCTTCGATGACGATGACAGCGAGGCCTGGGCCGACGTTGCTTTGCTTGAAAATCTCGCTTCGGCGAAGATGGATGAACAGGCCAAGGCGCTCGCTGCCGAGCAGGGGCTCGCTTGGGTCAAGCCGACGCTGGATCCATATGCCAGCCACGATCTGGTCGACGGTCTGGTTCGTCTTCCGGCCGAACCCGCGCCGCTGACCGAAGCCGAACTCGCACGGCTCGATGAACTCGACGTGTCCTATGACGAGTATGCCGCGATCCTCGAAGATGAGGACAGCGCCGAAGAAGCCGTGGCTGCTGCCGAGGCAGCGATCGAGGCAATCGAGCGCGAATGCCAGGATATCCGCAGCCGGCCGCCCGTACTGGCGCCTGAACTGAAGGGCGACGCCGGCATGATCCTCACTTTGTCACGCGACGGGACGCCGGTGCTTCAGCCGGTCTTCTACGGCGAGCGCCAGTCCGACGGACCGGATGACCATGATGGTATCGAGGTTATTGCTGGTGGCGGCGATAACGGTCCGCGCCGCGCGGCCCTGTCCAAACGCCTCGTTGATGAACTGGCGATGCAACGCCGTGACGTCCTAGCCCTCCACGTCGCTTCCGATCCCGGCCTTGCGCTGGACCTGCTGGTCTTCACGCTGGCCGATGGCGATACGCTCGACTGGCGTTCGCGCTCGGCGACCACAATCCGCGGCAGCGTGCCAGCGGGACCAATCGTCGGGTTCGAAGCGAAGGATGCGCCCGCAAGCGCGGCGCTCGCTGACTTCAAGAGTGGCCTCGATGAAAGCTGGCGCGCAGGTGAAGACGTCGCCACCCGTTTCGATCGGTTCCGGAGCCTCGGCGACGACACTCGTGCAGCCTGGCTTGGGTTCGTTGTCGGTCGGACGTTCGAGGCCAGTCTCAACATGGCGGGTGACCGGCACATTGCTCTGCAGGATCGCTTGGGCCGCCAGATCGGCATCGACATGGCCCAATGGTGGCGCCCGACGGCGGCGAACTACTTCGACCGCGTGTCGAAGCAGGTCATTCTTGATGCGCTCGCTGACGTCGGCGGACCGGAACTCTCGGCAAGGTTCGCATCGGTCAAGAAGACTGACCTGGCGATGAGCGCCGAGCGAGTGTTCGCCGGGACCTACATTACCGAAGCCGAGGTGCGGGACCGCGCGATAGCCTGGGTTCCGGAGGTGATGCGCTTCGCCGATCCTGCGGAGTCCTTGTCGACAGAACAAGACGAACTCGAGGGCGAAGGTCTGACGCCCATTAGCAGTGCCAACGACGATTCCCCGGCCCCCCGCGAGATGGCTGCCTGACCTCCTCCTGACAGGTCAGTCGTCTCGACCCCTGAAGCGGTCCCTCCCATCTAGGGAGGGGCCGCTTCTTCTTTGAGAGGGGAGGAAGCGTGCTGGGCTTCGCACCGGAGGCAGGCGGATTTGCCTGTCGGCTAGATCAGGAGAACCCACATGACCAGACAGAGATTTCGCGGTGATGCTCAATCGCCGGCAACCCGCATCACGCAGGAGATCATCGCGCGCCTAGAGGCAGGCACGAAGCCTTGGATCAAACCATGGCGCGGCGTCCCTGTTTCGCGCCCCTTGCGTGCTTGCGGAACGCCCTATCGCGGCATGAACGTGTTCTGGCTGTGGATGGTCGCCGACATGTGCGGCTATGCGTCTTCTTACTGGATGACCTACAACCAGGCCCAGAAGCTCGGTGCGCAGGTCCGCAAGGGCGAGAAATCGACCATCGCCATCTTCTACAAGAGCTATACCAAGGAGGTCGAAGCCCCCGATACGGGACAAACCAGCGAGGAAGCCCGCCGCGTCCTGAAGGCCTATCCGGTCTTCAACGCTGACCAGGTCGAGAATCTTCCGGAGCGCTTCCACCCTGCCGCAACGCTTGACCTGGTAGAGCCCGAAGGCCGCGAGCTGGAACTCGACGCTTTCTTTGGAGCGCTCCCGGCAGTGCTCCGTCATCAGGGGGATGAGGCTTACTACGAGCCGACTGCCGACCGCATCACCATGCCGCCTGCGCACCTGTTTTCCGGCTTCGATCATTACTATGCGACGCTTGCGCACGAGCTCTCGCACTGGACCGGCCATGCCAGCCGATTGGACCGGGATCTCAAGAACCGTTTCGGCACCGCTGCCTATGCGGCCGAGGAACTGATCGCCGAGCTTTCCAGCGCGATGCTGGGTGCTGAACTTGGTCTTCCGGTTGCACATCTCGACAGCCACGCCAGCTATATTGGCCATTGGCTCAAGCTGCTGAAGGAGGACGACCGCGCCATCCTCACGGCTGCCGCCAAGGCCGAGGAGGCCTCAAGTCTGCTGCTCAAGCTTGGCGGTCGCGGCATCGCCGACATCGACGAGGCCAGCGCCGCCGCGCTGGCTGCCTGAGGGAGGGCGCTATGGGCCGCTCGGTCAGCTACCCTTCGGGCAGCATAGTCGCGTTCACCGTGCTTGAGGTCGAGGATTCCGATGACTGGGAATTCGAGTACGAGTGGTTGCGGGACGATCTCAGGCAACGCGTAGCCGGTGCCTTTCCGTCGCTGGTGGCGCACGATGGATGGCGCGGACGAGAGGATCGCATCCTCATGCGCAACGCCTATGCCGATTTCGGTGTCTCGATCTACGGAAGCCTTGTTGCCGTCTGGATCGCCGAACGGGACGATGGATCCTATTGGGATGCCGAATGGCGCACCACCCGTTCGCCCCGGGCGCAGCGCTGGCTCCAGCAGATTGCACCCCGCTTCGATGCGCTATTCGGCGCCTATGACTGCCTCGGGCACATGTCGAATGGTGAAGGCGTCTACCGCAAACGGGCTGCCTGATCTGCCCAGAGACGGTCAGCACGACATGGTCAGCAGTCGTTCCTGACGCGAGTGATCCGAATGGTGCCGCTCATGGCCTGCTCCATGCGAGAGAGGCCCTGGGCCAGCCGGCGGTCCCCGCAACCCGGCTTTGGCAGGCCCGTGTTGGCTTGGCTTTGGGCCAAGCCTGCCCGCGCCGGCCTGCCAAAGCGGGTTCCCCTGCGGTGCGGGGCTCCACCTGAATGCTGGCCCTGACGGGCTCTCGCTGGCGCAGCCATGGATGGCGGCGTCGGCGTCACACCAGTCAGGAGGACATCCCATGCACACGTCATTTTTCGACCAACTCGCAGGTCTCGATCTTGCCGGTTTTTCGATCGGTCCAGCCCCCGTCACCAGCACAGATTTTCCAGTCCGCGAAGCCGTCATTCAGACGCTCGAAGGCGTCTGGTCCGATCTGTTCGCGCTGTTCTCTGGCACCGCGCTCGAAGTCGATGCCGAGGATCTCGGTTGGGCCTTCGTCAATCTGTTCCACCGTTCCGCGCAGCGCAAGTCGACGTCCCTTGATCGTGCCACCGACGAGGTCCGTGCACTCGTCGCCACCGCAGACGGATCGGAAATCCACACGCATGAACTCGAAACCCAGGTCGAACGCGCCCAGTGCGCTGAGAGCGCCATGCTGGCACTTGAAGAGATGCGCGAGGTCGCCGCGGCCCTCTACCTCAACGAATTCGGTTCGTCCTGGAAGCCCGTTTCCAGCTCGCGGTTCAACCATGGTGCCATGCTCACTTCCGCGCTGGTCGAAGGGCGTGATTTCATGCGCGCCCGGGCCGAGGCCAAGCGTCGTGCGGCCATGCCCGAGGGCATGCCGGTCGTCTTCGCTGGTGGCCGTATCCGCCACGCGACCGAGGACGAGGCACTGACCTTTGCCAACAACGTCTGGGCAACCCTCGACAAGGTTCGCGAGCGCGTCGCGGACATGGTGCTGGTCCATGGCGGCGACACGAAGGGCGTCGATCGCCTGGCATCGTCGTGGGCTGAGCGCCGACAGGTCCCTCAGGTCACGTTCTCGCTCGATATGCGGCTAGGTGCCCGTGCGGGCTTCAAGCGCAACGAGCGCATGCTTTCGCTCGACCCGCGTTACGTCATCGCATTCCCGGGCAATGGTGTCCTTGAACGACTGGTAATCGAGGCCAAGACGCGCCGGATCACTGTCGTCGACCGCCGCGGGCCGCTGGGCACCAGCCCCAAGGCTGTTCCCCCAAGCAGCGAATGAGGCCGCAAGCCCATCCGCGCCAGCGCCTCATCGGCGCTGGCGTTGCTGCTGAAGAGGGGAGGCAAGCGCCTTTGTCAGCGGGTCATGCGGATTGATCGCATGGCTGCACAGCACAGGAGGATTATCCATGACCGACTTCAAAGTAGCCTTGGCTGAATTTTCAGCGCGCCAGGCCGAGCGCGAAGCGAAGGCTCAGATCGAGTTACAGCACCTCAAGCTGGCGGTCATTCCAGCCCTACGACAGGCTGCGATCGTGAAAGTCGAGATACGGTTCGACGGGTCCGGAGACAGCGGCGCGGTCGAGGAGATCGTCTGCCTTGATGCTACCGACGCCACGCTCGCTTGTCCCGAAATGGTGCTCGATCCGATCCCGAATGACCGACCGGATGAAGCGGATCTCGCCGATCCCGTGCTGCTGCCAGCGGCTCTGGAATCGCTCGCCTATCTTGCCCTCGAACGCCACCATCCAGGATGGGAAAACAACGATGGTGCGGGTGGACAGCTCGAAATCGATGTTGAGGAAGCGAGCTTCGTGCTCGAATGCAACGTGCGCTTCACCGACTACAACCAGCACTACACTGAGCTGTGAGGGAGGGCGTCATGGCACATTGCTACTATCACGCCCTGTCGTCAGTCCGGAAATGGGGCGGCACGCCCGACGACTATCTGCCTCTGCACCAGTGGTTCGACCAGTCCAAGGCCATCCTCGCAGACCCCCGGCACCGCGCGCTCCGGCACCATGCCGAGGGCATCTTCATGCTGGAAGCCCTGTTCGGGGCGACGATCGTCAATGCCGACGGCCGGACTGTTCCGGTCCGCCTCATCGGCGAGCAGCACGTTCGTGAGGATCTTGGCTCTATCCCCTCCTTTGCCGATTGGGCGCGCCTCATTGCACCGCAGGCCTGGATGCTGAGGGGTCACCATTTGGACGATCCCTTGGCAGAGCTGGCGGACCAGTCTGGCCTCGGCAGTGTGTCGCCGGTTGCCAGGTCTCACCCTGCTGCGGGAAGGTCGGTCAGGGTCGAAATCTGATCGTCGGTTTGCCGGGGCGGTAAGGGACAGCGACGCAGGGCCGAAGCCACAGACTTGAGCATGGTGTCTGCCCATTCATCCAGGCGCCATACCGGCTCTTCGCGAACCTTCCTTGAATCAACCCCCTGTCGTTCGCAACCCGGATCAGGTCCGGCCGTGTTACCGGGCTTTGCCCGGCTGCCCGCACCACCCGAACCGGATCCGGGTTCCCCTTCGGTGCGATCGCCCGGTGGCCGCTTCTTCTGTCAGTTCGCAGCCGGGATGGACCCGGATTGCTCGATCAGGAGGAAACCCATGACCAATCTCGTTATCCTCGTCGGCCGTATCGCCCGCGATCCCGAAACCCGCACCACCACTGGCGGCACCACCATCACCTCGATTTCGGTTGTGACCGACCGTCCCGCCCGCAAGGATGGCAAGACCTACAAGGACGAGAACGGCTACACCGCCAAGGACAGCGAATTCCACCGCGTCACCTGCTTCAACGGCCTCGGCCAGAACGTCGCCAAGTATTGCGGCAAAGGCCAGATGGTGACGGTCGAGGGGCGCATCCACTACACCCAGTGGGAGGACAAGGACGGCGCCAAGCGCTACGGCTGCGAGATTATCGCCGACAAGGTCGACTTCCTCTCGAAGCCGCGCTCAGGCAACAACGAAGATGCGCCGCCGATCGACGAAGACTGAACCCGGCGCCCCCCTGCAAGATGGCCCCGATGGCGCGAGCCACCGGGGCCATTTTTGTGTTGGCTGGCGAAAGCGGCGGCACGCGGGATCGAGCCCCGTGCCGCCGCCTGGTATCACTTGCCCGCTGATACTCGTTCAAGCGCAGCATCGATCCCGATCGCCATCGTCGCCCGCACGAGCTGGCGTAACTTGCCCGGATCGAGCGTTTCCGCGCTGCATTCAATCAGAAGCTTGCCGAGTTCGCCTGCGGCATCCTCGCGCAGCTTGATTTCACGCTGGGCAAGTTCCTCGCGCTGTTCGCGCAGTCGTTTGAGTGTATCGAGCGCACTCGGTTTGGACCTGGCCATAGGGGTTCCTTTTCGTGGCCGTTGGTCCCCTCCGAGGTGACATTTGCCAGCCCGAAGTCCTGTAGGAAAACGGTTTGTGGGGCAGGTCCTGGTGGCACCCGCAAGCGTTGGGAGAGGTCTCTCTCGCAGAAGTCCAATGGTGATGCGGGCTTTGGGGCCGCGTCAAGGACGACGGGGCCCCACCATTTTTACCGGGCAAGCCCGGAAAAAATCGTTGCCCCCATCGCCGCTTCGCGGCCGCGTGTGCCACGCGGTCCCTGACCCGGCCCGTCGCCCACATCCTCACACTTCCTGATGCGAAGCATCAACCATCAGGAGGTTTGACATGAACGCTAACGCTGCCCTTTCGTATTCCGGTTTCCGCGCTGACCAGTCGGCCTATGTTGCCGCACTGGATCAGGCCCATGCCCGGGCCTTTCACAGTTACTTCACACAGTATATCCTGACCGATGACGAGGCGGGTTATGTCGCTATCGACGAGGGAGATTACGGGGCATTGCCGCAGGGCATGATGGACCGGGTGATCGACACGGTTCCGGGCAAACTCAACGATGAATTCTGAAGCTACCGGGAGGAGGAAGTCCAGGCATGGGCTTCCTCCTTTCTTTTTGCTCGGCTCCCTTGGCTAGCCCGTAGCCAGCGTTCAGGTGAGCACGTGATGGCAGCATCAAATGTCCGCGCCGGCAGCATCGAACGCTTCGAGACGCTCGGGCATGTCGAGCAGCTTGATGGCCGCCGCCGAAATGGCTTCGGCTTTCGTTGGGTAGGACTCGGCTGAACTGATCCCGACACCGTTCGCGTAGGTGATGGTTGCCTGGAAGCCATTGCCTTTGGGCGTTGCCGACAGTGTTACGCTGGACATTCGCTGCACCCCCATTCGGGATAAATCGCTGGTCTGTAATACCATCGGATGTGAGCGCGGACCAGCGCGTCAGCCGCTGTGAATTCGCGGCCAAATGCGGCCAGGCCATCCCGCCGGAATGGCACGTCTTGTCTTCCATCCATTATCTGGAACCTAACCTGGATCAGCTATCGGGAAGGGGGAAATTCAAGCACACCGTACGCGACATGTCGCCGGTCATTTAGTCCCTGATACCAATGAATTATGCCTAGAAAATAGGTTCGGTCACTTCTCAATCACATTGATATAATGTCATTTATGCAATTTGAAGTGATTGGCGGGGAGGCGGAAAGGGGCGGAATTGCTGAGTCCGTTCGTTCTTGACATGTTCTTCATTGTGATTTAACCGGGAAAGCACTTTCGCAGTGCGGCCAGGCTCCTCGTTTGAAGGAGTCGGTCAATGTCACGACCAATATCTCTGCAAGTCTACGTCACCTCCGAACTCGCCGGGCGGGTTCGGATTGCTGCTGCCGCCGACGGTCTGGCGGTCAGCGAATGGCTGCGTTCGGTCATCTTCCGGGCGTGCGAAGATGAAATCTCCGTAACGAGCGATCGCGGTCTCCTGCGCCGGCTCTATCGCCAGTCCCTGTTCTCCATGGTTGGGGTCGATGCCCTCCTGGCCGGGCACAAGGATCACGCTTTGCGCGAACGGGTCCACCAGGCCTTTGCCGCCAAGTGCAAGCAGGCCGGCCTCACTGCCAGCACCGACGAGGGAGGCTCCCATGAAGCGTAACCTCGTCAACTTCACGCGCGGCAGCCAGCTGCTCGGCCACTTCGGTTTCATGTTCGCTGCCGGGCTGAAGGGGCCCCTGATCATCGCCCTTGCCGTCATCTCCTCGATGTCTTGGTGGATGCTTTCGAGCGGGCTGACCGACCACGAAACCTACCTCGTCTGGATGCGGCTCTATGCCTCTGCCTACGGTTTCATGGAGTTCGATCCCGCCAAGCAGGTGGCGCTCGAAACAGGCTTTGGCGGGACCGTCCAATTCCCCATCGCGATGGTCCAAAATTTCCCGCCGGTGGTACGTGCATGGGGCCACATGGTGGACATTCTCCAAGGCGTCTTGTGGCGCTCGGCGCTCGCCCTCCTGCCAGCCTTCGCCCTGTTCTACTGGTTCGCCGCCCGCTTTGGCCGCAAGTCCAAAGAGCGCAAGCACGAGCGCGGCGCCATGCTGGCGACCTTGCCCGAACTGGTCGAGGAAATCCGTGTCCACAACCTCGCCGAACGGGCGAATGATCTGACCCAGGCGATGGGATGGCGCTGGCGGCTCTGCATGCCGGGCGAACTCGCTACGGTCTTTCCCTACCGTCCGTCGAAGCTGGCCAAGGTCAGCTATCCCTGGCGGCTCGAGCAGAGCCATGCGATGCTTATCGGCACGACCGGCATGGGCAAGACGGTCGCCCTGTCGGACATGATCGAGGCAGCGCGCGGCCGCAGCCAGCGCGCTGTCATCTTCGACCTGACCGGCACTTTCATCGAGCATTTCTACGACAGCAGCCGGGATGTCATCCTCAACCCGCTTGATGCGCGCTGTCCGCGGTGGAGCGTTTTCGACGAGTGCCGCGACGAGGCCGAGTTTACCGCGGCCGCCGAAGCGCTCGTGCCGCACGATGGTGGTGGGTCAGAGCAGTTCTGGGTGCTCGCCGCGCGCCTGCTGTTCGTCGAAATGTGCCTGAAGCTGCGCGCGCGCGGGCAGGGGACAAACGAGGCGTTGGCGTCAGAACTGATGACGGCGGACCTGGCATCAGTGCACCGGCTTATGCGCGGTACGATCGCTGACCCGCTCACGGCCCCCGAGGCCGCGCGCATGGCGGAATCGATCCGCGCCGTGTTCAATGCCAACGCCAAGGCGCTGAAGCTTTTGCCGCAAAGCGGGCGACGCTTCTCGCTCAGGCAATGGGTCGAGCAGGACGATGGTTCGGGCTCGATGGTGTTTATCTCGGCTCGCTACGTTGACATGAGCGTGTGTTCGCAGCTGCTCACTGTCTGGCTCGATCTGGCGATGAACACGCTGATGACGCTCGATCGGACCAGGGATTTGCGCATCTGGTTCTTCGTCGATGAGCTCGGAGCATTGCACCGCCTGCCGGCACTCGAGAAGGGCCTTCAGACCGCGCGCAACTTCGGCGGCGCCATCGTCACCGGCATCCACGCCTATGCCAAGCTCAAGGAGGTCTACGGCGAGAACATGGCGATGACGCTGTCATCGCTTGCCAGGACCAAGCTGATCCTCGGCACCGCCGACCGCGAGACCGCTACATGGTGTTCCGATTTCATCGGCCACACCCAGGTGCGCGACATGGAGGAGGGTTACACCTACGGTTACAACAACGCACGCGATGCGGTCAGCCTGACCTCGCGCAAACACATCGAGCCGCTGCTGCTGCCCGACCAGTTGATGAACCTCGCGCGTCTTTCGGGCTACATCAAGTTCCCCGACGGGTTCCCGGCGGCACCGGTAAAGTTGACGCCCGTCACACGGCGCAGACGAGCCGAGCCTTTCATTCGCAGGGCCGGCGACGATGGCGGACCGGAAGGCGGCGGGACACCCGTGATCCCGCCGAAGCCATGGCTCCCCGAGGATGGAAATTCCGCCTCCGAGCACCCTTCGTCGAACGACGACGGGGCGGGCAAACGGGTCGTCCCCAAGCAGGGTGAACTGGCGCTTGAACGATCTGCCAAAGCAAAGCACGTCCAGGACGAGACACCGGCATTGCCAGAACAGGCGACCGCACCGGGCAGCGTGGTCGATCGCGAGGTGCGGACCGGAACCGGTGTGCCTGATGCCCCCGAAGCGCCACCGCAGGCGGAGCAGCCGGACACGGCAAAAGTTCGGGAAAACGCCCCTGCCATGCCCAAGGACAGCGTGCTCAAGGCCGGGGCAGCCGATGGGCAGGAGCCGGCCAAGGGCGATGGCGTGCGCAGCGACGCGCCTCGCCCTGTGGGGACGCGGTCCGGGCTGGCTCCCGAGGAGCGACAGCGAGCACCCAATGCGGCGACGGAAGCGCGCAAGCTGATGCTTGAAGATGGCCTCGCCGAGCCTGATCCGTCTGCCAAAGATGATCGCGGCTTCGGCGATGTCGACATGGATATCTGACCACTGACGGCGGCGCTTTAGGAGAGGCCCACATCATGCTTTCCGCAGCCAATGTGCGCACCGCCGGTGGCGCCGCCAATTATTTTGCCTCGGACAACTACTATACCCGGGCCGATGCCGACCGGTCCGGCGAATGGTTCGGCAAGGGAGCGGAGCGCCAGGGCCTTGAGGGGCGGGTCGATGCGCGCCTATTCGAAGCTGTGCTCAAAGGAATGCTGCCCGACGGCAGCCGGGTTGGCAGCGACGGGCGCGAGCATCGTTCCGGGACCGATCTCACGTTTTCCATGCCCAAGAGCTGGTCGCTTCTCGCGCTTGTCGGCGGCGACAAGCGGATCATCGATGCCTATGCCGCAGCCGTGAAGGAGACGCTCGCCTGGGCCGAAAAGAACCTTGCTGAAACCCGCATGGAAGTGCGAGGGCGCGAGAAGATCGCCCAGACCGGCAACCTGCTCGTCGCGCTTTTCCAGCACGACACCAACCGCAACCAGGAGCCGGGCGCCCATATCCATGCCGTTGTCGCCAACGTGACCCAGGGGCCTGATGGCAAGTGGCGGGCGCTTCGCAATGACAAGCTCTGGGAGCACAATACGCTCCTCAATGCGATGACAATGGCGCGCTTCCGGCTCTCGGTTGAAAAGCTCGGCTACGAAATCGGCGAGACCGGCAAGCATGGCAATTTTGAAGCGGCGGGGGTGCCCCGGTACGTACGCGATGCCTTCAGTTCCCGCCGCGCCGAAATCGTCGCCGCGCTTGAAGGGATGAACGGCAAGGGGCTGGCCGCGCGCAATGCCGCCAACCTCATGACGCGCGCGGCAAAGCAGACGATCGAGGATCGCGGCGCACTCGGCCAGCAGTGGCGTGACCAGGCGGCACGGATCGGATTTGACCCCGCCGAGGTTATCGCTAGGGCCAATGGCCGGGCTTCCATCGACATCGGCGGGGTGCCAACGCTCGGCGGGTTTGTCCGCGACGTGGTCGAGCACGGTCGCGGCATCGCTCAGGCCCTTGCCGAGCGATTGGGGCTGCGCGCCGGCGATCCGCTCGTCCCGCGCGATCTTGCCAGAAAATCGCCGCAGGAGATTGCCGCTGTCCATGCTGTTGCTTCGGCTGTGCGCCACCTTTCCGAACGCGAAGCGGCCTTTGCCCGCACCGACATTTACAAGGCCGCCCTGGGGTTCGGATTGCCGGTGGCCATGCCGGAGATCGAGCGCAGGGTCGCGCAACTGCTGCGCCAGGGCGAACTCGCGCGCGGCAAAGGGGCGGACCGGGGACTTGTCACAACGGCGGGCGCTATTGCTGCCGAGCAGCGGATCGTTGCGGCCGTTGAAGCAGGGCGCGGAATGGCTCCGCCGATCGTCGATCCTGCCGAGGCAGGCGCACGCCTACAGGCGCTTTCCCAGCTCAACTACGGGATGACCCTCAACCAGGGGCAGGAAGCCGCAGGAAGGCTTCTCCTTGGCTCCAGTAACCGGATAGTTGCCATCCAGGGGGTGGCCGGGGCAGGCAAGAGCACTGTCCTCCAGCCCGTGGCTGACATCTTGCGCGAGGAAGGCAAGACCGTCCTAGGGCTCGCCGTCCAGAACACACTCGTCCAGATGTTGGAGCGCGACACCGGGATCCCTTCTATGACCGTGGCCCGATTCCTGAAGCGCCATGCCGCACTGCTGGAAGGCGGAGACAAAGCGGCCATAGCGTCGGCGCGCAGCGAACTGCGCGGCACCGTGGTCCTTCTCGACGAGGCCTCGATGGTCGGCAATACCGACAAGGAAAAGCTGGTTCAGCTGGCGAACCTCCTCGAATTTTCGCGCTTCGCCAGTATCGGGGACAGGAAGCAATTGGGTGCGGTCGATGCCGGCAAACCCTTTGAGGTCATGCAAAAGGCAGGCGTCGAGACGGCGACCATGAATATCAACTTGCGCGGGCGAGACCGGGTACTGCGGGCTGCCCAGCATGCCGCGCAAGGCGGGCAGATCGAAGAAGCCTTGCGCCACCTGGGATCCAATGTCGTCGAGGTCGGGGAAGGGGCGGCCATCGAGGCCGCCGCCGCCTGGCTGGCGCTTGCACCCGCCGAGCGCGAGCGGACCGCTATCTATGCGTCGGGGCGCACACTGCGTAGCGAGGTCAACGAGGCTGTGCAGACAGGTCTCAAGGCCAATGGCGAACTGGGGCAGCCTGCACTCAAGCTCGACGTGCTTGCGCGCGTCAATACGACGCGCGAGGAACTGCGGTATGCGGGCACCTATGTTCAGGGCATGGTTGTTGAAGTCGACCGCGACAAACGCGCCCAGGGCCTCACGCGCGGAACCTACCGGGTAATTGAAAGCGACACGAAGCGCGAGCGCGTCACCCTCGAAAACGGGCGGGGCAAGCAATTCGAATTCAGACCTGGGAAGCTCCGGCCGCAAGGCGAACACGACCCCTTGCGGCTCTACGAAGTGAAGCCCCTGGAACTCCATGCCGGCGACCGCATCCGTTGGACCGACACGGACCACAAGCGGGGCCTGATCAATGCCGATCAAGCCCGGATTACCGGGATCGACAGCAAGTCCGTTAAACTGACCACATCCATGGGCATCGCGCATGAGCTGGCGAGGGATGACCCCATGTTGCGGCGGTTCGACCTCGCCTACGCGCTCAATGCTCACATGTCGCAGGGACTGACCTCCGATCGGGGCATCGCGGTCATGGACAGCCGGGAGCGCAATCTGTCGAACCAGCAGACGTTCCTGGTGACAATCACCCGATTGCGTGACGGGCTCACGCTCTTCGTTGACAATGCGTCGCGGCTCGAAGCCGCGGTCGGACGCAACACTGGCATGAAGCGCTCGGCGCTCGAAACCGTCGATCTGCTCCGCAATGCGGCAGCCCAAGGGCAGGCCAAGGGTGCAAAGATGGATAAGGTACAGGCACCCGGGCGCGAGCCACCCGAGCGTGACCGTTCGATCGTCAAACCCTTCGAAATCGGTATCTGACAGCAGTGGCAAGAGGGCTGGTCGGCTGAGTTCAAAGGTAGGCCGATTGACTTTAAGTTCTCAATTTGTTCTCAATGCGGCCATGCCCCGAATCGCTGACGATATTCTGTTCACCCATCTGGAAGTGGCGCTTGCACTAGCGCCCGAGCCAGTTCTCTGCGGCCTCAACGCCGATGACCCGCGCCAGCAGCGCAACGTCCGGGTCGATCTCGCGCAGCATATGGTCGAGCGCATGCGCGGGTTCGTGATCGAAGGCGAAGGGGGCATGCGCGGCGAAGGGCAGGCCTGTCTCTTCCCGGGCGATCTTTCGCCGATTGGTTGATTAGTGCGTCAGGGGCTGTCGACCGCTTGAAGACGTATCGGTCAGTGCCGGGACCCCGGCGCATCCTTGAGGTCTGCTAGGCCCGCAATTCGTCTTGCGATCTCTTGCCAGGTGCGGACACCTTCCTGATCACCGGCGCGGGCAAGAGCGCCGATCTGCTCGGCCACATGGCGCGGGGCATTATGCCCATGGGTTGTGACAACCTGGTTGGCGCAGGCCCAGAGCTCCCAGTCGCTCAGCGGCAACGGTGGTTCTTCCAGTAGCGGTCCCACCGCAGCACCGTTCCGGTGCGGACCATCGCACAGGATAGATCGGCGCCCGAGGCAAGGGTGCACCAGGCCGCCGTCCGCGAGCCGCCGGCCGAACCTTCAGAGCGGCAGTGCATGGCCGGGGCAGAAACGATCACATGCCCTGTCGGTATTGTCCCGCGTGGGCCGCCGAACAGCGAAACGAGGCGGTCGCGCGCCTCGAGCGCAGTGGCGGGTGGGCAGGGCTGGTTGGTCCGGCAGGTGCCGTCCATCTCTCGCGCTGCAATACCCGAAATGCGGATATGCGGGCCCTCCGCGCACCAGATCGGACCATCGCCGTCCCAGACATGGGTCGGTGTACAGGTGAAGCTTTGTCCTGCCGCGACGACGGCGGCTGCAAGTGTCAGGAACATCTCGGTGCTTTACTGGAGTTTGCGGCCGAACCAGAGCACCCGGCCGACAATGTTGATGGCACGGCGCTCGAGCCCGCGCCA
The DNA here is from genome assembly GCF_031424035.1 of Novosphingobium sp. Taxonomy (GTDB): domain Bacteria; phylum Pseudomonadota; class Alphaproteobacteria; order Sphingomonadales; family Sphingomonadaceae; genus Novosphingobium. The sequence continues at coordinate 29,079 of NZ_JANPGP010000016.1, forward strand.
GCTTGGATAGGCCGCGTTGTCGCTCACCACCGAAATCCGTCGACCTTGCGGCTCGATTGCGATCCGCTTGACGCTGAGCGCGTCATCCATGCGCAGGACATAGATCCCGTCGCGCAGCCGTCCCTGGCCATCGCCAAGATCGACCATCACTTCGTCCCCATCGTTGAGCGTCGGCTCCATGGAGTCCCCGATGACGTGGATGATCGACAAGCTCGCTGCCTTGCTCTGGGTCAGCTTGCGCAGCCATCCTTCATCAAAGCCAAACTGCGCGCTCTTGTTCTCCATTTCCGCAAGTGCGCCGTGACCGGCAGATGCTTCGACATCCAGAACCGGGATCTGCACCAGTTCGACCACGGGGGAGCTGCGATGGGGCGGTGCGCCCAAAATGCGCTCATCCACGCCGAAGAATCGCGCAAGGATATTGCGATCGCTCTCGTCGAGATAGCGCGGGCTGCCCTTGCGAATGTATTGCTGAATATAGGATACATTGCGGCCGAGCAGCCGCGAAATCCCTGAGTATGTGCAGCCCTTTCTGGCCAGGATGAGCTCGTCCAGAGCCCTTCGTGCTTCGTCCATCATTCGCTGTCCTGCCGCGATCGCTAGGAAAAGTCATCCTAGACTCTAGGACGCCTTCCTAATATAAACAAAACAAGAACACAATGGCAAAGCGAGTTGGATGGCGATGGAGCTACTGGAGCAGATCGAGACCTATTTGGTGCGGACCAAGACGCCGCCGAGCAAGTTCGGGCGCACGGTAGTGGGGGATCCTCGGTTCGTGGAAGATTTGCGGTCAGGCCGACGGCCACGACGTCGGACGCAAGAGCGGGTGAGGCTCTACATCGCTAGAAGTGATGCCAATTGGTGAAGCCGTTTGAACTGGCAACACAGTTGCGGCAGGCGCTCGTGTCCCGTTAGACGCCGTATCGTTTGTTGCCGCCAGAAGTGATGCAATAGCGACCGCCTCGGGGGCCGACGCAGACACGCGCACCGCTGCACGGACAGGATCCATCGATAAAGTTTCCTCGTCGCGGCTTCGAGCGTTTGCTCGATCCCTGATTTCCGGAGACCGGTCCTAGCAACGACTGCGGGGCTCGTGCTCTGATCGGCTGAGCGCTTGAAACATGCGAACTTGCGATCCAGAACAGAGCTGCACCTTGGGCGACCTTGAGCCAATCCCCCTCGGTGTCGACCACCTTGAGTTCATCGCCGCTGTGAAGCTTGCCGACGATCCGGCCCGAAGTCGACGGGGTCGCACGCGCATTCAGAGTGTTGGAGCTGACATATACTGTCTCGTCAGGTCCGTAGACCATTCCTGAGCCGCCATTGGGTGACAGGATGGCTGCCTCTGAAGACGATTGGCTAGAAAGCGACGCCGGATCAGTCGACAATCCTCCCGGTTTTTGAGAGCACATGGAAATTGCGAAGAGAAATACCCCGACTAAAGCAAGGCAACCACAGCCCTTGTTGCGGGTGCCTGCTTGGGTGTTGCCTGGTGGCGGATTGGAGCTGGATTGATGGCTCGAAAACGTGCTGTATGACATTCCAGAGCCTGGCAGCCCGACAGTATTCCTTGTTCCTCTTGGGCTAATGTTGATCGATGCCCCAGGCCCACCAAGCGACGTGCTGATGCCGGACTTGCTGAGGTTAAGCCGGATGCCAGGGAGAATTTTGATCGATTTTCGAAAGCGAAATCCCACTGCTATCTTCCCCCAGACCAGCTAAATCAGCACTGCAATTCGCCGTATTTCAACGCAAGTGACCTTCGACATTGCCAACCGTTTCTGACATTCGGACTAATCATCTGTCGTTGCAAATCAGATCAGGTGTATCGACCCTATCTCAAAATTCGAAGAAAGCCGATGCTGTGCTATCAAATATGCGCTTAAGCACGTACCAAGAGCTGGAGCCCACAGCTCGGGTCGGCAGAGGCCTATCGTGCACCAACTATTGCATCATATTCGCGGTTTTATTTGGTGCACTGCTGGCAATTTTGGAGACCGAACCGACACTCTATGATCCGTTCAGAGGTTTGTTTGAAGTCGCTGAAGGCGTTCTGACGATCCTTTTCTCGGTCGAATACGCTGCTCGACTTTGGTCCGCTGCGGATGCCCCAGGTGATGCGTCCAGTCTGGCGAAGCGGGGCAGGTTTTTCATCAGTCTCGCTGGGCTCTTGGATCTTGTCGTGCTGCTCGCTGCCTGGGCACCCTTCTTCACCGCCAACCTCGCCTTGCTACGCATCGTTCGTCTCGCGAGGATTGCTCGGCTCGCGAAGCTTGGGCGCTTTAGCCGCGCCGCTGAACACCTGCATTACGCAGTTACTACCCGAGCATATGAGCTCCTGCTTGCAGTTTCATTGGCTTTGATCCTGCTCGTGGCTGGCGCGACGGCCCTGTATTGGGCGGAAGGCACCGTTCAGCCCGATAAATTTGGCAGCATTCCCCGAGCACTATGGTGGTCAGCTGTGACACTGACAACGATTGGCTATGGTGACGTTTCGCCGGTTACGCCGCTCGGCAAATTCATCGCGGTCTTGGTTGCAGTGGCGGGCATTGGACTGGTTGCACTTCCGACTGGTATTCTCGCGTCTGGCTTCAGCGAGGCGGTTCAGCGGGATAGAAAGGCCGATAACCAATAATGGGGCGCTATCATGTCTGGACGGCGCCTTGCGATTAAGGGTCACGACCGATGGTGCGACGGTTTCAGGTGCGCTCCTGTCACCGTCCTATGAGCGTAAAACTATCTACTGGCCTTGAAGGGCATCCGCTGATCTGCTGGCTCCTCTCAGCCAACTGCGCTTTGCTGTCCAAACAATACTCAGCCTTGGCAGATTTTGTCGGAATGTGTCGCTTCACCTCATGATCTTCCGAGAGTTTTGAGCGTTGGCGTTACGTTTGCCCTGGGGCTTCAGGCGATCGCATCGCGATAGGATAGCCATAATAAAGTCAGCGCAGTGTGCGTTCTTGGCGTACCGGGGCTTTGATGCCCGGGTTTTGCGCTGTGCCTGCCGTGGCCACGCGCTTGAGCGGCACGGCTCCCACCGGGAGGGCTTTCTCGATCTTCAGGGCGTCACCGTGCCGGGCGAGGTTCTGCTGAAGACGGGTGACGTCGCCGCACCAGATCGTCTCGGCATCGATGTCGCGGGCAGGATCAGGACCGACGGCACCGGCATCGAAAGCTACTGGGCGCATCTGAATGCGCTCGGCGCCGCTGACCTCGACGCCGTAATCGGGACGCGCGGCGCTGCGCAGCACGAGCCGACCTTCGCTAGCCCATGCAGTCGCCATCCCTTCGGTCACCTCGTAGCCAAGCCCGCCTAGCGCTTCGAGCAGGGCATTGCGGCGGGCATTGGCCGCGCCCGTTAAACGGTGCGCTTCGATTGCTGCGGAAGTCGCGCTGCTTCGCGCCTCTAGAACTTCGACCTTGATCGTATCGAAATCTGTCCGCCAGATGGCAGTGTCGAAACCGGCGGCATCTGCCTCGGCGAGGATCGCCTCAAGCTCCCTCAGCGCTTCGGCCCGGTGCCTTGCTGCGGTGAGGGCGCGTCCAGTTTCCACTTCGAGAGAGTCGAGAATGAGATTGCGCAGGTCGGTCGGAGCATTAGTCGCTTCGACGAGACGTGCGCGCCAATCGTGTTCATGTGGAACATCGCCAATTTGTCCAATCTGCACGATCCGCATCTCGATGCGCTCAATGGCAGAATCTATTAGTTCAAGCCTCCCACGCTTCCAGTCTGCAAGCGTGGGAATAGCCTCGCCGCCCCGCAGCTTGCTCGCGAGCAACGCGTCAATGGAGGTTTCGACCTTACCGCCGAGCATCATGAGCGCGCGGCTTGTTGCTTGTGCATCGCCGCGTTTGAGGCCGGCTTCGAGCTGCGGATCAATAGAAGCACCGGCCTTGCCTAGAGCAGCCAGGATGGCGCTGGCCGCCTCGCGTTCGCGCCGTTCTCTGGATCTTGTCGCAGCATGCTGGGCTGCGATCCCGTCAAGGCGCTGTTCCAGATCGCGGCGCAGGAAAGCCTCTTCGACCGGTGCCTGCTTCTGAAGGTCCATGAAGCGGTTGGCCACGATCAGGCCTGCCAAGTTATCGCGGCGCTTGCAGGCCTCGGCGATCGCCTCATCATCGATGCAGTCGTTCCGCTTGCCGATCCGGATCCAGCTTTCAAGCGCCGCATCGACACGTGCAAGATGGCCTGCACAAATTTCGACCAGTTCCTCGCGCGTAACGATTCGCACTACTTTGGGACCGCTCATGATTTTGCTCCCATGGCTCTCGTGATCGCGGTCCTTAGCCGCTCCTGCTCGAAAGCTGGCTCATGGAACCAGCGATGCGAGGAGACCCGGTGAATGACCGGGATCGAACGCCGCAGCACAGCAGGTCGCCAGATTTCGCGGGCACGGGCCGTGGTAAGCAGCCCATGTCGCGGCGCGTCGCACTCGATGCCTATGCCGTAGAGACCGGTTCGAGGATCCTCGATCGCGAAGTCCAGCCCGAAGGCACCGTCGTCGCTCACTGGTGAAGGCTCCCAGCCCATAGCGCGGATCTCGTCGGCTACGGCTCCCTCGAGTCCGTCACCAAGGCCATCGTGGCGCGCTCCTGCACGGCGCTGCTCAGGCGTGAGGCGCGACAGTAGGGCAGCAGCTGCATCGAGTTCTCCTTCGGAAACGCACCGGGCGTACTCGAAATAGGCTTGTAGGAAGTCACGCGGACTTGCCGCCTGGCGGCGTGTCGACAGCAGATCAGAAATCAGCGCGACCGGTATTGAGGTCACTAGGATCACCTTCTGGCGTGCCCGCGTGACCGCAACGTTGAGGCGCCGCTCGCCGCCCGCCTGACCAAGCACGCCGAAGACGCGGCGGAAGGTCCCTTGAGCGTTGCGGCCAAAGGTCGAAGAGAACACGATCACGTCTCGCTCGTCGCCCTGCACGTTCTCGACGTTTTTGACGAAGAAACCCATGTCTTCGCTGGCCTCGACGCGGTCACGCTCTCGGGCAAGAGCCGTTCGGAAGGCTCCGTCTAATTCTGCCCGGTCCTCGAGCACTTCCTCGATCAGGTCGGCCTGCGTGCGGTTGAAGGTGACGACGCCGACCGTCGGCGGGGCACCGGGCTTGTCGAGCCAGAGCCTGCGCAGAACATCGACAACATGTTCTGCCTCGGTGCGGTTGGTTTGGTCCTCGTAGATGCCGTCGGCTCGGATCACCTCGATCGGTCGCACCCGGCGAATCTCGTCGGCCGGATGCCGCGCCGGCACGCTTAGGCGATTGACATAGAACGAAGCGTTCGAGAACTCGATCAGTTCGCGGTAAACCGAGCGATAATGGATTTGCAGCGTTGTTGAAGGCAGCACGGTTTTGGCAAGCTGCAACAGGTCCGGGCAATCCTTGATCTCACGGCGGTTCCAGGTTTCCGTCACTTGTGCGCGCTCTTCCTCGCCAAGCTCGTCTTCGGATTCCTGGCCTTCATAGACTTGGGCTTCATCGCTCTCGATCCGACTCGTGAAGAAGGCGGTCGGCGGCATCTGTTTCTCATCGCCTGAGACGATCATGTTGCGACTGCGGTAGAGCGTGGGCAGGGCATATTCGATAGGCATCTGCGAGGCTTCGTCGAATATCACTGTGTCGAAGAGTGCCTTGCGCAATGGCAGCAAGCGGCTCGCGACATCGGGATTGACCAGCCAGACCGGGCGCAGTTGCATGAGGCCGAGGTCCGCGCCCCGATCCACGAACTCTCGCAGGCGCCGCGCGCGGACGCCGCGAAGACGCGTGATGTCCTCCCACTCGCGCATCGGACTAAGGCGGCTTGCATCGACTCCTTCGGCAAGGTGGCGCCTGTTGAGCGCGCGCATTTCGCGATCGGCATTGCCAAGGGAAGCTGCTTTCGCTTCAAGTTCAGCCGCCTCGAGCAGCAGGGTCGGATCGTCGACCTCAAGCCGCGTCTTCCAGGCAAGGCGGGCCTCTGTCGCAATGATCCGCCGCACGACGGGTTCGAGTTCGGTCGCGGGCAGGGACTCGAGCCGCCCCCGGATGCGGGCGAGCTCGGCGAAGACTGCCATAACTTCTTCGCCTAGCTGCGCGACACGCGGTCGAAATCGCTGGTAGGCGGCGATGTTGGGCAGGCCGAGCTCAACGGGGTCGATGCGGGTATGATTGGAGATGTCATCAGCAATCGCTTTAGTGCACTCGGCGATCCAACTCTCGGCCATCCAGAGCTCGAGACGCTTGAGCTGGCCAAGGCAAGTAATCCTTGCAGCATGGCGTGCAAGGCCCTGGTCTATCCCTTCTATTAGGTCCCGGACCGCCTGCCGGGTCCTAGCGCGTGCCATAGCGAAAGCTGTGTCGCGCTCCGGATAGGCTTCGAGTCTCACGACATGCGCTTCTGCGGCGGTAAGTTCGCCGCTTATGGAGCGTGCAGCATCGATAAGCTCTGATTGGCGTAGAGCAGGCAGGTCACCGGCAGGCTCACCAAGCACGCTCATCGCCTCGATAAGACGTTCGCGGATAGGGCGCAGCTGTTCCTCGCGGTGCAGCGCTTCACCGAACGCCGCCGCATCGGCGAGGCCTTCGCGCCGCATGAGCTGGCTGCGCCGCCGCGAAGCGAACCAACGAGACGGCGACAGGCGCTGCATGAATGTCGGACGCTGGAGAAGTCGGTTGGACAACGCGCCCCAATCCTCGAGCTCACTGTCGGACATCGCAAGTGCGACCGCGATCGCGTCGGCCTCTGCTTCATCAGGCGGTAGACGAAGGAGATCCTGTTCGATTGCAAGCAGCGCAGTTTGGATCGGCGTGGTGCCTGGGGTCCGCACCGAGGCACCGACTAGTCGGTCGAGCCAGCGCGCGAGTCGCTCGCGGGCTTCGTCGGCAAGGCCGATGAGCGCAGCACCGTAGTTTGTGCTCCACAGCCGATAAGGTTCGGGATCCTCGATATCCAGCGCATTGGGCGTGCGCTCGATCACCGACAGGCGTTCGCGCTCCAGAATTGCGAACTGCATGAAGTCACCGGCGAAAGAATCGATTGTTCCGGGATCCACCGAGAACGAGCGCGTGTCGGACAGGGCACCGCCTTCGTGGTGAGCGGGTAGCCATAGGCGCGCAACTGGCGCGCACGTCTCCTGAAAGACCGATAGACGCCCCGGATCAAAGGAACCGAGTAGTTGGCGGAGCGAAGGAACCGAAGGCGTCTCGCCTTCGCGGGCAAGACGGATGAGGTCGCCCAGGATCAAGCGGTAGGACAGTCCGGTTTGGCTGTCTTCGGCATGGAGTGCGCGGTGCTGGCCGTCGAGTTCGTACTCGAGCACTTCGATGCGCCCCGCCGTCTGGTGGCGATGTTGGCGCAGGGCCGACGCACCGGTGGGCCTTCTGAAGAGGTCCTCGAGCTGCTCGCGCACCGTGCGGATCACACTCTCTCGGTCTTTGTTGACGTCGTTGACCATGATCACGCGCTCGCCGAGCCCCGCAGCCTCTAGCCGCTTATGCACGACTTCGAGCGCGGCCTGCTTTTGGCAGACCACGAGCAGGCTGCGGCCCGTGCCGATAGCATCGGCCACCATGTTGACGATGGTTTGGCTCTTGCCGGTGCCAGGCGGGCCTTCGATCAGGAGACCCCGCCCGTTGCGGGCCTCCAGCACGGCCGCTTCCTGGGAAGGGTCGCTGTCGGCGGTAAAGAAGCGCTCGATCTCGGGCACCGACTTCAACTCGGGGCGCTCAATTTCCTCGCCTGCCCGAAATGCCGTCTCGAGGCTTGTGCCAGCCGGCGGCTTGGCCTTTAATTGCCGCAAGTCCTCCATGACCGCTTGGCCGAAGAAGCCAAGGTGAAAGAGCGCGGCCGAACAGACAATTTGGTCGTCGCCGGTCTTCACTTTCAGGTCCTTGGACGGCAGCGGCACGAGTGCACGACCTTGGACTGCGGCGAGGTCGCGGAATGCATCGACAACTTCGGCGGAATTGACCGAGGCTCGCGAAAGAATCTCGTTGGCCGACTCGCGCCAGCGTCCCGCCTCCTCGATGCCAAGCAGCGTCTCGAAGGCAGGGTTGAGCCTTACTTCCTCGCGGTCGCGGTCGAATGCGAGCGTGACACGCCCACGAGACCCGACTTCGGGAATGGCGCGAACCGGCCAGAGCAGCACGGGCGCGATTCGCGGGCGCGTTGTCGTCCTTGCTTCCTGCATGACAAGAAAGGGGAAGCCGAGATAGAGCCCGTCGATGCCGGTGTCGCGGCGGTAGAGCGTCGCGTGGGTATGAAGTGTGCGCAGGCGCCGTTCGAGACGCGCATCCTCGGTCAGCGGGCCGGGATCGACGTCAATTGCCTGATCGTTGCGCAGCAGCAGGTGGTCCAGGAGGGCACTCGCCGGACGGCGGGCGCTGTCAAGTTCGACGAGGTCGATGCGGGCGGTCGTCTTGCCGATGACCATGCGGGTAAGGGGGCCGCGCATGATCGAGCCGGTGATGCGCCGCGCGAAGAATTCGAGGAGCGTTGCGACATAGGCTTGGCGCGGCGGCTGCCGCCAGTCCGCTTCCGGGATGGCAAGCACCGCGAGCGAGCGCGCAATTGGCAGGCGGCGCTCCAACCGGAACTGGTCGGCCCATTCGTCGATCCGCTCGATCCCGCAGCGGGCAAAGCCCTGGAGCCTCGCTTCGATCGCGGCATGGACCTCGCGACGCGGGCCGACAAGGCGCTCATGAGCGGCTTCGCAGTCGAATGCCTCGACGCCTGCTTGCTTCGCCGCCGTCTCCGCTTCGCCAACGATCACATCGGCACTACGAAACTGCGACGCTGCAGCCCCGAGGAGGAGGATGAGGTCCTCTTCCTCTGTGATTTTCCGTTCGATTATCGCGAGCAGGCCCGGGTGATCGGTGTCGGGCAAGATACGGCGCTGTTCTTCCCAGAGAGCTGTGAGACGGCTCTTCGAGGTCGAGAGCGCAAGGGCGCGCAGCTTCGCCTCGTCAAGTTCAACTTCAAGATGGCGCGCGCGTTCGCGCACACGCGCTTCGCGTCGCTGGAGGCGGGCGAGCCAGACTTCGTCATCGTCGCGTTCGAGGCGCTCGGGAACCGGTCCCGTAATCAAGGCATAGCCCTCCTCGGCATGCTCGATGAGCCAGCCTGGCGTCACTATCTCGCCGCGAACCACAAGCGGCATGGCTGGGTTCAAGGCCTTGAGCGCAAGCGCCAGGCGAAAATCGCCTGAAACATCCTGGAGGCTAGCGATCTGCCGCACTTCAGCACGAAGCTCTGGATGAAGGCCCGCCTCCTCCATCCAGGTCACGAGATCCCCTCGAAGGAGCAGATCGCGCGCCTCGTCCCAATGGGTGGCTTCGGCTGCGGCCAATGCGAGCTGCGCCCCGCCTGCAAAACGGCGTCCGCCCAACGCGATCGAGCGGCGGGCAGGATCGTCTTCGTTGGGGCCTTTGCACGCCGGGACTTCGGGCATGTCGCCGTCGAGCCAGCGCCGCACCTCGGGCCAGCACCAGCGCACACGGCGGTCAGGCGCGAGCAGGCCACGCAGCAGCGTGTCGACCTCGGGGGCGAGGCCCTCGGGGATCGGCGCGCCGTTGGTGAGGACGCTAATCAGGAAGGATTGGTCGTCGGCGCTGGCAAAGCAGGCACCACTCGTGACCTGTTCGAGAATGAGCATGCCAAGGCTCCACCAGTCGCTGGCGGCGGCAACACCACCAGCAACAGCCTCGGGCGCGGTGTAGCGGGTGATCTCGAGCGGCGAGACGATATCGAGGTCGTAATCGGAAAGGCGTGCGGAGCCGAACCCGGTGACCACGAGATCGAGTGGGTCGCGCGTGCGCACCATGATCGCGTCGGGCTTGAGGTCGCGGTGGCGCAGCCCGCACTCGGCGAGCGCGGCCAGCGCGCCGCCCACTTCCTCAACGATGCGCGAGAGCCCGGCAAGATCGTCAGCCACGAGTCCGAGGTCGGCAAGGCTGCCGACCTTGAGATCCTCCGACACCTCGTAAACCTGCTCCGCGAAGCGGCCGATGTCGAGCACTTCGGGAACATGGTCGCGATCGAGCGTGCGCAAGACCTCGTAGACCTCGGGGTCGGGTTCGCTGCCCTCGGCATATAGCGTCAGTATGGCCTGGCGCCCGTCACTGCCGCGCATGGCTTCGTAGGATTCTTGGATGTGGCCGGTCGAGGCAAGGCGCCGCACCAGAGTCCAGTCGCCGATCACGGTCGGAGCGATCGCGGAGGACTCTTCGGATGTACCCGGCACGGGTTCGGCGGGAGATGCCGCTGCCGGTTCGTGCACGGCCGCGGGATCGCCGTCTTCGACGAGGTCAGCGCCGCAGTTCGGGCAGAGGAGGTCTCCCCACCCGAGTGCATGGCCGTTCGTGCACCGGGGAGCTGCTGGGACGGGAGTGGGCGCTGCAGGAGCGGCTTCAGGGCGCCAGCCGGACTGGCGCAGGGCCACGCCCGAGAGCGGCCAGTCGCAAGGCTTGCCCTCGATGGTGCCTTCGCAAAACATCTCGTCTGCGCCGCGTTCGGTGTGGCAGTTCGGGCAGTAACGGATCACGCGGCGAAAACTCCTGCCATGTCAGAGGTGATGGCGTGATGGCCGGCGGCGGCAAGCGCCCGGCGCATCTTTGCAAAATCCCCGCGAGCAGGGATGCCTGCGAACCAGGCTTGGCCTTCTTCATCGAACATAACGTCCAGCCTGCGGTCTGCGGAGGTGGCGTGGCGCTCGAAGGCCTTCAACGCCTCTCCGGCAGGGCTGAAGATGTGAAGTTCTTGGTTGTCGCTGCCGCGAAGCGCCATGGTCTGGGGTAGGTCCGAACGAAAGGGGCCGGTGACCAGTGCATCGACAAGGCCGGAGTTGGCTGTAAGCCACTCGTCGACCTCGGCGCGCTCACGCCCGGTGAAGACGAGCACGGGGCGTTTCGACATTTGCCTCCATGCGGCAAGAACTAGTGTCAGGGCCTGGGGCTGGTCGAAGGGTTCGCCGCCTGAAACGGTGAGACCATCAGCTTCACCGGCGAAGCGCCCAAGCTCGGCAATGACTTCGGCCACCTCGACCTCTCCTTCACCCGTTTCCCAGGTGTCGCGCGATATGCAGCCCGCGCAGCGGATCGAGCAGCCCTGGAACCACAGGCCGATCCGGCGTCCGGGCCCGAGCGTCGTCACCGGGAAATGCAGGCGCGAGAGGATCATGCGCATCAGACGTCCTCCAGAACGAGCACCGTGCTTGTCCCCCGCTCGATCGAACGGATCCGGACGGGGCCAGCGTTCTCACGCTCGAAGAGGGCGCGGGCGAGGGGATTGATGAGATGCGCCTCGATCTTGTTACGGATGCCGCGACCACCATTGGCAAGATCCGCAGTGCACAGCTCCCGCAAGGAATTAAGGGCGTCTGGCATCATCTCCACGCGCTGGCCCGAAGCAGCGGCATCGTTGAGGACTGACTTCACCATGGAGTCAAAGATTTGGACGCCGACCTCCGGCCTGATGAAATCGAAGACAATCACATTTTCGCCAAAGCGGTTGAGAATTTCCGGGCGGTTCAGCACGAGCTTGAAATGATCGCCGATGCCCTCACGTACGCGCGTCTGGACTTCCTCGAATGGCTGGTCTGGCGTGACCGCAGCGCGACGCTCACCGTCAGGGCCGGTCGTGTAGATTCCGAGGTTCGAGGTGAAGACGATCAGCGTCTCGGAAAAATAGACACGGTCGCCCCGGCCCGACGTCAGAACTCCGTCGTCGAGGATCTGCAGGAACTTGTCGAGAATGCGCGGGTGTGCCTTCTCGATCTCGTCGAACAACACGACGCTAAATGGCTTCTCGCGCACGGCATTTGTGAGCTCGCCACCGACGTCGTAGCCGACATAGCCCGGCGGTGCGCCGATCAGTCGCTGGTCGGCATGCTCGGCGCTGAACTCGGACATGTCGAAACGGATATAAGCGCTCTCGTCACCGAACAGGAGCTCGGTGATTGATTTTGCTAGTTCAGTCTTGCCGACGCCTGTGGGTCCGGCAAGGAAGGCAATACCGCGCGGGCGGTTGCCTCGGCGGCCGCCTATACCGGTCGCTGCGCGCTTGATTATATCGAGCATGTGGGTGATCGCATGGTCCTGTCCCACCACCCGGTTGCGGATCGTATCTGCACCCTCGAGGATGCGTCGGCGCTCGATCTTGCGCCAGGCGTCCTCGGTCACCCCGACCTTATAGCGACGGACTGCTTCGCCAATGTTCTCGATCCGAACGCCTTCAGCGCGGGCGAGCTGCGTCACCGCGTTGAGGTCCATCAACAGCATTCCCTCGGTTGAATCCACGAGATCCTCACGGGCCTCTTGCAGCACTTCCGGCGCGGCCTCGCGCCCGCCGGGCATCGAGCGCACGAGGGATGGGGCAATCGCATTGCGGGCCGCTCGGTCTGGTGCGGCAATGGGGATGTGGCGCAGGCGAGGATTGTCAATCATCAGCCAGTCGGGAAGGTCGCCTTCCTTTTCTACTACCCAGATCACGCAGTTGAAGCGTGGTGCACGCTCGGGTCCCACCGGGCGGGGTTGTACGCTTTGACCCAGCACGAGGGCGCGCGTGAACAGCTGCTGCTCAGAGGGCGAAAGTGCATCGTTGCGCACGATCAGCCGCGATGCGAAATCGACTATGAGCGCGAGCGACGGTCCGTCGAGTTCGGCCTGACGCTGGAGAGTTGTGGCAAGAACGTCGGAACCGCCCGCTGCACGTCCCTGCGCAGGCGTGAGGCCGAGTCTTGCCAGAGGGGCATCGGCATCGCTTGTGCTGACCATGGGATCTGTGATGGTTGCGAAACCCTGGACTGGATCGTAGCGCACGATCTCGCCGTAGCCTGCTTCAGCGAGCGATGCCGCGAGGACATCGGTCAGCGAGGCGGCATAGGCTTGGCCTCCACTTGCCCTGATCTGGAGATCGCGGACATTGCCGGTCAGGACGAACTGGGACTTGAGGGGCAGGAAGCGCAAGAGGTCGCGCGCCCAGCGCGGTCGCAGATTCTCAGCCGTCACAGTTCAAATACCCCTTTCGACGCGCTTTGCCTGAATCCTGCGCGCATCAAACCATTGCGGCTCGTGAGCCTGCACACTTCTGCTCGCCTGATCTTCATGCAATTTGAGTGGCGGTCAAGTCGGAGGAAGGTAAAGGCGAGGCCCTTTTCATCCGCGGTTCAAGCGGCTCAGGCGCGTGCGAGCCAAGTCTTCTCGGTGCTTATAAGCGATGTCGCAATCGAGAGAAGGTGGCCCTCCCCTGACGGGAGGCCAAATGGTTAGGACTCCATGCGCGGACATTGCCGCCATTCAACCGCCAAAAATGCCCAATGATAGCTGTCTTCCATTCAACTTTTTTAATTATGGGGCCGGAAGGTCCCTCTGAAGCGCGCCGATCATCCATTCGCACAAGTAAGAGCGATGAAGCAGTGCAGGGTGAACTGTAACTCATCCAAAGGCCTACAGTTCAGCGGCGATCCGCACAAATCTTGAATCCCTTCGATGATAGCCTGGCCTTGGACCCGAGAATGTTTCGTCCAACACTGAAAGCGCGGTAATCTCGCGTGTCAGATAGAGGCGGAAAGCGTGACCGCTGCCGCCTGCCGTTTGCCATGCGCAGAGAGCTTCATGGCCATTTTCCAGCTGGCCATAAGTATGTGGTTCCACTTCGCGGACTTTCCCTTTGTACAAGAAGGTCAGAGGCCTAACCTCAATAATTGCCTTTAAAATCTCTGCGTTCATGCTCTAAAGTTCCTTCGCACAGGCGGGTGGGCATCAGATGCAGCTTAGACAGGTCACAGTAAGGCATTTCCGTTCTCTTCGCGATAATACCGTGCAGATCGGTGCCCATACCGCCCTCATAGGAGGCAATGGTGCTGGCAAGTCCAGCCTACTGAAGGCTATCGAAAAGTTTTACTCGACAACCAAGTCCCTCGACCCTGATGACTTTTACGGGCGCGACCAGACAATCCCGGTCGAAATTGAACTGACATTCGACAATCTCAGCGCAGCCGCACTGGAAACGTTTGAAAGCCGAGTCCGCGAAGGCCGTTTGGTGATCACCAGAATCTTCGATCAGTCATCTTCTAGCGGACGATATTATGGCTCAGTACTTCAAAATCCAGATTTTACGACGATACGCACGCAGACAGCCGCAACAGCCAAGCGCGATGCGTACAAACAACTGAAGGCCGATAACGTTGATTATGCGGGACTGCCCGCTGCAGCTAGCGCTGTCGCGGTAGACGAAGCCCTGCTCATCTGGGAGGCGGAACATCCCCAGATGCTGACACTCTGCCGGGATGATGGCCAGTTTTTCGGTTTTCAGAATGCCAGTCGTGGGGCGCTCCAGAAATTTACCACCTTCGTTTTCATTCCCGCAGTTCGTGAGGCTGCGAGCGATGCCGCTGATGGCAAGGGGAGCCCAATTGCGCGCCTTCTTGAGCTGGTCGTCAAGGGGGCCATCCTCCAGCGAAAAGACATCCAGGATTTCAAGCAGGAGATGGGCGCACGATACCAGGCGCTTGTCTCTCCTGACAATATGCCGGAGCTGGGCCAGCTTGCCGCACGCCTTACGACAGATATCAAAGGTCTATACCGTGATGCGGCGGTCGATCTGGCGTGGCGCGCTATGGAAGAGTTTCCAGTACCGTTACCGTTGGCTGATGTGTCGCTCAGTGACGATGGCTTTGGTGGGCCAGTAGATCGTCAGGGCCACGGACTCCAGCGGGCGTTCATCATAACCCTTCTTCAGTATCTCGCTCGTACCGCAACAGTTCAGCCATCGGCACAAGACGGAGAGGCAACGCCGGATGGAGAAGATGCAATGGCTGCGGCTCCAGAAGTTCCGAACCTCATTCTGGCAATCGAAGAGCCAGAGCTTTACCAACACCCTACCAAGCAGCGGCATTTTGCCGATGTTCTGCGTGGCCTGAGTTCGGGTAGCCTTCCGGGTCAGGAAGGACCGACCCAGGTGGTTTTCGCATCACATTCGCCAATGTTTGTTTCCCTTTCAAAGGCCGATGAAATCAGGCTAGCTCGCAGGGTTGCGTGCGAGGGAAGCGACTACAAACAATGCGAACTGCGCGCGCTCGATCTGGGTGCCGTCGCGGACAAACTCGGAACCGGCTGGGGCAAACCCGCCGGTACATACACAGCAGAAACGCTGGTCCCACGCCTGCACATTCTGGGCATCGAACTGGCGGAGGGTTTTTTCGCAAACGGCGTCGTCATCGTTGAAGGACGAAGCGACAAGGCCGCACTTACGGCCGCCGCGCGGATTCTTGGTGTCAGCTTCGAGTCAGCGGGTGTCGCAATCCTCTCGGCGGAAGGCAAAAGCAACATCGACCGTCCTCTGCTAATTTTCAGGGAGCTTGGCATTCCAACCTATGTCCTTTGGGATTGTGACCTTGGAACCAAGGATCATTCAGAGCACAAAGACCTCGCCATTCTCCGTCTCTGTCAACCAGAAGCGGAAGGTTTGACGGCCCCTACGCAGACGGTGCTAGGTGACGGATTCGCCCACTTCGAGGTCAATCTTGAGGCAACAGTCAGGACTGATCTTGGCAAGGAACTGATGGATGCCTGCCTTGCAGCCGCCTGCGAACCGTTTGGAATCCTGCCCAGCAGCGATGCTCAGAAAATTCCCGAGGTCATGTACCAGACACTTGCAGCCGCTCAGGCCAATGGCACCTCAGCGAAGACATTACTACAGATCGTAAGACAGATCTGGCTTTACCTGACGGGCGCACCCATCCCCGACAACACTATGAATGCGCCTGCAGAACCGGACAACATGCCATCGGCAGCGTAGCCAATTCGCCTAACTGGAGTAATTCGTGCCCACGCTAAACATCATCCACTCCGCCGACTGGCAACTCGGAAAGCCGTTCGTGCGCTTTTCGAGCGATGTTCGCAGCGCCCTCGCCGAAGCGCGCTTCGACGCCATTGATCGTCTCGGAAGTGTAGCGGTCTTGCAGGGGGCTGCACACGTTGTGGTGGCGGGCGACGTGTTCGATAACGTCGACCCGGGCGACCGCATCGTGATGCAAGCACTTACTCGGATGGAGCGCGCGCCGGTCACCTGGTGGCTGATGCCCGGCAACCACGATCACGCGAGGGCCGGAGGCCTTTGGACCCGGGTCCGGCAGCACGCCCCAGCGTCGGTCCGGGTGGTGGACACGCCGGAGGCCGTCGAAATGGAAGAGGGGATCTGGCTACTGCCCGCACCGCTCGAACACCGAAAGTCAGCTTTCGATCCGACGGCAGCGATGATGGACATGACCACACCACCAGGCGTGCTGCGCATCGGTCTCGCTCACGGCTCTATCACGGAGTTTGGCGCGGTGGGGGAAAGCTCCAACCTAATCCCGCCGGACCGGGCGCAGAAGGCGGGGCTCGACTATCTCGCTCTAGGGGATTGGCACGGTTTCCTAACGGTCGGTGACCGAACCGCCTACAGCGGCACCCCCGAGATTGACCGCTTTGGCCGCGACGAGCCCGGGGCCTGTATTTCTGTACAGCTGCGCTCAGGAGAGTTGCCCGCCATCGTCCGTTTGGAGACCGGTAGATATCGGTGGCTCTCCCGCCGATGGGACGTCAACAGCATCGGGGATCTTGAACGGGAAATGAGTGCGCTGCGCGACGAGGTGCGTCTCTCCGACGTTCTGCTTGCGCTCGAGATGATCGGAGTTGTGAGCCTCTCGGACCGGATAGCGATGACGAGCGCGATCGGCGACCGACTCGCACACGAACTCCGGCACCTCGACGTTGACGCGGTCGCGCTGAGCGCACTACCGACGTCCGACGACGTCGCCCAGATCGACGTTCAGGGCGCACTTTCAGCAGCCACCGTATCCCTGCAGACCCGAGCGGAGGCTGGAGGGCCGGAATCCCACTTCGCCGCCGCTGCCCTTGAGCGCCTGTACGTTGAGGCGATGCGGTTCGACGCGGAGGCTGCGCGATGATCCTCAAGTCCCTTGAGCTCGCGAATTTCCGCAAGTTCCGAGATCCGCTCCGCATCGACGGCTTCACTGCCGGTTTCAACATCGTTGTTGAGCCCAACGAGACAGGGAAGTCTACGCTTTTGGAAGCGCTCCGCGCGGCGTTCTTTATCCGCCATTCGGCCAAGACCGAGCTCGTGCGCTCCTACGTTCCGATAGGAGACGACGTCGCGCCACGCGTTGCAATTCAATTCGAGCTGAATGGGCAGTCTTGGACGCTCGAGAAGCAGTTCATGAAGGCGCACTTCGTCAGACTCACGGGCAACGGCGGGCGACGAGAAAGTGATGCCGCGGAGGAGGCGCTTCAGGAACTCCTAGGCTTCGAGCGAGGTAATAACCGCGGCAGCGATCCAGAAAACCGTGGTCCCCTCGGAATGCTGTGGGTTGAACAGGCAAGCGCGCTCGCGGTTGAGAGCCCGAACCGTATCGTTCGGGACTCAGTACGTGGCGTGATCGAGGCTGAGGTTGGGGCTGTCACCGGCGGACGCCGTTTCGACGCAATCCGTGCTAAAATTGAGACTGCCTACTCCGCGCTCCGCACGCCGGCGACTGGGAAATCGCGTGGCGATCTCACCACTGCTGAAAAGAGAGTGGCAGATGCTAGTGAAGCACGGAAACACGCGGAGAGCACCTTTCGCGATTACGAACAGGCGCTTAACGACCTCGAAACTGCAAAGGCGCGACTGAAGATCGTCGAGCGCGACATCGCTGACCCTGAAACAGTCGACGAACGGCAGAAGCTCGTCGAAGATCAAAAGACCGCCGAAACGGTAGCGCTGCGATTGACCGCCGCCGAGGCCGAATATGGCCGGGCCGAGGAGGTTGCCAAGACGGCAGCGACGCGGATGGAGAGGCTTGATGGGGTCGATAGGCGCGCAAAGTTGGCGGCTAGCGAGCTGGAAACAAAGCAGGCCGTGCGCGATGAGGCGAAGTCTGCTGCAAATGCCGCAGGCGAAGAGGAAAAGACCCGGCGCAGGGAGGTCAAGACCGCCCATGCCGAGCGCGAGAAACACGAATCCGCTCTGAACACGGCGCGAGAAAAGGCGAAAGCCTTTTCGCAGGCAGCAGGTGAACGCCGTGCCATTGACCGCCGCAACGCTCTGTCCGACATGGAAGTTCGTGAACGGGCCTTGGCAGAGGAGGCGGGCGCATCTATCGACACCGATGAGCTCGCCGAACTTGCACAGCTCGAGCGTACCGCGATCGAGGCACGGGCCCGCTTCGAGGCTGGCACTGTTAAGGTCGATCTCGAATTGGCGGGCGACGTGGAGTTGCGCATTGACGGTAAGGCCAGTGCCTCCGCAAGTGTCGATGTCCTGACGACCACGCAGTTCGAAATCGGCGGCGTTGGTCGCCTTACCGTGCACCCGCCGCAGGGAACTGGTAGGTCAATCGGGGCCGACCTCGCCGCAGCTAACGACCAACATAGGGCAAAGCTTCGTTCGCTCGGACTAGAATCGCATACTGCAGGCATCGCCCAGAACGAGCGAGCGGGTGCTGCCGAGCGGGAGCTGAAGACACTCCGCGTCCAGATTTCAGCTGCGTGCCCCGCTGACCCCATCATCGGGCTCACTGCGGGTGTCGACGCACTCCGCACCTTCGTCGCTGCGTTAAGCGAGGCCGTGACCGAGGTCGCGGCACCTGCCGACGACCTTCACGCCCTCGAAAAAGCGCTCTCGGAAGCCAAACTCGCCGAAGCGGCGGCCATTGGCGTGCACGAGGAGAGCCGCAACGCCCTCTCCACGTTGGAGAAAGCCCTCGCGACGGCCATGGCAGAGTTCGTCGGAGCATCGCGAGAGGTGGAGACCGCCGCCGATGCTCTAACAAACGTCCTTCAGGATGGCGACCTCACCAAACTGGAAGAGGCGCTCGGTGATGTTCAGCGCGACCGTGCGTCTAAATTCGAGTCCCTTGAAAAGGCACGTGAGGGTGCCAAGGCGTTCGATCTGGTCGCGATTCGTCGGCGGCTCGAGAACATGGACCGCGCGGCAAGCCGCGCCGGCAACGAGCGGCTCGACTTGACCGCGAGGATCGCGTCACTTGAGGCCAACGTCGTCCGCGAAGGGACGACCGGCCCGGCGGGCCGCGTCGCCGAGACGCGCGAGGAGGAGCATGCGGCTAGTGCGGCGTGCAGTCGGATTCGAGCAGAGGCCGACATGTTGGCGCTGCTTCGCGACACGCTCACCGAGGCTGCCAATGCAGCGTCGCGGACGTTCCTTGCTCCCGTTACACAGCGCGCAGGCCGTTACATCCAGCAGTTACTGCCGGGGTGCGAACTGTCTTTCGATGACGAGCTGGGGCTAACATCAGTCATCCGAGGAGGCATCGACGAATCTTGCGGAGACCTTAGCCGGGGGACACAGGAGCAACTGGCTATCCTCACTCGCTTGGCTTTTGCGGACCTCTTACTCGAGGACGGCGCCCCGATTTCGCTGATTCTGGACGATCCACTTGTCTATTCCGACGACGCCCGCCTAGAGACGATGACCGACATTCTGCAGGAGGCCTCGAAGCGCATGCAGGTAATCTTGCTCACTTGTCGCTCTAAGGCGTTCCGTCACGTAGACGCCAACCGTATCGTGATCGCTTGAAGTTATAGGCGACAATCAAGAAGGGCATCCTTCGATGCGCACAATCGGCCGGAACGAACGACCGATTCATCAGATGCGCCGCCAATACCCGTCATTCCCGATCGTCCGACATTACCGCCATTGTTTCGCGTAGGTTCTATTGAAGGAGAGGACGCGTATGACCTTGTGGCCTGCGATTCGAAAATTTCAATTTTCCTCGCCGATGTATCTGCTATGTTCCGAGGAGAAGCGAGATGAACGCCATCATGACAAACTTCGATTTTGAGCCGGCAGAGCAGCACCGTTCCCAGAGGTGGGAGGGTTTTTCCGAAATCGATCAGGCGATCCGCGAGAACCGCCTGATGGAGTACCGGATCAAGAAGTCGTGGGCGGACCCCTGGGGGCGGAAACTCACCGTTTTGGGCATCGTCGTGATTGTCGGTGTTTTCGCCTTCTTGGCTGGCACGTCGCTCGGCCTTTGGTGATCTGCTTCTGCAGATCACCATTCCTTCACATCGTCGGCAGCTTCGGAGCTTGCTCCTTGCGCCCCCTTGGTGACCGCATCGAGGCGCCCTCTTGATCCCCCGATCCGCTGCCTTCCGGCACCTTGCGCGCGATGAACTTCGTCACGAATGCCCTGAGTATCGACCTGCGGGACAGTTGAGGAGACTTTACCACCGACTGAGGGCCGCCCACGAACAGAGCCCGCATCGGAAATGCCAGGGCGCGACACCGGTTGTCCCGGAATTAGTACGAGACGCTCCTCAATCCCATCGCGAAGCTGGTCTGCGTAGCTCTCGATAAACTTGGCCTGAAGCGATTGTCCTTCGGGGCTGAGCTGGAATGCGACATCGTCGAACCTTACGTTACCATAGAAGTCGCGATTGTGCTCAATCTCGGCGATGCCCCATTCGCGGTAGGCCTGAGATAGGTTCAGGCTTCCGGCAGCACTGTTGCCCTCGAAGAACGCAGCCTGGCTCTCCAGTCTGTTGGCAAGCTCCTCGGCGCGTCGAGCCTCGCGGCTGTAGCTTTGCGATTCGGTCAGCGACGCGTTCATGCCGTTGGCTGTGGTTGATACCTCAGAACTGGAAGAGGTGCTGACCGAACGAACAAACCCGTCGCGTGTGCTCGACCAGTTTCGGCTGTCCGACATCTGGGCAAGGCTACCGAAAATACGCGAGCGGTCCTCCGATGCGATGCCGATGTCGCTATCGGTCCAGGTTCGGGTGCCGCCGCCTTTGGCACCGACGTTTGCGGAGAGGACGCCGTTTGTAACTCCTGCGCTTGCGCCGGCCTCACCGCCGAGGAACCACGCGGTTGTAATGTCGTCGGCGGCGCGGCGTGACAGCCCGAATTGGCGCTGCAAGTTGGTGGAAGCCTGATCGACCTCGCTGAAGGCTGTCTGGATGCTGTCGGAGTTGGATGTGCCAGTTGCGCTCTCGAACGCACTACCGCGGCTGAACTGATTCCGCAGTTCGCGGAACTGAGAGACGGCGCTTGCGGTCGATTCCGTGGCGACGTTTGCATAGGTCTCGCTGTTCGAGCGGGCCTGCGAGGCCATGGTGGACAGGCGCGAAGTGAACTCCTGACCAAGCGTCGGCGTAAACGGATAGCTCGAATTCGGGAGCTGATCGTAGCTGGCTTCGGGAAAGCTCGTTGTGGTTGTGCCCGTTTCGCTGAGCGTGCGGGTCTGCGCCGCACCATAGGTGAAGCTCGGCGCAATCGTGCCTTGCGCGAACTGCCGGGTCATTACGCTTGAATTCTCTAGGCTCGTGTTGCCCAGCGCCACATTGCCCGTACTGGCCTCGCGGGCGGCCTCCTCGGCGGCATTCTGGCTGGGGTTGAGGTAGCTGGTCGCATGGTGCGAGATCGCCATCGCGCCTTTGGCGACGCCGCCCGCCAGGAACGGCACAGAGGCGATGAGGTAGCCAGCGAGCAGGCCGATATCGCTGTTGACGTCGGCCATGCCGGTGAAGCTGGCGAGGCTGAGGCCGTTGGCGCCAGCAACCGCAGTCATGTCGGCCGCGCCCTTGAACATCAGCATCATGTGCAGGATCACGAACAGCGGTCCCCAGGCAGCGAGGTAGAAGAACCCGGTGACATAACCCTTGAGTGCCAGCGGGCCGGTCTTGGGCAGCAGGAACAGCGGAAACAGCACCGGGAAGAGGGCGTAGAACAGGACCGTCAGCACGACATTGAGGAGCGGCACCCACTTCATCGCGTTGCTGGCGATCGAGCCGTAGGTGCGCTCGGTCTGGATGTCGGCGCGGGTCTGGGCATAGACATCGATGCTTGAGGCCCCGCTGTTACCCGCGAACCCGTGCATGGCCTGCGCCATGGCATTAATCGTCAGCGTTTGCTTGAAGATCTGCGAGGCGATGGCCGAGACGCCGGACAGGTACTGAAAGGCGACGGGCAGGTCCGCGAGCAGCTTGGCCTTGGCGAGCGCTGCGGTCTGGTTCGGATAGAGCTGCCGGCCAAACGCCGTGGTCATGGCAGTGATGAGGCCAGCCCACTGATTGTTCAGCGCCGTATAGGCCTCGCGGCAGGTCATGATTGTCGCAGTGACTTTGCCGGTGGCATCGCGGGTCAGGAACCGCTGCGCGCGCGCCGGGCTGCCGGGCGCGATGGTGGCCCAGACATCGGTGCTGCCCGCTAGCGTCTGCATCGACACGCGGCCCAGAAGTACGTCGTAGAACACGCATTGCCGGAAATGCTCGTCAAGATTCGAGGCAAATTCGGGGTCGGAAATGCGCAAGCTCCGGGTCGCATCATAGAGCCGCGCGCCGTAGATCATTCCGTTCTTCGAGTAATTGAGATCGCCTGGG
>NZ_JANPGP010000017.1:0-31774 GCF_031424035.1 Novosphingobium sp.
TTGCTCCGGACCGCTCTGCGGCTATGGTCGCCGGGAAATGCGCAAAGACAGGTTAGCGATGAATTCCCCTTCCAGCACAGTCAAAGGCGCATGCGGGCACGATTGCCCCGATACCTGCGGCTGGGTGGTGACCGTGGACCAGGGCCGCGCCACGGCGCTGGTGGGTGACCGCGACCATCCCTTCACGCGCGGAACACTTTGCGCCAAGGTTAACCACTACCTCGACAAGGTCTACCACCCTGAGCGCGTGCTCCATCCGATGAAGCGTGTGGGGCCCAAGGGCAGCGGCCAGTTCGAACGGGTATCGTGGGACGAAGCCCTCTCCGATATCGCCGCACGCTGGCAGGCTGTCATCAGCGACTACGGTGCCGAGGCGATCCTACCTTACTCTTCTGCCGGAGTTCAGGGCCTCGTCCAGCAGGCCTCGCTCGACATGCGGCTGTTCGGCGCGCTCGGCGCCAGCCGGCTCGATCGCAACATCTGCGGTGCGGTTGCCGCAGCGGGAATGACTGCGACGCTGGGCGTGGGTTCGGGCATCGATCCCGAAGACGTAGCCCATGCCAAGCTGATCGTGTTGTGGGGCACCAACACCGTAGTCACTAACCTGCATTACTGGCCGCAAGTGAAGGCCGCGCAAAAAGCCGGGGCGACGCTGGTGGTCATCGATCCGGTGCGCACCCGCACCGCGCAGGAAGCGGACTGGCACATCCAGCCGCTCCCCGGCAGCGACGCCGCGCTGGCCATGGCGGTGATGCACGTGATGCACCGCGACAGGCTTGTGGACGAGGAATACGTGCGCGCTCATGCCGTGGGTTATGACGCGCTGACCCAGCGCCTGCCCGCCCATTCGCCCGAGGCCATGGCACCGATCATCGGCCTGCCGGTGGCGGATATCGAGCGTTTCGCCCGCCTCTATGCCACCACCCAGCCGAGCCTGCTGCGACCGCTGATCGGCATCGAGCATCACATCAACGGCGCGATGCAGTTCCGCGCCGTCTCGTGCCTGCCGGTGCTCAGTGGTGCGTTTCGCCACCGCGGCGGCGGCATTGCGCGGTCGACCCACGCGCTACATTACGCCGCGCTCGACATGCAGTCGGTCGAACGCCCGGACCGGTGGCAACCGGCGCGCACGCTCAACATGCGAGATCTGGGCAAGGACCTCTGCGATCCAGCACTCGATCCGCCAGTCAAGGCGCTGATGGTCTATGGCGCGAACCCGGCGGTGACGATCCCCAATCAGGCGCTGGTCGAAAAGGGCCTCGCCCGCGAAGACCTGTTCACCGTGGTGCATGACCTGTTCGTCACAGACACCGCGCGGTACGCCGACTATGTTCTGCCGGCGACCAGCCAGATCGAGCACCTCGACCTGTCGCCGGCGTGGGGGCACCTCTACCTCGCGCTCAACCGTCCGGCGATCGAACCGCCAGGGGAGGCGCTGTGCAACACCGAACTCTTCCGGCGGCTGGCCAAGGCGCTGGGGCGGACCGAGCCGTGGCTTTACGACAGCGATGAAAGCATGATCCGCGCAGCGCTGGCTAGCGGGCATCCATGGCTGGAGGGAATCACCTTTGAGCGGCTGTGGGACGAAGGCCATGCGCGCCTGTCCGCGCCCGAGGACTGGCGGCCTTTTGCCGAGGGCGGCTTCCCGACACCTTCGGGCAAGGCTGAGCTGTGGTCCGACACGCTCGCCGACATGGGCCATGACCCGCTACCCGGCGTTGGCGCAATCCGGCGCGAGGCGGGACTGCAACTGATCACCGGCAAGGCCCACGCCTTTCTCAACTCCGGCTACAGCCACATGAATCCGCACCGCAAGCGCGCGGGCGAGCTGTTCATCGAACTCGACCCCGCCGATGCGGCAACCCGCGGTCTGGCCGAAGGCATGCTGGTGCGCGTCCACAATGCGCTAGGCGAAGTCCACGCCCACTGCCGCGTGTCCGACCGCCTGCGCCCCGGCCTCGCCTGGATGCCCTTCGGCCACCTCGAGGACGCCAGCGGCGTGAGGCGCGGGGTCAACGTGCTGACGGATGAGGCGCCGACCGACTGGGGCGGCGGCACGGGGTATTATGATGCGTTTGTTGAGGTGGAGGGGATCTAAGGCACCAGCACTGTATCGCGCGCCACCTTCAGCGTTTGCGGATAGTCGAGCGTGTAGTGCAGCCCCCGGCTCTCCTTGCGGGCGAGGGCCGAGCGGACGATCAGGTCGGCGCATTGCAGCAGGTTGCGCAGTTCGATCAGGTCGGTCGAAACGCGGAAATGGCCATAATAATCCTCCACCTCGGTGGTCAGCAGCTTGATCCGGTGCGCCGCGCGTTCGAGGCGCTTGGTGGTGCGCACGATGCCGACGTAGTTCCACATGAAGCGGCGAATTTCGGTCCAGTTTTGCTTGATGATGACTTCTTCGTCCGAATCGGTGACCCGACTTTCGTCCCAGCCGCGCACTTTCGGTGGGGCATCGAACCCATCCCAGTTGGCCAGGATATGGGCCGCCGCCGCCTCACCGAAAACGAAGCATTCGAGCAATGAGTTCGAGGCGAGCCGGTTCGCGCCGTGCAGCCCGCTTTCAGTGCATTCGCCTGCGGCATAGAGCCCCGGCAGGTCGGTTCGCCCGTCCAGATCGACGAGTATCCCGCCGCAGGTGTAGTGCTGCGCCGGCACCACCGGGATCGGTTCCTTGGTCATGTCGATGCCGAGGCCAAGCAGTTTTTCGTAGATGTTCGGAAAGTGCGCCTTCACGAAATCGGCGGGCTGGTGGCTGATGTCGAGGTGGACAAAATCGAGCCCGTCACGCTTGATCTCGGCATCGTTGGCGCGGGCGACGACATCGCGCGGGGCCAGTTCCAGCCGCTCGTCGTAATCGGCCATGTAGCGGTGACCGGTCTTGGGATTGAGCAGGTGGCCGCCCTCACCGCGAACCGCCTCGGTGATCAGGAAGTTCTTGACGTCGAGGTTGTAGAGGCAGGTCGGGTGGAACTGCATCATCTCCATGTTTGAGACGCGCGCACCGGCGCGCCAGGCCATGGCAATGCCGTCGCCGGTCGCCCCGCGCGGCGCGGTGGAGAATTGATACACGCGACCTGCCCCGCCGGTCGCCAGCACCGTGGCGCGGGCGGTATGGGCCTCAACCTTGCCGGTGTTCTCGTCGAGCGAATAGACGCCCCAGACCCGGCCCGATCCGGAATAGCGTTCCTCGTGACGACCGGTGATCAGATCGACGCAGGCGCGGTGCGGCAGCAGGGTGATGTTGGGGTTGGCCTCGCAGGCGCGCAGCAGCGCTTCCTGCACGGCCCAGCCGGTGGCGTCGTTTACGTGGACGATGCGGCGATGCGAATGGCCGCCCTCGCGCGTCAGGTGGAGGTGTTCGCCTTCCGAATTGAAAGGTACGCCCAGCTGGGCCAGCCTGTCGATCGCGTGCGGCGCGCGCTCGATGACAAATTCCACCGTTTCGAGGCGATTGAGTCCGGCCCCGGCAACCATGGTATCGCGGATGTGGTTCTCGAACGTGTCCCCCGCATCGAGCACGGCGGCGATCCCGCCTTGCGCCCATGCGGTCGACCCGCCGGAGAGTCCGCCCTTTGCCAGGACCAGGACCTTGAGGTTCTGGCCCAGCGCCAGCGCTGCGGTAAGCCCCGCGGCGCCGGATCCGACAATGATCACATCATGCTGCATCTCGCACCGATCCTTGGCGCAATTGGCGGCCCAAGAAAAGCGCCTTGCCGTTTTGCAGCTTCGGCCAGTCGCCAAAGCCTCCACAATGGATGCGGTTCGGGAACCGTGGTCAACGCTTACGGGTTACAACTCTTGCCAGTCTGCTTGCCCCAAACTGCCTGCCGGAGTCACGCCGATGCGCAAACCCGAATTTCCTCTGTGCTGGTTCAACCGCCACACACCGATCCGTGACCGCGCGAAGTGGGACGGCACCCATTTCATTTCGACCTGCAGGTTCTGCGGCTCCGGCATTCGCCGCCGCAGCGCGGGCCACTGGCACAAGGATTGGGAACCGGACCATGAAGGTCAGCCCGCTTGGCTGTGATCCGTCAGTCCACCTCCGCGGGCGGGAGCGGAATTAGCCGTCCGCTGCGCTCGTCAGGCTGACGAAGACGTCTTCTAGATCAGGCTCGCGGGTGGTCACGTCGATGATTGAGAGGCCCTGCGCCTGAACAAGTGCCAACACTTCGCCGGCGTTCATCCGGCTGGTGTCATAAGTTATCGCCAGTCCGCGCTCGCCTTCTGCCTCGCACTTGATGAAGGCCGGGTGCGTGGGCAGCGCACCAACCACTTCGGAAAGCGTGAGCGCCACGACTTTTTCATGCGCCATGTTGACGAGTTCGCGCGTCGGCTTGTCAGCAATCACGCGGCCATGGTTGATGATCGCGATGCGGTCGCACAGTTCCTCGGCCTCTTCGAGGTAATGGGTGGTGAGCACCACAGTCACCCCTTCGGAATTAAGCTGGCTGACAAGCTCCCACAATTGGCGGCGCAGTTCGACATCGACCCCGGCAGTCGGTTCATCGAGCACGATCACAGGCGGGTTGTGGACCAGCGCCTTGGCAATCAGCAGCCGCCGTTTCATCCCGCCGGACAGCGTGCGCGAATAGGCATTGGCCTTGTCCGACAAGTGCACCGCCGCCAGCAGTTCCAGCGTCCGCCGCGCCGCTTTGGGCACGCCGTAGAAGCCGGCCTGGTTTTCCAGCACTTCGGCCGGCGTGAAGAACGGATCGAAGACAACTTCCTGCGGGACGATGCCGATGGCGCGCTTGGCGTTGCGCGGGTCGGCATCAATATCATGCCCCCAGATCGAGACGTGGCCTGAAGTCTTGTTGACGAGGCCCGCGAGGATATTGATCAACGTCGACTTGCCTGCGCCGTTCGGACCGAGCAGACCGAATATCTGCCCCGCGGGCACATCGAACGACACATCGTTCAGCGCCTGCTTGCCGCCTGCATAGGTCTTGCAAAGATTGCGGATCGAGATTGCCGGGCCAAGCGTGGAACTGTCTTGCATGGATCGGCTCTTGCGACAGAGCCGGCTTTGCGTAAAGGGGAAACCAAGCGAATGACCCCCGGGAAGCACCATGACACAAGCCGCTCACTCACCTGCCGACAACGCCCCCGAAACCGTGACCGTCACCTCGACACGCGTGAAGTGCGATGGCGCAAGCGAGATTTCGCCAGCCCTGGGCCACCCGCGCGTCTGGCTGGAAATCGACGAGAAGGGCTATGTCGACTGTGGATATTGCGACAAGCGGTTCGTGCTTGAGGGTGGGCATCACTAAGGCCCTTCTTGTCCCATCCCTCTAGGTTCCTCAGGCTGCGAGGGACAACGTCCGGTCATCTTGCTCAACGTTGAATTCTTCGATTGCACGGGTCAAGGCAAGTGCCTCGCCGTCCAGCGTCCGCAGCGCCGCGTTGCTTTCTTCGACCATGGCCGCGTTCTGATGAGTCGCCATTTCGATCTGGGCGAACGAGACCTGCACGCTGTTGAGCTCCTTGGCGTTGGCACTGGCGGACTGCGCGATATTGCTGACTAGGTCCGCGATATGGACCACTTCGCTCATCAGGCTTTCCAGCACCTTGCCGCTTTCGGTGACCATCGTGACGCCTTCGGCGACCTGCTTGGTGGAATTGGTTACCAGCGCCTTGATTTCCATCGCTGCTTCCGCCGAACGCTGTGACAGCGCGCGCACTTCGTTGGCGACCACGGCAAAACCCCGGCCAGCGTCGCCGGCCCGCGCCGCTTCGACCCCGGCGTTGAGCGCCAGCAAGTTGGTCTGGAAGGCAATGCCGTCAATCAGGGTCAGGAACTGCGCAATCGCACTCGACGATTTTTCGATCGAAGCCATGGATTCCATGGCCTGCCGGACCACATCATAGCCGGCCTCTGCCTGCTGGCGGGAGTGGATGAGGGCCTCGCTGGCCTCGTTTGCCTTGTTGGCCCCGGAGCCAACCGATTCGCTGAGTGCCGAAATTGTCCGCAAGGTCGTTTCGACGGAACTCGCCTGCATTTCCGTGCGGGTCGCCAAGTCGTCGGCTGCCATCCTGATCTCGCTGGTGCCGTGCTGGACCTGCTGCGAAACATGAGCCACGCTGCCGATAAGGGCGGAGAGATTGAGCAGCGCGGCGTTGAAATCCACGCGAAGTGCCTCGAATGCCGCCGGGAAAGGTACGGTGATGCTCTTGTGAAGCCGGCCGGCCGCCATGTCGGTAAGGCCGCGGGCAATCTGCTCGACAACCAGTGCCCGCTCAGCTTCGTTGCGCAGGCGCTCGGCTTCGGCGACGCGCTCTGCCTCTTCCTTCGCCTGGCGCGCTTGCATCTGGCCAAGGAGGAACTGTTCAAGCTTGTTGGCAAGGCCGAGCAGGACCGT
Source organism: Novosphingobium sp. (assembly GCF_031424035.1). Lineage (GTDB taxonomy): Bacteria > Pseudomonadota > Alphaproteobacteria > Sphingomonadales > Sphingomonadaceae > Novosphingobium. The sequence continues at coordinate 6,366 of NZ_JANPGP010000017.1, forward strand.
GCTTTCCACGATCACGACGACTGCGTGCAGCACCACCCGCGCAAAATCGCCAGACCCGCCGAACACCAGCATCGGCGCGGCAAAATTGAGCGCCAGATGGTGGACCGCTGTCATTGCGGCCCCGGCGAGAATCGGGCGCCAGTCGGCGAGTACGGCCAGAACCGCGATAACGGCGAAGAAGGACATGTGCAGGTCGATCTGCCAGGCGCTTCCAGACCACTGAAAGACGAGCAGCGCACTGTAAAGCGGCAGGGTCATGCCCAGTACCACTCGTGTAGATGCGTCACAGGCTCCTGTGCGAGCGGCGAAGGTGGGGTAGGTCGCCAGAGCGAGCGCGAGAACGGGTGCGATTATGCCGCTGGCCGACAGAAACGCGCCAGCCACGATTACCGCAACGCCGAGCCAGCAGACGATGGAAAGGGTCCGTACCCCCTGCCGGCGAAGCTCACTCAGTTCATTCATCAGGTGATCCAATCAAATTGCTTATTTCGGTTCAGGGCCGGTTGAACACAGGAAAGTCGGAACCGCGATCGGCACGACGCCTGATCGAAGCAGGGGAAGAAGCGCTGGCGAATGGACGAAGCGCACGTGCAGGCTTCCCGGAATCAAACCGCCGCCGAACAAGGCAAAGCTGCCGGAATCCTGCGATCGCAGGGCATGGCTTGCCGCCGCACTGCCTATCGGCACCAAAAGCACATCGCGCCCCGCTGCCGGATAGGCCAAGCAGATGCCCAGCGCTGCTGCACATATCGCGCCGTGCAGCAGCAAAGCCGTTTTCATCTCGGTAACGAAGGAAAAGAGGAACGCATTTCGCCCTCGTACAGGCGTGCAAGTTCGATTTCTGATAGAGCCGGACTAGGCACTGATACGCAGCCCGACCCAGTTCCTGTGCAATCAATGCCCCCTAGTACGCAGACTTCTGGTCATTCAAGGTCGTCAAGCGCACGAAACTCTAGGCTCTATGGCCATCCTTGCCGGCCCACCCTATATCCATCGCATGACCCTCCCCGATCCCCGTTCGCTCCTTTACCGCCAACTCGATCCTGCCGACGCGCTGGCGCTCACCCGCGATACGCTCAGCGCGTGCGACGATGGCGAACTCTACATGCAGTTCATCGCCAGCGAAGCCTTTGGCTTTGACGATGGCCGGCTGAAAACCGCCGACTATTCGCGCGACGCCGGGTTCGGCCTGCGCGGGGTTTCGGGCGAGATGACCGGCTTTGCCCATGCCAACGAGATCAGCGCCGCTGCGATCCGCCGCGCGGGCGAGACGCTCAAGCTGCTCGATCCTGCCGCGCAGGGGATGTCGCCACCGCCGAAAGCGACCAATCGCCACCTCTATACCGATGCCTCGCCGCTTGATGCTGTGCCGTTCGAGGCGAAGGTCAAGCTGCTTGAGGAGATCGACCGTGTCGCCCGCGCTCGCGATCCGCGCGTGGCGCAGGTCAGCGCCAGCCTGCTGGCATCCTGGTCGGTGGTCGAAATCGTCCGCGCCGATGGTTTTGTCGCCACCGACGTGCGCCCGCTGGTGCGGCTCAACGTTTCGATCGTTGCCGAGCAGAACGGCCGGCGCGAAACCGGATCGTTCGGCATGGGCGGTCGCAAGCTCTATGATGACCTGTTCGCGCCAGATGCGTGGAACGAGGCGATTGACCACGCGCTCAGTCAGGCACTGGTGAACCTCGATTCGGTCGATGCCCCCGCCGGCGAAATGACCGTGCTGCTTGGCCCCGGCTGGCCCGGCGTGCTGCTGCATGAAGCGGTCGGCCACGGACTTGAGGGCGATTTCAACCGCAAGGGCACTTCGGCGTTTTCGGGCCGCATCGGCGAGCGCGTTGGCGCCCCCGGTGTCACCGTGGTCGACGATGGCTCGATCGCGGCGCGGCGCGGGTCGCTGTCGATCGACGATGAAGGCACGCCAACGCAGGAAAACGTGCTGATCGAGGACGGCGTGCTCAAGGGCTATATGCAGGACCGGCTCAACGCGCGGCTGATGGGCGTTCCCGCCACCGGCAACGGGCGGCGCGAATCCTATGCCCATGCGCCGATGCCGCGCATGACCAACACCTTCATGCGCGGCGGCAATGACGATCCCGCCGAACTGCTCAGCCGGATCAAGAATGGCATCTACGCCAAGAGCTTTGGCGGCGGGCAGGTTGACATTGTCTCGGGCAAGTTCGTGTTTTCCTGCACCGAGGCCTACAAGGTCGAGAACGGCAAGTTGGGCGCACCGATCAAGGGCGCAACTTTGATCGGTGACGGCCCGACCGTACTCACCCGCGTCACCGGCATCGGCAATGACATGGCGCTCGATCATGGCGTTGGCGTCTGCGGCAAGGGCGGGCAAAGCGTGCCCGCCGGCGTCGGCCAGCCGACTTTGCTGGTCGAGGGCTTGACGGTTGGGGGTACGGCGTGATTTTCAGCGCAGGTTCAGGCGGCAAGACATAATAACTGCGTACATATTCCCGGGAGAATCGTGATGAAGAAGATCGTTCTCGCTCTTACTGCCGCCGCCGTGCTGGCGTCGCCTGTGGCCGTTTCGGCCAAGGGGCCCAAGCAAACGCCTGAAGAGAAGCTCGCCAAGCTGCTGGAAGGCCGTGTTCCGGGCAAGCCGGTGTCGTGCATCAGCCTGACCACCGCGCGCGATTCGCAGATCTTTGACAAGACGGCAATCGTCTACAATTCGGGCTCGACGATTTACGTGAACCGGCCAAGACTCGCCTCTTCGCTCGACGATGATGACGTGCTGGTGACAGAAACTCACGGCAGCCAGCTGTGCCGGCTCGATGTGGTAAAGCTGCATGAGCGCACGGGCATGTGGTATCGTGGTTTCGTCAGCCTTGATGACTTCGTGCCCTATCGCAAGGTGCCCAAGGGCAGCTGATAACGCATCGTGACGCGTGGACAGGGCGTACCGCTCGGACAGGCTTGGGCTCGCTGGATCCTGAGCCTGTTCTATTTCGCGGCTGGCGTTCTCCACCTGATATTTCCGGCGCCCTTTGCCGGCATCATGCCGCCATGGGTTCCGGCCCCCGATTTTGTCGTGGCAGGGACCGGTGTGGCAGAGATCGCCGGAGCCATTGCGCTGGTCCAGCCGTGGTCCGCGCCGCTGCGCAAGGCCGGCGGGATCGGACTGGCGCTCTATGCGCTCTGCGTCTGGCCGGCCAATTTTCAGCATATGTGGCTCGACATGGCGAAAGCCGACGGCGGCGCGGGCCTTGGCTATCACGTGCCTCGGCTTGCCTTCCAGCCGGTGCTGATCTGGCTGGCACTGTGGGCCGGGCAAGTCATCCGCTGGCCCTTCAACGATCACGCGGCTAAGGCGCGGTGATGAGCCAGACCTCCATTCTCGTCCTCACCACAGGCGGCACCATCGACAAGGCCTATTTCGATGCGCTGTCCGAATACCAGATCGTCGACAGCGGTATCCCCGAACTGCTCAAGGAAGCCCGCGTCGCCGTGCCGTTCCGCATGGTCGAACTGATGCGCAAGGACAGCCTTGAACTGACCGACGCCGACCGCGCCCTGATCGCCTCTGCCGCAAAGGAAGCGCCGGAAAGCCGCATCGTCGTCACTCACGGCACCGACACGATGACCGAAACGGCAAAGGTTCTGGCCAAAGCCGTTCCCGGCAAGACCGTGGTCCTCACCGGCGCACTCAGCCCGGCACGCTTCGCCGAGACCGACGCGCCGTTCAACCTCGGCATGGCCTTCGCCGCCGCCCAGACCGCCGGCCCCGGCGTGTGGATCGCGATGAGCGGGCAGGTGTTTGACGGGTTGAAGGTGACGAAGGACCGTGAGGCCGGGAAGTTCGTGGCGGTTTAGGCTCGCGTTATTCCCACTCGATCGTCCCCGGGGGCTTCGACGTATAGTCATAAACCACGCGGTTGATGCCTTTGACCTCGTTGATGATGCGCGTCGCGCAGCGGCTGAGGAAAGCAGCGTCGAAGGGGTAGATGTCGGCCGTCATGCCGTCGGTGCTGGTCACGGCGCGGAGCGCGCAGACGTTGTCGTAAGTGCGGTGATCTCCCATCACGCCGACGGTACGGACCGGGAGCAGCACGGCGAAGGCCTGCCAGATCTGGTCATAGAGACCAGCATTTCGGATCTCTTCGAGGTAGACCGCATCGGCCTTGCGCAGGATTTCGCAGCGTTCGTGATTGACCTCACCCGGGATGCGGATGGCAAGGCCCGGGCCGGGGAAAGGGTGCCGGCCGACGAAGATTTCGGGCAGGCCCAGCTCGCGGCCCAGCTCACGCACTTCGTCCTTGAACAGTTCGCGCAAGGGTTCGACCAGCGCCATGTTCATGCGCGCAGGCAGGCCGCCGACGTTATGGTGGCTCTTGATCGTTACAGACGGCCCGCCGGTGAACGAGACGCTTTCGATCACGTCGGGGTAGAGCGTGCCTTGCGCCAGGAAGTCGGCGCCGCCGAGCTTCTTGGCTTCTTCGTCGAACACGTTGATGAATTCGGCGCCGATGAACTTGCGCTTCTTTTCCGGGTCGGTAACGCCGGCAAGGCCCTTCATGAATCGCTCTTCGGCGTCCACGACGACCAGCGGGATGTTGTAGTGCCCGCGGAACAGCTCTTCGACTTGGCTACGCTCGTTCATGCGCAGCAGGCCGTGATCGACGAAGACGCAGTGCAACTGGTCGCCGATCGCTTCATGGATCAGCACGGCGGCAACGGCGGAATCGACCCCGCCCGAAAGCCCGCAGATGACCCGCCCCTTGCCGACCTGCGCGCGGATGTCAGCGATCTTGGTGGCGCGGAATTCGGCCATGGTCCAGTCACCGGCAAGGCCGCAGATCTTGTGCACGAAGTTGGAGATCAGCTTCGCGCCGTCGGGCGTGTGCACCACTTCGGGGTGGAACATGGTGGTGTAATAGCGCTTCGCTTCGTTCACGCAGATCGCAAAGGGCGCATTGGGCGAGGTGCCGATGACTTCGAAGCCGTCAGGCGCCACCGTCACCCGGTCGCCGTGGCTCATCCACACCGGGTATTTCTGGCCGACTTCCCAGAAGCCGTCGAACAGCGGGCTTTCCTTGTGAATCAGCACGTCCGCCCGGCCGAATTCGGCAGCGTGGCCGCCTTCGACCTTGCCGCCGAGCTGCACGCAGAGCGTCTGTTGGCCGTAGCATATGGCGAGAATCGGGAGACCAGAGTCGAAAATCGCCTGTGGTGCGCGGGGGCTGCCATCTGCCGTAACCGAGGCGGGGCCGCCTGACAGGATCACGCCTTTCGGCTTCATCCGGTGAAAGGCTTCCTCGGCCGAATTGAATGGCGCGATTTCGGAATAGACGCCCGCTTCGCGCACGCGGCGCGCAATAAGCTGGGTCACCTGGCTGCCGAAGTCGACAATGAGGACGGAATCAGAGGGCTGGACGGTCATGCAGAGCCGATAATGGCGGCTTACCGGCCTGTCCAGCCGATGGTGCCCGCGATCCCCAAATCCGCGCATCAGCTACGATTGCTGCATATGCGAAAAAGCCCTTGACATTTACTAACCTAGGTTATAGTAATGTAGGTAAGGAAGCCGGAAACGGCTGGAAATCAGGAGCAAACCATGATCACTCGCAATGAAACGGTGCTCGGCGCCGTCCTCGCAATTCTCGCCAGCACCTTGGGCTTCGCACTCACGCTGATGTAATCAACCTTCGAACCCGAACGGACCTGAATTCAGACGCCAGGTCCCTCCCCATGGGCCGTCCGTTCAAGCGGGCGGCCCCTTTTTTGATTCCGGCAAGATTGCCAGCGCGGCCATGCCTGCTATCGATGAGTGACCCTCATCGCCGGACACCATATGACTGCCGCCCCCGCAACTTCCGGCCCATCGCATCGCTCAACCATGGGCTTCGTCTTCGCCATCGTGCTGATCGATATGCTGGGCTTCGGCATCATCATGCCCGTTCTGCCGGGGCTGATCATGAATCTTGGCGACATGAATATCGACGAGGCAGCGGTCTTCGCCGGCTGGCTTGGCGCGGGCTATGCTGCCACGCAATTCCTGTTCGCGCCGGTGATCGGCAACCTGTCCGACCGGTTCGGCCGCCGTCCGGTGATGCTTGCCAGTGTGCTGGCCATGGCCATCGACTATGTGCTGCAAGGCATGGCCCCAGCGCTGTGGTGGCTGGTGATCGGCCGGCTGGCGGCCGGCATGACCGGGGCGAGCTATTCCGCCGCCTATGCCTGCATTGCCGACATCACCCCGCCGGAAAAGCGCGCGGCGAACTTTGGCCTGATGGGCATGGCCTTTGGCTTCGGTTTCATCGCCGGGCCAGCGATCGGCGGCATTCTCTCCGAATTCGGCGAGCGCGCCCCGTTCTATGCCGCCGCCGCGCTTGCCTTTGCCAATTTCCTGTTCGGGCTGTTCTTCCTGCGCGAAACGCTGGCACCCGAGAATCGCCGGGAATTCAGGTGGCGGCAGGCCAACGCGTTTTCAGCGCTCAAGGCGCTGCGCGGACAAGGCGCTACGGTGCTGTGGTTCATCGCGGCGCTGGCGGTGTGGCAATTGTCGCACATCGTCTATCCCGCAATCTGGTCCTATTTCGCCATCGCCGCCTATGGCTTTTCCCAGCGCGAGGTTGGGCTGGCGCTCGGCATGGTCGGGCTGACCAGCGCGCTGGTGCAAGGGTTCGGCCTGCGCTTCATCGCGCCGCGCATGGGCGAAAAATGGGCCGTGGCGACCGGGGTTATCGGGGTCTGCCTGTCATCGGTGATCTATGCAGCGGCAACGAGCACGGCGATGGTTTACGTGGCCATTACCGTGGGCGCGTTGCAAGGACTGATCCAGCCATCGATATCCGCGCTCAACAGCCGCGCCGTCGATGCGAGAAGCCAAGGCGAACTGCAAGGCGCAGTCCAGTCGATCGGCTCGATCGCCTCCATCATCGGGCCGCCGCTGTACGCCGGGATTTTCGCCAAGTTCAGCGGCGCACAAGCGATTGCGCCGTTCCCTTCGATGCCGCTGTTCGTCGCCGCATTCTTCGCGCTGATCGCGCTGGGCCTGTTCCTGGCGGGTGCCCGGCGGCTACCTGCAAGCGAGTCACGCTAGACAATTGCGTTTCTTGCAACTGCTTGCGCGCCCTTTGCGTTTGTAATGTCTACCTGTCAGGTTATGTTGCAACTGCGAACACAGTTCGCGAATGCAACAGGAGATACCCATGCGCAGCATCTATTCGATCGTGCTGCCGGTGATTGTCGCTGCTATGTCCAGCGGCCTCATTTTCACCGCGACGCTCGCCTGAAGTGACTTCGAGCCGGATGGCAACAGCCGGCGATCCAGAAATCACGTCCTACAGGAAACTGAGCGTCTAGAGCCGTTCCATCGGCTCTAGCAAGCACTCCCCACAGAAGCGGCCGTCCGGCACCAGCCGGGCGGCCGTTTCGTTTTCAGATTTCAAGACGAAGCGTCGCCCGGACATCACGCCCGGCCAGCGGGGCATAGTCCTTGAGGAAACTGGCGTGGCGCCGCGCGTTCACATCGAACAGGTTGTTCGCGCTGAGGAGCAGACTGAGCGGCTTGTCCCGGCCCCAAGGGCGCCATGACACTTCGACATTGGCAAGAGTGTAGCCCGGGGTCGGATCCTCGTTAGGCGCAACCCGGTCTTGCCCGGTGACCCGCTCGACATTGGCCTTGAAGTCCCACTTCCATGACGAAAGTTCGAGCCCGCCCTTCACACGCAGCGGCGGGATGCGCGGTGCGGGGCCGTAGCTATCGATATCGGCATGGACATAATCAGCCAGCGCCTCGGCCTTGATCTTCCAGTCACCGAATTCGGCGAGCGTGTAATCGCCCTGCACCTCGAAGCCGTAGAACCGCGCATTGGCTTGCTGCAAAAGGTATTCGGGCAAGCCGTCGACCACCGCGCCGGTGCGGTTGTCGTAGATGAAGTTCGAGAACCAGCTGTGATAGATCGATGTTTCGAACGAAAACCGCTCGCCGTGCCCGCGCAGGATTGCCTCGGCGCTCCACACTCGTTCGATCTTCAGCGCGGGATCGCCGACCTCGAAGGATTCGGTGCCGGCGTGCGGGCCGTTGGCGAGCAGTTCTTCCGCCGCAGGAGCACGGGCAGTGCGTGACAGGTTCATACCAAATTTCCACTGCGGGCTAAATTCGTACATTCCCCCTAGCGCCGCCGAAAAGGTGTCAAAGCTGATCCGGCCGTTATAGAACTGTGGCTGCGCTGGCAGCGGCTTGGAGGTGATACGGCTATGCTCGAACCGCGCGCCGGCTTCGAGATTCCACGGCCCCATTTCGTACTGCTGGAGCGTGAAGAAACCGACCTGCGCGCTCGAATTCTTCGGCAGGAACGCCTCCACACCGACAACATCAAAGTCGCGGATGACCATCTGCGCGCCGCTCACGCCTTTCCAGCCGCCCCGGTCCGCCTGGGCCAGTTCGAAGCGGGCTTCCACGCCCTTGTTGTAGAAGGTGGTGCCGACGCTGCCGTCAGGCTCAAGTTCGGAATGCTGGTAATCGGCATAGCCGACACGAAAGGCGAGCTTGCTGATCAGGCTGCCTTCGGTGTTGATTTCGGCACGGCCATCGATGCGGTCCTGCTTGAGCGCGATGCGCGGCGCTTCCTGGCCCTGCCCCGGCAAGGTCGCGAAGCGGACGGGGATGCCGTAGACATTGTCAGTATGGCTGTAGACCACGCCGATCGCCCCACCATCGTTGACATAGGTAAGCCCCGCACCCGCCGTCCACGCCCGCGCCGAAGTGTTGGGCAGCGTGCCGGATTGATCCGCATTGGCAGCAAAATCGACATCGGAAGCGGGGTCGGGCGGTAGCAGACTCGATGCACGCGCCTGGGCCCGCAGCGCCGGCGACAGGGCACCCCCCCCGATCCGCAGGTCGTCGCTCTTCGACCAGGAACCGTCGGCATGGAACACGAGGTGTTCGGCGATCAGGATATCGCTGCTGGCGGAAAGCGAACGTTCGTTGGCCGCCGAGCCGTAGCTGGCGATGGCGCCGATGTGCACCTTCTCACCGGGAACCTTGGTGGGCAGCCGGCGGTCAGTGACATTGACCACGCCGCCGATCGCCGAGGCGCCGTAAAGCAGCGACTGCGGCCCGCGCAGGACCTCGATTCGTTCAGCCAGCAGCGGGTTCACCACCACCGCGTGATCGACCGAAGTGTTCGACACGTCGATCGCACCGATGCCATCCGTCAGCACGCGCACGCGTTCGCCCTGCAGGCCGCGCAGCACCGGGCGCGAAGCGCTCGGCCCGAAGGACGTGGCGGAGACACCGGGGATATTCTGCAGTGTCTCGCCGATGGAGGGCCGCATCGCCTGGGCCAGGTCCTGCGACTGGATTACCGCGACGCCCGACAGCACATCCTGCCGCGACCGGATCAGGGTACCGGTGACGACGATCTCCTCTGGGGCGTGATGATCATCTTCCACCTGCTGGGCCGATGCGGGCGACACAGTGAGGGCAAGAGTTGCGACGGAAGCAAGCAGCAGGGGAAGTTTCATTGAACGCACAGACCCATCTCTATTACTCAAACGCCCCCTCCTGCCGCGCCAACTAGCGCAGCCTTCGAGGTGTTACAACATATCATTTAAGAAAGGTGCGACTAACCGTTCCCGTAGCGCGCCCTTCCGGCGATCAGGGACTGACGAGTTCGAACGCTGCCCATAGCGAAGGGTGCGCCTTGGCCCCGGCTCCCTTGCGCCAATCCCCCAGCGAGCGGCGCACGGCCTCTGCCGGTGCGGCTCCCTTGGCCGAATGGCGCAATGTTCCCGCCGTCACCGCGCTGGCAACATCATCGCGCACCGGCCAGTGCGTGGCAATGATCCGGTCCGCCCCGGCAAGGATGAAGGCTTGGGCGAGGCCCGACAAGCTGGGCGCATCCGGACCCGATCCCGCCGCCGTGTTGCAGGCCGAAAGGATCACCCACGATGCCGGCAGGTCAAGCCGGGCGATCTCGCTGGCGGTCAGAAGGCCATCGTCTTTGCCCGAAGCACTGAGCAGCAGCGCTGGTTCTCGCAGCCCCTCGAACTCGCCCGAGACCAGCCCGTGAGTGGCGAACGCTACGACCGTTCCCGGAGCTATCCTCAAGCCGGCAAGTGCGGATTCGGTTGCCGCCACGCCAGTGAGGATCGTCGGGCTCCGCGCCCCGATGGCGCGAGCGATTGCGGCAAGCTCTGTGGCAGCGCGCGGCAACGGCGGCAGGCGATCAAGCCCTTCTACCGGACTACCGCGCACTGGCGTCGTGTTTTGCTCCGGGCTTTGAGGGACTGCTTCCGCCGAGCCCATTCCCAGCATTTGCGTCGTTGCGTGTAAGCCGCTGTCGGAATGGCGACGCGGCGCGCCCGCCAGCCGGGTCACTGACATACGATCCATGAGGAAATCCTTGCCGTGCACGTCGGCGACCAGCAGCGAAAACGGCACCGCGCCGAGCGGACCATGCGCGCTGACTTGCAGGTTTCTGGTCTGGCGCAGCTCCTTTTCGAGCCGCGGTGAAACCAGCGCACGGTAAACGGCAGCAGAACTGGCACGGTCAAAGGCGTTGCCTGCGGCCGACGGCAGCAGCGCGGCGCGCAGGCGATCGACGGCATCACGCATCATCTTGCTATCTGTGTCAGTGATGTACTGGATCGTCGCCGACGGGCTTACCCCGGTAACGATGAACCGGTCGTAACTCGGCGTTACCTGGATAAACAGGTCGCCCTTGCGCAATTGACCCCGCGCCTCGATCAACGAGACAGTGGCGAAATGTCCGCTATCGATCTTGCGCGCGGCAAGATCGCCGTCGAGTCGCTGTATCGCCAAGTCGAGACGGGAAAGTTCGGCATTGGCTTTCGCCAGGTCGAACTCCGCCTTGGGCGCAGCCAGTTGCGCTTCGATTGCGGACAGGGTTCCGGACCGCAGGGCTGCAAGCTTTCGCCTGTCCTCGAACATCGCAGCCGCCGCCGGATCGCTCACCGCAGCGCGGCGCTGGGCAGCGGTGGCGGCAGCGGAATCGACCGATCCCCGCACGGTCCATTGCTGCGCTTCGAACGCGGCATCGGTGTCTCCAGCGCGCTGAAACACTTCCGCGAGATACTGAAACGTTGCTCGCGCAGAGATCGTAAGGTCGGCGGAAGGGTTGGCGCCAGCATTCGCCTTGGCTCTGGCGAATATGTCCTGCGCCTCCGCCACCAGTTCGCCCTTGCTGCGCGATGCCGCGCGCGACTGCACAAGCAACAGCAGCGCCCGCTCGGCCAGCAGTTCCTGGTGCTGCGGCGGCGCAGCGAGCATGCGCAGGGCAACGCCTTCGCGCATCGTCTTTTCGGCCAAAGCGAGGTCGCCCTTGGCAAGCGCGATGCGCGCGAGCATCCCGCGCCCCGTCATGCGGTCGCGGTGCTGCGATGACAGGCGCCTGTCGCGCACTTCAAGCACCATTTTCTGCTCGGTGAGGGCCTCGTCCATCCGGCCAAGCCGCATCAAGGCCGTCGCGCGCACTTCATGCGCTTGCAGCGCGCGGTTGCTTTCCGGGCCGAGCTGCTTCTCGATCACGCCGATCGCCTGGTCGAGAAATGCGACGGCCTGATCATCGTTGCCGGAGTCGGACAGCGCGGTCGCCATCATCGCGCGCATCGAGGCGCTGTTCTGGTTAGGCGACCCGCTCACCGCTTCGATCGATTCATAGGCCTGGCGCAGATGAGGAATCGCCGTATTCGGCTTGCCTTGCCTGATCAGCATGGCGCCCATGTTGGCATGGAGGGTGGAAACCGCAGGATGCCCCTTGGGCAGCAATGTCTCGCTCAACGAGATGCCTTCGCGCGCCAATGCCACGGCTTCGTCCGGCCGGCCAAGGGTGTAGAGGTAGGCGACGCGGTTGGCATACCAGGTGGCAATATCTCCCGGGATCGGGTTGAGCGCTTTGCCCATGGCAATAGCTTCGGCGTTGAGCGAAAGCGTCTGATCCTGCTTTCCGGCTTCCCAGTTGATCCCGGCGAGATTCGACAGCGCCTTGGCTAGATCGAGATTCGGCTGCCCCTTGGCCAGCGAGCGTTCAATCGCAAGGCTGGTGGTGAACGCGGGAATCGCTTCGGCAAGGTTGCTGCGATAGTGGGCGATATAGCCGCGCAGGTTGTGGGTGCTGGCCAGCGCCTTGAGATAGGCAGGACCCGCTTTTTCCAGAATGGGCTGGATTTCGCCAAGGATCTTCGCGGCTTCGTCCATCTTGCCTTGAGCGGCGAAGCCAGAGGCGATGCCCTGCCGCGCCGCGGCGACGGCGGGGTGCGAGGCGGGATAGAGCCGCATCGCCTCAGCCAGCGCGGCTTCGTAAAGCGCCATGCCGGCCTGCGGATCAGACCCCGTGTCATAGGCGTCCGCCTTCGCCATCAGAGCATCAAGCGTAGTCCGGTCAACCGGCTTGGCCAGCGCCGGCTGGGCACAGCCGAAAACCAGTGCCGAGAGTGCCATGAACGAGCCGGATTTCATCGCCTTGATCCCCCGAGTGATGCCGCCGGAAAAGACCACAAAGCCGCTGTGGATGGAAGGCACAAAACCCTTCCGATTCCGCGCCTCTGCACCTATATCGCGGGCATGTCTGAAACGCCTGAAAATATCCCGAACGCCAACGCTTATGGCGCCGACCAGATCAAGGTCCTCAAGGGCCTCGACGCCGTGCGGAAACGCCCTGGCATGTACATCGGCGACACCGACGACGGGTCGGGTCTCCATCACATGGTTTTCGAGGTGTCGGACAACGCCATCGACGAAGCGCTGGCCGGGCATTGCGACCTCGTCCTGATCGAACTGAACCCCGATGGCTCGGTCTCGGTTGAGGATAACGGGCGCGGCATTCCCACCGGCATCCACTCCGAAGAAGGTGTCTCGGCGGCAGAGGTCATCATGACCCAGCTTCACGCAGGCGGAAAGTTCGAGAACACGTCGGACGATAACGCCTACAAGGTCTCGGGCGGTCTCCACGGCGTTGGCGTCTCGGTGGTCAACGCCCTGTCCGAATGGCTCGAACTGACCATCTGGCGCGACGGGCTGGAGCACTGGATGCGGTTCGAACATGGCGATGCCGTTGGTCCGCTCGTGGTCAAGGGACCGGCGCCTGCCAATGATTCCGGGGGAGTCAAGAAGGGCACCCGCGTGACCTTCGTCGCCTCGACCGACACGTTCAAGAACGTGCTGGAATTCGACTTCGAAAAGCTTGAGCACCGCTACCGGGAGCTCGCTTTCCTCAATTCGGGCGTGCGTATTCTCCTGCGCGACAAGCGCCATGAAGAGCAGGTCGAACATGACCTGTTTTATGAAGGCGGCATCGGAGCTTTCGTTTCCTACCTCGATCGCAACAAGCAGCCGCTGCTGCCCAACCCGATCGCCATCAGTTCCGAACGCGACGGCATCGGCATCGATGTCGCACTGGAATGGAACGATTCGTATTACGAAAACGTCCTGTGCTTCACCAACAACATCCCGCAGCGCGATGGCGGCACGCACCTTGCTGCCTTCCGCGCCGCGCTGACTCGCACGCTCAACAGCTATGCCGAAAAGTCTGGCCTGCTGAAGAAGGAAAAGGTCAACCTGACCGGCGATGACATGCGCGAAGGGCTGACCGCGATTGTTTCGGTCAAGCTGCCCGATCCGAAGTTCTCGTCGCAGACCAAGGACAAGTTGGTCTCTTCCGAAGTGCGCCAGCCGCTGGAAAGCCTGATGGCCGACCGCATGCTCGAATGGCTTGAGGAAAACCCCGCCAACGCCAAGGCAGTGGTCCACAAGATCATCGACGCCGCCGCCGCCCGCGAAGCAGCACGCAAGGCCCGCGAACTGACTCGGCGCAAGGGCGCGATGGATATCGCCAGCCTGCCCGGCAAGCTGGCCGATTGTCAGGAACGCGATCCATCGAAGTGCGAACTGTTCCTGGTCGAGGGTGACAGCGCCGGCGGCTCGGCCAAGCAAGGCCGCGAACGGCTTTATCAGGCGATCCTGCCCCTGCGCGGCAAGATCCTCAACGTTGAACGGGCACGGTTTGACCGGATCATTTCATCGCGCGAAGTCGGCACGCTGATTCAGGCGATGGGCACCGGTATCCGCGACGAATTCAACTTGGACAAGCTGCGCTATCACAAGATCGTGATCATGACCGACGCCGATGTCGACGGCGCGCATATCCGCACGCTGCTGCTCACCTTCTTCCACCGCCAGATGCCCGAGATCATCAAGGCCGGCCACCTGTTCATCGCGCAGCCGCCGCTATACAAGGTGAGCAAGGGTCGCAGCGAAGTCTATCTGAAGGACGCCGCTGCGCTTGATCGCTATCTGGTCGAAGCCGGCACCGCCGGGCGCGTGCTCGAAACTGCCGGCGGCGCACGCGGCGGGCAGGAGCTTACCGAACTGGTCGAACACGCCATGCGCCTGCGCTCGCTGATGGCCTTCGTGCAGCGCAAGTACGATCCCGCCGTGGTCGAGGCGCTGGCCCTGTCGGGCGCGCTCCAGCCTGACATGGAGGCATCCGCACGGGCCGCAGCCGTCGCCAAGACCGGCGAATGGCTGGGCCGCGCTGACAGCGAAGCAACGTGGACGGCAAAGGTCCTCGACGATGGCTCGGTGCAGATCGTACGCCTGTGGCGCGGCGTTTCCGACGTCTATCCGATCGAAGCGAGCTTCCTCGCCAGCGCTGAAGCCCGCAAGCTTGCCCGCCTCGCCGCTGAGCAGGCCGATGTCTATTCGGGCACCGCAAGGCTGGTGCGCGTCACTGCTGTCGAGGTTGAGCCCGAGCCCGAGGCCGATACGGGCAACCCCGGCGAAGGCGACGATCAGATTGCCGCCCCGGTCCGCGCCGTCGCCGGCGATGGCGCGATCACCCGTCCGTCTCAGCTGCTTGACGCCGTGCTCGCCAATGGCCGCAAGGGCCTGTCGATCTCACGCTACAAGGGTCTTGGCGAAATGAACGCCGAGCAGCTCTGGGAAACCACGCTCGATCCGGAGAACCGCATCCTGCTGCAGGTGAAGGTCGAGGACGCCGACGTGACCGACGAGATCTTCACCCGCCTGATGGGCGACATCGTCGAACCGCGCCGCGACTTCATTCAGGAGAACGCGCTGAACGTCGCCAACCTCGACGTTTAGGACAAGTGCTGGTCGCGAAGCACTCGTCACAAGGCGGTCACGACCAGCAAGTACCGGGGTGTGCATGATACGCTCAACGACTGCACTTATCGCCGCCGCACTGGTCGCTCACGCCGGCCCTCTGGCGGCCAAGGACAAGGCACCGCGGACCGTTACCGTGGGCATCGCGGCGATCAACGATTTCCACGGCACGCTGGAGCCGCCGCAGCAGTCGGTCGTGGTTCCTGACGGTCAGGGCGACTTCGTGCAGGTGCCCGCCGGCGGCGCGGCATGGCTGGCCAGCGCGGTCGATTCCGTGCGCGCCAAATATCGCTATCACCTGACCGTTTCGGCGGGCGACATGATTGGCGGCAGCCCGTTCAGCTCGTCCTCTTTCCTCGATGAACCGGCGATCGGGGTGATGAACCGCATCGGGCTGGATTTCAACGCGGCGGGCAATCACGAATTCGATAGCGGCACCGAAGAGCTGCTGCGCAAGCAAAAGGGCGGCTGCGCCCAGTTCAGCGCGATCAAGCCATGCCAGATCGAGCGTTTCAAAGGGGCGAAGTTCACCATCCTCGCGGCCAATACGATTAAGGATGATGGTTCCACCCTGCTGCCGGCAACCGCCATCCGCAGCTTCGGCAATGGGCGCATGCGGGTCAAGCTCGGCCTCATCGGGCTGACGTTGAAGAACAGTGGCATCGGGCAAAAGCCGGAGAACGTGAAGGGCATCCGCTTTGCCGATGAGGCCGATACGGCCAATGCGCTGGTCAGCACGCTCAAGGCCAAAGGGGTCGACGCCGTCGTCGTGGTGATCCACCAGGGCGGGCGCACGACCGATCCCGCACCCAATGGCTGTCCCGGCCTTTATGGTGAGATCAAGCCGATCCTCGACCGGCTCGACACGCGCGTGGACCTCGTCATCTCGGGCCATACGCACTGGGACTATGTCTGCGAATATGGCGCGATCAACAAGGACAAGCCTTTCTTGATGACCAGCGCCGGCCTGTGGGGCAAGATGGTGACCGACATCACGCTGGAAATCGATCCGATCGCCAACAAGGTGGTCAGCCGCAAGGCGCAGCAGGTGATTGTCCAGTCGCCGGGCTACCGGGCGTCAACCGCCTTCATCGCCAACCGGACGGATTTCCCGCAGTTCGAGCCACGCAAGGATGTAGCGGACTATGTCGCGACTTACATCAAGGCCGCCGACGTGGTGGCCAAGCGGCCGGTGGGCAAGATTGCCGCGCCGGTCGACAAGCTCGACGGCCCGCTCGCCAATACCGGCGGCCCGCTCGGCAACCTGATCGCCGATGCCCAGCTTGCCGCGACAACCGGTGCGGGGGCGCAGATTGCGCTGATGAACCCTTTCGGCATCCGCCGGTCACTGAACGCTGACACCGATGGCACAGTGACCTTTGTCGATCTTTTTGCCGTCCAGCCGTTCCGCAACCGGCTGGTCACGGTCAGCCTGACCGGTGCGGAGATCAAGGAAGCGCTGGAGCAGGGCTTTGATGCCAACGCGCCCGAGCAGGTTCTTGCGCCCTCGGCCGGTTTCAACTTCACCTATGATCGCAGTCAGGCGATCGGCTCGCGGATCACCGCCATCAATCTTGGGGGCGCGCTGATCGATCCAGCGAAGTCCTACCGCGTGACGATCAGCCGTTTCATGGCCGAGGGAGGCGACAGCTTCGATGCCTTTACAAAGGGTCGCGACCCGGTGGAAGGCATGATGGAAATCGACGCGCTGGAAGCCTGGCTCAAGGCCGTTCCACCCCGCACCGCGCCACAGGAAGTGCGCGCGATCGATGCCCGGCCCGATCTCAACGCGCTGAAACGCAACGCTCCGCCGGGACAGAAATACCGCTGAGCGGCGCGCCTACTTTTTAGGTAACCACGGCAGGAAGCCCGAGGTCTTCCGAACGTATTCCGCATAGCCCGGTCGCCGGTCGGCCATGCCCTTTTCAAGCAGCGGCTTGCCCGACCATTTGGTCAGGGTGAAGGTCAGGAAGGCGGGTCCGATCAGGCTGCCCAGCGCCACGGGCCAGCCGGCCTCGGTCGCCGCCAGCCAGATGCCCCACCATACGCAGGCATCGCCGAAGTAATTGGGGTGACGGGTATAGCGCCACAGGCCGGTGTCGAGTACTTTGCCCTTGCTGGCAGGATCAGCGCGGAAGCGGGAAAGCTGCCAGTCACCCACGGTTTCGAACACGATGCCCAGCAGCCACAGCGCGGCTCCTGCCATTGCCAGCGTGCCGATGCCCGCCGCGCCAGATCCGGCGACACCCATTTGCGCCGGCAGGCAAGTGACCCATAGCAACACAGCCTGCGGCAGGAACACGCGCTTCAGCGCACCGCTCGCATAGCGCCCTTTGTCACGCGCGGGACCGAGGATCTTGGCATAGCGCGGGTCCTCACCGCTCGCCCGCCAGCGGGTGTAGAGGTGGATCGCCAGCCGCGCGCCCCAGATCACCGCCATAGCCGCAATCAGCGAAGCACGCGGTCCGGGCTCGTCCAGTTGCAGCCATGCCGTCGCCGCCAGCAGCGCCATGCCGCCGCCCCAGACGGCATCGATGAACGATACGTCGCCGATCTTCGCCGCCACGGCCCAGAGCGCCAGCATGGTGACGAGGATGATCGCCGCGTTGGTCAGAAGGATCTCAGTCATCGTCATCAATCCCTGCGGTAATGGCTTGCCAACGCGGGTGGCCGGGCAGCTTCTCTTCGAAATAGGCACGGATGCGGGCGAAATCGACCGCCTTGTTGCCGGTAAGCTTGATCTCCGGGCCAAGCCCTCCGCGCCGCACGGCATGGTCAACCCAGGCCGGCACGATCGGCACGCCGGCACCCAGCGCCATATGATAGAAGCCGGTCTTCCACTTCGCCGCGCCCTTGCGGGTGCCTTCAGGCGCCACCACCAGCATCAGTTCGTCGCGCGCGTTGAACACGTCGATCATCTGTTCGACATAGTTGTGGCTGGCCGAACGGACCACCGGCACGCCGCCCATTTCGCGCATGAAGCGGGTCATCGGCCAGCGGAACAGGCTGTGCTTGCCCATGAAAGCGGGCCGGATTCCCAGCGCGTCGGTAGCGCCGATGAAGAACAGGAAATCCCAGTTGCTGGTGTGCGGGGCGCCGATGATGATGAATTTCCGCGACCTAGGCTGCCATGGATCGAGCGTCCAGCGCTGTGAGCGGAACAGGGCCAGCAAGGCCCCGCGCACCAACCGCGTCATCAGCGAATAGCGGGTGCGGGCGGACCTCAGAAACCTGCTCCATCGGGCCATCGCGGGCTGGCCATGCCGAACACCTTGAACAGCAGGCCCATCTGACCTTCACCGATCAGGCGATCGGTCGCCGAGCGGATGGCGGCGGCATGCTGCGGGGCAAATTGGGAGAGCGCCTCGGCCCGGGCCTCGATCCCCAAACCGCGCAGCCAGCGCCCCTGCGGGACCGTACCGAGCCAGCGGCAGCCGCGCGATTCGACTACCGGCGCGAGAGAAGCGAAATCGACGTGGGCGGTCAGGTCGACCTCACCCGGCATGGCAAAGGGATCGACCTTGCGGTGACTACGCACCGCCTGCAGCGTCGAACCGTCTCGCACCACGTCGGACCCGTAATCGATGAACAGCGCCGCACCGCCCTGATCGACCAGCCGCCCGGCGACTTCGTACATGATCGCCGCCGCGCCGGGGCAAGTCTCGATAATCGTGCCATCGGGGGCATTGCGACGCGCTTCGGGCACGGCCGGATCCATCGGCATATGCCCTGCGACGGGCAGGAAACGGCCATCCTGAAATCCGACCATCCGCTCGCGCCAGCCTTCAGCCGTCTTGACCATCTGGCGCACCGGCAGGGCATCGAGGAATTCGTTGGCGACCAGCAGGATCGGACCATTGTAGGGCACGGTCGACAAGTCATCATGCCAGATCGCGCCGGGCATAGTGCCCAGCTGGATATCCTTGAGCTGGGTCGAGGTTTCGACAAAATGGACGCGCGGGGTGAGGCCATAGCGCTTTGCCGAAGCCATGGCATCGCGCGCCAGAGTGCCGCGTCCGGGGCCAAGCTCGACGTAGTGCACCGGCTCCTCCCGCCCGGCGCGGATCCACATGTCGGCCAGCCAAAGTCCGATCAGTTCGCCGAACATCTGGCTGATTTCGGGCGCGGTGATGAAATCGCCGTCCTCACCGAAAGGGTCCTTCGACGCGTAGTAGCGCGCGTTCGATTCCGCCATGTAATGGGCAACACTGATCGGCCCGGAATGTCCGATCAGGCGTTCGAATATCGCCGAGAGCCCCCCCTCGCTGATCATGCCGGCGGAGGCGATGCAGTAGTGCCGAGCGGCGGACGGACCAGCGCGCGGACCATGAAGAACAGGCCGACAAGGAACAGCGGGATCGTCAGCCACTGGCCCATCGACAGCCCGGTCGACAGGGCAAATTCACGCAGTTGCGCATCGGGTTCGCGGAAGAATTCGACCACGAAGCGCCCTGCAGAAATGCCTGCCGTGAAGGTGCCGGCAAGCAGGCCCGGACGGAACCGAGCGCGCGTCTTCCAGAACAGCAGCATCATGATGATCAGCAGCAGCAACCCTTCCAGCCCGGCTTCATAAAGCTGGCTGGGGTGGCGCGCCAAGGGGCCTGCATCGGGAAAGACAATGGCCCAGGACACGTCGGGACCAGCAGGCCGCCCCCACAGCTCGCCGTTGACGAAGTTCGCCAGCCGGCCGAACAGCATGCCGAACGGCACCGAGACCGAGACATAGTCCGCCACGCGCAGGAAGTTCAGCTTGCCGCGCCATGACACCCAGGCAAAGGCCAGAACCACGCCCATCAGCCCGCCGTGGAAGCTCATCCCGCCTTCCCACAGCTTGATCAGTTCGCTCGGCTCGGTCAGCAATTGCGGCGCGTAGAAGGTCGCATAGCCCAGCCGTCCGCCAAGGATGATGCCCAGGGTGCAGTAGAAGAACAGGTCGTCGGCATGGCGCTGCGCCAGTGGCGCGCCGGGGGTGCGGATCGCCTTCGAGGTGTGCCAGTAGGCAAGGATGATGCCCGCCAGATAGGCGAGGCTGTACCAGCGCAGGGTAAAGAAGCCGAGATCGATGCCACGCGTCAGCCCGAGATCATCGAAATTGATCGGCTGCGAAACGGCGGCAAGCAATAGTGACAGCAAGGACTTGAACCCCTAAATGTTTGTTGCAGCAGTCTTGGCACAGCGCGGCCCGCGATGGAACCGCTTGTGAACACCGACGCGCGCGGGAAAGGATTGCCGACCGGCCATGCCAAGCGAACTCGACCGGACTTTCACTGCCATCATGGACGCGATGACCGCGCCGGGCGCGATGCTGGAAACCATGCAGGTGGACGTGCGTGGCCGCAGCTGGACGGTGTTCCGCAATGCCCCGCCCAGCGTGCCGGCAATGCTCGCGCATTATTGCACACAGCACGCGGACCGCGAATTCATCGTCGATGGTGCGCTGCGACTGACCTTTGCGGAAACTCTGGCTCTGTCGCGTGAAGTCGCCGCCGGACTGGTCAATCGCCACGGCATCGCCAAGGGTGACCGCATCGGCATTGCCGCGCGCAATTCGGCAAACTGGGTGATCGCCTATTTCGGTGTGCTGCTTGCGGGCGGCTGCGCGGCGCTGCTCAATGGCTGGTGGACCGGCGAGGAAATGGCTGACGGCATTCGCCTTGCCGATTGCCGCCTGATCCTTGCGGATGCCCAGCGCGCCGCGCGGATCGATGCGCTCGATCACGGCGCTGAGGTGCTGGTGTTCGATCACGGCGAACCGGCGGAAGGCCTTGCCGCCCTGCTCGGTTCAGGCGCGGCCGACCTGCCTGCGCTGACCGGCGATGACCTCGCCACTATCCTTTACACTTCGGGATCGACCGGTCAGTCAAAGGGCGCGCTGTCGGACCACCGGGCGGTCGTGCAGGCGACGGTGAACTTCGCGGCGAACACTCTGATGCTCTATCAGTACCACGCCGCGCGCGGCGAAGTGCCCGAAGGCCGGCTGCCTTGCGCGCTGGTCGCGGTGCCGCTGTTCCACGTTACCGGGGAGATTCCCTTGCTGCTGCAAAGCCTGATCACCGGCCGCAAGGTCGTGATCATGGCGCGCTGGGACGCGGCCGAGGCGATGAGGCTGATCGAGGCCGAGAAGGTCACCTATTTCGTTGGCGTGCCACTGATGACCTACGAGATCGCCAGCCATCCCGACAGGGTGAAATACGACCTCTCCACCTGTGTTCACTTCGCCGCAGGCGGCGCCCCGCGCCCGGAATCGCACGTCCGCACGATCCGCGATGCCTTGCCCACCGGCTACCCGATCCTTGGCTATGGCCTGACCGAAACCAACGCCGTGGGCTGCGGTAATTTCAACGAGAACTACCTCGCCAAACCGGGATCGACCGGCCCCGCCAGTCGCCCGCTGGTCGAAGTGGGAATCCTGGGCAGCGATGGCACAGTCTTTCCACAAGGCGAAATTGGCGAAGTGGCGATCCGATCGATCTGCAACTTCATCGGCTACTGGAACAACCCCGAGGCAACCGCCGCGGCGATGACCGGCGACGGCTGGTTCCTGTCAGGTGACCTCGGCTACCTCGATGCGGACGGCTATCTGTTCATCGTCGATCGCAAGAAGGACATCATCATCCGCGGCGGCGAGAATATCACTGCGAGCGAGATCGAGGCCGCACTTTACGGCCATCCCGGCATCGCCGAGGCCAGCGTCTTCGGCCTGCCCGATGACCGGCTCGGGGAAGTGCCGGTGGCGGTTTACGTGGCGCATGACGGCATCGACGTGACGCCGGAGGACCTGCGCGAATTCCTCTGCTCGCAGCTCGCCGGGTTCAAGATACCGGTGCACTTCTGGCGGGAATCGGATAGGCTGCCCCGGCTCGGAACCGAAAAGGTCGACAAGCGTGCCCTGAAAGCGCGCTTTGCGGCCCAGTGGACGGGCGCTGAAACGCGGGCCTGACACTTGACCTTCCAACGAATTGCCAACCAGCGCGCCATCATTGACCGGCGCGCGCTTGCCTCTGCCATCGCCGATGGCGTCGCTGAACTGGGCGCCGAAAAGGCCCGTCCGCGCGTGGTCGAACTGCTGCGTGCCGCACTCAGGGACGGCAAGGCGGAGATCGAGCGCCGCCTGATCGAGAAGCCCTCCGCCGGGCACGAATGCGCCGCCGCGCAGGCATTCCTCGTGGACCAGCTGGTCCGGGTCATCCACGACCATGTTATTGGCAATGTCTATCGCGCCAGCAACCGAACCACGGGCGAGCGGCTGACAATCATGGCTGTCGGCGGCTATGGCCGCGGCGAAATGGCCCCCCATTCGGACGTCGATATCGCGTTTCTCACCCCCGGCAAGCAGACCGCCTGGTGCGAGCAGGTCATCGAGGCGATGCTCTATTTCCTGTGGGATCTGGGACTCAAGATCGGTCATTCGAGCCGCAGCCTGGATGACATGGTGCGCATGGCGCGCAGCGACCTGACGATCCGCACGGCGCTGCTCGAAGGCCGTTACGTCTGGGGCGACCAGGACCTGTTCGACGAGGCGAACCGCCGCTTCTGGGCCGAAGTGGTGGCCGGGACCGAGCGCGATTTCGTCTCCGAAAAGCTGGGCGAGCGCAATGAACGGCACAAGCGGCAGGGCGACAGCCGCTATGTCGTCGAACCCAACGTCAAGGAAGGCAAGGGCGGGCTGCGCGATCTGCACACGCTCTACTGGATCGGCAAATACATCCACAAGGTGCGCGATTCTTCGGAGCTCGTGAACGTCGGCCTGCTGAGTGCCACCGAATACCGCGCGTTCAAGCGGGCCGAGACTTTTTTCTGGGCGGTGCGCTGCCACCTCCATGCGATCACCAATCGCGCCGAAGACCGGCTGACCTTCGACCTGCAGCGCGAAGTTGCGGCGCGGATGGGCTTTGCCGACCGGCCGGGCAAAAGCGCAGTCGAGCGCTTCATGCAGTACTTTTTCCTGCAGGCAAAACGCGTTGGCGCGCTGACCGGCCTGTTCCTGTCGCAGCTTGACGAACAGTTCGCCAAGAAGCAGCCGCGCGGACTTCTCGCCGGATTTCGCGCTCGCCCGCGTACGATCGCCGGCGGCTGGATCGTCTTCGGCGGCAAGATCGACACGCCCTCGGACGACTGGTTCGAAAAGGACCCGGTGCGGCTGGTTGAACTGTTCCAGCTCGCCGCATCCGAACAGCTCGAAATCCATCCCTCCGCGATGCGCCGCGCCTCGCGCGATGCCAAGCTGATCGACGCCGCCGTGCGCACCGATCCCCGAGCCAATGCCCTTTTCCTTGATCTGCTGACCAGTCGCAACGACCCTGAAACGGTACTGCGTTGGATGAACGAGGCCGATGTCTTCGGCCGCTTCGTTCCCGACTTCGGCCGGGTCAACGCGCAGATGCAGTTCGACATGTATCACCACTACACGGTCGACGAACACACCATCCGCGCCATCGGGCTGCTGGCGCAGATCGAGCGCGGCGAGCAAAAGGAAGACCATCCGCTCGCTACCCGTCTGTTCCCGCAGATCCGCTCACGCCGGGTGACCTATTGCGCGGTGCTGCTGCACGACATTGCCAAGGGGCGCGGCGGCGACCATTCGGTGCTTGGCGCCGAAGTGGCGAGGAAGCTGTGCCCCCGCTTCGGGCTGGACGAAGCCGAGACCGAAATGGTCGCCTGGCTCGTGCGCTATCACCTGATGATGAGCGACACCGCATTCCGCCGCGATCTGGCCGACTGGAAAACGATCAGCGACTTCATCGAAGTGGTCCATTCGATCGATAACCTGCGCCAGCTGACCCTGCTGACCATCGTCGATATCCGCGCGGTCGGTCCCGGCACGTGGAACAGCTGGAAGCGTCAGTTGCTTGGCGATCTGTACGAAGCGGCGGAAGAGCGCCTGCGTCTGGGCCATGCCATGCACGGGCGCAGCCACCGGGTCGCCGCGCGCAAGGACAAGGTGCGTGCGCAGCTCGGCAAGTCAGGTGACTTGGTCGATTCGGTCGGCCAGCAACTTGGCGATGCCTACTGGATCGCCGAGCCCGAGGACATCATCGCCTGGAATCTGCGCCAGCTCGATGCGGCAAAGGGCGCATCGCTGCATGTCGCCTGCCACTACTATGCCGCGCGCGGGGCGACGCTGGTGACGGTGATCGCCGCCGACCACCCGGGCCTGTTCTACCGCATCGCCGGGGGCATACATCTGGCTGGCGGCAACATCATCGACGCGCGCATCCACACCGCGCGTAACGGCTTTGCGGTCGACAATTTTCTGGTTCAGGATCCGCTGGGACGCCCGTTCAGCGAAGGCAGTCAACTCCAGCGGATCGAGACGATGATCGCCGACGCGCTGGCCAACCGGGTCAAGCTGGTCCCCCGCCTCGCTGCCCGTCCGCTCGCCCGCCCGCGCGCCGAGGCCTTTGTGGTGCGCCCCGGCGTTGCCTTCGACAACAAGGCATCGAACCGCTTCACCGTGGTCGAGGTTGCCGCCCGTGACCGGCCCGCCCTGCTCAACCGGCTGGCCCGCGCGCTGTTCGAAGCGCGGCTGGTGGTCCATTCGGCGCATATCGCCACCTATGGCGAGCGCGCGGTGGATACGTTCTATGTCACTGACGTGCTGGGTGAAAAGATCGAGCACGCCGGCCGCATGAAGGAAGTCGAAACCGCGCTGCTTGAAGCGGCGGGTGAAGATACGGTCGAGGTGGAAGCGGCGTAATTGTCCGCCTGACGGCGGTGCGGAAAGCCATCCGGCTTTCCTGCGGCACCGGCCCGCTCCCCCGCCCGGCCACCCAACGAGATTGTATGCTCTGGGTGGCCGGCCCCTTCGGCGAAAATGTCCCCCGGACATTTTCTCGCACCTCGGACGGGAGCGGGCCGGTGCCGCAAGCCAGTCGCGGATGCGACTGGCGCACCCAACAAATTACTCCCCTTCCCCAAACCCGCGATTCGCACTAAGGACGCGGCGAAGACCCATCACAGGAGAAGACACTATAGCTCCCCCACCCCGGCGCATGCTGCAGCCCCCCGTCAAGAGCGGGCCGCGCTACAACCAGCTCATCCAGTCGGACAAGGTCCGCGTGATCGATGAGACTGGTGAGAATATCGGCGTCATGTACACCCGCGAGGCAATCGAACAGGCGGCCGGAGTCGGCCTTGATCTGGTCGAGGTATCGCCCAACGCTGATCCGCCGGTCTGCAAGTTCCTCGATGTCGGCAAGTTCCGCTACGAGGCGCAGAAGAAGGCTAACCTCGCCCGCAAGACCCAGAAGACGCAGGAGATCAAGGAGATCAAAATGCGTCCGAACATCGACGATCATGACTATGA
>NZ_JANPGP010000018.1:0-9226 GCF_031424035.1 Novosphingobium sp.
CCGCGCCGACAGGGCGCGATAAGGGGCCGGAAATTCGAATTTGGCGGGCACGCCCGCCGCTTGCTGCAACAGGGACTTGAGGACCATCATGGCCGGCGCAAAGAACCACGATTTTCACATTCTTCCGCCCGATATCGTGCCGCTGGCAACGACAATCGGCGCGCTGACCTTTACCAGCGGCATGGTGCTGTTCATGCACAAGCTGCCCGGTGGCCACTTTGTGCCCTGGCTCGGCCTTGCCATTCTTCTGGCATCGATGTTCCAGTGGTTCACCAAGATCGTCAACGAGGCTCACGCCGGCGATCACAAGCCTGTCGTGCAGCTGCACCAGCGCTATGGCATGATCCTGTTCATTGCTTCCGAAGTGATGTTCTTCGTCGGTTGGTTCTGGGCGTTCTTCGACTTTTCGCTGTTCCCCAGCACGCTGACCGACGTGGTTGGCGGCCAGTGGCCGCCCAAGGCGATCGAAGCCGTGCTCGATCCGTTCGACCTGCCGCTGCTGAACACGCTGATCCTGCTGTGCTCGGGCTGCACGCTTACCTGGTCGCACCACTCGCTGATCCACGGTGACCGCGATGGCATGAAGAAGGGCCTGTGGCTCACCATCATTCTCGGCCTGCTGTTCACCTCGATCCAGGCTTACGAATATGCCCACGCACCCTTCGCCTTTGGCACGAACACCTATGGTTCGGCCTTCTACATGGCGACCGGTTTCCACGGCTTCCACGTGATCGTCGGCACGATCATGCTGATCGTCTGCCAGGTCCGCGCTTACAAGGGCCACTTCACCCCGCGCCAGCACTTCGGCTTTGAAGCCGCTGCCTGGTACTGGCACTTCGTTGATGTGGTGTGGCTGTTCCTGTTCGTCGCCATCTACGTATGGGGTGGCTGGGGTTACCCGGTCCATTGATGACCGACACCGGTACCGAGACAAAGGGGCAGCCCGGCACTCATTCCAGAAATGAGGCCGAAGCTGCCCTTTTCGGTTTGTGTCCGCGCTGCGGGCTCCGCACGCTATTTGGCGGACTGACAAACTTTGCCGAGACCTGCCGAAACTGCGGGTTGAACTTTGCCAGCTTCAATGTTGGTGATGGACCAGCGGCCTTCCTCACGCTGATCATCGGCGCGGTGATCGTTGCGCTGGCGCTGTGGCTCGATGCCGCTGTGCGTCCGCCGCTGTGGGTCCATGCGATCCTGTGGTTGCCGCTCACCGCTGGCGCAGTGATCATGGGCCTGCGCGGCGCCAAGGCCTGGCTGCTCGGTGCCGAATACCGGCGCAAGGCCGTGGAAGCCCAAGGCAAGGATGTGAAGGGCGAATGATCCGCCGTCTGCCTGTGATCCCGACTGTTGTCGTTCTCATAGCCGTAGCCATCATGATCCGGCTCGGCTTCTGGCAGCTTGATCGACTGGGCCAGAAGGAATCGCAGATGCTGCATTACGAGGCAGCGCAAAACCTGCCTATCGCGCCGCTCGGCGTGATGCCGGGTGATGACACATTCCTGTTCCGGCGAGCGGCGCTGTTCTGCAAACGTGTCGAATCTTACCGCGACATCGCCGGAAGAAGCTCAAAGGGCGAATCGGGATGGGCGCGCGTCGCCCATTGCGTGACCGGCGGAGATGTTGTCGCGCCCACGATTGGCGATGCTATGCAAGGCGCCGACATTACCCTCGGTTGGTCGCGCGATCTTGTTCCGGTCAAGTGGGAAGGCGGACAGGTCCTCGGTGTGATCGTTCCGGGCGCGAACCATGTGCCGAGGCTCGTCGCCGATCCGCCGCTTGCTGGCCTGCAGGCTAGTGCCCGGCCTGATCCCAAGGACGTGCCCAATAACCACCTCGCCTATGCCGTGCAGTGGTTCCTCTTCGCCGGCATTGCCCTGGTCATCTATCTACTGGCGGTCAGGAAGCGGCTTGCCGCGAGGGACGAGCGCGGCTAACCGCCCCGTTCATGGACTACATCTCCACACGAGGGCGCGCACCGGCGCTCGATTTTGCCGGCGCTACGCTCGCTGGTCTGGCATCCGATGGCGGGCTATATGTGCCGCGCGAATGGCCGCGCTTCTCGACCGATGAGATCGCCGCGATGGCTGGGCTGCCCTATGCCCAGCTCGCAGCCAAAGTCATGGGGCCCTTCGTTGCTGGCAGCCTGACTGAAGAGCGCCTGCTGGAACTGACGACTGAGGCCTATGGCCGGTTCGCGCACAAGGCGGTGACGCCGCTGGTACAGCTTGATGAACAGAACTGGCTGCTCGAACTGTTTCACGGCCCGACGCTGGCGTTCAAGGATGTTGCGCTGCAACTGCTCGGCCTGCTGTTCGAGGAATTCCTCGGCCGCACTGGCCAGAACCTGACAATCGTCGGCGCGACCTCAGGCGATACCGGTTCGGCCGCGATTGACGCTGTTGCCGGGCGTGACCGCATCGACATCTTTATGCTCCACCCTCACGGCCGCGTTTCGGATGTCCAGCGCCGACAGATGACCACGGTGCTGGCGCCCAACGTCCACAACATCGCCATCGATGGTTCGTTCGACGATGCCCAGGCGATGGTGAAGCGGATGTTCAACGATTCCGCCATGACCGACCGTTTCGCTATCGGCGCGGTCAACTCGATCAACTGGGCGCGGCTGATGGCACAGGTGGTCTATTACTTCGCCGCTGGTCTTCAGCTGGGCGCACCACACCGCAAGATCGCCTTCTCGGTGCCCACCGGCAATTTCGGTGACGTCTTCGCTGGCTATGTCGCGGCGCAGATGGGCCTGCCGATCGAGCGGCTGATCGTCGCCACCAACGTCAACGACATCCTCCACCGCGCGCTGACCAATGGCGATTACAGCCAGGGCGAAGTGACGCCTACCGCCGCGCCGTCGATGGACATCCAGGTATCGTCGAACTTCGAACGCCTGCTCTTCGATCTTGGCGGACGTGATGGCTTGGCGTTGGCCGAGCAGATGGCCGGCTTCGAAGCGACCAAGGCGATGCAACTGACCAATGCCCAACGCGAAGGCGCCGCAGTGCTGATCTCCAGCTCGCGCACCGATGCTGCGGAAATGTCGGCGGCGATCCGCTGGGGCTGGGAGAACTGCGGGCAGTTGATCGATCCGCACACCGCTTGCGGCATCCACGCCGCGCGCACCGCTGGCATTGATCCCGCCGTCCCGGTCGTCACGCTGGCGACTGCGCACCCGGCGAAGTTCCGCGAGGCTGTCGAGCGCGCCACCGGCCACCGGCCAAGCATGCCTAGCCGCGTCGGTGACTTGTTCGAGCGCGAAGAACGCTGCACCGAACTGCCCGGCGATTACGATGGCATTGCCGAATATGTCGCCACCCACGCGGTTCCGAAGGGCTGATGGCTGAGCTCAAGACCGCTCCGCTGATCCTCGCTGGCGAGGGCTGGGCGGACTATGGCCTCGTCGATTCGGGGCATGGCCGCAAGCTTGAGCGCTACGGAGAACACCGGTTCATCCGGCCCGAACCGCAAGCAATGTGGACCCCGCTCCTCGATGACTGGCAGGCGCATGGTGAGTTCATTCCCGCCTCCGACGAGGACGGCGGTGGGCGCTGGCACTTCGACGCGCCGGTCCCGCGCGAAGGCTGGCCGCTCTCACGCGGCGATGTGAAATTCACTGCCAGTTGCACGCCGTTTCGCCACCTCGGTTTCTTCCCCGACATGGCCCCGGTGTGGGACTGGATGGGTGAGCAACTCGCCGGGCGCAGCGATGCCCAAACGATGAACCTGTTCGGCTATACCGGCGTCGGCACACTGTCGCTCAGCCAGTACGGCCCGGTCACGCATGTCGATGCCTCGAAGAAGTCGGTGGCCTCCGCGCGCGAGAATGCCGCGCTGTCGGGCATGGAATCCCGCCCGGTGCGCTGGATCATCGATGACGCGGCAAAGTTTACGGCGCGCGAAGTGCGGCGCGGGCGGCGTTATGACGGCATCATCCTCGATCCGCCAAAATTCGGACGCGGACCCGAAGGCGAGGTCTGGCGGCTGGAAAACGACCTGCCCGGACTGGTATCTGATTGCCGCGCACTGCTCGATGGCGACAGCAGGTTCCTGTTCCTCACCGTCTATGCGGTGCGCATGTCATCGCTGGCGCTGGCGGGGTTGCTCGCCGAACACTTCGCCGAACTGCCCGGCGTTATCGAACACGGTGATCTTGCGGTTCAGGAAGACGGGGAGGGCAGCAGGCTATTGCCCACCGCCATCTTCGCCCGCTGGCGTCAGGATTAGCGCTTCACCTTCTTGAATTTCAGCAGGAACTGGTTGGTCTTGCCGCGCTCCGAATCGCGCAGCGGCTTGTTGAGATCGTCTGCGGCGTGGCGCAGCAGATCGCTCTTGCCGACGAGCCTGAACCCGGCCGCCTCGACCTCGCGGATCACCGCTGCCGATTCGATGCGGTGGTGCGTCTGGGTAACGCTGGAGCCTGCGCCAGGCGCGGCCTCGTGATCGTTGACGAGGTAAATTCCGCCCACTTTCAAGACCACCCAAGCGGCTGCATTGAACTTTGCCGCAGCATCAGTTTCGCCGACCTTGTTGTTCTTGAAGTCGTGGTAATTCATTGTCGTCCACACGACATCAACTGGCACCGGGGCAAGCGAATCGTCGGGCAGGCCGACGCGCTGTGTGACATTGGCGTGGTTCTTTGCCCAAGCCTCCACAGCCGCCGAAGGACGCCCCGCGAAAGTGTAGACGTGGCCCGTGGGCCCGACGGCGGCAGAAAGCAGCCGAGTGTAGTAACCGCCGCCCGGTGCGAGTTCGGCAACCTTGGTGCCCGCCTTAATCCCGGCAAAGGCCATAACCTCTGCCGGCTTGCGATCGGCATCGCGTGCCTTGTCTGCATCGGGGCGCTCGCTGCTGCCGAGCAGGACCGCGAAGTTGGTGGCCAAGGCTGGGGTAAGCGCGGCAAAGCCCACCGAAGTCACGCCTGCTACAAGTGCCAGTGCAATACGCTTGTTCATCGGTCCGCTCCCATTGGTCTCACGCTACGAGGCTAGCAGCAGGCTCTCTGCGGGCCAAATGCGCATTTGTATCGATTCGTCGCCAACTGCGGAGGGTGGACAGCGTCCCTTCGCCAAGCCATAGCGCGCGCCATGGCCGACAGCCTGATCCTTGAAGTGGCAAACCTCGAGCATGATGTCCTCACCGGCATCTATTCGGAGGAGACCGGCCGCCCCCAGCCGCTGCGCATTACTGTGCAGGTGCAGCTGAAAGTGCCGCCCCGGTTCGATCCGGACACGCCGCTGACCGCCAGCAAGAACTACATGGATCTGAAATTCGCTGCGACCGAGGCCTTGCCGCCCGGCGTGCACTTCAAGCTGATCGAATCGGTGGCCGATCACATCTGCGACACGCTGTTCGTCCAGGATGACCGGGTTGAGGCGGTGACGGTGAAGATCGTCAAGCTCGCCATCAGCGAGGCCGGCGAGGAAATCGGCATGACGCTTACGAGGATCCGGCGCTGAACATGCTGGTGCGGGTCGGAGTCTTGCCGGACGATGCGCTGGACGCCGCGAGTGCTTTTCATTTTGATGTTCTGCCCCGCCTTCGAGCCATGCCCGATGCGGCGATAGTGTGCGTTTTCCCCCCTTCCGGCCATGGTCATGCCGATTGGCGGCGGGCTGCGATCCAGTCGCTCGCCCGCGAAATTGCACCGCGCCGAATCAACGGCATTGCGGGCGACGACGAAGCCGCGATTGCTGCTGCCGAAGCCTATCTGACGACAGCCGATGGGGTCACCGGGCAATACCTTCCTCTGGATGGCGAAGGCGCGGGCAAGGTGATACACTCCGCCTCGTGACCGTAACCCGCCCCCTCCTTGACCAGTTCGCGCGCCGCATTTCTTACTTGCGCTTGTCGGTGACTGACCGCTGTGACCTGCGCTGCGCCTATTGCATGCCCGAGCGGATGACTTTCCTGCCCAAGGCCGACGTGCTTAGCCTGGAAGAGCTGCATCGCATGGCGCTGGGCTTCATCGATCGCGGCATTACCAAGATCCGGCTGACCGGTGGCGAACCGCTGGTGCGGCGCGACATGTTCGAGCTGGTTCGCGCGCTGGGCCGCAAGCTTGGGGACGGGCTGGAAGAGCTGACACTCACCACCAATGGCACCCAGCTGACCACCCATGCCGAGGCGCTGGCCGAAGCGGGCGTGCGCCGCATCAACGTCTCGCTCGATACGCTGGGTCGCGCTGGTTTCGCCAAGCTGGCCCGCCGGGATATGCTGCCGCAGGTGCTGGAAGGCATCGACGCCGCGCTGGCTGCGGGTCTCAAGGTGAAGCTCAATACCGTCGCGCTCAAGGGCATCAACGAGGAGGAAATTCCCTCGCTGATGGCATGGGCGCACGGCAAGGGCCTCGACCTGACCCTGATCGAGGTCATGCCGCTGGGCGAGGTCGAGGAAGACCGTATCGACCATTACCTGCCGCTGTCCGCCGTGCGGGATCGGCTCGATTCCGAATTCACCCTGACCCCCAGCGATCACCGAACGGGCGGACCGGCGCGCTATTTTGATGTTGCTGAAACCGGCGGACGTCTTGGCCTGATCACGCCGCTGACCAGCAACTTCTGCGAAGGCTGCAACCGCATCCGCGTGACTGCGACCGGCCAGCTCTATCCCTGCCTTGGCGGCGGCGAGATGGTCGACCTGCGTGGGGCGCTGCGCTCGGCTGACCCCGAAGTGGCCATGTCCGAGGCGCTCGACACGGCGATGCGGATCAAGCCTGAACGCCACCATTTCGAGATCGACCGCAGGGGCGCCGCACCGGCTCTGCCGCGCCACATGTCGATGACCGGGGGCTGAGGCTCCGGGCGATGATCAAGCTCGTGTTTCTCGGACGGCTGGCGGACCTTGCCGGTGGCGGCGAGATCGACATTACGATTGCCGGGCCGACCCGGCTCGAAGACCTGCTGCTGTGCCTGCCCGGACCGCTGGCCGAACCG
Source organism: Novosphingobium sp. (assembly GCF_031424035.1). Lineage (GTDB taxonomy): Bacteria > Pseudomonadota > Alphaproteobacteria > Sphingomonadales > Sphingomonadaceae > Novosphingobium. The sequence goes on from NZ_JANPGP010000018.1 coordinate 6,942, forward strand.
CTTGCCGATCTGCGCGTCAAGCTCGCGCTCAATGGCCGTCTGGTACCGCGCGAATCGCTGGTCGTCGATGCCGGGGACGAGCTCGCGTTCCTGCCGCCCGTCAGTGGAGGCTGAGGGTGGCTGCCGACGTCCGCCTGCTCTTGGTACCTTTCGATCCGGCCCGCGAAGCTGCCGCCTTCACCGCGCGCCATCCAGAGGCCGGGGGCGTGGTCAGCTTCCTGGGTCAGGTCCGCGCTGGCGGCGGCTGCGAGGCGCTTGAACTGTCGCATTTCGAACCCCTGACGCTCCCTGGAATGCAGGACCTCGCTGCTAGTGCGCTGAATCGGTGGCAACTCGATGGCATGCTGATCATCCACCGGGCGGGTGTCATGCTGCCCGGCGAACCGATCGTGCTCGTCGCTGCCGCCGCGCGGCATCGCCGAGACGCCTTTGCCGCTGCCGATTTCGCCATGGATCACCTCAAGAGCGAATCGTGGTTTTGGAAGCGCGAGAAAACGGGCGGGCAGTGGCACTGGATCGAACCGCGCGAAGAGGACCGGCAGGACCTGTCCCGCTGGGGATGAAAATGCAGCTGATGCCGCGCCTTTGACTTCGGTCAAGGAAGCCCGATTCGCAGGGCCCTATCCGCACTCCTGAATCAAGGAGTGTTTCCGCCATGTCCCAACAGATTTCCCATGCCGACCTCGCTTCGATGGCACAGGTCAGCGATGCTCCCATCCAGACCCGGGTGAACCGCACGTTCGAACTGCCGCCAGCGCTCTATATCGGTACGCTGATCGGCTATTTCGGATTTCTGACGATCATGACGGTCTGTTTCATGAACCCCGAGCTGGCGCTGCCCATGGCGGTCTTCTCGTTCTCGATCATCGCCGGCTTCGGGCTTGGCTTCAAATGGGTCGCGATGAACCCCGAGAATGCGGCCAAGACGCTGTCGTGGGGCCAGTTCGCCAATCGCGGCGTGCAGACCCTCTCGGGCCGCCTCACTGCCTTTGAAGCGAGCGCACAAGTGCTGACCCTGCCGATCCTGATCGTGTTCTGGGGCCTGTGCATCGCCGTGATCATGGCGACGCTCTGACAAGTCAGGGCTGGCGCGCGAATCAGGCGCGCATCCGGCCCCGCAATTCGGCCAGGACCGCATCCTCATCGGCGACCCATGCGGTCACCTGGTCGCGGGCGGCGGCGATGGAAACCCCATCGCCGCCGTCTACTTTTTCCCGCGCATAAAGCGAATCGAGCTCGGCCAGCGAGATCATGACTTCGCTGCGGCGCGATTCGAGCTCGGCCAGCGCCACAGTGGCTACCACCCAGGCCTCGCTGGATACGGCTGCGCCTCGGGCCGCGGATGACAGGCGGTCTGCCTTGCCCTTGCCGGCCGTAAACACCGCGTGGGCCGCGCGGGCACGTTCCACCAGCTGGCCAAGGCGTGCCTGCATTTCCGGGCTCAGTGGCGCGGGCGCCTGTGCTACGGGTGGCGGCGTGGCCGGCTGGGCCGTCCCGGAGATCCGTTCCGCCGGGCGCTTGGCCAGCGAAGGGTATCCCGGAGCGCTGGCGCAGGCGGAAAGGATCAGGCATGTGCCCAGTGCGACGATCTGCGCGGCGGCCAGTCTTGGGCGGAATTGGCTGTTCATATGCAGGCCATACCGCGCAGTGGCAGCAAGCGAAAGTCCCGCTTCCGGCGTTGACAGCCCGGGGAGGTTGCACTAGGGGCGCTGCTTCTTGCGGACACCCCTGCGCGTTCAGGGGGATTCGGCGCGCCGGATGCGAAGGCTTCATGTGGAGCCTGGGCAACGGGGTGGAAAAGACAAACAGAATTGGATGTAGGTAACATGTTCGCAGTCGTGCGCACGGGCGGCAAGCAGTATCGAGTTGCTGCCGGAGACAAGATCGCGGTGGAAAAGCTGGCTGGTGAAGCCGGTGAGACCATCACGCTGGGCGATGTCCTGCTGGCCGGTGACGGCGGCGAGGTGAAGGATGCCAAGGGCGTCGTCGTCTCGGCCGAGATCATTGCGCAGGCAAAGAGCGAAAAGGTGATCGTTTTCAAGAAGCGTCGCCGCCACAATTATCGCCGCAAGAACGGCCATCGCCAGCAGTTGACGCTTCTGCGTATCACTGCCGTCGGTGCCGAGCAGAAGAAGGCCGCTCCCAAGAAGGAAGCTGCTGAAACTCCTGCCGCCGATGCGCCCGCCAAGAAGGCACCGGCCAAGAAGGCCGCCGCTGCCTCGGCTGCTGAATAAGATTCCGGAGTAGTATTCCATGGCACATAAAAAAGCAGGCGGTTCATCGCG
>NZ_JANPGP010000019.1:0-3827 GCF_031424035.1 Novosphingobium sp.
GACCTGCAGCGGCATTATGGTTTCACGTGGCAATGGATTCCCAACCTTGGCGCGGACCTGATCGTCTGGCCGCTGGCGAAACTGCTGGGGCTGGAAGCAGCGGGGCGGGTGATCGCCGTACTGGTGCCCGCACTGCTCGCCGCATCGCTGCTCACCGTGGACAGCGTGCTGCACAAGCGCGTCGGCGTGGGCGGACTGCTCGCGCTGGTAACGGTGTGGTCGCCTTCGGTGCTGATGGGTTTCGTCAACTGGGGGCTGGGGCTGGCGCTGGCCTTCTTCGCCTTCGCTGGCTGGGTGGCGTGGGAGGGCAAGCGCTGGCGGCATCTGGCATTCCTCGCCATCGCGCCGCTGGTATGGCTGTGCCACCTCTCGGCATGGGGTGTGCTGGGCGTGCTTGTGTTCGGGCATGAGTGGCAGCGGCGCGGCTTCCTCGCTGCAATCCCTCGCACCTGGCCGTTGTGGCCGCCGGCGCTGCTGACGCTGCTCGCCGGCTCGGGGAAGGGCGGCACGTCATGGGGTGATGGTATCTTGGTCGACAAGGTGTCGAACTGGGTCATGGCCCTGCGTGACCAGTCAGCGCAGCTTGACCTGCTGACGGTGCTGCTGCTGGTCGGCGTTGCCGCAATTGCGTGGCGACAGGGACGCGTCGATGGGCGGATCGGGCGCGCGGCGTTGATTTTCGTGGCGCTGAGCTGCGTCATGCCGCGCCATCTGGGTGGTGGAGACTTCGCCGATTACCGGCTGGTGCCCGTGGCGCTGGCCTGCGCCGTGCTCGCCGCGCGGTGGAACGTGCCGAGCTGGGTGCTGGCGGCGGCGGCGGTGCCTTTTGTGTTGCGGCTGGCCCTCACCACAACTGCATGGCTCGCGGGATCGGCGCAGACCGCGCAGATGCTCGCCGCCGTGGACCAACTGCCGCGCGGATCGGTGATTGCCGGCGCGCGGGCGGAGGATCCCTTCGCCTGGACGCAGGGCGGATCGAGCCATGTCTTCGCGCTGGCCACGGTGCGGCGCGATGCGGTGACCAATTCGGACTTCGCGGTGGCGGGCGTCCATGCCCTGACGCGCATCGATGGCGGCCCGGTCGATCCCTCGCAGCGGGTGCTGATTGCGACAGGCGAATCGCCTGACCTCTCCGCCTTTGCACCTGCCAAGGAGGCCGATTACCTGTGGTACGTCGGGGCCACTGCGCCTTCCGCGCTGCCCCCGGGCGCGCAAGTGGCGGCGAGCGGCGCGGGCTGGCGCATCGCCCGTCTTGCAAAAGTTCCGCCCAGTCGCTAACTGGCCTTCACTTTCCGACATCGGAAGACATTAAGCCCCTCCCGGCACCTCAGCCGGGGCGGCGATGTCCCCTTGGCGGAAGGCGCGATTTTTAAACGTTTGCAGTAAAGGCATCCGAGCAATGGCCAAGACTAGCCCCGGTGAATTCGTCCGCCAGGTCCAGACCGAAGCCCGCAAGGTCGTTTGGCCGAGCCGGCAGGAAACCGTGACCACGGCGATTTTCGTCGCGATCATGATGACCATGCTGGCCGTGTTCTTCCTGGGGGTCGACACGATCTTCGGCAAGATCGTCGCCTGGCTGCTGACGCTGGTCTGAGAGAGTAAATAGCAATGGCCCGCTGGTACATCATCCACGCCTATTCCGGTTTCGAAGGCAAGGTGCGCGATTCGATCCTTTCGGAAGCTGAACGCATGGGCCTTGAAGCTCTCGTCGAAGCCGTCGAGGTTCCGGTCGAGACCATTACCGAGGTGAAGCGCGGCAAGAAGGTCCAGACCGAACGCAAGGTCATGCCGGGCTACGTCCTCGCCAAGCTGGCGATGACTGACGATGTTTATCACCTGATCAAGAACACCGCGAAGGTCACCGGCTTCCTCGGCCATTCGGGCAAACCGCAGCCGATCTCTGATCGTGAAGCCGCCCGTTACTTCGGTGCGCGCGAAGCCGCTGCCGCCGAACCGCGCCGCGAAATCAGCGTCGATTACGAAATCGGCGATTCGGTGAAGGTGCTCGACGGTCCGTTCGCCTCGTTCAACGGCGTCGTCGAAGAGCTCGACTTCGACAAGAACCGCGTCAAGGTTTCGGTCTCGATCTTCGGCCGTGCAACGCCGGTCGAACTCGACTTCGAACAGGTCGAACTGGTCAAGTAAGCGGGCAGGCGGCGCTCCGGCGCGGCCAGCATATCTTAACCAGTCGCGGGCTATGACCCTCACCGAAAGGTGAGGGCAGGCCGTGTCACACAGCACAGCATCGCCGGCAGGTGAATCGGTCGTCCGTCTCGGGCGGCTCGATGGCCTGCGCGGGATTGCCGCTTGCGTCGTGGCTTTCGGCTATCATGCCGGGTTCCTCTTCGCGCCTTCCTCGATCAATGGTTTTGGCCCGGTGGCCAACTGGACGCTCGGCTGGGGCTGGACTTGCGTGGACCTGTTCTTCGTCATTTCCGGCTACATCTTCGCCCATGTCTATCTGCGCCCCGGCGCGTTGAGCGATGGCCGCGCGCTGCGCGAATTCGCGGTTGCCCGCGTGGCCCGGCTCTATCCGCTGCACTTGCTGGCACTCGCTGTCGTAGCGCTCGCCTTCTGGGGCCGACCCGAGAACAGCGGCGCGGCCTTTGCGCTCCACCTCGTGATGATGCAGGCCTTTGCCGAACCAGTTGCCCATACTTTCGTCGGACCCAGCTGGTCGCTGTCGATCGAAGTGCTGTGTTACGTGGTCTTCGCGCTTGCCGCCGTGTTCTGGCGCGGAGCGATACGCCCGCTGGCGTGGACGCTGATGCTCGGCGGCGCGGCTTGGCTCTATCTGCTGGGGCCGGCGGGAGGGCCGTGGGCCGGCGACATCTTTGCGCGCGGGTTCTTCGGCTTTTTCATGGGGCAATTGCTGTGGCAAGGGCGCGGCGAGTTGGCCAGGCTCTCCACCCCGCTGCTGCTGGCGATGCTCACTGCGGGACTGATGCTCGATGCAGGAGACCTCAGCCCGCTGCTGCCGCTTGGCCTGCTCGCATGGCCGGCTGCGCTGGGGCTGGCACTGCGCTGGCCGCTGATGGAAAGCCGCGCGATGCTGTGGCTGGGCGACCGTTCCTATGCGATCTACCTCGTCCACATGCCGCTGGTCGAATGGATCACCGATCATTATGGCAAGCAGACAGCAGGTCCGGCCACGGCATTGTTGGTCTTTGCCGGGTTCGTGGTGACCGTCCTTGCGCTGTCCGATCTGTCGCTCCGCTTCGTCGAACGGCCAGCCCGCCGCGCAATCCGCACATGGACTTCTGCGCCGCGATCGGCAAAGGCCGCCGCCGCCGCCTGAGGCGCGCTCGATTCCGCGCTTTCCTTTTTGTCCGCATTCGTCTAGGCGCGCCCCTTCGCTTGCGGCTTGCCGTGAGTGATTCCGTGCGGGAGGCGATCTTCAGGACCGCTGCTTGACCGCTCAATCTGAGGTTTCCGGCTGGAAAATGCCGGTGCCAACAGGACGAAAGGAGGCCCCTCGTGGCCAAGAAAATTGAAGGCTATATCAAGTTGCAGGTGCCCGCGGGCAAGGCAACTCCGTCCCCGCCGATCGGCCCTGCGCTGGGTCAGCGCGGCGTGAACATCATGGAATTCTGCAAGGCGTTCAACGCCGCCACGCAGGACCTTGAAGCGGCCATGCCGATTCCGACGATCATCACCGTCTATGCCGACCGTTCGTTCACTTTCGTGACGAAGACGCCGCCGGCATCGTTCCTGATCAAGAAGGCTGCAAACCTGAAGTCGGGTTCGAAGGAGCCGGGCAAGATCTCGGCCGGAACCATCGCGCGCTCGGCTCTCGCCGAAATCGCCCAGACCAAGTTCAAGGATCT
>NZ_JANPGP010000020.1:0-27388 GCF_031424035.1 Novosphingobium sp.
CCGCCCCCCGCCCCCCTCGCTATAGGCCGCCCTTCGCCGCTGCGATCCGGAGACGTGGGTGAGTGGCTGAAACCAACGGTTTGCTAAACCGTCGTACTGATAATTCGGTACCGAGGGTTCGAATCCCTCCGTCTCCGCCACCTTCCATTGAAATTGCTAGTCTTTTTCTGGGGGTTGGTATTTTGCCAACGGCCCGACCCGGGAGGCGAGAAGCGGATATCCGGGGCGGCTGGGCTGTTAGTGCCGAACCCGCTTTACACGCGGCCCGAAACAGAACCGAATGGATCCTGCAATTCGCTCCACGCGACGCATCTGTTCGCCCGGGACACGTTCAAGGCAAATGATGCCACTGACGGGTCCGGGACATAGGTAATGCTTTCGGTCAGCGAATCCATCCAGTCAGCCGTTGCCATTTCGATGCCATCGCCTCGGCACCAAACGCCTGGTTCGGGAAATTCCATCAGCGCGCCGCCACGATCCGTGCGGGTACGGGCCAGTGAGGCGACAAAGTCTTCGAGCTGCCGATCGCGATTCTGCCAGTCAATCCAGCCGATGGCGTTGTCCTGACAATAGGCATTGTTGTTCCCGGCCTGACTGCGGCCGAACTCATCGCCGGCAGTGAGCATGATAGTACCGGTCGAGGCGAACAGCGTTGCCAGCAGGGCGCGCTGGTCTGCGTGTCGGCGGGCGGTGATCGCGGGGTCGCTGCTTGGACCTTCGGTGCCGCAATTCCATGACCGGTTGTCACCGTGCCCATCGCGGTTGTGCTCGCCGTTGGCATTGTTGTGCCGCTCGGTATAGGCAACGGTATCGGCCAGGGTGAAACCGTCATGCGCGGCGAGGAAATTGACGCTGCGGCAGTCCTTGCCGAAAATGTCCGATGATCCGGCGATCCGCGTGGCCAGCGCGCCGATGCCGCCGTCACCACGCCAGAACCGACGCACATCGTCGCGGAAGCAATCGTTCCATTCGAGCCAGTTCTGCGGGAATCTGCCCAGCTGATAGCCGCCGGGTCCGATATCCCACGGCTCGGCGATCAACACCCGGTCGGCCAGCAGGGGATCGGCAGCAATCTCGGCAAAGATCGGTGCTTGCTCGCTAAAGCTGGGGCCGCGCGCCATGATCGTCGCGAGGTCGAAGCGGAACCCGTCGACACCACAATGGCGCACGAAGTGGCGCAGGCTGTCCAGAACCAGCGCGCGCACTGGCGGCTGAGCGAAATCGAGCGTGTTGCCGCAGCCTGTATCGTTGATCAGCGTGCCATCCGGCGCATGGGCATAGGCAGAGTTGTCCAGCCCGCGCTGCGATAGTACGCCGCCTTGAATGTCGCTCTCACCCGTGTGGTTGAACACGAGGTCGAGGATCACGCCGATCCCCGCTTTGTGTAAAGCCGACACCATCTCGCGCAATTCCGCCACGCCGCCGGGGCACACGCCCAGATCGAGCGCCATCAGGGCAACCGGATTATAGCCCCAGGCGTTCGTCAGGCCGAGCGGTGGTAAGTGGCGCTCGTCAATCCAGGCGACGATGGGCATGAGCTCAACTGCGCCGACACCGATCTTCTTGAGGTGCGCGATCACCGCCGGGTGCGCCAGCGCCGCCACGGTGCCGCGCAGCGCCTCGGGAACGTCCGGATGCTGCATCGAGAAGCCCCGGACATTGACCTCATAGATCAGATCGCCGCGCTTAAAACGGGGTTTGCGGCGGCGAACTGTCGGCAGCCGATCCTGCACGATGGCGCGAGGGACAATTGCTGCCGTGTCCTCACCGAACGCGGCAAGGCTGGGATGCTGGACAAAGCGTCTGTCGAGTTCGACTGCATAGGGATCGACCAGCAGCTTCGCCGGATCGAACCACAGGCCACGATCGGGCGCCCATTCGCCCTCGGCCCGGTAGCCATAATGCGCGCCGGGCAATTCCTCGGCAAGTTCGGCCAGCCAGTCGTCGCCTTCATGGCACATGGCGATGCGCCTTTCAGTGTCGCCATCGAACAGGCACAGCCACAGCGCGCTCGCCTGCGGAGAGCGGACGGCAAAGCGGGTCCGACCCCGGCCGATGATGGCTCCGTAGCGAGGGCTCACGTTACCACGTCTGGCGCGGTTCGTCCTGTATGGCGGACTATCCCTGCGATGGATTCCGCTGCTGAGACAAGCGCCGACAAGGCATTGTCGGTCTCGCGGTCAAGCGCGCCGCCGGCTGGTTCGTACGCCTCGAGATAGACCCGCAGCGTTGCGCCTTCGGTGCCTGTGCCGGACAAACGGAATACCACGCGGCTGCCGTCTTCGAACAGGACGCGAAGGCCTTGATTGGCGCTGGTCGATCCATCGACGGGGTCGGTATAGGTAAAGCTGTCCGCCGCCTCGACAACCAAAGGTCCGAACTCTCGCCCCGGCAGCGCCGGAAGGGCTACCGTGAGTTCGGCGATCACGGCATTGGCTGCCGCGCTTTCGACCGCCTCGTAATCATGCCGGGCATAATAATTTCGCCCGAACCGCGCCCAGTGCTGGCGCACGATGGCATCGACGCTTTCCCCGCGCAGGGCGAGGATGTTCAGCCAGAGCAGCACGGCCCAAAGTCCGTCCTTCTCGCGCACGTGGTCCGATCCGGTTCCGGCGCTTTCCTCGCCGCAGATTGTCGCCTTGCCGGCATCGAGCAGCGTGCCGAAGAACTTCCAGCCCGTTGGCGTTTCAAAGCAGGGCACGCCAAGAGCCTCGGCCACGCGGTCTGCCGCTGCGCTGGTCGGCATGGAGCGGGCAATGCCCTTGATGCCGCCCGCATAGCCGGGGGCAAGGTGGGCATTGGCCGCAAGGATCGCGAGAGAGTCAGATGGCGTGACGAACCGGCCCCGGCCAATGATCAGGTTGCGGTCGCCGTCGCCATCCGAAGCCGCGCCGAAATCGGGCGCATCGGGTCCCATCATCAGCGCGTGAAGTTCGTGGGCATGGACCAGATTGGGATCGGGGTGATGCCCGCCGAAATCCTCCAACGGCCGCCCATTCCGCACAGTTCCGGCTGCGAAGCCGAGCCGCTTTTCGAGTATCTCGACAGCATAGGGGCCTGTCACCGCGCTCATCGCATCAAAGGCCATGGTCAGGCCCGCATCGACCGCGCGGCGGATCGCGGCGAAATCAAACAGGCTTTCCATCAGCGCGGCATAGTCCGCCACCGGGTCCATCACTTCGACCACCATGCCGCCAACCTGCGATGCGCCGATGGCATCGAGGTTGATATCGGCGCTGTCCTCTGCCAGCCAGCGGTCGATGACTTGCGTGCGCGCGTAGATCGCTTCGGTCACGGCTTCGGGTGCCGGACCGCCGTTGGCGATGTTGTACTTGATGCCGAAGTCGCCATCCGGCCCGCCGGGATTGTGGCTGGCCGAAAGGATCAGCCCGCCGCTTGCGCCGTACTTGCGGATCACGTGGCTGGCCGCCGGGGTCGAGAGGATGCCGCCCTGCCCCACGAGCACGCGGCCATAGCCGTTGGCCGCAGCGATGCGGATCGCCTGCTGGATCACCGCGCGGTTGTGGAACCGCCCGTCACCGCCGATTACCAGCGTGCTGCCTGCCGCCACGCCGATGGCATCGAAGACTGACTGGATGAAGGTTTCGGCATAACCCGGCTGCTGGAAAACCTGCACCTTCTTGCGCAGGCCCGACGTGCCGGGTTTTTGACCGGGGAACGGCTGCGCGGGGTGAGTGATCACAGTCATGCCTTGCCCACCAGTTCGCGGTACAGCTGGGCGTAAGCCGCGCCGCTGTTGGTCCATGAGAAATCGGCTTTCATGCCGTTGCGCTGCAGGGTTTTCCATTCGCCCGGCTGGTAATAGAGCGCATTGGCACGGGTGATCGCCGCGGCGAGTGCATGATAATTGACGCCGTTGAACTGGAAGCCGGTCGCCACCCCAGCCGCACGTGCCGCAAGGTTGGCGTCGATCACCGTATCGGCCAGTCCGCCGGTGCGCGCCACGACCGGCACGCAGCCATAAGCGAGGGCGTAAAGCTGGGTCAGCCCGCAAGGCTCGAAGCGGCTGGGTACGAGGATCGCATCGCCGCCCGCCTGCATCCGGTGCGACAGCGCCTCGTCATAGCCGATCCGCACCGCAATCTTGCCTGGATGGCGCGCGGCCCCTTCCTGCAGGCCCGCGACAAGCGCCGCGTCCCCGCTGCCCAGTAGCGCCAGCCGTCCGCCGATCCCGGCAAGGTGGTCCAGTACCTCAACCAGAACGTCCATGCCCTTTTGCCAGGTAAGCCGGCTGACGACGATGAACAGCGGACCATCCCCCGGTTCCAGCCCGAATTCGGCCTCAAGCGCGCGCTTGTTCGCCGTGCGGCGGGCCAGGGTCCGCTCGGTGAAAGGGCTGGCGATATGGGGATCGCTCGCGGGGTTCCAATCGGCGCTGTCTATGCCGTTGACGATGCCTCGCACCCGGTCGCCCCGGCTGGCCACCAGTCCCTCCAGCCCCATGCCGAACTCGGGGTTGCGGATTTCGTCGGCATAGGTCGGGCTGACCGTGGTGATCACGCTGGCGGCTTCCATGCCGGCCTTCAGCATGCCCACGCCGCCGTGGTATTCCACTCCGGTCATCGACCATGCCGATCGCGGCAGGCCCAGTTCGCGGAAGGTTTCCTTCGGGTAATATCCCTGAAAGGCCATGTTGTGGATGGTCATGACCGATGGCACCGGCTTGCTGCGCTTGACCGGCGCAAAGCGCAGGTAGGCCAGCGCCATGGCCGCCTGCCAGTCATGCGCATGGACCAGATCGAAGCGCCGACCTTTGACCAGCCCCCCGGCAAGGTCCGCTGCCGCCCGGCCCAGCGCCGCAAAGCGCCGCCAGTTGTCCGCCCAGTCGCGCGCCTGCGGATCGGTGTAGAGCCCGCCCTGCCGGTCAAAGAACCCCGGAGCATCGAGCACGATCAGCGGCTGCGCGCCGAGCTTTCCCGCAATCAGCCGGGCAGGCTGGCCAAGCAGGCTGTCATAGGTATGCAGCACCTTTGCCCGCTTGATCCCGGCCATGACCGCCGGATAGCCCGGCAACAGCGTGGTCATTTCAACGCCGTGCGGAGCCAATGCACCCGGCAAGGCTCCGGCCACGTCAGCAAGCCCGCCGGTCTTGACCAGCGGCACGGCCTCCGAGGCAACCGAGAGAACGGCCAATCCCATGGTCAGGCCTTGAGCCTTTCGATCATGTCGCGGGTAATCAGGCAGACGCCGTTCTCGCTGCGGCGGAAGCGCTTGGCATCGACCTCGGGATCCTCGCCAACGACCATACCTTCGGGAATGCGCACCCCTGAATCGACGATAACGCGAGTCAGCCGCGCGCCGCGACCGATGTTGCAATAGGGCAGGATCACGCCCTCGTTGACGCTGGAAAAGCTGCCCATCTTGACTCCGGTGAACAGCAGGCTGCGCGTGGCAACCGCGCCCGAGACGATGCAATCCTGGCTGATCAGCGAGGAGATGGCATGGCCGCGCCGGCCGTCCTGATCATGGACGAACTTGGCCGGGGCGGCGATGATCTGGTCGGTCCAGATCGGCCAGTCGCGGTCATACATGTTCAGCTTGGGAACGGTATCGGTGAGGTCGAGGTTGGCCTCGAAATAGGCGTCAAGCGTGCCCACATCACGCCAGTATTCCTCGATCTGCTCGGCCGCGCGGATGCAGCTGTCGGTAAAGCGGTGCGCCACTGCCTTGCCGTGCTTGACGATGTAGGGGATGATGTCGCCGCCGAAATCGCGCTTCGATCCGGGGGTGGCGGCATCGCGCCGAAGCTGTTCGAACAGGAACTCGGTCTCGAACACGTAGATCCCCATCGATGCCAGCGCGTGATCGGGATCGCCGGGAATGCCCGGAGGATCGGCGGGCTTTTCAACGAATTCGGTGATGGTCGCGTTCTTGTCGACCGCCATGACGCCGAACCCGGTGGCCTCCATGCGCGGCACGACGAGGCAACCGACGGTAACGTCAGCGCCCGAATTGACGTGCTGCTGCAGCATCAATTCGTAGTCCATCTTGTAGATGTGATCGCCGGCCAGGATGACCATGTACTTGGGCGCATTGGACTGGATGATGTCGATGTTCTGATAAACCGCATCGGCCGTACCTTCGTACCACATCTGCTCGGAAATGCGCTGCGAAGCGGGAAGGATGTCGAAGCTTTCGTTGCGTTCCGGGCGCATGAAATTCCACGCGCGGTTCATGTGCCGGATCAGCGAGTGCGCCTTGTACTGCGTGGCGACACCAATGCGGCGGATGCCCGAATTGATCGCGTTCGACAGGGCAAAATCGACAATCCGCGACATGCCGCCGAAATAGACCGCCGGCTTGGCCCGGCGGTCAGTCAGTTCGAGCAGCCGGCTGCCGCGGCCGCCTGCCAGAACATAGGCCATCGCATCGCGCGCCAGCGGTGCCTGAATCCTCTTCGCCATGGCATCCTTCCCCTTTTTTGTCTTCAACCCTGATATTCGAACATGACGGTCGCCAGCGGTGGCAGGACGACATGGGCCGCGCCGTGCTCCGCAAAAACCGCGCCCTGGTTGCCCTGGCCGCTGCCGCCGTAATCCTGCGCGTCGCTGTTGAACACTTCGCGCCAAGTGCCGTCATGCGGCAGCGGCAGGCGGTAGTGTCCATGCAGTATCGGGGTCATATTGCTGACCACCGCGATCGGCAGCGCGCCGGGCGCCTTGCGCAGCCAGGCAAAGACCGAGGCGCTGGCATCATCAACCACCAGCCATTCGAAACCTTCCGCCTCGCAATCGCGCGCGTGAAGCGCGGGCTTTTCGCGGTGAAGCCGGTTTAGGTCCCGCACCAGCCGCTGAACGCCAGCATGGGCGGGGGAATCGAGCAGTTCCCAATCGAGCGCGCGCTCTTCGCTCCATTCGCGCCGCTGGGCGAATTCCTGCCCCATGAACAGCAGCTTCTTGCCCGGATAGCCCCACATCAGGCCATAATAGGCGCGCAGGTTGGCGAACTTCTGCCAATCGTCGCCGCTCATCTTGCCGAGCAGCGAACCCTTGCCGTGAACCACCTCGTCGTGGCTCAACGGCAGGACGAAATTCTCGCTGAAGGCGTAGACCAGCCCGAAGGTGATCTCGGCATGGTGGTGCTTACGGTGGACCGAGTCACGCGCCATGTATTGCAGCGTGTCGTGCATGAAGCCCATGTTCCACTTGAAGCCGAAACCAAGACCATCCTCATGCACCGGCTTGGAAACTCCCGGCCACGAGGTTGATTCCTCGGCAATGGTCACGATCCCGGCGTGGCTGCCATAGACCGCCTTGTTCATCGCGCGAAGAAACTCGACCGCTTCCCAGTTCTCCCGCCCGCCCTGCTCGTTGGGGATCCATTCGTCGGCTTTCCGGCTGTAATCGCGGTAGAGCATCGAGGCGACCGCATCGACCCGCAGGCCATCGACATGATAATGCTCGGCCCAGAACAACGCGTTGTTGACGAGGAAACTGCGCACCTCGCGTCGCCCGAAATTGTAGATCGCGGTGTTCCAGTCCGGATGGAAGCCAAGGCGCGGGTCTTCGTGTTCATAGAGCGCGGTGCCATCGAAATGGGCGAGGCCGTGTTCGTCGACGGGAAAGTGTGCCGGCACCCAGTCAATCAGCACCGAAATCCCGGCGCGGTGCGCGCCATCGATGAAGCGGGCGAAGCCGTCAGGGCCGCCGAAACGGGCCGAGGGCGCGTAGAGCCCGGTGGTCTGATAGCCCCAGCTGGGATCATAGGGATGCTCGGAGACCGGCAGGAATTCGATATGGGTAAAGCCCATGTCGACCACGTAGGGAACCAGCTTTTCGGCCATCGCATCCCAAGACTGGAACCAGCCGTTCTCGTCGCGCTGCCATGATCCGGGGTGGACTTCATAGATCGACATCGGCTCGCGCCGGGCATCGGCGGCGGCCCAGTGAGCCCGGTGCGCGGCATCGCCCCAATCGGTCTTTACCGGGCGCGCGGTGAGCGAGGCGGTCTTCGGGCGGAGTTCGGCAGCAAAGGCGTAAGGATCGGCCTTCAGCGGCTGGACCGCACCGTCCGGCCCGACAATGCGGAACTTGTAGGCGCGGCCTTCGCCGATGTCGGGAACGAAGATTTCCCACACGCCGATGTCCAGCCGCTTGCGCATCAGGTGCCGGCGGTGGTCCCAATCGTTGAAATCGCCGACCACGCTGACGAAGCGGGCATTGGGTGCCCAGACGGCAAAGTGGACGCCGCTCGCGCCCTGATGATTGATCAGATGCGCGCCCAGCTTGTCAAACAGGCGCAGGTGCGTTCCCTCGGCAATCAGGAAGTCGTCGGTCGGCCCCAGCACCGGGCCGAAGCTGTAGGGATCGGTCAGCCACCATTCGTGGCCGCCGCCCTGACAGCGGTACTTTACCGGCTGCGGCTTGCCCTTGACCTTGCCTTCGAACAAGCCGCGCGGGTCAACGCAGACCAGCTTTCCGAGTTTCTTGCCGGCGAAGCTGTATGCCTCAGCCGCCTCGGCCCCCGGCAGAACCGCGCGTGCGAAGGAACCTTCCGGCCCATCATGCACACCCAGCAGCGCGAAGGGATCGGCGTGCGTCCCTTCCAGCAGTGCAGCAATAGCCTCTCCAGGCGGCCTCATAGGGCTCTAAACTTTCCAGATATCCTTCGCATATTCCGCGATGGTGCGGTCGGACGAAAACCAGCCGACATTGGCGATATTGTGCATGGCGCTCTTGCGCCAGCCTTTCTGGTCGTTCCAGCGCCGATCGACTTCACGCTGCGCGGCGGCATAGCTGTCAAAATCGGCGGCCAGCAGGAACCAGTCACTGTCATAGAGGCCGTCCATCAGCCCCTTGTAGCGGTTCTTGTCATCGGGCGAGAACACGCCCGACGAGATTGCCTCGACCGCCTGATGCAGTTCGTAAGATCCCTCGATCACTTCACGGGGATTATAGCCGTTGGCGCGCTTTTCGGCGACTTCATCGGCGGTCAGGCCAAAGATGATGATATTCTCGTCACCGACGCGGTCCTTGATCTCGACATTTGCGCCGTCGAGCGTGCCGATGGTGAGCGCGCCGTTGAGCGCGAACTTCATGTTGCCGGTGCCCGAGGCTTCCATGCCGGCGGTGGAGATCTGTTCGGACAAGTCAGCCGCCGGGATGATCCGTTCGGCCAGACTGACGTTGTAATTGGGCACGAAGACCACCTTGAGCAACCCGCCGACCGAAGGATCGGAATTGACCCTGCGGGCGATGTCGTTGGCCAGTTTGATGATCAGCTTGGCGTTGTGATAGCTCGACGCTGCCTTGCCGCCGAAGATCTTGACGCGCGGCACCCAGTCGCGCTCCGGATGGCTGCGGATCTGGTCGTAGAGCGCGACCGTTTCGACCAGATTGAGCAACTGCCGCTTGTATTCGTGGATGCGCTTCACCTGCACGTCGAACAGGGCATCGGGGTTGAGCCGCACGCCGGTCAGGTCTTTGAGGTGCGCGGCGAGCGCCACCTTGTTACTGCGCTTGACCTCGGCAATCCGCTCGCCCAGCGCGGCGTCGCCGGCAAGGGCATTGAGCGCGCTGAGTTGCTCCGCATCGTCAAGGAAGGCATCGCCGATGGCATCGCGCAAGGTTGATGTCAGCGCCGGGTTGCACTGCTGCAACCAGCGGCGCGGGGTGACGCCGTTGGTCTTGTTGTTGATCTTGCCGGGATAGAGCTTGTGCAATGACGAAAACACCGTGGTCTTCATCAGATCGGTGTGCAGCGCAGCGACGCCGTTGACGCTGTGCGCCCCGGCGAAGGCAAGGTTGGCCATGCGGACGCGGCGGTCCCCGCCTTCGTCGATCAGCGAAATCGCCGCGATCTCGCCATCGTCCATTCCGATCTTGCGCGCTTCGCGCAGCACACGCGAATTGATCGCATAGATGATCTGCATATGGCGCGGCAGCAGCCGTTCAAACAGTGGCAGCGGCCAGGACTCCAGCGCCTCGGGCAGCAGGGTGTGGTTGGTATAGCCCACCGTGCGCCGCGTGACATCGAGCGCCTCGTCGAATTCCAGCGCATAGTGATCGACCAGCAGCCGCACGATTTCCGCCACGGCGACGGCCGGGTGGGTATCGTTGAGCTGGATCGCCGCCTTGTCTGGCAGGGTCCGCACATCGCCGTGATACTGCACGTGGCGGCGGACGATGTCCTGAATCGAGGCAGAGGTGAAGAAGTACTCCTGCCGCAGCCGCAGTTCCTGACCCGCCGCGCTCGAATCCGCAGGATAGAGCACGCGCACCAAGCTATCGGCGCGCATCTGCTCGGCCAGCGCGCCAATATGATCGCCCGCGTTGAAGGCATCGAGCTTGATCGGATCGAGCGCGCTCGCCGTCCATAGCCGCAGCGTGTTCACCCGCTTGCCGCGCCAACCGACCACGGGCGTATCAACCGCAGTTGCCTCCACCGCTTCAGCCGGATGCCATTCCACGCCGTCGCCCTTGGCGATCACTTCCCCGCCATAGCCGATCCGGTAGCTGCTTTCGCGGCGTTCGAATTCCCACGGATTGCCGTGCGCCAGCCAGGTTTCGGGCAGTTCGACCTGCCAGCCATCGTCGATCCGCTGGCGGAACATGCCGTTCACATAGCGGATGCCATAGCCGTAGGCCGGGA
Organism: Novosphingobium sp.; assembly: GCF_031424035.1. Classification (GTDB taxonomy): domain Bacteria; phylum Pseudomonadota; class Alphaproteobacteria; order Sphingomonadales; family Sphingomonadaceae; genus Novosphingobium. The sequence goes on from NZ_JANPGP010000020.1 coordinate 10,612, forward strand.
TATCAAGGCTGGCGAGGCTTTCCATGAAGCAAGCCGCCAACCGGCCGAGACCGCCATTGCCGAGTGCCGCATCGGGTTCGAGGTCCTCAATCGCCGAAAGTTCGAGGCCGTAGGTGCGCAGCGCCTGCTCCATCTCGCGGCCAAGCCCAAGGTTCGAGATCGCATCGCGCAGCAGGCGGCCGATCAGGAATTCCAGGCTCAAGTAATAGACGCGCTTGCCGCCGGCATCGTAAGTACGCCGGGTCGATTCCATCCATTTGTCGATGATCTCGTCGCGCAGGGAGAGCACCGCGGCGGTAAACCAGTCGTGCGTCTTGGCGGCACGCTCATCCTTGCCGACGCGGTGGCGCAGGACATCGAGGATCTTGGCTTCGAGTTGCTCGATCTTGGCATTGGTTCTGGATGGCACGAAACACGAACTCCCTGTGCTCAAAGGCACCGCGCGTCCGGAGTTCGCCGACCCGGTTCGCGAGCTGTTCCGATTCAGCCATCCACCCCAGATGACTGTGTATGCCTGCTGATCGCGGCGGGGCAACACCTGAATTGCTTATCCGGCTGGTCACGACACGTTTTTGGCAATTTTCATGGTTGCCATGGCCGCATCTGCCGCCGAAGCTGGCAGGCAATGGGCCAGACTGCATCCGACGATATTCACAGACTGGCCGAAGCGGCAGGGCTGCAATGCGCGTGGCGCGATGTCGAAGGCCGCGATCAGATCGTCGCCGGCGACGCTCTGGCACGCATCCTCGAGCATTTGGGATACGAAACCGGCACCCAGCGCAAGCGCGCGGCAAGCCTGAAGCGCGCATTGGAGGCCGGGACAGGCCTGCCCCCTTTGGTGGTTACGGAGGTAGGCACCGAAACGCCCCTGCCCACCCGCACCAGTTCAGCAGAGCTGACCGACGAGCAGGGTGTCACGCAGAGGCTCACCATCACAGATGGTGCGCTCGCGCCGGTGGCATTGCCGGGCTATTATGATCTGGTCCTTTCGGACGGCACCTGCCGTTTGGCCGTTGCCCCTGCCGCCTGCCCCCTCCCCGCAGCGACGGGCAAACGCCTGTGGGGCACCTCGCTTCAGATCCCGTCCCTGCGTGGCACGCACGAAACCGCATTCGGCGGGCTAGGCGAGCTTTCGGAAGCCGTCCTGTCGCTGGCACAAGTCAGCTGTCAGGCCGTGGCGATCAATCCGGTCCATGCCCTCTTTCCGGGGGTGGGCGACGATTTCAGTCCCTATTCGCCGTCCAGCAGGACCTTCCTCAATACCGCGATTGCCGATCCGGCGCTGCTTGGCCTTGGCCCCCTCAAGGCTAGCCATGGTGCAGCGCTGGTCGACTGGCCCAGCGCAATGCCAGACCACCTTGCCGCCTTGCGCGAGAGCTTCGCGGGGTTGAGCCCAGAGCAGCGGGCTCGCATAGCCGCAGCCGATGGACGTGACGATCCCGGCCTTTCACGTCATGCCCTGCACGAAGCGCTTTTCTGCCATTTCCGCGCCCAAGGCGCGCGCGACTGGCGCGATTGGCCTGCGCGGTTTCGCAGCCCGGACAGTGCGGCTTCACAGCGTTTTGCCGAGCAGCACGCGGATGAAATCGCGTTTCATTTGTATGGCCAGTGGCTCGCGCGCGAAGGATTGAGCGCGGTTCAGGACGGCGCAAGGGCGGCGGGCATGTCGATCGGCCTCATTGCCGACCTTGCCGTTGGTGTGCGGCCATATGGCAGCGATTGCTGGGCGATGCCCGGCGCGATGCTGTCCGGCCTGACCATCGGCGCGCCGCCTGATCCGCTTGGCCCGCTGGGGCAGAACTGGTCAATCACCGGCTTTTCGCCCGAAGGTCTGCGCAGTTCCGGTTATGCCCCATGGATCGCCATGCTGCGATCGGCTCTGCGATCGGCAGGAGGCCTGCGGATTGACCATGCCTTTGGTCTCGCGCGGCTTTGGGTAATCCCGGAAGGCGGCGAATGCGCTGATGGCGCCTACCTGACCTACCCGTTCCTTGATCTTGCCAGGCTGGTGACACTCGAAGCCCACCGCGCCGAGGCCATGATCATTGCCGAGGACCTTGGCACTGCCCCGCCGGGTTTCACCTCGGCAGTCACCCATCGCAACATGCTGGGCATGCGGGTGCTGTGGTTCGAACGGGCGGAAGATCACGGCTTTATCGGCGCGCATGACTACCCGGCAAATTGCGTGGCCATGACCGGCACGCACGATACGCCCACGGTGGCCGGATGGTGGAGCGGCCGCGACCTTGCCTGGGCTGAGGAACTGGGCCGCCTGCCCGAAGGCGTCGATCGCCAGAAGGCAGAGGAGATCCGCGATTGGGACCGGGGCCTGTTGTGGTCGACAATCGGGTCAGAGGATCGTCCGGCGGCTGACAATCCCGATCCGGCGGTCCATGCCGCGCTGGCCCAAATCGGCAAAAGCCCTGCCGTGATCGCCATTGCCCCGATCGAGGACCTGCTGGCGCAGACCGAACAACCGAACTTGCCGGGCACCACGAGTGGCCACCCGAACTGGCGAATCAGACAGGACGCGCCGCTGGGTGATCGCTTGCGTGAACCCGGAACATTATCCCGGATTGCGGCAATTTCCTGCGCCGAAAGTAATCTCCGAGGCTAGACGCGCGGAGCGACTGCCGGGGTGCCCTTTAGCGAAGGCTTGGAAGCATTGGGCTTGGGCGGCGCTTCCTTCTTGGCCTTGCGGGTTTCCTTGGTTTTCTTTTGTTGACCTTTGGCCATGGGAAATTCCTCTCAGTCAGGCGCGGAAGAAGGGGAAGCGCTTGACGATGCCCGTGATCAGGTGATCGGACAGCAGGCCGCGCATGGTTTCAGCGCCGGTCCCGGTCATGCAGACAAGGTGCGTTCCGCCCGATGGCAGCGGCTCGATCGCGCTGATCGTCACGCCGCCTTCGGTGCAACGCTTGCGCACGGTGGCTTCGGGCAGCTTGAGGTTCATCGCCCGGCTCATGTCTGGGCGCAGCCGGTTGCCTTGGCGGCAGGCCAGCCGGCCGAGGCTTCTGCACCCAGCGCTATCTGATAGTTGCGGATGCGGCTGGCGAACGAGCCTGCGGCGGCAAGATGCTGCGTGCGGGCGAGGCGACTGGGCGCGGCAGCGGCGCGCATCGTCGACACCTGATGTTGATGATATAGGTGATTGAGATCCATGTCGCGGCTCCACCGTGTAAGCGGGAGCGCAATGGTCTCTCAGTCAAGGGTGCCTACGTAAAGTTCGCCCTTGATCCTTGTCATGTAGCTTATGGTGCCTGAAAACACAAGGAGAACGATCCATCGCAACCTTTGGCCGCCCGCTTTCAAGGCAGGTTCACGCCGGCGCGCGGCTGCGCTAGCCTGCGGCCATGACGGAATCACAATTCCTCGCAGGCCGCCTGCTTCTCGCCATGCCCGGGATGGGTGACCCGCGCTTTGATCATTCGGTGATTGCCATGATCACCCATGACGAGAGCGGCGCTTTCGGACTTGGGCTGGGGCACCTGCGCGAAGGCGTGGGACTGCACGAAATCCTTGAGGAGCTGGACATCGATCCTGGCAAGGCACCCGACGCGCCGGTTCACGATGGCGGGCCGGTTGAGCCAACGCGCGGCTTCATCCTCCATTCGCGCGACTGGCAGGACGAGGAGTCGCTTGATGCCGGACCGCTCGGCATGGTCTCGGCCTCGCTTGATCTGCTGCGAGCGATTGCCGAAGGACGCGGACCAGAGCGCTGGCTGATGACGCTGGGCTTTGCTGGATGGGGGCCGGGCCAGCTCGACAACGAAATGCGCCACCACGGCTGGTACGCCGCCGATGGTCACCCCGAAGTGATCTGGGAAACCCGCGCCGCTGGCCGTTGGCAGGCCGCTTGGCGCGCCGAGGGGATCGATCCCTCGCTGTTGGCGAGCGAAACTGGAACTGCCTGATCCCGTCAGTTCAAGCGAACGGGGGTGCGGTCGGCAATGTCGTGAAGGTCGGCGGGCAGCGGCAGCGGGTCGTGGAGGGCGACCGCCAATGCGCCGACGATGGCGAGCGCGGCGGTATCTGCTCCGACAGTTGCCTCCTCAAAATGGCCGGGCAGGATGATTGAGGCGAGGTGCTTACCGGAAGAATCACGCGACAGCATATAGCCCGCATCTTCGCCGATCAGCGAAAGCGCCGCACTGGTTGCCGCGCCCAGGCTGACGGATGCGTCAAACAGGGCAGCATCAGGCTGCGCAATCCCGGCCAGCAGAGCAGGCGAAGGCGCATGTTCGAGCAGGCCATGAAAACGCCGCAGCAGCACGCCTTCGTCTTCAGCGAAAGCACCCGCGCAAGCCAGCGCAAGGTCGTCCAACGCATCGAACCATGAATCCGGGGCACAGGTTTGGGTCAGCAGCTTGGTCACGGGGCGAGGCCTTTCCTTCGTGCGTTGCGCGAACTTGGCCCCCTTCCAAGCAGTGTCAACCGTGCTGCATTGTAAAAGCCGGCGGTTTGCAAGCTTTCTGCGACGACTTAAGTGCCGCTGCTTAGGTAGCATTGCCTAAGGCGTGCCGCGGCGGGACGGACCTTCCCCGCTAGGCTAACGCAGCCTTATTGCCGCCAGGCGCGGAACGGGTGGCCAGCGTCGCAGTGCATCACTTCCGCCGTGATGAAGCGGGCATCGTCCGAGCCGAGGAACAGGCCAAGGTTGACTATGTCGTCCGGCGCGCCCTCGCCCGGCAGCATCTGCAGCGCGCGGATCGCCGCGTGCCGTTCTGCGCCCAGCGAACTGGCGCTGGCTTCGGTTTCCATCAGGCCTGGCGCGACCGCGTTGACCCGGATACCGTCCGCGCCGAACATCCGCGCCATGCCCCAGGTCAGCTGGTTGAGCGCCGACTTGGTCACGCCGTAAACCACCGCCGGCTGATAGGATGCCATCGAGCTCTGGTTGATTACGCAGGCCCCCCGAACCTTGGCGGCCGCCTTCAGCGCGGGCCGCAGCGCGCGGGCAAGGAACAGCGGCGACAGCGTATTGAGACCGAGAAAGAACTGGAACTTGTCCCACGACACCTGATCAATCGGCGTGTTCACTTCGCCATAGGCAGCGCCGGCATTGTTGTAGAGCACGTCGATCGACGGGAAGCGGGCGAGCACTTCGGCGCCGAGCGCCTCGACGGTCGCTTCCTGCGAAAGGTCGCCGACAAAAGTTTCCACCGTGGCTCCCAGTTCTTCGACAAGCGCCTTGGTTTCGGCCAGTCCATCGGCCTTGACGTCGACCAGTCCCAGGGTCGCGCCTTCGCGAGCGTAACCGAGCGCCAGCGCCCGGCCGAGGCCCTGCGCCGCGCCCGTGACCACCACGACCTTGCCTTCGTACCGCTTGCTCATGAACTCGCTCCCATCTTGCATTGGCCGGCTGATTGCCTGCCGGACCGGCGCTCGCAAGAGGGCAGGCGGGTGCCGGACGGATTGATCGCCAGAGCGCGCGCCGCTTAGCCAAGCGTCGCGGCGACATCCTCCAGCCGAGCCGCCGTCCATTCCGGCTCGGTGATCATCAGGTCGTGCCCGGTATCGATGTCCCAGACCCGGCCGTGCGACCTTTTTCGCAGCAGGTCCATGTCGCGGCCCACAGTGGTCGAGGAGCAGATGATATGGCTCTCCGGAATGGCGCGCATCGCCGCCTCGTTGGTCAGGACCAGCGGCTGGGTATAGCAGGCCCACGGCTGCGGCCCGAGCCGCGCGGCGGTGAAGGCGGCGTCCTCGGGATCGGTGATGCCGAAGAAATGCGGCGGCATGTGTTCGGGGAAGCCGACGAGTTCCACCCCGTCGATCACGCGCATGGTTGCCTCCAGCGGGGCGATGTTGGCCCCGGCATGAACCAGCAGCGATTCGCCGTTCACCGGGTACGCGGCATCAAGATAGACGCGGTGACCGACCCGGTCGGTGGCGCGGTCGGCCACCCCGGTAATGATCATCCCGCCATAGGAATGGCCGACAAGAATGACGTCGGTCAGGTCATCGACTTCGAGAATGCGGACGATGTCGGTGATGTGAGTGTCGAGGTTCATCCCCGGGAAGCGCAAGTGCTCGCGCTCGCCCATGCCGGTCATCGAGGGGTTGTAGACCACATGCCCCTTCGCCTGCAGCAATCGCGCCACCTTCTTGTAGCACCAGCCGCCGTGATGACCGCCGTGAACCAGCATAAATGTCGCCATTTTCAGCACCTCTCCAAGTAAGTTATCAACTGGTAACTTGTGCCCGGCTTGTCCTGCTGTCAATCCCCGGCCAAGGTTGCAGCCGATGAACCAGCCCCTCCCCCGCAAGCGAGATGCCGATGCCACACGCCTGCGCATCCTCGACGCCGCGCAGCAGGCGTTCAGCGAAACGGGCTATTCGCACACGGGCATCCGCGAGATCGCCCGCCGCGCAGGGACGAGCTCCACGCTTCTGTTGCGCTATTTCGGATCGAAGGCCGGCCTGTTCGAAGCGGCGCTGGAAGCCGCGATGCCCGCAACTGCAACGCTCGATTGGGGCCGAGACGATTATGCCGAGCGGCTTGCCGATGCCCTGCTCGATCCAGAAAACGTAGTGCGTCCGCCGCTGATGATTGCACTCGCTTCCGGTGATCCTGAAGCTGCCGCCATAGCCGCCCGGGTAACCGAAGCCAGGGCGATTCTCCCGCTGGCTGAGTGGCTGGGCGGCGAAGATGCGCACCGCCGCTCGGTGGCCATTGCCATGGCTGCGACGGGATTTGCCACTTACCTTCGTCAGTTGCCGCTGACCTCGATCGACAACGCCGAACGTGGCAGCCTGCGCGTGTGGTTCATCGAAACCGTAGAAGTCCTGCTCCAGCGATAGACCGCAGGCGCGGATTCGGGGACAGTCCGCTTTGCCGGTGCAGACAAGCGCGGCCTGTGCAGGCAAGCTAACGCACCCGGACCACCTGCGACGGAGAGTACCACATGCCCCTCGATCATTACCGCCTGCTCGGCCGCTCGGGCCTGCGCGTGTCGCCTCTCAGCCTCGGCACGATGACCTTCCGCGCGGAAGGCTGGGGCAGCAGCGATGAAGAGGCTGCGCGGATGGTCGATCTTTACATCGATCGTGGCGGCAACTTCATCGACACGGCGAATTTCTATGGCGGCATGGGCGGATCGGAAGAGCTGCTCGGCGAGCTGGTGGCGCAGCGCCGGCGGCGGCTGGTGATCTCGACCAAGTATTCGCTCACCACCGCGCCGGGCGATCCCAACAATGCCGGCAATCACCGAAAGTCGATGATCCACGCGGTGGAAGACAGCCTGCGCCGGATGAAGACCGACTGGATCGACCTGCTCTATCTGCACATGTGGGACCACCGCACCCCGGTGGACGAGATCCTGCGCGCCTTCGATGACCTCATCCAGTCAGGCAAGGTGCTTTACGCCGGCCTGTCCGACGTGCCGGCATGGCAAGCGAGCCGGATGCAGGCCATTGCCGATCTGCGCGGCTGGAGCCCGTTCTGCGCCCTGCAGATTTCCTACAGCCTGATCGAACGCACGGTGGAGCGCGAGCTGATCCCGATGGCGCGCGAGATGGGCATGGGCGTTTGCCCTTGGTCGCCGCTCGGTGGCGGGGTGCTCACGGGGAAATATGCGAAACCGGGGAGCGACGGCACGCGCGAAGCGATGAATGTCGCAACTGGCCGTCTGAGCGATCGCAATTCCGCCATCGCGGCAGAAGTTGTGGCCGTGGCCGAAGAAATCGGCTGCACCCCAGCGCAGGTTGCTCTGGCGTGGACGATGCTCGATCCGGTCGTCACCTCACCGGTGCTGGGCTGCCGCACCCCGGTGCAGCTTGAGGACAACCTCGGCGCGCTCGATGTGGTGCTGGATGAAGGCCAGCGCGGCCGGCTTGACGCCGCGAGCTCGGTGCCGCTCGGCTTCCCGCACGAAACGCTGGCCGGGCCATTCATGGCGACGGCCTTTGGCGGGGTCACGGTCGAAAGGCGATAATCAGGCCGGCATATCCGCCGTGGCGCGGGTGATGATCATGCGATCGCGCCAAACCCGGTGGCGAGCCTCGTCCGGGCCCTGGATTTCGACCGCAAGCGCGACGTGGCCGAAGGCCATCACGAGATCGAGCAGGCGCTTTTCCTGATCGGTCAGGGCGTCAAGCGGGCGCGTGTCCAGTTCATCGAGTATCACGGCGGCATGCGGGCTGACCGCATCGTAGAACGCCTGACGTTGCTCCGCCGAAGACGTGGACCGGGCAGCGGCGCGCTCAGCCGTGGTGGGCAGCGCCCATTCGGCGGCGAAGGGTTCAAGCTGCGCATAGGTTCCGGGTAGCAGGGTCATTGAACTTTCCTCTCCATACCAAGCTAACACGCGCAGCATTTTTTTCAACATATATGTGGCAAGTTTAGTCGATAATCCCGTCGCGGCGCAATTGCCGGCGATGTTCAGCCATAAAGCGTTCGCTGATTGCTGCCGGATCGGCATCGGATGCCACGGAATTCTGCAGGATGCGCGGCCCGATGATAGCCGAGGCAAGCAGCATCACTGAATAGACCTCGGCATCGAAGTCCTCGCCGGGATGCGCCGCAGACAGGCTCTTGGCCATGCCGATAACCAGATCGTCCCAGCGCGGATAGCGGGTCCGGATATCACCCGGAGCGATGAAATCGTCGATCCACAACTTGATCAGTTCCGGGTTGGCCAGCACGAAGCGGTTGATCCCCGCCATCCGGTCAAAACGCGAAGACCCGGCATCCATTCCCCGAGCCAGCTGCAAACTCGACCACTCCTTGACCGCCTCGATCATCGCCTCGCGGCTGGGGAAATGGTAATAGACCGTGGTGCGGTTGATCCCCGCCTCGCGCGCCAGTGCCGAGACAGAAAGCGCCTCGACACCCTTTTCGGACAGCAGGCGCACAGCGGTTTCGATCAGGGACTGGTGAGTCTCTTCGAAGCCACGGTTGCGCTTGCGCTCGGTCGTCCGGGCCTTCTGCATTCCGGCGTAATCCCCCTGTTCAGGCTCGCCGGGTTAATCGTTTGCGAGTCAAAATCAATACGCGCGGGCCTTCACAGATCTTCGGGGTCTGAAGTCGTCACGCCCGGCCGCTCAGCGCCCATGCCCGAAAAGCCGATGCCATAGCCGCCATCGACGGGCAGCACGACCCCGGTGACATAGGCCGCTTCGTCGCTGGCAAGGTAGAGCGCGGCATTGGCAATATCCATCGCCGTGCCCCAGCGGCCCATCGGTATGCCGGCCAGAACCGGATAGCCTTCGGGCGGCGTGTCATGGCTGGCCGATGCCGCCACAAGCCCGGTCCACATCGTCCCCGGCGCGATGGCGTTGATGCGGATGTTCTTGTCCGAATAGTCAAGCGCGGCAGCTTTGGTCATCTGGTGCACGCCGGCCTTTGCCGCAGAATAGACCGAGTGATGCTTCCATCCGATCACGGCCGAACCCGAGCCGGTGTTGACGATCGATCCGCCACCGGTCTTGAGCATCGAGGTGATGCCGTATTTCATGCCGAGAAAAACGCCGCGAATATTGACGCTGTGGATGCGGTCCCAATGGTCGGCGGTTTGCTTGTGCAAGGGCGCCATACCGCCGCCAAAGCCAGCGTTGTTGCACAGCACGTCGATCTTGCCGAAGCGATCTTCCGCCGCGGCAACCAGCGCCTGAATCTGCGCTTCATCTGACACATCGCAGTGGATCGCACTCGCCGCAGCGCCAATTGCTGCCGCAACCTCGTCCTGTTTACCCGATACGTCGGCGAGTAGAACCTGCGCACCCTCCTGGGTGAAGCGGTGCGCCATCGCCTTGCCCATGCCGGAACCTGCGCCGGTGATGATGACGCTCTTGCCTGCCAGCCTGCCTGTCATGTCGTTGATTCCCTTCAAGCCGTCGTATCGATGGTCGGACGGACGCTGATTTCCGAAATGTTCACGTTGCGCGGCATCGACAGCATGAAGACCACGACTGAGGCCGCTTCTTCGGCTTCGACCACGCCGTCCTTGCTGACGTGCGCCTGGATTGCCGCGCGCCAGTTCGGATCGGGGATCGAATCACCAACTTCGGACCGGGTCGCGCCGGGCATGAAGATCGCGACGCGAATATTGCGATTTCCAACCTCCTGCCGGAGCCCATCAGTCATCGCGTTCACCGCGTGTTTGCTCGCCGAATAGGAGCTGGTCATCGGCCCGCCCTTGCGCCCGGCGAGCGAGGAGATGTTGATGATGTCGCCAACGCCCTGCTTCAGCATGTGGGGCACCGCAGCGGCGCAGGTATAGACCGTGCCCATCAGGTTGATGTCCATCGTCTGGCGATAGCGCTCAAGGCTGGCGTTTTCGATCCCGCCCGAATCCATGATGCCAGCGGAATTGATCAGGATATCGATACGGCCAAGCTGGGCGACCGTGTCTTCAACCGTCTTTACCGCATCAGCCTCGACCGCCATGTCGCCGGCGATGACCAGCGCCTTGCCGCCCGCTGCCTCGATCTTGCTGACGAGCTGCGCAAGCCGGTCGACGCGCCGGGCACAGAGGGCAACAGTCGCGCCGGCCTCTGCCAGGGCAAAAGCGATTGCCGCACCGATTCCTGATGATGCCCCGGTGACGAGCGCCACCTTGCCGTGCAGACTGCCTGCCATATCCATTCTCCCGATCTTTATTTGCCGCATCGGTGAAGGCTGCGGCGCAGCCTGTCAAACGGTTTTGCTGAACAGGTGATCAGCATGGGCGCTGATCGTCCCTGCGACGCAGTTCGCGCTTGCCGGGAACCCCGCTTCCCGGACAGATGCGTAAGCATGAGCGAGCGGTTCGATTTCATTCGCGGCGATGCGACCGGGCTGGATATTCCCGCCCATCCCGAGGCGCTGCTTTCCGCCGGGCCGGACTGGCTGACCACCGCGCTTCACGCCTTCGGCACGCTGGCGCCTGACAACCACGTGACCGCGCTCCGTGCCGAGCACTGCCCGGGCGGCAGCACCGGCAAGAAGCTGTTTCTGCGGCTCGAAACCGAACGCCCTGAACCTGCGCTCGCCCAACCGCTGTTCGCCAAGTTCAGCCGCGATTTCGACGATGAGCGGCGCGATTGGCAACGTACCGAAATGGCGGGCGAGGCGCGGTTCGTTGCGCTGTCCCGCCAGTCCGCCTTCCCGATCCGCGTGCCGCGCGGCATCTTCGCCGACTATCACGAGGTCTCCGGCACCGGGCTCGTCATCACCGAGCGGGTGGCTTACGGCGAGGACGGGATTGAACTCCACCGCCGCAAGTGCCTCGACTGGCAGACGATGGCCGATCCGCTGCCCTATTACCGCGCGACCACCTCGGCGCTGGCGCGGCTGGCGGGCGCACACAAGTCGGGCGCGCTGGGCAGCGAGGTTGAGGCACTGTTCCCCCTCGATCCGGCCACGGGCAGCGCCGATCCGTTCCGCTATTCCCCCTCCGAACTGGCCGAGCAACTCCAGCAGGGCCGCGACTTCGCCCGCGATTGCCCGCACCTGATGCCGCCGGAGATTTGCGACCCTAGCTTCCTCGCCCGCCTCGAAAGCGATGTTGCGCTGGTCGTCGAGCACGAAGCCCCGTTGCGTCAGTACCTCACCTCCGACCCGGCAATGATCGCGCTGAACCACTGGAACAGCCATATCGACAACGCCTGGTTCTGGCGCGAGGGCGGCACGGTCCAGTGCGGCCTGATTGACTGGGGCCGGGTCGGCCAGCTGACATTCGGCGCGGCACTGTGGGGCGGGCTTTCGGCCGCGCATCTGGGTGTGTGGGACCGGCACATCGACTCCCTGCTCGCCCACTTCCTCGGCGAGTACCACAGCCACGGCGGGCCGCTGGTCCCGCTGGCCGATCTCAAGCGCCACCTCGCCGTCCACATGGCGGTGATGGGCACGGCGCGGATGTTCTCCGCTCCCGAGATCATCCGCTTTCGCATGCCCGCCATTCACACGGCGAGCAGGCCGCAAGACCCCATGTTCCTCCCCGTCGAGGCCGATCCGGCGCGCAATTATCTCTCGTGCTACACCGCGCTGCTGAAGCACTGGAGCCGCGAGGATTTCGGCGCGCGCATCAGGGAACTGGTCGGCTAGGCCTCGTTCACCCCCAGCCCCCACCGCACCGAAGAGGTATCAAGCGCAATGGTATCCAGCGGCGGCATCCCCGGCGGCGGACCGTAATCGGGATGCTCGAACCATTCGCCCGTCAGGTCCGGTGCCCCTCGGTAATGTAGCTCGAACAAGCGCCAGCCAAAGCGCCACTCGCCTGCATCTTCCACCAGCCGCTCGTAATAGCGGCCGATCGAGACGTTGGTCTTGCCGTCCGCCCAGGCCACCCGCTCGTTGACCATGACCCGCGCGCACCACTCGCCATCAACCAATGACAAAACCGGATCGCCATAGGTGAACAGCACCCGGTGCATCCGGTCGAATATCCGCCCGATAGTCGCGTCGATTTCCGCGCGGCCCGTCATCGCCAAACCCGAAATCCGCCACTCACCCTGCTCGGCAAAGCACGCCGCAAAGGCTTCTGCGTCCTTGCGCCACACCGCATCGGTATAGCGCGCGTGCAGCTGCTTCACCCCAGCAGAGACGGCGGCGAGATCGTTCATTTCCTCACCGACTTCTCACGGCTCAGCCGCGTCATAAGCAGGGCGGCGCGCTTGGCCTGCCGCCAGATGCTTGGAACGTTGACCGTCTCCGCCGCCGTATGATCGCCGCTGCTCGCTGGCCCCAGTCCGGCAAGGCTATCGACATCGGCGGCAACGAAGCTGACGTCCCCCGCCCCGCGCTTCAGCGGATCGAGCGCCGCCATCGACTCCAGCCCCAGCGTCGCGTTCACCCCGTTGAGGCTGGCGAGCAGCGCTTCATTGCCCGGCGTCGGCGCCATCGGCGGATACTTGTCCTCGAACTCGAAAGTCGCCGAGCCGCCATTGAACGGCCGCGCCACGATGGCGCGCATCTTTGCCAATGTCCGGTCGATCGAGTCGCGGGTGAGCGCGCGCATGTCGCCGCGCGCGATGGCGACGGCGGGGATGATGTTGGTCTTGCCGCTCGCCTCAGCATTGGCATCGTTGGGCGATAGGCTGGCTGAAGCCCCGCCCGCCACCATGCCGACGTTGAAAGTCAGGTTCGGCTCGGGCAATTCCTTGCGGAAGGCGCTGAGGATATTGGCCAGCGGATAGATCGCCCCCTCGCCCGATCCGGCCGAGAAAATCCCGCTCGAATGGCCGCTCTTCGCTGTCACGGTCACCTTCCAGTTGCCCGCTGATCGCCGCGCGACCGAGCCCATGTCCTTGCCATCGGCGACCACCAGCCCTTCGAAATCGAGCGCGGCATCGGCACGCTTGCCCGCCGCAATCAGGTCGGCGCGGCTGATCTTCAGCGGCAGCCCCGCCTCTTCCTCGTCACCCGTCAGCGCGACCTCGATATTCGCCCCTTTAAGCGCCCCCGCCTTGTCCATGGCGCGAAGCGCCGAGAGGATGGTGACGATCCCGCCCTTGTCATCGCCAACGCCGGGGCCCTTCACTGTATCGGTGTCCAGCCGTTCGAACTTCTGGAAGGGGTGATCCGGCTCGAACACGGTGTCGAGGTGCCCGATCAGCAGCAGGCGCTTGGTGCCCTTCTTACCCGTATGCTCAAAATGCAGGTGCCCCGCGCGGTTCACCCCGTCCTGCGCGATCCAGCGCGTGGCAAAGCCCAGCGCCTCGAATTCCGGCACCAGCATGTCGCGCACCTTGCGCACGCCATCGAGATTGCGGGTACCGCTGTTCTGATTGACCATGCGTTCCAGCAAAGCGAGGTGACGCCCTGCTTCCGCTTCGACCGTGGAGATCATCACCCGTTCTGCGGAAGACGGCGGCGCAGCGAGCGCAGGGGCGGAGGATAGGGCGAGGGCCAGGGTTACGGCGGCGAACAGCGTGGGCTTGTGCATCATTGCCCTACCCTAACCGATTGCTCCGGCCGTGCAATTGCCCTGCCAACGGCCGAACGCTTGCGGCCCGTCGGTTTAAGCCATACACCACGGGCAAATCTGAGGTTTTCCCATCGGCAATCACCATTCTTAATTCGGCCGCACTATCCGCCGAAGCCCTCTCGAACGTCCTCGCGCAGAGCGTTGACTGCGTGAAGCTCATTGACCTCGACGGCACTGTCCAGTGGATGAATCCCAACGGCCTCTGCGCCATGGAGATCGACGATTCCGGCGCTGTCTGCGGTCTTCCATGGGCTACCTTCTGGCCGGATGACACGCGCCAGCAAGTGCTCGATGCGCTCCCATCGGCCAGCCTTGGCAACATCGTTCGCTTCGATGCGTTCTGCCCGACGCTGAAGGGATCGCAACGGTGGTGGAATGTCACGGTGACCGCCGTGAAGAATATCGACGGCGCGCCAGCTGGTTTCCTCGCCATTTCGCGCGACATTACCGAAGTTGAGTTGCAGCGGCAGGCCTTGCGCATCGCGGCCGAGGAAATGCGGCACCGCTTGCGCAATACCTACGCCATGATCGGCAGCCTGATGCAGGGCTTTGGCCGCGGACACGGCGTTGTCGAAACCTTTGCCAAGGAAATGAAGTCCCGGCTGATCGCGATGAGCGTCGCCCAGTCGCTCTTTGTCTCAGGTGATGCTCCCGGGGACCTGTCGGTCCTGATCCCGGCCCTCGTCCAGCCGTTTGACATGCCTTCGTGCAGGATAACGACCGAACAGATCGCTAATCACGCGGTTTCGCGCGAGCAGGCCGATGCCATTGCGCTGGTTCTGGGCGAACTGGCCGTCAATTCGGCCAAGCACGGCGCGCTGCTGCAGGGCGGCGCCATTGACGTCAGCGCCCATATCCAGGGCGAGCGGCTGAAGGTCATCTGGAAGGAGGACTCCGCAGAACCGGTTGCCGGGCAGAGCCGGCCGGGCGGCCAAGGCCTCAATCTCGTCAACCGCATCGTCAAAGCCCGCGACGGCACGGCGAGCGTGGAATGGCATTCGCACGGCCTGATCGTGACCTTCGATTTCCCGAGCGACGAGTGATACTTCGCGGGTGCGACACGCCTTCACGGGCGTGAAAAAGCGGAGCAACCCGCCTAGTCATTGAGCGCGAATGCCAGTGGCAAAAAGCTTGAGGTCGATCCGGCAGCGGCGACCAACAACGGGCAGATGAAGATCACCGCACCGATCGTGACGCCAAGTCCGTAAAGGACCGCGTGGGTAAGCGATAGCGATCTGATCAAAGTCTTCGGTACGTGCTTCGACGTCAAGAACCAGACCTTCAGAGCGCCGCCGGGACTGGACGTGACAACATTTTCGTCAGGGACCTAGCCCTCAACGGGAAGGTTCGAAACGAAAGTTCCTAGCACGGTTGAGGATTCCCGAACACTGGCTCCACCATGCGAAACGGTCACATTGGTTCCGGGTTGGTTATTGGTGACTTCCACCTTTGCGGCCAACTGCCCGGCGAGGGCATTGACGATGCCGGTACCAAGGCCGGATTTGGCCTTGGCAGGATCGTCCGGCATGCCGCAACCATTGTCAGAAACCGTCAGCACCCAGCCTGATGTGCTGGCGGCAAAGGCCACGTCGATATGACAGTGTTCCTGATCGGGATCGGGGAATGCATGCTTGAGTGCGTTGATCGCCAGTTCAGTGACAATCAGCCCCAGGCTGACCGACTGATCCGGGCTCATCGAACTGGCATCGGCTGTGACATTCAGCGTCAATTTTCTTGGATCGGCAATCATCGATGCGCCAATACTGGCGCACAGGTCTGTCAGGTAGGGCAGCAGTGCGACATCACCGTTGGCGTTCGACGCCAACAGCCGTTGCAGCGTGGCAATCGACAAGACCCGGTGGTGGGCATCGCGAAGGTGGTCGCGGGTTTCCTCTGACTGCGACCGTTTCACGCGCTGCATCAGGATGCTCGCGATGATCTGCAGGCTGTTGGCGACGCGGTGGTTCAGTTCCTGCAACAGGACCTGCTTTTCGCGGATCAGCGAATCGTTCTTCTCTACCTGGGCACGAGCCGCAGATTCGGAATCCCGTATTGCCGTGATGTCGGTGACTGCAAGGACCAGCCGGATGGCAGCGTTTGCCTCATGGTCCAGCGCGTGGGCATTCAGGATCAGGATGCGATCGGGCCTGCCTTCACGCTTCAGCACGAATTCGTAAGCGTCGATTGCCGCGCGGCCACTGGCCGTTGCCTCGATCAGCGAGCGCAATTGCGGTCTGTCCCATTCGCCGTTGCCCAGCGCGAACAGGGAGAATCCGACCACGGCATCAATCCGCAAGTCAAAGGCTCGGCAAAACGTTTCACTGGCTGCTTGAACAACCAGTTTATCGTCGAGCAACAGCAGGGGCATGGCGGACGAAACAACCAGCGCCATTCCAAGGCTGCTTGAATTCTCTGGCAAAACAGGCGTAAAAAATTCCATGGCCGAAGCCTTCGGAGACCGGAGACTCGCGGATCGAGAGCCATACCCGGTTGCCTGTCACGCCGACGTAGACTTGCAGTGCCCCCGGACCATAGCACCAAGCTGACAGAACGGGCCATGCAATCGGCTGGCAGGCGGATTAGCCCGGATGTGCCGCTTCTCCAACGGCAGGTTCTGGCTGACTCTGGCCGAAATCTGGCGCGGGTGAGCGCCGATGATTCTCGCGAATCTCTGCCCGCCACGCAATTTTCTTGCTTTTCCCGGCAACGTTCCCTATATCCCCTCCCAGCAATCGGCGCGCGGGTCCTCCCCGGCGCGGTCCCGGCAGCGTGAGGTTCGCGTTTTCATCGCTGAACCTGCCCGGACCTTCGATAGCCGAAATCGCTGGAAGCTTCCTTTTTCACGCAGGGTCGCATCGAAACGAACC
>NZ_JANPGP010000021.1:0-8942 GCF_031424035.1 Novosphingobium sp.
CAGGCCCCGGCGCGAGTGGTTGTCCTTGTGGTGGTCCTTGAAGTGACCCTGCAGCGTGTTGATGCGGCTGGTCAGGATCGCGACCTGAACTTCGGGCGAGCCGGTATCGTTGGCTGCGCGCGCGTTGTCCTTGATGATTTCCTGCTTCTTTTCGGCAGATACCGACATAGTACTTACTCCGCGACATCGGAAAGATTGAAACCCCGGGTAACGCGGGCGTCACCGCCAGAAAGCTCCACCAGTGCGAGGGGAACAGTCCCGCATCGCGCCCAGTACAGCCCGTCATCGTGGGGCAGTCCGGTCAGAACCCGGCCCTGTCGGACCATGCTTGCCTGTTCCGGACTGAGGTTGAGAGCCGGGATGTCGACCAGCCCTGCCTCCAGCGGCAAGAGTACGTTCTCAAGTGGCGCGCCCTTACCCACTTCGTTCAATTTGTCCAGCGAAATCGCCTGATTTTCGGCGAACGGCCCGGCACGCAAGCGGCGCAGCATGGTGACATGGCCGACTGTGCCGAGCGCGCGGGCGATGTCGCGTGCCAGGCTGCGGATGTAAGTGCCTTTGGAGACATGGGCGACGAGGGTGACGTAATCCTCCCCGGCACAGGGAGGGGGACCATCTGCAGGATGGTGGAGGGGGCTGGCCCCAGGCGCAACACCATCCGGAGAGCCCCCTCCACCAGCTTCGCTGGTCCCCCTCCCCGTGCCGGCGAGGATTTTCAGGTCATAAACCGTCACAGCGCGGCTTTTCAGCTCCACCTCTTCCCCTGCCCGCGCCCGGTCATAGGCACGCTGGCCATCGATCATCAGCGCGGAATAGATCGGCGGTACCTGCTCGATCAGTCCGGTGAAGCGTGCCAGCACGGCCTGAATGTCAGCCTGCGTGGGACGCACCGTGCTTTCCGCAATGACCTTGCCTTCAAGGTCAAGGGTATCAGTCTCGCTGCCGAACCGGACGGTGAAAGCATATTCCTTGCTGGCATCGAGCATCCGCCCGCACAGCTTGGTCGCCTCACCCAGCGCGATCGACAACACTCCGGTGGCCAGCGGATCGAGCGTACCGCCGTGTCCCACCTTGACCTTGCGATAGCCCGCCTCGCGCAGGTTGCGCTTGACCGCGCCGACCGCCTGGGTCGAACCAAGCTCCAGCGGCTTGTCGAGGATGATCCAGCCGTTCGTCACGTCACTCGCCTGCGATGGCCTTCACCACCCAGCCATAGCCTTCCATCATCGCGCCATAGGGCTTGTCGACGATGGCACCGACCGGATCGAAGCTTGGGAAAATGTAGGGAAGCACGACGATCACGATCAGCACCAGCGCGAAGCCGAAGTTGCGCAGGCGGGCATATTGCGCGGCCAGTCTGCGCGGCAGCAGGCCTTCGACAATATGCGAGCCATCGAACGGCGGCACCGGGATCAGGTTGAACAGTCCGACGAAGACGTTGATCATCAGCACATAGCTGAGCATCATCACAAAGAACTTCACCACCCCGCCCGGTTCTTCGACCGAGCCGTAAGTGGCCACCAGCAGCCCCAGCAACACCGCACCGACCAGCGCCTGCAGGAAGTTAGAAGCCGGACCAGCCGCGGCCGAAAGCATCATGCCGAGCCGCGGATTGCGCATTCTCTCGGGGATTACCGGAACCGGCTTGGCCCAGCCAAACACCGGCAGGCCCATCAGCGCCAGCGCGCCGGGCAGGACGATGGTGCCAATTGGATCGACATGGCGGATGGGGTTGAGGCTCAGCCGGCCGCGCTCCTGCGCCGTGGGATCGCCCAGCCACTTGGCGGCAAGGCCGTGCGCGACTTCGTGGAATACGATGGCGAAGATCATCGGCACGATCAGCGCCGCCATCCGCAGGACTGTCTCGCTCATCGGCCAAGTGCCTCGCTGAAGTGCTTGCGGCACAAGGCCACGTAGCGGTCGTTCCCGCCAATCTCGTTCTGCGCCCCCGCCTTCACCGCCGCGCCGCTTTCGTCAACACGCAGGTTCATCGTCGACTTGCGGCCGCAATGGCACACCGCTTTGAGCTCGATCAGGGCATCTGCAAGGCCGAGGAGCGCACCCGATCCCGGGAACAACTCCCCTTGGAAATCGGTGCGCAGGCCATAGCAGAGCACGGGAATCCCGCCTTCGTCCGCGATGCGCGCCAGTTGCCAGACTTGCAGCACGGAAAGGAACTGTGCCTCGTCCACCAGCACGCAGGCCAAAGGCTCGACGCGGTGTGCGGCGCTGATCCGGTCCCACAGATCGGTATCAGGTCGGAAGCGATGCGCGTCGGCATTCAGGCCGATGCGGCTTTCGATAGCCTTGTCCCCGCCCCTGTCGTCCAGCGCGGCGGTCCACAGCATCGTCTGCATGCCCCGCTCGTTATAATTGAAGTTCGCCTGCAGCAGGTTGGTCGATTTGCCAGCGTTCATGCTGGCATAATAGAAATAGAGCTTGGCCATGGTGGGTCACAGATAGGTACTGACGCAGCAAAGGCGAGTCCGTTTGCTAAGGCATCTGTGGATGCGCGCATGGTGTAATGGTTTCCGCGCCCTAAGGTGCACCCCTTAACCGAATCGTAAGGATGTTTGGCGACCTTGCGGTAATGAACCGAGCCGTCCCTCTGCGGGCGCAGGACGGGACCGTAACGATGCGAATTTTCCTTGCCGCCATACCCCTGCTCTCGATTGCCGCGGCAACGCCAGCCTATCGCTACCAGATAGACAGCCGCACCAGCCAGATCGACGCCAAGGTGACGATCTTCGGATTTACCAAGAAATCGGCGCAGTTTCCCAAGATGACCGGCGGCATTGTCATGTCCCCCAGCCAGCTTGGCAGCCTGCGGCTTGAAGTCGCGGTCGATGCGCGGGCCCTGGCCACGCGCGACCCCAAGGTGGGTACTCAGCTCAGAGGGCCTGATTTCCTTGATGTGGCGCGTCATCCGATGGTCAGCTTTACCGGCCAGCACATGACGATGACCGGGCCGAATACGGCGCAGATCTCCGGCCAGCTCACCGCGCGCGGCACCACGCGGCCAACAGTGATGAACGTCACGTTTGCCGTGCCCCCGGCGCAGGCCACTGGCCGCGATCCGGTGCAGATCACCGCACAGACGACGATTGATCGGCGCCAGTTCGGCATGAACAGCTATGGCGGCGTGGTGGGCAGGGACGTGACGATCACGATCAAGGCCCGGATGGTGCCGAACTAAGCGGCTGACGCTTCCGCCAGCAGGATTTCCGCCAGTGCATGGGGCCTGGTGTTCATCGCCTGGTGCCCGGCGTCGATGCGCGGGGTAGAGCGGGCATGGAAGCGCTCGGCAAAGCGCTCTTGCCATTCCAGCGGCAGGATTGCGTCCTGCAGGCACAGCACATAACTTACCGGCAGATCCGCGAGGTGATCGTAGGGCCAGTCTGCATGGCTATAACAACAGGCTGGCCACTGGTCAGGGCCCAGCTTGTCGAGGAAGGCTTCCTGCTCGGCGGGAGCCATATCGTTGCAGAACATCGCCCGGTAACGATCGCGCACCGACAGCGCAGCGTCGTTGAATGGATGGCTGCCGCCGTGGATTTTCGTTCCGGTCATCTCGATCGTCGTCAGTCCCGGATCGGGCGCGACGCAGGAAACGAACACCGCGCGGGAGAACAGGTCAGGCCGTGCGAGGGTCATCGAGGGCATGTGCGTGCCCGCCTGCGAGTGGCCGACAAGGACGACATCGGTAAAGCCGGCGGCTTCGATGTCGCCGATCAGTTCTGCGGTGATGGCATCGAAGGCATAGGATGCGCGGTCCGCATCGCGCTTGGCACCACAGCCGGGGCCATCGAGGGCGAGCATACGGTGGGTCCCCTCGCCCGCTTGTGCTGCCAAGGCGGCCAAGGTTTCATCCCAGACCCAGCCACCCTGACCGCCGCCGTGGAGAAAAACGAAATCAGTCATCGCCAAGGTCGCGCAGCACCTTCGGATCGTTCAGCAGCGCATCGATGCAGCTGGCTTCGTCGAAGGTATCGTCGGCCATGAACTTGATCTTGGCGGCATATTTGAGCTTGAGCTTGCCCGCGACAACCTTCTGGAAAAATGCCGTGTTGGTCCGCAGTGCCTTGAGCACGATGTCCTCGTCCGAACCAAGCAGCGGTTTCACATAGACGTGGGCATGGCGCAGGTCTGGCGACATGCGCACTTCGGTGACCGAGATCGTGTGCGCCGACAGAACTTCATCGTGGACTTCCTGCCGCATCAACAGCTCGGAAATCACGTGGCGCACCTGTTCGCCCACCTTGAGCAGGCGGACCGAGCGGTTTTCGGGAGAGGCTTTCGCGGCGACCATTATGCGTCCATTTTCTCGAGAATGCGGCGCAGCGAGCGGATATTGCGCGCGGTGCCGGGACATCCCAGGCGTCGTTCGAGGAAGGGGCCGGTCAGTTTGCTGTTACCCGCCCCGTCGACAAAATCGATATAGAGCGCGCGGTCGCCCAAGGCGAGCCTTTCTGGCCCGCGCCCGGCATAGGCGGCCAACATATCGGTGAATTGCGCCTCGCTCGGCTGCTGGCCGAGGAACTGGGTGTGCACGAGGTTTTCGGCACCATCGGCGGCAAAGGGATTGCCGGTGATCGCCGCTTCCAGTTCATTCCTGCTGCGCACCGCGACAAAGCTTTTGATGTCGAAGCGTTCGGCCATCATGTAGGAGAACAGGTCTTCAAGGCCATCGGTGGGCCGCTCGTCGTAATCGAACAGCACATTGCCGCTGGCGACCACGGTTTCGATATTCTCAAAGTCCTCGCGTTCCAGCGCATAGCGCAGGTCCGCCATTTTCAGGCGGTTGCCTCCGACGTTGATTGATCCGAACAGGGCGCAGTAACGGGGCATCAGGGCTCCACAGGCAGAAGATCGTCGAGATCAACCTCAAGCGCCTTTGCCAGATCCTGCCAAAGCCGAATGCCGCCTTCACATTTTCCTTTTTCCAATTTGGAAATGAAAGAACCCTTCCTACCTACCAAATTCCCAAGCGCATCCAGTGTAAGTCTGCGATAATTCCGCCATACCAACAATGGATTATCACCGGCAACCAGACGGCTGACAACATCGGCAGGAATGTATTCCTCCCCGTCGTCCTTGCGCCTTTGCGCTTCGACGGCGGCAACGATTTCCGCATAGCATTCGGCCGCCTCATTGAGACGAGAGAATTCCTCACGACTCAATATTACCATCGGAGAACCGGCAATATCCACGAACTGTGCGGTCATGACCTCACTCCTCGTACACAGACCCGCGCGGGCCGATATGTTCAATTGCAAAAATTGAACCATCAATGCAGAAGATCACCCGCCAATCCTGAACTCTGAGACGATATTCCTCTCGTCCGACAAGCTTCTTGACGTTGGGGTTGGCTGCGAGAGAACCTTTGGCCAATTCGTTGATCTTACGTTCAATGAGCTGCCGCTTGTTCGAGCGCAAAAGCGACTTCAAAGCCTTTCGGGAATAGCGAACTTCCACTACTTCTGTCTATATCAGACAAAAGTAGTGGTCAAGTTGTCCGTCCGATATGGACCTAGCCAACCGTCCGTTCGCGTTCCTCGACCTCGAACGTTTCAAGGATATCGCCCGACTTGATGTCGTTGGTATCCTGCAGCACCACGCCGCATTCCAGACCGGCGCGGACTTCGGCCACGTCGTCCTTGAAGCGTCGCAGCGAGGCCACCGTCGTCTTGGTGATGATGACATCGTCGCGGGTGATGCGGGCGAAGATGCCCTTCTTGATGTAACCGTCGGTGACGAGCAGGCCAGCAGCCTTGTCCTTCTTGCCGGCGGGGAAGATCTCCTTGATCTCGGCGCGGCCGACCACGGTTTCGATCCGCTCCGGACCCCAGATGCCGGCCATTTCCTTGGCGACGTCCTCAGTCAGGTGATAGATCACGTCGAAATACTTCATCCGCGTCTTGTTACGCGCAATCAGTTCGCGCGCCTTGGGGTTCGGGCGGACGTTGAAGCCGATGATCGGCGCGTTGGCGGCCGAAGCCAGCGTCACGTCGCTTTCGGTAATCGCGCCGACGCCGGAGCTCAGCACCTTCACCTTGATCTCGTCGTTCGACAGGCGGTTGAGCGCCTGCACGATCGCCTCGGTCGAACCCTGGACGTCGCTTTTCACCACAACCGGATAGTCGATAACAGTGGCCTTGGCAGCGAGCGCCGAGAACATGTTTTCAAGGTTGGTCGGGGCCGAAGTCGTGCGCTTTGCCGTTGCCTGTTCGGCGCGGAAGGCAGCGACTTCGCGGGCACGGGCCTCGTTGTCGACCACGGTGAGCGTATCACCTGCCATCGGCACGCCGCTAAGTCCAAGTACCTCGACCGGAAGCGCCGGCGGTGCCGACTTGATCTGGCGGCCCTTATCATCATGCAGCGCGCGGACGCGGCCCGAATGGACGCCGACAACGAAGATGTCGCCAACCTTAAGCGTTCCGCGTGTGATAAGGACGGTGGCCAGCGGCCCCTTGCCCTTGTCGAGCTTGGCTTCGACGACGGTCGCTTCGGCGGCGCGGTCCGGATTGGCGCGCAGTTCGAGCAGTTCGGCCTGAAGCAGGATCTTCTCGATCAGTTCGTCCAGCCCGGCACCAGTCTTGGCCGAGACTTCCACATCCTGCACGTCACCCGACATCGCTTCGACGACGATCTCATGCTCGAGCAGGCGTTCGCGAATCTTCTGCGGCTTGTATTCGGGCTTGTCGCTCTTGGTGATCGCCACGATCATCGGCACGCCGGCCGCCTTGGTGTGGTTGATCGCCTCGATCGTCTGCGGCATCAACCCGTCATCGCCCGCAACCACCAGGATCACGATATCGGTGACGTTGGCACCGCGCATACGCATTTCGGTGAAGGCCTCGTGGCCCGGCGTATCGAGGAAGGTGACGAGTTCGCCGCCCTTGGTCTTGATCTGGTAAGCGCCGATGTGCTGCGTGATGCCGCCAGCTTCACCCTTGACAACGTCGGTGCCGCGCAAGGCATCGAGCAGCGAGGTCTTGCCGTGGTCGACGTGGCCCATGATCGTAACGACCGGCGGCCGCACCTTGAGCGTAGCTTCTTCATCTACGTCAACGGTGTGGTCGATATCGACGTCGCTTTCAGAGACGCGCGTGATGTTGTGGCCAAATTCCTCGACGAGCAGTTCAGCCGTATCTTGGTCGATCGTCTGGTTGACGGTGACCATCACGCCCATCTTGAACAGCGACTTGACCAGATCCGCGCCCTTTTCGGCCATACGGTTGGCGAGTTCCTGGACGGTGATCGCTTCCGGCACGACGACATCGCGGACCTGCTTTTCGCGGTGCTGCGACTGGCCGGCGAAGTGGGCCCGCTTTTCCTTTTCACGCGCAC
Source organism: Novosphingobium sp. (assembly GCF_031424035.1). Taxonomy (GTDB): domain Bacteria; phylum Pseudomonadota; class Alphaproteobacteria; order Sphingomonadales; family Sphingomonadaceae; genus Novosphingobium. The sequence goes on from NZ_JANPGP010000021.1 coordinate 7,351, forward strand.
GCTTGAGCGCGGCGAGGCTGCGGGCGCGGGCACCTTCGTCCTCGTTGAGCGCGCGGCTGACGGTGAGCTTGCCGGACTGGCGGCGAATGTCGGCACCGCTCTTGTCGCGCGGATGGGCGATCTTCTTCGCCGGTTCGGGGCGCTTGGGTGGCGAGGCGACGGGCGTGAAACGGCGCGGCGCAGGTGCAGCAGCAGTGGTAGCAGCAGCGGCGGGCGCCGGCTCTTCACTGGCAGCAGCGGGCTCGGCAGCAGCGACCGGAGCAGCCGGAGCCGCTTCAGGTTCAGGCGCGGCAACGGGCGCAGGCGCTTCGGGGGCCACGGTTTCCACCTTGGTCTTGTCTTCGGCGCGGCGGCGTTCTTCTTCCTGGGCGCGCAGGCGGTCTTCGGCTTCGCGCTTGGTCTGCGCCTCAAGCACGTTCATGCGCGCTTCTTCAGCTTCGCGCTGCATGCGGGCGACGCGCTCCTGCGGCGTCTCGTTCGAGACGGGCGGGCGCGGAGCCGGCTTGGGCGCGGGGGCCTGCTGGACGGGCGCGGGCGCGGCGACGGGCTCCGGCGCGGCGATGGGAGCCGGCGCGGCCACTTCGCCCGGTTTGCCGAGCACCTTGCGGCGCTTCACCTCGACCACGACCTTGTTGGTGCGGCCGTGACTGAAGGTCTGCTTGACCTCGCCAGCCTGCACCGCGGTCTTCAGACCCAGCGGCTTACGGCCCAGCGTCGGTTTGTTATCATCGCTCATCGGTCAAAACTATCCTTCAAAATCAATCAGTCGTCACGGCGGACGAAGCATTCGCCCTCACGCTCAATTCGTCTGCCGCAGGATCGCTGCGGCCAAGAAAACGGAGCAGGCGCTCAAGCAGGGCGGTCAATCGCTGTGCCGCGGCTGCGTCGTCGAGCGCCAGGTGGACGACATTGTCGCGGCCCAATGCCACAGACAGCGCCTCCCGGTCCAGTGGCAAGCGCGTTCCCGCCATGCCCGAACCCTCGGTTTCCATGCCCACGCGCCACGCCTGGTCCAGCTTGCGCGAGCCATCTTCGCTGGCATCGGCAGCATGGCCAATAAATGCCACGCGGCCGGCGCGGGCCTTTTCGGCGATCCGGTCCGAGCCGAGCAAGAGCTTGCCCGCGCGTTGCTCGAGGCCCAGCCGGTCAGTAAAGGCGCGGAAAAGCGCGGCTTCGATCCGTTCAGGCAAGTCATCAGGAATGGTCAGTGACGCGCCCTTGAACGCGCGCGCCAATGCGCCTTTCATCTGGCCCTTGGCCATCGCCTTTTCAAGCTCGGCGCGGCTGACACCGATCCACGCGCCACGGCCGGGGGCCTTGGCGTGGACATCAGGCAGGACAAGGCCATCGGGCGAGATGGCGAGGCGCAGCAGGCCTTCCCGCGAACCATGGTCCCCGGAAAGGATGCACTTCCTCTCCGGATCAACCGAAGCTGATCCGCGAGTCCCGGGCCGCGCAGGCCTGTCAGAGGTGTCGGAACTTAGCGGTTCATTGTGAGGAATCCGCATCGGCGGCCTCCTCTGTGGCTGGCTCATCTTCGAACCAGTGCGCGCGCGCAGCCATGATGATTTCGTTGCCCTGCTCTTCGCTCA
>NZ_JANPGP010000022.1:0-27076 GCF_031424035.1 Novosphingobium sp.
TGCGATTTGCCCGAGCCGCTGTTGCCCTGCACCAGCAAGCGGGTGGCGAGCAGTTCTTCGACGTCAAGGGTGATCGGCTGGTCGTTCTGGTCGACGCCGATTTGGATGGCTGCGCTCACCGGGGGGTGACTAGAGGCTTGCGGAGATTCGCGCCAAGCGTCCGGCCATGGTTTTCCAGAGCTTTGCGTCAGGCGGGGCTCTGCCGGGTCCGTATCATGTCGCCGATGCTGGCATCGAAGTGCCGGTCCATCGCCCGGTATGCTGCCATCGGCAACCTCCATGTCGCGAAGGTTCTTGCCGTCGCCTGATTGCCTATATAGAATGAGTATTCTAAAATTGGAGAGAATGCATGGAATCGCGCAGGACAGCGATGAAGCTGACCCTGGCTGGAGCTTTCGTGGCAAGCCCCGCCGTGGCCAGGGATGCCGGGTCAAAGGCTGGGGCGGACTGCAGCGGTGGGGCTTCGGGCATCACTCCCGGCGATTCTCCCTTGTGGGCGCGCGGCATCGAAGGGCAGCGCATCGCCGACCTTGGCGATGGCCGCTACCTGAACCCGATCCTGTGTGGCGATTACGCCGATCCTTCGGTGCTGAAGGATGGCGACGACTACTACATGACTCACTCGTCGTTCGATTCCGCGCCGGGACTGCTCATCTGGCATTCGCGCGATCTGGTGAACTGGCGTCCACTGACAATCGCGCTGGCCAAGCCGCTGGGCACGGTCTTTGCCGTCGATATCGCCAAGCACGATGGCCGCTACTTCATCTACATTCCCTTCATGAAGGCGCCGTGGTCCACCGACCTCGCGAACTTCGCCAACACCTATGTCATCCACGCGCCGTCGATGGCCGGGCCGTGGAGCGATCCCATCGACATGAAGGTCGGCGGCCTGATCGATCCCGGCCATGTCGTGGGCGAGGATGGACACCGCTACCTGTTCTTCAATGATGGCAAGCGTGTGCGGCTGACGGCAGACGGCCTCGCCACCGCCGGCCCGGTCGAGACTGCCTATGAAGCCTGGCGCTATCCCGACGACTGGATCACCGAGGCCTATTCGCCCGAAGGGCCGAAGCTGTTCCGGCGCGAAGGCTACTTTTACCTCGTCAATGCCGTCGGCGGCACCAGCGGCCCGGCGACCGGGCACATGATCGTTGCCGCGCGGTCGCGCTCGATCCACGGGCCATGGGAGAACTGCCCGCACAATCCGGTCCAGCGTACGCTGTCACCGGCGGAAATGTGGTGGTCGCGGGGCCATGCCACCTGCGTCGAAGCGCCGGACAGGCAGTGGTTCATGATCTATCACGGCTATGAAAGCGGCTATCACACGCTGGGCCGCCAGACCCTGCTGGAACCGATCGAATGGACTGCCGATGGCTGGTTCAGGGCCAAGGGCGGAGACCTGTCAAAGCCGCTGCGCAAACCGGGCGGGACTGCGCTCGTCCATGGCATGCCGCATTCGGACAGGTTCACGGAAAATCGGCTCGGTACGCTGTGGAGCCTTTATGGCGGCATCCCCGGCGAGACCAACCGGATCGCCATTGGCGGCGGCGTGCTGGAACTCAAGGCCAAAGGCAAGGGGCCGTCAGACGGCGCGGTGCTCACCCAGCAGGTCGGCGACCGCGCCTATGAAGTTACCGTCGAACTGGAACTCGTCGGCGCTGCTACGGGCGGGCTGCTGCTGTTTTTCGATGACCGCCTGTTCCTCGGCATGGGCATCGATGGCAACCGGATGGCGACCTATCGCGGCGGCAAGGCATCCTACTGGCCAGAACCTGCTCCGCCCACGCGCCGTCTGCACATGCGCATTACCAATCAAGGCCAGATCGTCACCTACTACTACAGTCTCGATGGCAAGGCCTGGACACGGCACGGCGTGCGCAGCGAGGTGTCGGGTTATAATGCCAACACCGTCGACAACCTGCTCAGCCTTCGTCCCGCGCTGTTTGCAGCGGGCGAAGGTAGCGTGAAATTCCGCAATTTCGCGTACCGGGCGCTATCCTGACAGGCCGCGCCCGGCACGATTTACGTCAAGCGAGATCGCGCACCTTGGGTTCGCGGTCCCAGTGGCGCACGGCGCCGACTTTCATGAAGTCCTCGAACTTCGGAACGCCGGCATCGATCTCGACATTGGCCTTGGGCAGCAGGTGTTCGCGGGTGCCGCCGCAGGCCGCGATCGTCTTGCAGTGCGCATAGGCATCGGCGAACCACTGCACGGCACCGGCATCCTTCGCCAGCATTGCGGCACGGTCAGGCATAAGCAGCGCGGCGACGGCATCGAACATGACCGAAGGTGTGCCCGCCAACTGGCCATCGGCCTTGAGCGTACCGCCCTTGACCTTGATCGGCCCGACCTTTGGCGCAACGAGCTTCACACGTCCGCCATCAGCCTCGATAGCGGCTTTGAGCTGGTCGATCGCCGCCTTGTCGGAGCCTTCGTCATAGAGGATGCCGACGGTGCGGCCCTGCAGCGTCTTGAGCGCCTGCTTCTGGATGGACAGGGCATCCGAAGTGCCAAGGTCCACCGGCTCGCGCTTGGCCTTGGCCTTGGCCGGCAGGTCCATGGCCAGGCCATCGGCGACGCGCTGGGCCAGGTTTTCGTCGATATTGCGCAGGCGGCTGAGGACACGGGTGCGGACCGGCTCGATCACCACCTTGGACAGTTCGAACACCAGCGCCGAGGCCAGATGCGCCTGTTCGTTTTCGGTAAGCGACAGGAAGAACATCCGCGCCTGACTGTAATGATCGCCGAACAGCTCTGCGCGCACCCGCACCTTTTCGGTCGGATCGTTGCGCTCGGCATTTTCGGTGAAACTGCTGAAGCCGGTCTCCGGACATTCGCGCGGGCCGCCGGTCTCGCCGGCATCGGCAAGCGAATTGGGTTCGTAGTTGGCACGACCCGTGGGAACCAGCGTCTGCATCATCCCGTCGCGCTGGAAATTATGAAACGGGCACTTGGGCGCATTGATCGGGATCTGGTGGAAGTTGGTCGTCCCCAGCCGCGACTTTTGGGTGTCGAGGTAGGAGAAGAGCCGCCCCTGCAGCAGCGGGTCATTCGAGAAATCGATGCCCGGAACAATGTTGGTCGGCATGAAGGCGACCTGCTCGGTCTCGGCAAAGAAGTTGTCGACGTTGCGGTTCAGCGTCATGCGGCCGACGATGTCCACCGGGACCAGCTCTTCCGGAATGAGCTTTGTTGCATCGAGCACGTCATAGGGCTGGGCGGCGGCGAATTCCTCGTCGAACACCTGCACGCCAAGGTCCCATGCCGGGAAGTTGCCGCTGTCGATGGCTTCGAACAAGTCGCGGCGGTGGAAGTCAGGATCTGCACCGGCCAGCTTCACGGCTTCGTCCCACGTGGTCGATTCGAGGCCCAGCACGGGCTTCCAGTGGAACTTGACGAACACGCCTTCGCCCTTGGCATTGACCAGTCGAAAGGTATGCACACCGAAACCTTCGATGTTGCGCAGGGTGCGCGGGATCGTGCGGTCGGACATGGCCCACATGATCATGTGCATCGATTCCGGCATCAGCCCGATGAAGTCCCAGAACGTGTCATGCGCGCTGGCAGCTTGCGGAAAGCCGCGATCGGCCTCCATCTTCACGGCATGGACAAGATCGGGAAACTTGATCGCGTCCTGGATGAAGAACACCGGGATATTGTTGCCGACCAGATCCCAGTTGCCCGCCTCGGTATAGAACTTGACCGCGAACCCGCGCACATCGCGCGGCGTGTCAACCGACCCTGCGCCGCCTGCGACGGTGGAGAAGCGGGTAAAGACCGGGCAGGTGTTGCCCTTCTTCTGGAACAGGTCCGCCTTGGTCAGCCCGGGGATCGCCTTGGTCACTTCGAACACGCCGTGCGCTGCAGAACCGCGGGCGTGGACGATGCGTTCGGGAATGCGTTCATGGTCGAAGTGGAAGATCTTCTCGCGCAGGATGAAGTCTTCGATCAGCGTCGGTCCGCGCTCCCCGGCCTTCAGCGAGTTCTGGTTGTCGGCAATGCGGTGGCCGAAATTGTCGGTCAGGTGATCGGTGCCGCTGGCGTGATCGCCATCGTGGGCGATCTGCTGGTGCGTTTCGCCGGCATTGCCGGTCGCCTCGGGGGGGATCATCGCGCCCGATCCGGGCGCGCGTTCATGAAGGGCGTTCTGATTGGCGGGGGAGGCTGAGGGCTTCTTCATGGGTGCTGGTTCCTGTGCAGGCGCACGCTCGGATCGACGAGGATCGCGGCGCGAAGACGGTCTGCAGGAGAACGAGCGAGGCGTGGGATTGTTGCGCGGTGGGCCGAAATTTCCTCGCCGCGAGACCGCTTTAGGGTGCAGGGACTTCGGGCAGAAGCGTGGTCTGCCGCATCGCCTCGCCCAGCGCGAGCGCGGCGGCGGTGGCGAGGTTCATTGATCGTACCTCGGCTCGGATGGGGAGGAGCAGACGGGCATCTGCCAGTGCGGCGACTTCGGGCGGCACCCCGGCGCTTTCCTTGCCGAACAGCAGCACGTCATCGGGTCGGAACGCGAAATTGTATGCCGAGCTTGCGCCCTTGGTGGTGAACAGGAGCAGGCGGCTGGCGCCCAGCGTCTCGCGGAAAGCGGCGAAGCCGGCGTGGCGCGTTACCGAGACATGGTCGATATAGTCCATCGCCGTGCGCCGCACGCGCCTGTCATCCCATGCGAAACCCATAGGCTCGATGAGGTCGACGCCCGCACCAAGGCAGGCCCCGAGACGCAGGACGGCGCCGACATTGCCGGCGATTTCGGGTTCGTAGAGGGCAACGCGCATCGCGGCTGAATGGCGGCGCGCGTGCCCTCTGACAAGCCTCTTAGGGGCGCATCACCCAGCCGCCATCGATGTGGATCGTCTGCCCGGTGATCCATGCGCCAGCTTCCGAACACAGCAAAAGCGCCGTGCCCACCAGCTCATCGGGCTCGCCGCGCGGGCGGGTGGCACAGTTCATTGCGAGGTACTGGATGAACGGCGAATCGTCGGGCACCAGCAGCTTGCCGGCATCGGACTTGACGTTGCCGGGCGCGATGGCGTTGCAGGTGATGTTTTCCTTGCCGAGCTGCTTGGCAATCGTCGTCGTCAGCCCGACCAGAGCCAGCTTGCCGATGCCGTAGATCGAGGTCGCCGGAAAGGCGCCGCCCGAGGTCTGGTTGAGGATGCGCCCGCCGCCTCGCTCGCGCATCGCCGGCACCACGGCCTGCGCGCAGAGCATCGCGCCGGTGAGGTTGACCGAGAGGATACGGTTCCACATGTCGAGCGGCACGTCGGCGATGGTCAGCTGGCCCAGCTCGGCCATCATCGCCGCGTTGTTCACAAGGATGTCGATGCCGCCGAACGCTGCGACCGCTGCGGCTGCCATGGCCTGGGTCGAGGCCTGATCGGCCACGTCGACCTGCACCGCGACAGCCTTGCCGCCACCCGCCACGATCTCGTCCGCCACGACCTGCGCGCCTTCAAGGTTGAGATCGGCGACGACGACCGAGGCTCCGGCGAGCGCGAAGCCGAGGGCATAGGCGCGGCCGATCGAATTGCCGCGTCCGCCGGCGCCGGTGACGATGGCAACCTTGCCGTCAAGGCGGAACTGGTCAGTGGTGAAGGCCATGGGGTGTTCTCCGGGTAATCAGTGGGAAGGGGAATCAGGCGGGAGGCGCGAGGCTCATCCACACGTTCTTGGGCTGAAGAAATTCGTGCAGGCCTTCCACGCCGCCCAGTCGGCCGTGGCCGCTCTTGCGGAAACCGCCAAACGGGCAATTGGGCTGCATCGCTTCGCCCGAACCGTTGACGTGGATCATGCCGGCATCGAGCTGTCCGGCAACGTGATGCGCGCGGCGCAGGTTCTGGGTGTGGACATAGGCGCCCAGCCCGAATTCAGTGCTGTTGGCCTGCGCAATCGCCTCTTCCTCGGTGTCGAAGGGGGTGACGACCAGCACCGGTCCGAAGACCTCCGTCTGCGCAATGTGGCTGTCAGGCGCGACATCGGCGAGGATCGTGACGGGCAGGAACGAGCCCGCCGCATGGTCACCGCCCAGCCGGGCGCCGCCGCAGACCAGCCGCGCGCCGGCTGCCGTGCCGCCATCGATCATGGCACTGATGCGGGCCAGCGAGGCCTCGGAAATCACCGGGCCGAGCGCGGTTGCGGGGTCGAACGGATCGCCCACCGCGATGGCACCGGCAATGCCACCAAGGATCTGCAGATATTGCTCATAGACGCCGCGCTGGACCAGCAGGCGGGTGCCGTTGACGCAGCCCTGCCCGTTCGACGAAACCGCGCCGGTGATGCCCTTCTTCGCCGCCAGCATCAGGTCGGCATCGTCAAACACGATCACCGCCGACTTGCCGCCGAGTTCCAGCCCGACCGGCTTGAGGCTTTGTGCCGCATTGGCGAGCACCTTGCTGGCGGTCGCGCCCGACCCGATGAATTCGATCTTGGCGATGCCGGGGTGCGATACCATCGCTTCGCCCACATCGGCCCCGCCAGTGACGAGGTTGACCACGCCCGCCGGGAAGCCCGCCTCAAGCATCATCTCGACCAGCTTCATCGCCGAATAGGGCGCAAGGTCAGGCGATTTGAGCACTACGCAATTGCCAGCGGCGAGGGCCGGGGCAATGACCATGGTGGCGGCGAACAGCGGCCCGTTCCAAGGCACGATCACGCCAACCACGCCGTAGGGCTCATAGGACACGTAATCGTGCGCCGGGGCGCCCCACATCGGCACGGTGCGGCCATGGATCTTGTCGCACCAGCCGCCGAAATAGCGGAACTTCTGCGCCGCGTCATAGCCCATGTAAGGCGCGGTCATCGCCACCGAGCCGTTTTCCGAGACCAGCGAGGGCGCGAATTCGGCCGAGCGAGCCTCGAACATGTCGGCCAGCTTGAAGAACAGGTTGCGGCGCTTGTCGCCGGGCATGGCCTTCCACGCGGGCAGCGCGGCGCGGGCGGCAGCGACGGCGCGGTCGACATCGGCGGGACCGGCCATGCGGATCTCGCGGGTGACCACGCCGGTGCCGGGATAGAGGTGGGCGATCGTCTCGCCGCTGCCCTGCGTTTCGCGGGCGTCACCGATGATCAGCGGATATTGCGGCAGAACGCTCGCGTCCGGGTTCCTGAAAGCCATTTTGCATCCCTCTCATGACTCGCGCCGGCGAATCTGTTGTCTGCACATTATAGGCAGATCAATTGCGGCACAATCCCGGAATGGCTGCAAGATCGCTGTTGCGTTGGCCAATTATAGGCATATTATAGGTCAATGGAACCGCGCGCAGCCAATTCTGGAAGCAAGCCCAAGCTGGTCGAGGTGATGGCTGACCGCTTGCGGGAGCAAATCTTTGCCCAGGAACCCGGCGCGCCGCTGGGGTCGCTCAACGAACTCGCGCGGGAAATGGGCGTGGGCATCGTCACCGTGCAGCAGGTCGCGCGCGTGCTCGAACATGAAGGCCTGCTCGACGTACGGCGCGGGCCGGGCGGGGGCTATTTCGGGCGGCGGCCCGACATTACCAGCCTCGAACGTTCGTTCGGTGCCTACCTGCGTAGCGAGCCGACGTCGTGGGAAGAGGCGCTCGACATCACCTCGCTGCTGTTCAACGAACTCTGCGCCGCCGCCGCGCGTTGCAAGGATGAAGCGCAGTTTCCCGTGCTCGAAGCGATCGGCGCGGAGATTGCCACCAGCACGGCAGAGGCGGAGATTGGGCCACTCGAAGGCCGCTTGCAGGAACAACTGTTCCGCATGGTCCGCCGCCCGCTGTTCGAAATGCTCACCCGTGTCGCCATGGGCGTATCGGAGTCGCGGCAGGCCGATACGACCTTCCGCTGGGGCTTCGGGCTTGAACAGTGGCAAGCGAGCCGCACCGCGATCATCCGCGCCGTTCTTGCGCGGGATGCGGACCTCGCCCATTTCGAGGCGAACCGCACCAACCGCCGCGAAGTGTTGCGGATACTGGACGAAGCGGCAACCTCCTAGGCGCGGCTGCCGCTGACCTTCGCTGATCCGAACATGCCCATCTTGCACTTGCCGGCAACGCTATCGCCGTCGAACTGCAGGTCGTACTTCAACGTGATCTTCATCGGCTTTTCGACCTTGAGATCGAAGCGCAGCCGTCCGTCTTCGAGCACGCCGCCAGCGAATTCCTGACTGCCTTCGGGGCTGTTGAATGTTCCCTCCACGGCGCTGCCGGAGGTGCGGAAGGTAACAACCATGGCTTGCGGACCCATTGGCGTCTTAAGCACCATGTTCCAGTCGCCATCGATTGAAACCGGGCCGGACGGCGCGGCAGCTGGCTCCGGTACCGCCACTACAGCTGGCGCTGCGGAAGGCGCTGCAGCAGGTGGGGGAGGCGCGGCAACGGGCGCCTGTGAAGGCCCCGATACATTGCGCTGCTCGATCACGTCGAGCACCCGCGCGGGAGTCAGTGGCAAGTGCAGGTCCTCGATTTCGCCAAACGGAGACAGCGCGTCGGCAATGGCGTTGACCAGCGTCGGCGGGCCGATGATCGCGCCGCCTTCACCCACGCCGCGCATGCCGCCGATTGTCTTCGACGGGGTGTTGGCGTGGACATATTCGATCATCGGCACGTCGCTGATCGCCGGCAGCAGATAGTCCTTGAATGTCGCCGCCTGCGGGTTGCCGCGCGCGTCGTATGGCATGTCTTCGAGCAGGACCATGCCGATGGCTTGCGCCAGACCGCCAGAAATCTGGCCTTCGACGACGCCGGGATTGATCACCGTCCCGCAGTCCTCGCTGCTGATCCAGCGCAGGATTTTCACAAAGCCGGTGTCGGCATCGACCTCGACCACGCAGGCATGCGCCGCGCTGGTCAGCGTCATCGGCGGCGGCTGATAGCGGAACTGCGCTTCGAGGCCCGTTTCGAGGCCGGGGGGCAAGCGGTCCGGCTCGCCATAGGCAATTGCCGCCAGTTCGCCGATCGAGCGCGACATTTCGGGCGCACCTGAAACGTGGACCACGCCGTCCTCAATGGTCACACTTTCGGGCGAGGCATTGTAGAGGTGCGAGGCGAGCGCCTTGACCTTTTCGGACAGCATTTCCGCTGCGCGGATCGCCGCGCCGCCGCCGATCACGCCTTGCCGGCTGCCAGCCGCACCGGGGCCGAAGCCGCCGTGCGCGCTGTCGCCTTCGAACACGGTGACATCCTCGTAAGGCACGCCCAGCCGGTCGGCGATGCACTGTGCCATGGTCGTCGCTGTGCCGTGGCCCTGGCTGTGCGTGGACATGGCGGCGGTGACCTTGCCGGTCGGTTCGATCCGCACCTGCGCCAGTTCGCCGGTCATTGGCGCCATGGTCCCGGCGGAACCCGTCGGTTCGATATAAGCGGCCATGCCAAGCCCGAGATAACGGCCCTGTGTGCGCGCCTCGGCCTGCTCCTTGCGGAAGGCGGCAACGTCGAAATACTGCACCAGCTTGTCGAGGCATTCGCCCGGGGTGATGTCATCGACCGGGATGCCCATGGAAGACACCGCCGGCTGATCCGAGAGATAGACGAGGTTGCGGCGGCGGATTTCGACCGGGTCGATGCCGATTTTTCGCGCGGCCTTGTCGAGCAGCGTTTCGCGGATTAGCGATTCCATTGCCCATGGGCCGCGATAGGCGGCGAGGCCATTGGTGTTCGAATACCAGCCGCGGCTGAGGAACGAATAGGCCGGCAATTTGTAGGCCGCCCAGAGGAACATGTGGACGGCGATGTTGCTGTCCGCGCCTTGCGGATAGGCACCGTTGTTGCAGTCATAAACGCCGTGGCTGGCGAGCAGCTTGCCTTGCGCATCAAAGCCGACGTCGAGCGTCATTTCGGCCTCGCGCGCCTGGCTCGATGCGGTCAGCGCTTCCCAGCGGTCCTCGGTCCATTTGAGCGGACGACCCGTGAGCCATGCCGCGCAGATCACCGCGCATTCTTCCTTCCACGGCGTGTTCTTTAGCCCGAATGATCCGCCGACATCCTTGGAAATCACGCGGATCGACGTGCTCGGCAGGCCAAGTGCGAGGCTGACCCAGCGGGCAATGTTGTGCGGGCTCTGGCAAGTGATGAACAGCTTGAGCTCTTCCGGCCCCTCACGCGTGGCAAGGATCGCGCGATTTTCCATCGGGGCTTGGCTGATGCGCTGGTGGATCACCTTCTGCTTGATGCGGAAGGCCGCGCCATTCAGGACTGCGGCCATTTCATCCTCGGGTTCCTCGTCACCGATCTCGGCGGCGACATTGCTGTCAGTCCCGGGGTGGATCGGCGGCATGGCCATGGCATCGGCCAGCGTTACCACCGGATCGAATTCGTCGATTTCGACCTCGATCAGCGCGGCAGCATCTTCGGCCAGCGCGCGGCTTTCCGCGATCACCAGCGCGAAGGGATCGCCGACATATTGCACCAGTTCGCCGGCGAGCGGGGTGACCGGCACTTCCGATGGGGCGAAGAAAAAGCTCATCATCGTGATCGGCCGCTTGGCCAGATCCTCGGCGGTGAGAACGGCGTAAACGCCCGGCACATCGCGCGCCGCTTCGGTATCGATCCGCACAATCTTGCCGCGCGCCACCTGGCTGCGGGCGAAGGCGACGTGGAGCATTCCGGGCACCACGACATCGTCTGTGAACTGGCCGTGCCCGGTGAGCAGCCGCGCGTCTTCCTTGCGCAGGGCGCGCTTGCCGATCAGGCGGGCGGAGCCGACGCCTGAGCTTCCGGGGGCGCTCATACCTTGGCTCCGTGGCTGATGGTGCCCTCAGCGAGCGCCTTGGCAGCTTTGCGGATGCCTTGATAGCCGGTGCAGCGGCACAGGTGCCCTGACATGGCCTCGACTAGTTCAGCCTCGTCCGGAGCCTCATTACGGTCCATCAGCGCGGCGAAAGTGCAGACCACGCCGGGCGTGCAGAAGCCGCATTGCAGGGCGGGGTTCTCGCGCATCGCTTGCTGCTCGGGATGTAGCGTACCATCGGGCGCGGCGAGGCCTTCAGCGGTGGTAACGGTTGCTCCATCGGCTTGAACCGCGAGCATCAGGCATGAACGAACAGCCTGTCCATCGACGATCACGGTGCAGGCACCGCAGACGCCGTGCTCGCAGCCCAGATGGACGCCGGTCCAACCGCCATCATTGCGCAGGAAATCACCCAGACTGGTGCGCGCCTCGGTCGTCGCGGCAAGCCGCGCGCCGTTGACCGTCATTTCGACCTTGTGCTCGCTCATGCTGCTTCTTTCACTTGGGTGACGGCGCGCAAGGTCTTCTCGAACAGGCGCTTGCCCACTGTGCGGCGGTATTCGGCGCTGGCGTGGTGATCGTCGAACGGGGCGGTGGGGCGCAGGGCGAGTTCGGACAGGGCGGCAACATCGACTTCATGCAGCGACTGACCAACCATCGCCGCCTCGGCTTCGGCCATGGCAACCGGCGTCGGTCCCATAGCCATCCATGCCAGACCGGCGCGGGCGATCGTGCCGCCGTCGAGCGACAGCGCGCCGACCAGGCCGGTCAGGGCGAAGTCGCCGGGGCGCTGGGCCAGTTCATTGAACAGCACCAAATGACTATCGCCCCAGTCGGGATAGACAATGCCGGTCACCAGTTCGTCGGGTTCGAGCGCGGTCATGTAGGGGCCGATGTAGAAGTCCCGCGCGGCGATCGTCCGGGTGCCGCGCACCGAGGCGATCTCGATCGTCGCGCCCAGCGCTACGGCGCATGCGGGCATTTCCGCCGCCGGTTCGCCCAGCGCGACCGATCCGCCGATTGTGCCACGATTGCGCGTCTGGTGATGGCCGACGTGTCCTAGGGCGCGGACGAGCACGGGCACATATGAGGCCAAAGTCTCGTCGTTCAGCGCCGCCGCTTGCCGGGTGGCGGGGGCAATGCGGGTGCCGCCGGCCACGCGGGTCACGCCGGTAAAGCCCTCGATATGGTTCACGTCGACGAGGATGAACGGCTGGCTCATCCGCAGGTTGAGCAGCGGCATCAGCGTCTGCCCACCTGCGATCAGGGTCGCGCCGCCGCCCGCTTCGGACAGGATGGTGCAGGCTTCGGCAACAGTCTTCGGCGCGACATAGTCGAACGGCGCGGGCTTCATCGCCCGCCCCCGCGCTTGCCGGCCTCGAAAGCGGCGGCAGCGACGATCACCAGCAGAGCCAGCACCAGCGAAACCATGCCGCCCGAAGCGCCGTTCGCGCCAAGGTAGTAGCCGACGTGGATCGCCGCGAGCAGCGCCGCGACCCAGCCCCAGATCGATCCGGAAGGCGCGGCACCTGGCGTGCGAGCCATGGCGGGAGCGGTGACTGTTGTGGGGGCGGCAGCGTCATGCGTGGCAGCTGGAGCGCCAGCGCCGCTCACCACTTCGCCGAACCTGGCAAAGAACTTGCCGGCAAGGTTCTTTGCCGTCGCATCGATGATCGGCCCGCCCAGCTGCGCCATGCGGCCGCCGACTTCGGCATCGACATCGTAGGACACCAGCGTGCCGCCGCCCGGCGCGTCGGACAGGCGCACTTTTGCGCCGCCCTTGGCGCTGCCGGCGATACCGCCATTGCCCGATCCGCTGATCGTGTAGCCGTTGGGCGCGTCGATGTCCGACAGCTGGACCTTGCCCTTGAAGCGCGCGCCGATGGGGCCGATCTTGATTTCGGCCACGGCGGCGAAGCTGTCTGCGCCTTCCTTGGTCAGGCTCTGGCAGCCGGGGATGGCCTGGCGCAGGACATCAGGATCGTTGAGCGCAGCCCAGACCTTTTCGCGCGGGGCGGCAATCCGCTGCTCGCCGGACATCTGCATGTGATTACGATCCTTCCCCGCCTTCGACCTATGATCTTGTGTGTCTCATAAGGTCTGTCGAAGGCGCGGGTCAAGGATAGGGGATTGCGGCCTTACCGCCAGAGCGAAGTAATCGCGCCGGCGCTTCAGACTTCGGCGCGGGCCAGCTTGGGGCTGAGCAGGTGGATGCAGCCCACCGCGAGGAAATAGGTAACGGTGCAGGCGGCGAAAATCAGCGTGTAATTGCCGCCGGTCGCATCAAGCACGAGACCAACCGACTTGGCCATGATCATGCCGCCGATGCCGCCAGCAAATCCGCCAAGCCCGATGACTGAGGCCACGGCGCGTTTGGGGAACATGTCTGGCGGTAGTGACAGCAGGTTTGACGAGAAAGACTGGTGCCCGGCCAGCGCCAGCCCGATCAGGCCAACGGCCAGCCACATGTTCTGGAGGCCGGTGACGAACAGGAGTGGCAGCACGCAGCAGCCGGAAATCAGCAGGGTCACCTTCCGCGCGAAATTCGCCGAGTGGCCCTTCTGGATCAGCTTCGATGACAGCCAGCCACCGGCGATCGAGCCGATGTCCGACAGCAGGTACATGATGATCATCGGCAGCAGCACCACCTTCAGATCGACGTTATAGGTCGAGGCGAAATACTTCGGCAGCCAGAACAGCATCAGGAACCACACCGGATCGGTGAGGAACTTGGCAGAGGCAAAGGCCCAGGCCGAGCGGTTGCCCATCAGCCGTGTCCAGCCGATCTTCTCTACCGATTCGGGCGGGTCCTGTTCGATCCAGGCGAGTTCGGCGTCGCTGACCCTGCCGGTGTCGCGCGGGCTGGAATAGTGCCAGCGCCACAGCGCCAGGAGGACCACGCCGAAGAGGCCGGTATAGATGAAGGTCTGCCGCCAGCCGAGCCCCAGCGAGATCATGAAGAAAGCGATGGTCGGCGCGGTCAGGATCACGCCGACGGTGGTGGCGCTGTTGACCCAGCCAATGGCATAGGCGCGTTCCTTCTGCGGGAACCATTCGCTGCTGGCGCGCACCACCGAGGGAAAATGCCCCGCCTCGCCAACGCCCAGCACCATGCGCGCGGCCATGAACGAGGTTACGCTTGAGGCGAAGCCGTGCGCGACGTGCCCAACCGTCCAGATGCAGATCGCAATGGTATAACCAAGTTTCGGGCCAAAGCGGTCAATAATCCAGCCCATCAGCAGGAACCCGAGCGCATAGGCGGCCTGAAATGCGGTGACGATGTTGCCGTAGTCGTTCTCGCTCCAGCCCAGTTCCTTGCCGAGCGTCGGGGCCAGCAGGCCGAGCATGGTGCGATCGATGTAGTTCACCGTGGTGGCGAAAAACAGAAGGGCGACAATCGTCCAGCGGTAACGGCTTGGTGCTGCGGCCTGCATCGATCTCTCCCGGTCGTATTATGTGTTGCCTAGGTCCCCAGGCGGAATTGGTCAAACCACTTTTGCGGTCCCGATAGTGCAGTAAACCGAGCCGTGCATGCCAAACACGGCCTCGACACGCTGGCCGGGCGATACCGGGTGCACGCCGGTGATGGCGCCGCTCGAAACCCAGACGCCGGTAGAAATGTCGACGCCCCGGCTGGCGAGATTGGCGAGCAGGAAGCGCACCGCGCCGTATGGCCCGTCAAGCATGGTTGCCGCCGTCGCCGAACCGATCACTTCGCCGTCAATCAGCGTGCGCACCGGAATCGCACAGAGGTCCACGTCTCGCCAGTCGTCCAGCGCCGCGCCGACCACAAGACCGTGGTTGTTGCCATAGTCGCTGGCCGTCACCGCTGGGCCATCGCTGTTGATGCCGGGATAGGGCGAGCTGGCAATCTCGATCCCCAGCCGCACTTCATCGATGACAAGGCGGGTTTCGGCGTCCGTTTCGGGGCGGGCATCGGCATTTCCGGGGGCGATGTGGAGCAGCAGTTCTGCCTCGGCCGCGGCGAAGCCTTCGGCGAAGATTGGCATGTCCGGCACGCCATCGGCGGCGACAACGACGGTATCGGCGAAGATCGGCCCGGCAAGGCGGTTGGCGCCTAGCTGCTCGTCAAGCGGAGCGTTGATCTTGCCGACCTTCCAGCCGACGATCATCCGCCCATCGATGGCGATCGCGGCGTCCTGGATCTGGTAGGCACCGGCAAGGTCCTGCGGCGCAACACCGGGGTAATCCGGCAAGGCGCGGGCATGCCGGCGTGCGTCAACGAAAGCTTCGGCTATTGCCCGGAAGTCACCCATATCCCCCACGATCCGCTTGGCTTGTATTGTTGATCTGGCCACGGTTGCGACCTTGGTGGTGGTGCCTATAGGAAACCGGTGTCATACGCAAGACACCGCGCGAAAATCACAGGGTGACACCGCGCTTCCAGATGGCAATCGCGCGTTGTCCGGCGCGTTCCGCGGCGGTTGGCTGACCGCCCGAGTGGGCCAGAAGGCAGTCGATGAAGGCGGCGTCGGCAGCCTCTGCCCCTTCGTCCAGTGCGCGCGATGCGTCGAAGTCGATCCAGTGTGGTTTGGCCATTGCCAGCGCGCGATTCGACGCGACCTTGATCGTCGGCACCGGAAAGCCGAGCGGTGTGCCGCGTCCGGTGGTGAACAGCACCATGGTCGCCCCCGCCGCCGCGAGTGCGGTCGACGAAACGGCATCGTTCCCCGGCGATTCAAGCAAGGTCAGCCCGCCCGCCGGGGCCTGCGTGCCATAGTCCGCGACATGGTTGAGGGTAGCCGTACCCGCCTTCTGCACCGCGCCGAGCGACTTCTCTTCCAGCGTGGTGATCCCGCCGGCAAGGTTGCCGGGCGAGGGGTTCTCCGAAACCGGCAGACCCTGATCGAGGTAATAGCGCTTGAAGCGGTTCACCAAGGCGGCACCGGCGGCAAAGGTCTCCGCATCGCGCGATCGGGCGAGCAGGGCCTGTTCAGCGCCGAAAATCTCGGGAATTTCGGTGAGTATCGCGGTGCCGCCTGCCGCGCAGAGCCGGTCGGTCAGCCGTCCGAGCAGCGGATTGGCGGTGAGGCCGGACAGCCCGTCCGAGCCCCCGCATTTCAGGCCGACGCGCAGCGCCGACAGGGGCAAGGCCTGCCGACGCGCCGTCGCCGCCTGTTCAACCAGTTCATCGACCAGCCGCGCGGCCTCGGCCAGTTCGTCGCCCGCGCTCTGGCTCGATAATGTGCGCACCTTGCCGCGCGCCGCGACCGGAACATCTTCCAGCAAGCGATCTAGCTGGTTGCTCTCACAGCCAAGGCCGAGCAACAACACGCCCGCCGCGTTGGGATTGGATGCCAGCCCGGCAAGCGCGGCGCGGGTGCCGGCCAGATCATCTCCCAGCTGTGAGCAGCCGTGCGGGTGGGCATAGGCGTGGACGCCATCGATCCGCCCGGCGTGGCGCTGCGTGGCCTCGCGGGCGACCTGTTCCGCGGTCAGACCGACGCAGCCGACAGTGGGCAGGATCCACACTTCGTTACGCGTCGCGGCCAGCCCATCGGTGCGCAGATAGCCTTGCCATTCGGGCTGCTGGCCGACGGGCGCGGCGCTGAAGGCCGAATGCGACCCCTCGGCATATTCAAGCTCACCGGCCAGCGCGGTCGCCAGGTTGTGGCTGTGAACATGGTCGCCCGGCGCAATGGCGCGCGTCGCCATGCCGATGGGCAGGCCGTATTTGGTGACGACATCGCCCGCCGCATGGGCGTGCAGGGCGAACTTGTGGCCTTGGCCGATGCCCTCGCGCAACAGCACGCCCGCAATCTCACCCGCCGCCAGCGGACGCAGTGCGACGGCGACCGAATCGTCGGGGTGGACGCGCAAGGCGCTGCCGGGCGGGAATGTCAGAATCGTCATTGGCCTTCTGCAATTTGGGAAACCGGTGTCAATATGTGCCTCTTGCCCTTCCGCAAGGCAAGGAAAGTCGATAAGACCGCACCAAGCGGGGCAATCTGGCGCACCGCGAGAGGACCGACAGGGGCACTGGGTGAAAAGCAGCGGACAACCGACGATCAACGATGTTGCCCGCATTGCCGGCGTGTCGAAGAAGACCGTCAGCCGCGTGATCAACCGTTCGCCGCTGCTCAATCAGGCGACGCGCGAAAAGGTCGAGGCGGTTATTGCCGAGCTCGCCTACGTGCCCAATCCGCAGGCCCGCGCTCTGGCGCTGCGCCGCAATTTCCTGCTCGGGCTGATCCACGACAATCCGAACGCACAGATGGTGCTGAACTTTCAGGAAGGCGTGCTCGACGCCATCCAGGGCACCGAATTCGCGCTCGTCGTGCGGCCGGTCGATCGCCACAGCCCCAGCCTGTTCGACGATATTCGCCAGTTCATCGAACAGCAGCGGCTCTATGGCGTGATGATCCTGCCGCCGCTTTCGGAGAACGATGCGCTGGCCGCGCTGTTTCGCGAATTGGGTTGCAATTACGTGCGCATGGGTTCCGCCCCGCTCGACGATGCCGCGCATCTGGTGCAGTCGAACGACCGGCAGGCGGTGCGTGATGCGGTCGCCTACCTCGTCACGCAGGGGCATACCCGCATCGGGCTGGTGCAGGGGCCGGACGGCTTCCGTTCCGCCGCCGAACGCGAACTTGGCTGGCACGATGCGATGGAGGCCGCCGGTCTGCCGCACGGGCCTGACCTGATGGCGCGCGGCAACTACACCTTTGAAACCGGGCGCGATGCCGGGGGCAAGCTGATCGACGCTGCCCAGCCGCCAAGCGCGATCTTCGCCAGCAATGACGTGATGGCCGCTGGCGTACTTCACGCCGCGCGCGGCCGCGGGCTCGACGTGCCGC
Organism: Novosphingobium sp.; assembly: GCF_031424035.1. Classification (GTDB taxonomy): domain Bacteria; phylum Pseudomonadota; class Alphaproteobacteria; order Sphingomonadales; family Sphingomonadaceae; genus Novosphingobium. The sequence goes on from NZ_JANPGP010000022.1 coordinate 17,509, forward strand.
AGGACCTGTCGATCGTCGGCTTCGACGATACTGCCATCGCCACCGCCATCTGGCCGCCGCTGACCACGGTGCGCTGGCCGATCCGCACAATGGCCCGCTCCGCCGCGCTCAAGCTGATCGATCCGGAAGCGGCCTCCGGCGAACAGTCGCTCTTCCCCACCGATTTCATCGCCCGCGCATCTGTCGCACCCCGGCAGGTCTGAGCTTGCCTTTGCCTATGACACCGGTTACCTATATCCGGCCAAACGAACTTCCAAACGAAAGACTGAACCCATGAAGATCGCCCTGATCATTGAAAACAGCCAGGCCGCCAAGAACGCCATCATCAACGATGCGCTGACCAGCGTGGCCGAACCGCTGGGTCATCAGGTGTTCAATTACGGCATGTACACAGCCGAGGATTCGGCCTCGCTGACCTATGTGATGAACGGGCTGCTCACCGGCATCCTGCTCAATTCGGGCGCGGCCGATTTCGTTGTCACTGGTTGCGGCACGGGTATGGGATCGATGCTCGCGGCAAACGCGATGCCGGGCGTGTTCTGCGGTCTGGTGATCGATCCGACCGATGCCTTCCTGTTCAGTCAGATCAACGACGGCAACGCGATTTCGATGCCCTATGCCAAGGGCTTCGGCTGGGCGGCGGAGCTCAACCTGCAGGACTGCTATCGCAAGATTTTCGAGAACGAAGGCGGCGTCGGCTATCCCAAGGAGCGCGCCGCGATCATGGCCAAGAATCGCGGCATCCTGAAGGACCTCAAGTCAGCCTCGTGCCGCGACATGCTGACGGTGCTGAAGACCGTCGATCAGGACCTGCTCAAGGCCACAATCGCCGGTGAGAAGTTCGCTGACCTGTTTTATCCCAACGCCACCGATCAGGACATTGCTGACTACCTCAAGGCGCTCTGATCGTGGCGATCTCGTTCTCGCTTGAAGGCAAGGCCGCGCTGGTCACAGGCGCGAACACGGGCATCGGACAAGCCATCGCGGTGGCCTTGGCCGAGGCCGGGGCGGACGTTGCGGTCGCCGGTCGCAGTGAGCCGACCGAGACGCTTCGCGCGATCGAGGCGACCGGGCGCAAGGCCGTGAACATCAAGGCGGACCTCTCCTCAATCGAGCCGGTTCAGCGCGTCGTCGACGAGGCACTGGCTGGGCTTGGCCGGATCGACGTACTGGTCAACAATGCCGGGATCATCCGCCGCGATGACCTGCTCCAGTTCTCCGAAGCGGACTGGGACGCGGTGATCGACACCAACCTCAAGACGCTGTTTTTCCTGAGCCAGGCAGCCGCCCGCCACATGGCGGAGCGCGGGTCTGGCAAGATCGTCAACATCGCCAGTCTGCTCACATTTCAGGGTGGCGTGCGTGTGCCGAGCTATGCCGCGGCCAAGTCGGGCGTGGGCGGCGTGACCAAGGCCATGGCTAACGAACTTGCCGCCAAGGGCGTGCAGGTCAACGCTATCGCGCCGGGCTATATCTCCACCAACAACACCACGGCGCTGCGCGAGGATGAAACCCGCAACCGCCAGATCCTCGAGCGCATTCCCGCCGGTCGCTGGGGCCGTGCCGAGGATATTGCCGGGGCGGCGGTGTTCCTCGCCTCGCCCGCGTCTGACTATGTCACCGGCCATATCATGGCTGTCGACGGCGGCTGGTTGGCGCGTTAAACGCCTGGTATGGCCAAAATCGTTACCTGCTTCGGCGAACTTCTGATCCGGCTCACTCCACCGGGCGCGCAGCTCATGGTGCAGGCGACCAGCCTCGACGTGATCGTCGGCGGGGCGGAAGCGAATGTCGCGGCGGCGCTCGCGTCGATGGGGCATGAGGTGCGGTTTTCCGGGCTGGTAACGGACAATCCACTTGGCACCAAAGCGGTCAGCGCACTGCGCGGGGCGGGGGTGGATACGCGCTTCCTCGCCCGCGCTCCCGGACGCATGGGGCTCTATTTCATGGAAGCCGGCGCCGGTCCGCGTCCTTCCGCGATCACTTATGACCGCGCCGGCAGCGCCTTTGCCGAAGCTGACCCCGCGGCCATCGATTTCGCCGGCGCGCTGACTGGTGCAAGCTTGCTGCATACCGGCGGCATCACCCCTGCATTGGGGACGAAAGGCGTCGCGCTGGCCAAGGCGGCGAACGCGGCGGCGGTGGCGGCAGGGGTGCCGATCTGTTTCGACGGAAACTACCGGGGGCAACTATGGTCCGCTTGGGATTCGAAACCCCGCGAAGTTCTGCGCGACCTCGTCAAGGATGCGACGATCCTGATCGGCAACCACCGCGACATTTCGCTGCTGCTCGGCTCGGCCTTCTCCGGAGACGGTGAAGACCGGCGGCGCGAAGCTTCGGAAGCCGCCTTTGCTGCATTCCCGAAGCTCCAGCTGATCGCCTCGACCGCGCGGCACCTTGTCACCAGCGACCACCACCGCATTTCCGCCCGGGTCGATGCGCGGGACAGCGCGCACCAGACTGGCGAGATCGACGTTACCGGCATTGTTGACCGGATCGGCACTGGTGATGCCTTTGCTGCGGGCGTGCTGCACCGCTGGCTGCAAGGCGCAGACGCTCAGGCGATGGCCGAGGCTGGGCTGGCGCTAACCGCGCTCAAGCATTCGATCCCCGGCGACATGTGCCTGCTGGGCGCGGCCGACCTTGATGGCTTCACGGCCAGCGCGGGCGATGTCCGCCGCTGATGGCCTCAGCCGCCGCACCGTCCTGGTGGGCGGTATGGCATTTTATGCTGCAGCAACGCCAGTTTTTGCTGCGCAGCATAAATTGCAAGTCAGGGAGCTGCTTGGCATCCGTTATGGCCGTGCCGAACGGTTCAGGCCGCCCGAACCGGTGCCGTTTGGCATGGTAGATCTGGATAGTCTGACGCAGTTTGGCGCGGCCTGTCCCCAGCAGGGCAAAGGCTACCAACCGCAAAGCGAGGACTGCCTGTTCCTCAACCTGTGGGCGCCGACGACCCAAGCCAAGCGACCGCGCCCGGTCATGGTCTATATCCACGGCGGCGCCTATTCCTCGGGCTCGGTCACCGACCAGCTCAACGACGGCGCGAAGCTGGCTGGGCGCGGCGATGTCGTTGTCGTCACGGTCAACCACCGGCTCAATGCGCTCGGCTATCTCTATCTGCCCGATCGCTTCCCCAGCAGCGGCAACAACGGTCAGCTTGACCTGATCTGCGCGCTGCAATGGGTCCAGCGCAACATCGCGGCATTTGGCGGTGATCCGGGCAATGTTACCGTGTTCGGCCAATCCGGCGGCGGAGCGAAGATCGCGACCTTGATGGCCATGCCCGAGGCCACGGGCCTGCTCCACAAGGCCATCACCATGAGCGGCCAGCAGGTTACCGCCTCCGGCCCGCTCAACGCCCAAAAGCGCACCGATTCCTTCCTGGCCAAGTTGGGAGCCGATCCCGCCACCGCCCCGGTCGAGCAGCTGATCGCCGCGCTTTCCGCCACTGATCCGATCCTTGGCGGCGGGGTCTATATGGGGCCGGTGCTCGATATGAAGCACCTCCATCGGCACCCGTTCTGGCCCGACCCGGCGCCGCAGGGCAATGCCGTGCCGATGCTGCTCGGCAATACGGTAATGGAAACCCGCGCGTTCAACGGACCCGACAGCCGCGAAATCAAGGGGCTCGACTGGTCCAATCTGGCCGAACGGGTCGCCCCGGCCATGAAGATCGATATCGAGCCGCATTGGGTCGTTGCCCAGTTCCGCGCACACTATCCGGGGGCCGATCCGGTCGAGCTGTTCCACCGCATCGCCACCACCGCCCGGTCATGGCGCGGACAGGTGGAAGAGGCCGATGCCCGCGCCCGCGCCGGCGTGCGGCAGACCTGGGTTTACCAGCTCGATTTCGAACAGGCCAAGCACACCGATGATATCGGCCTGTCCTTCGGCACCTCGCCCGACATGACCCCGGCGAGGCAGGCGATGAGCAACACTGTCATGGACGCCTTTGTCCGCTTCGCCCGCACCGGCAATCCCGGCTGGGCGCCCTATTCCATGCCCCGCCGCGAGACGATGGTGTTTGATGTGGCGAGCCGCGTGGTCGCCGATCCGCGCAAGTGGGAGCGCGAGCTCTTTGCCCGCGTGCCTTATATCCAGCCCGGGAGCTGACCCATGATAGCCCTAGCCTTGCTTGCTGCTGCCGTGCCTTCGCCAGATGTTACCCGCACTGAAACCGCACAGCCGGTCAGCGCCAGCAAGGTGATCCTCGTCGGAGATTCAACCACGGCGGTGGGTTCGGGCTGGGGCTCGGCCTTTTGCGCCGAACGGGTGACGCAAGGGCTCGCCTGCCTCAACCTCGCGCGCGGCGGGCGGTCCAGCAGTTCCTATCGCGCCGAAGGATCATGGGCGCTGGCCTTGGGCGAGGCCAGGGTGCCCGGCTATCGCCGCACGGTGATCCTCATCCAGTTCGGCCACAATGACCAACCCGGCAAGCCCGGCCGATCGACCGACCTGGCCACCGAATTCCCCGCCAATCTGGCCCGCTATGTCGCCGAGGCGCGGGCGGCGGGGGCGCTGCCGGTGCTGGTCACGCCGCTGACCCGGCGGATGTGGAAGGACGGCAAGCTCGACCGTGATCTCGATCCCTGGTCCGATGCCGTGCGAAAGGTAGCGGCGGACACGAAGACCCCGCTGATCGATCTTGGTGCGCGTTCGGCGGCGATTGTCGAGGCCATGGGACCGTCGGTTTCAAACTTGACCGCCGAAGTGCCGCCGCCCGCCGAAGTCGCCTCTGCCGCGTCGCTGGACCGCGTCTCGCTGCCCAGCTCGACCGGCGCGCCCGCGGCCACTGACAGCGGCATCGCGCCGCGCACCGGCAAGATGAACCGGCCGTTTGATTACACCCACCTCGGCCCGGCCGGCGCCTCGCTGTTCGCGGCGGTGATTGCCGACGAACTGGCGCGCGCCGTGCCGGAAATTCGCGGCTCGATCATGCCATGAGCGGGCTGACCCGGCGGGGGGTGCTGGGAACGGCCTCGCTGCTGGGGGCCGCGGCGCTTGCCGACCGATCGCCGGCGGCGGTTCGCGCCAGCTGGGAATCGCTCGCCGCGCAGTTCCGCACGCCTGAATGGTTCCGCGATGCCAAGCTGGGTATCTGGTCGCACTGGGGGCCCCAATGCGTACCCGAATGGGGTGATTGGTACGCCCGCAAGATGTACGTTCAGGGCAGCCCCTTTTACGACCATCACCGGAAGACTTACGGCCACCCGGCGGATACTGGTTTCATCGACATCATCGGCCAGTGGCGCGCTGACAAGTGGCAGCCCGAGATGCTCGCGGCCAAGTTCAAGGCGGCGGGCGCGCGTTACCTCGTCTCGATGGCCAACCATCACGACAATTTCGACAATTTCGCCAGCCGGTACCATCCGTGGAATTCCACCCGCGTCGGCCCGCGCCGTGACATTGTCGGCACCTGGGCGAAAGCCGCGCGGGCGCAGGGCCTGCGCTTTGGCGTGTCCAACCATGCCGCCCATGCCTGGCACTGGTTGCAGGCCGCCTATGGCTATGATCCGGAAGGCAGCCGCCGGGGCCAGCGTTATGATGCATTCCGGCTGCGCAAGTCGGACGGGCGCGGCAAAACCTGGCAGGGGCTTGATCCGCAGGCGCTCTATACAGGGCCGTCGATGGTGGTGCCTGACGGTATCTCGTCGGTTGCGCGGATGGACGAATGGCACCTCGCCAATGATCGCCATTGGACCGAGGCGGCACCGACCATCAACCCCGGCTTTTCGCGCAATTGGCTGGCGCGGCAGATTGATCTTGTACAGCGCTATGACCCCGACCTTGTCTACTTCGACAACGAGGGCCTGCCGCTGGACGAGTTCGGCCTTGATGCCGCCGCGCAGTTTTACAACCAGTCCATCGCGCGGCATGGCCGGCTGGAAGGGGTGCTGACCGGCAAGAAGCTTTCCGCCAGCCAGCGTAGTGCCATCACCGAAGATGTCGAACGCGGCTGGTCCGCTGACATTCGCTCTCAGCCGTGGCAGACCTGCACCTGCATTGGTGACTGGCATTACGACCGGAAGATATTCGACCAGCGCGCCTACAAGGCCGCCGAACAGGTGATCCAGCGGCTGTGTGATGTGGTGTCCAAGAACGGCAACCTGCTGCTCTCGGTCCCACAGCGCGGCGATGGCTCGATCGATGCCGAGGAGGAGAAAGTGCTCGCCGGGCTGACCGCGTGGATGGCGATCAATGGTGAGGCGATCTTCGCCAGCCGTCCATGGCTGCGCTATGGCGAAGGCCCGGTGCGCCCGGCGGAAGGGATGATGAACGAAGCGAAGGCCGGAGCCTTCACATCGCAGGACCTGCGCTTCACGGTGCGCGGCGGCACGCTTTATGCAGCGGCGCTGGTCTGGCCCCAGAAGCCGCTGCGGATAGCCTCGCTGGCGGCTGGGGCATCCCCCGTGCGGGTCGGACGGGTCAGCCTGCTGGGCGGTGGGCAATTGCCGTTCACGCAGGACGGTTCGGGACTGCTGGTGACGCTGCCCGAGGCCGGCGAGGGCGTGTTCGTTCCGGTGCTGCGGATCGAGGGCGAGGGCATCGCCGCCGGGGCCTGACGCAGCCTATTGCGGCGGATTGGGGTAGGAAATGATCAGCGACAGCGGCTGTTTGCCCTTCTGCCAGATGCCGACCTTTGCACCCTTGTAAAGGTAGGCCGCCATGCCCGCGGTCAGCTTGCGGCGCACACCGTCAGACAGGACTTCGCCTTCGCCCGAAAGTACGTAATAGACCTCGTCATGGGCGATCGGATGTTCGCCGACTGCCGCACCACGGTGCAGCACGCGGCGGCGGAATTCCATGGCGTGCGGGGCGGGGACGGCGTCGGAAATTCGGTAAGCGGTCGACATGCCGATCGCGCCGTGCGGCGGGACTTCCTCGCGACGCGTAGTTTTTTCGTCGATTACCACCATCGCCGGAGCTGCGGCGAGCAGGCTGAGCGCTGCGGCGAGGCTCATTTGCCGGTAGCCGCCGGAGTTGCACCTTGCCGCGAATCGAGATCGCGTGGGCTCAGCTTTTCCTGCGCGCCAGCCTTCTGGCCCGGATAATGGCCCGATTTCGGCGTCATCGACGCCAGGTCCCAGTCTCCCTCGACGAAAGCTGCACGCACTTCCTTGATAATCGGATAGCCGGGGCCGACTTCGTGTTCGTCGTCAATCACCTCGCCGCGCCCTTCGGCGACGAAGAAAAGAATGCGGATGTCGTCGGGCGCGCGGTCCCACGGGCGGGCACCGGCGGTCTGCAACACGCTGGTCTCGACATCGCCTGATGGCAGCACGGCATAGCCCGCCAGCGAGGCCAGCGGCGCCTTTGCAGGGAGCAGCTTTGCCTTGGTCTCACCATAGCGGCCGAATTGGGGGAGCGCCTTGCCGTGGCGATCGACCGCGCGGTTGTCGCGTCCATAGTACGACAGGTTGCCATCTCCGCCGAGCATCAGGAAGGGCAGGCCCTCATCGGTGTCATTGCCGGCGCGCATCACGTTGCCCACGGCGGTCAATTCGCCGGTGACATAGGGCTGGCCGGTCCATTCAAGATTCATCAGGTTGTAATGCACCGCGCGGTGCTGGGGGTTGTAGATCAGGTTGTTGATCATCAGCGCCTGGACCCCGCCCTTGAGTAGCGGCGCGCGCTCGACATTGTGGGCCCAGATATTGCGGTAAAAGACGATGCCGGTGGCATTGTCGTGGATCAGCGACCCCTTCGAATGTTCGCCCTTGGGGTGGCTGGCATCGGCCAGTCCCTCGGCAGCGAGGTTTTCGCGGAAGACGATGTTGTGGCTGGTATTCTTGCGCCATTCGGCAACGGTACTGCCATTGAAGCGCGGGCCCGAGGCAGACATGTTTTCGTCCAGCGCCCACAGGAAGGAGTTGTGCTCGATCACCACGTTGTAGGCCGCGACGGTTGAGAAGGCATCGGCTTCCCAGCCCGAACGCTTCGCCTGTCCGTCCGCGCCGGTCATCACCCGCATGTGGCTGATGATGACGTCGTGAGTCTTGAGATCGATGCCGCCGCGGATGAGCGTCACGCCCGGGCTGGGCGCGGTCTGGCCGGCGATGGTGAGGAAGGGTTCCCTGATCTCTAGTGTGTCGCGGCCAAGATCGATCGCGCCTGATACCTCGAACACGACCACGCGTGGGCCCTTGGCATTGACCGCCTCGGCCAGCGTGCCGGGGCCTTGCTTGGCGAGCGAGGTAACACGAATGATACGGCCGCCCGCCCCGCCGCGCGTGGGATCGGCGGGGTGCGATTGCACTGCTGCGGTCTGGGCGAGAGCGGGTGCAAGTGGCGCCGCGAGGGTGACTGCGACGCCGCAGAACAAGGCCAGTAACCGTTTCATGCGCGCAATTCTCCCATGCCCGGTTTGCCGGGACTGCCGGCCAACATGGTGCCGGTGATTATATCCCAGGGCAAGATGCCGGTCGCCGCCCTCATGCAGCGACCGGTAATCCTTGCAGGAACTTACTTGAACTTCACCTTCACGCCGGCGCGCAGGATGCGCCCGGTGCTGGCATAGTTCGTTACCGCTTCCTGGCCCTGATAGGCATAGCGCTCGGTGCGCTGGTTGGTCAGGTTCAGGCCTTCCAGCGTCAGCGTGGCGAAGGGCAGGAAGGTCCAGCTCATCGAGGCATCGACGTTGAGCGTGGAGCGGTTGTAGGCGAAGTCGTTGACCAAGGGGGCGTTGCACAGCACACCAGCGACCGAGGGATCGGCAGGCGAGTTGGTCAGGCCCGGGCTGCACGCACCTGCCGCAATCGGGTAGGTGGTCGAATAGCCCTTGCGCTGCGCTGCGGAAACGCGGGCGCGGAACTTCTTGGTTTCATAGTACAGCGTGGCGTTGAACGCCTGTGGCGAAACGTTGAGGAACGGCGCCTTGCCAAAGGTGGCCGGAATAGCTGCGACCGTCCCCGTGGCTGCCGCGCCCGGATCGAGGATGTAGTTCAGCTCCGACCAGATGCGGGTGTAGTTCGCCTGAACGCCGAAGTTCTTGAGGAACCCCGGCAGGAAGGTAAAGTCCATCTGGAACGAAGCTTCGATGCCGCGCACGTATCCGCCCGGTGCATCGCGGAACTGGCGGGCCGAGAAGATGCCGCCGGCGTCGATATACTGGACCTGCTGCGGGGTCAGCTGCAGCTTTAGCGCGTCGACGGCAGCGGTATCGAGGAAGTCCGAAATCTGCCCGTCAAAGATGACCGTCTGCGGGAAGCTGTCGATCTGCTTATCGAAGAAGGCGAGGCTGAACAGGCCGCCCGGCGCGAAGTACCATTCGACGCTGGCGTCGATGTTGGTGGCACGGAACGGGCTCAGCTTCGGGTTGCCGATAGTCATGGTGCCGCCGGTCGTGGTGCCGGTGAACGAAGGCACGCTGATCGCCGAAATGGTGGGCGAAAGGTTGCCCAGCAGCGGCCGCGCCATGACCTTCGATATGGCGAAGCGGGTAATCAGGCCATCCATCGGTTCGTAGGTCAGGTTCATCGACGGCAGCCAGTCGGAATACTTGTTGCTGCCGAACAGCGGACGGCCCGCCGTAGAGTTGCCGATCGAGGTGACAGACGTTTCGACA
>NZ_JANPGP010000023.1:0-36250 GCF_031424035.1 Novosphingobium sp.
GAATGCCACAAATGGGGAGGTGGCATTTGCGCCAGCAAATGACGGAGGGGGTTCTGCCCTCGCGCCATTACCCCTCCGTCAGCCCTGCGGGCTGCCACCTCCCCATTTGCGCTACGCGAAAATGGAGAGGACCCAGATAACCAAAAAGGCCCCGGGAAACCGGGGCCTTTTTCGTGAATGGTGGGCGTAGCAAGGATTGAACTTGCGACCCCTACGATGTCAACATAGTGCTCTACCACTGAGCTATACGCCCGCACCATTCAGGTTCTGCCCGAAGCCGTCGCCCCGGGCAGGGGTGCGCCAATAAGGTAGGCACCCCGGCAAATCAAGATCAAATGCGCGCGCTGTTTTGCAAGCCGAAAACGCGTTCGACTTCCATGACCAGATCCTTGAGGTGGAACGGCTTGGAAAGCACGCGCGCCTGCGGGGCTTCGCGGTTGGCTTTCAGCGTTACAGCGGCAAATCCGGTAATGAACATGACCTTGGTCTCGGGGCTGACTTCGGCGCAGCGCTGGGCTAGCTCGATGCCGTCCATTTCAGGCATGACGATGTCGGACAGCAGCAAGTCGAAGTGCTGCTCTTCCAGCAGCGGCAGCGCCGCGGTGCCGCGATCGACTGACACGACCTCATAGCCGGCATTTTCCAGCGCCCGCGCAAGGTAGGTGCGCATTGCGTCTTCGTCTTCGGCCAGAAGGATGCGGATCATGTGCCCTGTCTATTCCCGTGTTTGTCGTGCAGCGGCGTCCTTATAGGCCGGGACAGTTTAACAAACCTTGCCCACGGCCCCCGTGGGGAAGGGCAATTTTTTGACAAAAAGGGCAATCCGGGCCAGCTTTCCAGCCATGTCATCGCCGGAAAAGTCGCGATCCGATTCGCCGATCATCGAAGGCGGGACAATCCCCGGTTCCGCTGGTGAAGCCGCCTATTTCCTTGATGCGCCGCAGCCATCGACAATCCCCGTGCTGATCGCCGTCCCGCACGCCGGGCGGACTTATCCCGCCTCTGTATTCGAGCGGATGCGCAATCCCGGTACCGCTGCCGTGCGGCTTGAAGACCGCTATGCCGACCAACTCGCCCGCCGCGTCGCTGATGCCACTGGCGCGGCGCTGCTCGTGGCCCAAGCGCCGCGCGCGATGATCGATCTGAACCGCGATCCGGGCGATGTGGATTGGGAGATGTTTTCCCGGGGCCGGCCCGACCCGCTCGGCTCCTACGAGCCCGGACGCCGTTCGCGCAGCGGGCTTGGCCTTATACCGCGCCGTTTGCCCGGGCTTGGCGAGCTGTGGAAGCGGCGGCATGAACAGTCCGACCTGGATGACCGCATTGCGTTGATCCACGAACCCTATCACACCTGCCTTGCAACCGAACTGCAACGGCTACGCGAGCGGTGGGGGGCGGCGCTACTGCTTGATCTGCATTCGATGCCGCCGCTGCCCAAGCAGGGTGGCCAGTGGCCGGCGGAATTCGTGCTTGGCGATCGATTCGGTGCGACGTGCTCAGGCGCGCTGGTGGCCTCAAGCTTTTCCTATTTTTCCGAAATGCGCCGGGCGATCGCGCACAATCGGCCCTATGCTGGCGGCTATGTGCTGGAGCGACATGCCCGGCCCGATTCGCACATCCACGGCTTCCAGCTTGAGATTGACCGCACCAGTTATCTCGATCCGGCGCAGTCCGAACCGGGTGCCGGCTTTGCCGTGATCGTCCACCTGCTCACCGGGCTGGTGCGCCGGTTGGCGGGCGAAGTGGCGGAACTGGGCCGTTCTGCGCGTCCGGAAGACGGCGGTTGGGCCATCGCTGCGGAGTGATCCGGCTTTCCTGAAGCCCATAAAAAACCACCCCGTGCAATCGCACGAGGTGGCCAAGGTTCAGGGAGGAGGTGCACTCGCGTGCACCAACCCGACCGGCACCATGAGGGAAGCACCAGTCAGGCAGATTCGAAACTATCCCTTGAAATTTCAAAATTCAAGCCCGCAATTGCGCACCGTGATATTGCGGCGGCATTGCGGGCTTGAACTGGAAAATCAGGACTTCTTCTTGGGAGCCTTGGCAGCCGGCTTGTCGTCGGCAGCGGGGGCAGCAGCAGCCGGGGCGGCAGCGCCGACCGGACCCTTGCCCTGCATGACCTGACGGCCAAAGATCTCGCGGATCAGCTGCAGCGAGAACAGGTGCGCATAGATCAGCGCGAGTACGCCGTTCTGGTTGAGCGTACGCAGCACGTCACCGCGCAGTTCGCGCAGCTTGGCTTCGTCAACCATGCGGAAGCCGCGATAGATGAACGGCTGGTCGGTGCCGTCCTGCTGGATAGCGACTTCGCCGTCCATCAGCAGCTCATGCTTTTCGAGCTCGGCGACGAAGTTCTGCGTGCGCTGGCCGGCTTCCTCGAACTGCTTGCAGAATTCGAGCAGGCCCTTGGTCGAATCGGTCGGCTGGTCGCCGTCGAACAGGGCGTGGCCCTCTTCGCTTTCACCCACCAGGTCGCTGGTCGGGTCGAAGCAGAGCGACAGCTCTTCGCTCGAATCGCTCAGCTTGGCGAGGAGGAACGGATAGCGGCGGACATAGGCCGGCACGTAAACGTTATCGATAAGCTTGGCATCGGCATCGAGGAAGGTGTTGATGCCTTCGTTCAGGCCCATAAGAGCCAGCGGCACGGAATTGTCGCCCGACGAGAAGATGATCGGATAGTGGCGCGACGCATCGGGGAATTCCTCGGCGGTCAGCGGCACGGCGTGCTGGTTGGAAAGCCAGGTAGCCTTGTCGGTCTGGCGGCTCTTGTAAGACGCATGATCGCGGCTGTTGAGCGGCATCAGGTCCTGGTAAAAAAGCGGAAGCTGGGCTTGCGGCGCGCTGGCCATGATAGGTTCTCTCCGGAATAATTGTGGTAGTTTAGAATCTGCGACTTGGACCCGAAAGGCGCGGCTTTAAGCGTTGGCCCGGTCTGGCGCAAGTGTCAGAAGCTTACCCGGATTCAGGATTCCCGCGGGATCGAGCGCGCGTTTTACCTGCCGCATCATTGCCAGCGATACCGGATCGCCCAACCGTTCCAGTTCGGCACGCTTTGAGCGCCCGATTCCGTGCTCGGCCGAGATAGATCCGCCCCATTCGGTGACCAGATCATGCACCCGCGCGCTGACCCGCGCACCAAGATCCGAATCATAGTCCCGCTGGCTGATGCCGGCGGGGGCGAGAACGTGGAAATGGACGTTGCCATCACCCAGATGGCCGAAGGCCAGCGCATGGACGCCGGGAAACTCGGCTTCAACCAGCGGAACGGCGTGGTGCACGAAAGCGGGCATCTTCTCTACCGGCACCGAAACGTCATGCTGTACGGCGGCGCCCTTGGCTCGTTCGGCAGGTGCAATCGAATCGCGTAGCAACCAAAACGCACGGGCCTGTGATTCGTTGGCGGAAAGCACCGCATCCTCAATCAGCCCGGCGTCGAAGGCTGATGCGATCATCGCCTCGACCCGGTCCTGCAGGCTGTCGGCCTCGTCACGTTCGGCCACAACCTCGATCAGCACGTGCCAGGCGTGTTCGCCCTGCAAGGGCGCACGGGCATCGGGCAGGTGATCCAGAACGGCGCGCAGGCTGGTGGCCTGAAGCACTTCGAAACCTTCGAGCGAATCGCCGGCAATGTCCTCGCAGTGGAGCAGCAGCGCGCGGGCAATATGGAGGTCTGGCATGCCGGCCCAGACGACGATGCGATCAGCCACAGCGGGCACCAGCCGCAAGGTCGCGGCGGTGACGATGCCCAGAGTGCCTTCCGAGCCGATCAGCAATTGCTTGAGGTCGAAGCCGCGGTTGTCCTTTTTGAGCGGGGTCAGGGCATCGAACACGGTGCCGTCGGCCAGCACTGCCTCGATCCCCAGTACCAGCGCGCGCATCGATCCGTGGCGGATAACCTGCGTGCCACCGGCGTTGGTCGAGATCAGGCCGCCGATCGTCGCTGATCCCTTGCCGCCCAGTGTCAACGGAAAGCGCAGGCCTTGGGCTTCGGCAGCATTGTGGAGATTTTCGAGGATGAACCCGGCATCGCAGACTGCCTGCCGGCCTGCGACATCGAGTCTGCGCAAAGAGTTCATGCGCCGCAGCGACAAGAGCAACTGGCTCCCGCTCTCGTCCGGTGTGGCCCCGCCCGACATGCCAGAATTGCCACCCTGAGGGACGATTGCGACCCCGTGGCGGGCGCACAGCTTCACCAGCGCGGCGACTTCGTCAGTGCTGGCAGGGGAAGCCAGGGCCAGTGCAGCACCATGGTATCGCCCGCGCCAGTCAGTCAGCCATGGCTCGACCAGATCAGGGTCTTGCGTCAGGCCGCGCGGGCCGAGCAAGGCGGCAGCTTCTTCCAGAAAGGCAGCAGGGGTATCCATGGTTCGGCGATATGGCACAGGCAGCGCGCCCGCGAAACATTGCATTCCCTGACAATGGGGTTAAGCGGCGGTTCAAGGATTGGGGCTAAACCAAGGCAAAGACGGTCGTGACGTATTCCTGTCGTGTCATCGTCCCGGAAAGGTCGAACCGAACAAACCTGCAATGAATCCGTTTGCCGCCATCCTTGCCCCGTTGATGCTCGTGCCGGTCGCTGTGCTGCCCGGAATGACGCCGGAATCGGTGACGGCACCGGTTCCCGTGGCCGCCCCGGAAAGCGCGGCGCTGGCAGCAGACGGAGTGTTTGGTGAAGCGGAGCGCGATGAAACTGGTTCGCTGCTCTCGGTCATCAGCACTCTCACTCGGGATGTTGCCAACCAGGTTTCTATCGAACAGCGCCTGATCATTCGGATCACCCCGCAGGCCCCCGCGCCGCAACGTTCAGGCATTGTTGCCGATCTGCCGCGCCGGGCAATAAGTTCCAAGCTCGAAGAAAAGTCGATGGGCAAATGCGTCCCGGTGGCGGGCATTGCCGGGGTCCAGATCGCGCAGGACAACAAGCTGGTCCTGTTCATGCGTGACACCCGCATCGTCAGCGCCGGTCTCGACAAGGGTTGCACCGCGCGGGACTTCTATTCAGGCTTTTACGTCGCTCGCACCGGCGACGGGATGATGTGTTCCGGGCGTGACAAGTTGCAATCGCGTAATGGCGCCAATTGCAAACTGGGCAAGCTGAAGCAGCTCGTACCGTCGGACTGACCGCGATCGCTTGCACCATCGTTAGTACCGGACCCGGCTTTTCTTGACTTTTCCCTATGTTTGCGCCTAGGGCGCGGGCGGCTTTGCTGTGGCAAGTCAATCGGGACAGGCCAGTTCCTTTACCCCGATATCCTCTGATCCAGAAAGTACACATGAGCTTCGCCGATCTCGGCCTGTCCGACGAATTGCTGCAGGCGATCATCGCCAAGGGATATGACACGCCCACGCCGATCCAGGCGCAGGCCATTCCCTCCGTGCTCATGATGCGCGATCTGATCGCCATCGCCCAGACGGGAACCGGCAAGACTGCCAGTTTCGTGCTGCCGATGATCGACATCCTGGCCCATGGCCGGCGCCGCGCGATGATGCCGCGCAGCCTGATTCTGGAACCCACGCGCGAACTCGCCGCCCAGGTAGCCGAGAATTTTGAGGCTTATGGCAAGAACCACGACCTCAAGATGGCGCTGCTCATCGGCGGCGTGCAGATGGGCGATCAGGTCAAGGCGCTGAACGAAGGCGTCGACGTGCTGATCGCCACGCCGGGCCGCCTGATGGACCTGTTCGAGCGCGGCAAGATCCTGCTGACCGGCTGCGACCTGCTGGTCATCGACGAGGCTGACCGCATGCTCGACATGGGCTTCATCCCTGACATCGAGACGATCTGTTCGAAGCTGCCGGCCCAGCGCCAGACCCTGCTGTTCAGCGCGACCATGCCGCCGCCGATCAAGAAGCTGGCTGACAAGTTCCTGTCGAACCCCAAGCTGATCGAAGTTGCCCGTCCCGCCACGGCGAACATCAACATCGCCCAGCACAAGGTGCTCGTCGATGTCCGCAAAAAGCGCGAAGTGCTGCGCACCTTGCTCAAGACCGACAATGTTTCGACCGCGATGATCTTTGCCAATCGCAAGACCACCGTGCGCGAACTCAACAAGAGCCTGCTGGATCACGGCTTCAAGAGCGGCGAGATCCATGGCGATATGGACCAGTCCTCGCGCATTGCCGAGCTCGACAAGTTCAAGGACGGCCGGATCAACATCCTGTGCTGCTCGGACGTCGCGGCGCGCGGGCTTGACGTCAAGGGCGTCAGCCACGTGTTCAACTTCGACACGCCGTGGCACCCGGACGATTACGTCCACCGCATTGGCCGCACTGGCCGTGCCGGAGCGACGGGCCGTGCGTTCACCTTCGTTGCGCCTGCCGACCTGGAAGCGATCGAGAACGTCGAAAAGCTGACCGGCATGAAGATCCCGGTCTATGACATGAAGGCCGCTGGAGTTAGCGCCGAGGTTGCAGCGGAAGTCGAGGCAGATGCACCGCCTGCCCGCGAAAGCCGCCCGCGCCGCGAATCGCGTGCACCTCGTGAGGATCGTGCGCCGCGTGAAGAGCGCGCGGAACGTGCCCCCCGTGAAGAACGTGCCCCCCGTGAAGAACGTGCGCCGCGTGAAGAGCGCGCACCGCGTGAACCTCGTCCCGAACGCGAACCGCGGGCCGAACGCGAGGCACGCGCCCCGCGCAACGAAGAGCCGCGCCGCCGCCGCGACGAACCCGAAGCACCAAGCGCACCGGGCGAATGGAACGGCCCGGTTCCTGGTTTTCTGGGCGTCTCGGCACTCTAATCCGCGATGGATGGCTTCGAATTTGCGCTTTCCCTGTTCGGGCTGCTTTTGGGACTGGCTCTGGCCGAGGGTCTGGGCGGACTCGCTCGCGCGCTGAAATCACGCCATCGCGGCTGGATTGGCTGGCCGACCGCGTTGCTTGGCCTGTTCGTCAGCTGCGATGTAGTGACGTTCTGGATGTATGGCTGGTCCCTGCATTCGCTGATCAAGGTCAGCTGGCCGCTGCTGTTCGGTGGGTTTGTGGTCACCGGGATTTACTACGTCGCGGCGTCGCTGATCTTTCCTGACAATGACGAGGTCAGTTTCGAAGATCACTTCCAGCGCCACTACCGTTTGGTGATTGGCGGCATCTTGCTCTGTAATGCGGTCTTGGTTGGCTATGTATTTGCTCTGGTGGGATTTCCCGGAGCCGGAAGCCTTCGAACAATCATCCAGTCATGGTCGTTTTTTCCGGTTTCCCTGCTGGCAATCTGCGTAAAGGATCGGCGCATCGTCATCGGCTGCCTGATCTGGCTGGTGATGCTATATCCTCTGTCGGTGGTCTGGCTCTGATCTTTATCAGTCCGCCAGCTTCACGAAGCTGTCGATCACCCGCTTCGGCCCGGCCGTCTCGAAATCGATCTCGAGCTTGTTGCCTTCCTGCGCGGTGACGCAGCCGTAGCCGAACTTCTCGTGGAACACGCGCGCGCCGATCGACACGTCGCTGCGCGGTTTCGCGGCGAAGCTGGCGGCGGAGCGCGTGGCCTCGGTCAAGCGCTTGGGCACGGGATCGAAATCGCGCGCGGCGGCGCGTTGCCAGCCGGGGCCGCGAGTCATGGTCCGCGCCGGTTCGGAGCGGGCGAGGTGGGCGAAGGGATCCTCGCGCTCTGACCACTGCGCCTTCCACAGGCTTGCGCCGCCGGTCAGGGTGGTTTCGGCATCGACGTGGGCGGGCGGAATCTCACCGATGAAGCGGCTGGGGATCGAGCTGGTCCACTGGCCATATATACGCCGGTTGGCGGCATGGAGGATCGTGCAGCGCCGCCGCGCGCGGGTAATCGCGACATAGGCGAGACGGCGTTCCTCTTCGAGGCTGGCGAGCCCGCCTTCGTCCATCGCGCGCTGGCTGGGGAACACGCCTTCCTCCCAGCCGACGAGGAATACCTGGTCGAATTCCAGCCCCTTGGCCGCATGGATGGTCATGATCGTGACCTTCTCGGCATCGTCGGCGGCGTCATTGTCCATGACGAGGCTGACGTGTTCGAGGAAATCGCCCAGCGTGTCGTATTCTTCCATCGCGCGGGCAAGTTCAGAGAGGTTTTCCAGCCGGCCCGCCGCTTCGGCGCTGCGCTCGGCCTGAAGCATCGCGGTATAGCCGCTCTCGTCGAGGATCGTGCGCACCAGTTCTGCCGGGGTCGCCGTCTTGGCCAGATCGCGCCAGCGGGCGAAATCGCGGACCAGCGCCAGCAGGGTGTTGCGCGCCCGCGCCGGCAGCTCATCGGTATCGACGATCTCGATGGCGGCGAGCGATAGCGGCACGCCGCGGACACGCGCATGCCGATGCAGCTTTTCGAGCGCCTTGTCACCTAGTCCGCGCTTGGGCGTGTTGTAAATTCGTTCAAACGCGAGGTCGTCGGCAGGCTGCGCGATGATCCGCAGATAGGCCAGCGCATCGCGGACTTCGGCGCGTTCGTAAAAGCGGAAGCCGCCGATGATCTTGTAGTTCAGCCCGATGGCGATGAAGCGATCTTCGAACTCGCGCGTCTGGAACTGCGCACGGACAAGGATGGCCATGGTGTTGAGGCTGGCGCCTTCGCGCTCCAACCGCTCGATCTCGTCGCCCACCCGGCGCGCGTCCTCGGGCCCGTCCCAGACACCGATCACCTTGACCTTGTCGCCCGCGTGACGCTCGGTCCACAGCGTCTTGCCCAGCCGCTGGCTGTTGGTGTCAATCAGCCCCGATGCGGCGGCGAGGATTTCCGGGGTGGAGCGATAGTTCTGCTCCAGCTTGATCACCTTGGCACCCGGGAAGTCCTTTTCGAACTTCAGGATATTCGCCACTTCCGCGCCGCGCCATGAATAGATCGACTGGTCGTCATCGCCGACCACGCAGATGTTCTTGCGCTCCTGCGCCAGCAGGCGGAGCCACAGGTACTGGACCTGGTTGGTGTCCTGATATTCGTCGACCATGATGTACTTGAAACGCTGGCGATAGATTTCCAGCACTTCGCGGTGCGTGCGCAGGATATTGAGGATGTGCAGCAGCAGGTCGCCGAAATCGCACGCGTTGAGCGCCTTCAGCCGGTCCTGATAGAGGCGGTAGAAGTGTTGACCCTTGCCATTGGCATAGCTCTCGTTCTCCGCCGCATCGAGATCGCCGGGATTGAGCCCGCGGTTCTTCCAGCGATCGATGCAGGCGGCGAGCTGGCGCGGCGGCCAGCGCTTGTCATCCACACCCTCGGCCTGGATCAGCTGCTTGAGCAGGCGGAGCTGATCGTCGGTATCGATGATCGTGTAATTCTGCTGCAATCCGACCAGTTCTGCATGGCGGCGCAGCATCTTGGCCGCGATTGAGTGGAACGTGCCAAGCCACGGCATCCCTTCCACTGCCGGGCCGATCAGGTGGCCCACCCGCTCGCGCATTTCGCGCGCCGCCTTGTTGGTGAAAGTGACGCAAAGGATCTCGCTCGGCCAGGCGAGGCGGCTGCGCACGAGGTGAGCCAGCCGCGCGGTGAGCGCAGCGGTCTTGCCCGTGCCAGCGCCCGCCAGCATCAGCACCGGACCTTCGGTGGTGAGCACGGCTTCGCGCTGAGGCGGGTTCAGGCCATCGAGCAGTGGATCGGGAGCAATATCGGACACGGTGCGAACAACTAGGGAACAAAGCGACGGGGCGCAAGCTGCGTGAGACCGGCGGAGGAACCTTTCGGGAAGCCGCTCGTATCCTTGGTCAGGTAACAGACAACGACGGAGTATTCAAAGATGCGCCCGATTTTTCTCGCGGGTTGCGCGGCTCTCGCCATGCTCGCCGCGCCGATCTCGCTCAATGCCCAGACTGAATCCTCGACGGTCACCACCGCCGAGGGCCGCACCTATACGCTCACGCCCGAGCAGCAGACCCTTTTCAATGGCTGGACCGCCGAACAGCGCGCTTCTTATGACGGATGGCCTTATGAGGCGCGCGAATATTATTGGTCGCTGACCGGTGACCAGCCGATGGCCTGGTGGGCGCTGACAGATCCGCAGCGCTTGTCGTTCGTAAGCTGGCCGGTCGAATACCGTACCTATTACCTGTCACTCCCGGCTGAGCGGCAGAAGGGATACTGGGCGCTGAGCGACAGCCAGCGCGGCATGGTCTACAAGATGTCGCCCGAACAGCAGGAAAAGGCTTGGGCGGCGGTCGCTGCGCAGATGGCCGGCCAGACTCCGGCAACTCCCGCCGACCAGGCCAACCCTCCGGGAATGGGGACGCCAACGACGGGCGTGCCCGATCCGCAGGCTGCGGCTCAGGCCGTGCCGCCCGCCATGCCAGCTGATGCCAGTTATCAGGGCGGACCCTACAAGGGCGCGCTGACCCCGCCGCCGGAAACCGCGATGAACAAGACCTATCCGGTCTGCACCAGCAAGCTGCAGGACAGCTGCCGCAACCGCGGCGGGCGCTAGATCAGGTGACCGGGAAGGGCGCTGAACAGTTTACAACTTGCAACAGGCTGTTCTCTTCCAATTCATCTTCGGTGGCTTATTGACTCCCTCAAGCCATCACTGATGGCAAGAGCCCCAGAGGGTCGCACGTCAGGGCGAGGTTTCGGCCTCGCCCTTTCGCTTTGGGGAGGGCGCCGGGCTTTCGGGCTTCGGCGCCCTTTTCATTCTGTTGACAGGCGCGTGCCGAACGGCAACGCAGCTGGCCCATGCACCCTGTCCGCCAACACGCCCGTGTTCTGTCCGCCGCCCTTGCCGGGACCGCGGTGGAATTCTACGATTTCTACATCTATGCGACTGCTGCCGCGCTGGTGTTCGGGCCGCTGTTTTTCCCGGCGCAGGATCCGGCGGCGCAGCTGGCGCTGTCATTCCTGACCTTTGGCATCGCCTTTGTCGCCCGACCGGTGGGGGCAATCGCCTTTGGTCATTTCGGCGACCGCATCGGCCGCAAGTCCACGCTCGTCGCCTCGCTGATGCTGATGGGCGGATCGACGCTGCTGATCGCGTTCCTGCCAACTTACGCCATGGCCGAGGGCTGGGGCGCGGGCTGGCTCGCGCCGACTCTGCTGTGCCTGTTGCGGTTCGGGCAGGGCTTTGGACTGGGCGGTGAATGGGGCGGAGCGGCGCTGCTGGCGGTGGAGAACGCGCCCAAGGGCTGGGAAGCGCGCTTTGGTGCAGCGCCGCAATTTGGCGCGCCGGTGGGCTTTCTTGCGGCAAACGGCCTGTTTCTGGTGCTCGGGCTGTGGTTGCCCGAAGCTGAGTTCAAGGCCTGGGGCTGGCGCATTCCGTTCCTGCTGAGCGCTGTGCTGGTCGGCCTCGGCCTCTGGGTGCGGCTCAGGATCGGTGAAACGCCGCAGTTCCGTGCCGCGCTTGAACAGGAAAAGCCGCCCGCCGTTCCGCTCGCGCGCCTGTTCGCGCAGCATGGCTGGGCGGTGCTGGCCGGAACCGCTGGGGCTATCGCCTGCTTCGCCATCTTCTACCTCGCTACAGCCTTTGCGCTTGGTGTTGGTACGACAACGCTGGGTTACAACCGCACCGAATTCCTTACCGCCCAGCTTGCCGCCAACTGCTTCCTTGCACTCGGCATCGGCGTGGCCGCCTACCGTGCGGACAAGCAGGGCAGCCGTTCGACCCTCGCCCTTGGCGCGGCGGCCACCGTGGTGCTGGGCTTCATTTTCGGACCCGGCCTGCAATCGGGATCGCTGTTCACCGTCTTCGCCACGCTTTCGGCGGCGCTGTTTGTCATGGGCTATGTCTACGGCCCCCTCGGTGCTTGGTTGCCGACGCTATATCCGCCGCTCGTGCGTTACAGCGGGGTTTCAGTCGCGTTCAATGCCGGGGGCATCGTCGGCGGCGCGCTGACGCCGTTCGTCGCGCAGGGCATGGCTGCTTCGGGCAACCTGATATTTGTCGGGATGCTGATCAGCGTCGCCGGATTGATGACGCTGATCGGTGTGCTGAGCGCTAGGCCGACAGCTTCGCCAGCGTGATCCGCGCCTTGCCGACCTTGCGTTCGGCCTCGACGGTGAAGCCTTTCAGCGTCGGACTTTCATTCATCGCGGTTTCCAGGCTGATCCAGGTTTGCGGGCCAATCCAGCCGAGCCGCGCCAGCTTGTCGAGCGCCACGTCGCCCGCGCCGGTGGCATAGGGCGGATCAAGGAACACGAGGTCGAGCGCCGCGGTCGGCTTGCCAAGCGACAGGACCGAACAGGCGCGAACGTCGCATTGCGACTGGGCCTGAAGGTTGGCGATGTTGCTGCGGATAGAGCGAATCGCGGCGGCATCCTGCTCAACGAACAGGCAGGTGGCCGCGCCGCGTGACAGTGCCTCGAGCCCGAGCGCGCCTGATCCGGCAAACAGGTCGGCCACGGACAATCCCTCGAAATCACCCAGCCGGCTGACCAGCATGGAGAACAGCGTCTCGCGGGTGCGATCAGCCGTCGGACGGGTGGTATCGCCAGCGGGGACGATCAATTTTCGTCCGCGCCATTGGCCGGCAACGATGCGCAGACTCACTTGGTTGGTCTCCCCGGACCCCTGTTGCCGCGGCCACCGCCATCAGTTCCGCCACCGCGAGGGCCGGAATTACCGCTGCCTCGAGGGCCTCCCCGAGGGCTGCTCCCCGGGCCTCTGCGCGTTTCGCCGCGCGTGTCGGCATCAGGGCTGCCACCGCGCCGGCTGCCGGTCCGTGCAGGCGGCTTGCCATCGCGGCGCGGCGAGCGGGGGGCATCACGGTCAACCGGGCGCGAGGGATCGGGCTTGCGCTTTGGCGGGCCGGAGCGTGCCGAGCCTGTGCGGGAAGGCTCCGAGCGGAAGGGGCCGGCCTTGCGGGCAGGTGCTTCGGACTTTGCAGTGGGTGCCTCGTCATTTGCGCCTTCCGCGCGAGGCGGCTGCTTGGGCAGAGTCATCAGCGTGCGGGCGAAGCGTTCAACATCGGCGGGTCGAACTTCGAATGCCTGCCCGCGCGGCAGGTCGTCGAGTTCGAACGGGCCGTAACGGATACGCAGCAGGCGGCTGACTTCCAGCCCCAATGCCTCAAGAACCCGGCGCACTTCGCGGTTCTTGCCTTCGGTGAGCGTCAGTTCGATCCACTGGTTGCGCCCGGTGCGCCGCTCCATATTGGCGTCGATGCGGCCGTAATGGACGCCCTCGATGGTGGTGCCTTCCATCAGGCTTTCGAGCTGCGTCTGCGTCACTTCGCCGTAAGTGCGGGCGCGGTAAGTGCGCGGGACTCCGCTCGCTGGCAGTTCGAGCGCGCGCTTCAGTTCGCCGTCGTTGGTCAGCAGCAGCAGCCCTTCGGTGTTGAGATCGAGCCGGCCGACCGGCATAAGCCGCGGCGTTCCGGCAGGCAGGGAATTGCGCAGCGCCGAATAAATCGTCGGGCGCCCTTGCGGATCGCGTTCAGCGGTGAGCAGCCCGGCGGGCTTGTGGAACACGAAAAGCCGCGCCGCCTCTGGCGCCTTGATCTGCTTGTCGTCCACCGTCAGCCCGTGCAGCGTGGTCAGCACCGTGGCAGGCGTAGTCACAACCACGCCGTCGATCTTCACACGGCCATCGGCAATCATCCGCTCGACCTCACGGCGAGAGGCCACCCCCGCACGTGCGAGGAGCTTGGCGATGCGCTCTCCACGGAGTGGAGTTTCACTGGCGCCCTTTTCAGGTGGGGATTGGTCCATCAGTGCCGCTTAGACGCATAGGGCAAAACCGTCAAAGACACCCTAGCCATGCCGGCAAATATGGCTAGCGTGCCGCCCGGACGCAGGGAGAAGGGTTCGCATGTCGGTTGATCTTATTCGGTTCTTGATTTTCGCGGGCGTCTTGCTGGCGCTCGTTCTGATCGCGACGACCAGCAAGACCTTCCGCCCCTATATCCGCAAGGCGCCGCTGGTGGCCTTCCTGCTCGGCATTTCGAGCGGATTTCCGCTGACTCTATTGATCGCGACGATGACTTTCTGGCTCGCCAAGGTGGGCATCGATACGGCGACCATCGGTTTTGCCGTGGCGCTGGGCATTCCCTATACGCTCAAGTTCCTCTGGGCGCCGCTTGTCGACAAGTTGCCGCTGCCGTTCCTGACCAAGACTTTCGGGCAGCGGCGCGGCTGGCTGTTCCTGATTCAGGCGCTGCTGTTCGTTTCGGTCTGGCAACTGGGCGCGAGCAATCCGCAGCCCGGCTCCATGGGGCTGTTCGCGGTCTGGGCGCTGATCACGGCGTTCCTCTCGGCCACGCAGGACATCGTCATCGACGCCTACCGCATCGAGATCCTTGACGAGGAAGAGTTCGCTCACGGTACGGCAACCAACCAGTTCGGCTATCGCACCGGCAACCTGATCGCTGGCGCGGGCACCATATATTTCGCATCGTCCGAAGGGCTGGGGCTGGGTTGGGCGACCGCTTATGGCCTGACCGCGTTCTGCATCGTGCCTGCTATCATCGGCGCGCTGTGGATCGGACCGGGCCGCTTTGTCGACCGCTTCGCCCATGCCAGCGGCATGAAAACGCGGCAGTTTCTGACAGAGGCCGTGGTCAACCCGTTCCGCGAATTTCTCAGCCGCCACGGCGCCTTCCTGATCCTTGGCTTTGTGCTCGTCTACAAGGTGGGCGATGCCATGGGGCAGGCGATGCTGAGCCCGATGATCGTCGATCTGGGCTTTGCCGACCTCGATTACATTTCTGCCAACAAGCTCTGGGGATTTGCCGCGCTGATCGTCGGTTCGGCGCTTGGCGCGCCCTTCATCCTGTGGCTCGGCATGGGCCGCGCCCTGCTGATCTCGGGCCTGATGATGATGCTGTCGAACGTGATGTTCATGGTGCTGGCGACAGTGGGCAACAATTACTGGATGCTGGTCGCCGCGATCGCGACCGAAAACCTGACGAGCGGCATCGGCCTGACGGTCTTCACCACATACCTCTCTGGCCTGTCCTCAATCGCCTACACAGCCACGCAGTTCGCGCTTTTATCCTCCTTCGCCGGTGTGGGGCGCACCTTCATGGCGGGGCCGGCGGGCATCATTGCCGACAAGTTTGGCTGGGTCGGCTTCTGGGGCTTCACCGTGGTCGCTGCGATCCCGGGAATGCTGCTGCTCTGGGTGCTGTGGAGCAAGGGTTACGTCGTGCAGGGCATCCGCCAGAGTGACGGGGTGGACGACCGGGCGCTCAAAGAACCGATCGGAGCCGCACGTGCCTTCGGCTTTCTGCTGGTGACGGTGGGGCTGGTCGGCGTATTGCTGTCGCAGCCGCTCAAGTGGGCGGGTTCGACCGCGCTGATCTTTGCTGCCGTGCTGCTGCTCGGCGGGCTGATTGCCTGGCTGGGCAAGGCCAAAGCTAGACAGGCAACTCCGCGTTGAGCCTGAGGACTTCACCCGCAAGGTAGAGCGAGCCTGCGATCAGCACCGGCAGGCCGTCATCAGGCAGCGCGGCGAGCGCAGAGGGAACATCGACAAAGGCATGGGCCTGCGGGCCGAATACCGTGGCCGGATGATAGTCGTGCGCCGGAACCGGCACGGCGGACAGCGTGAAGATGTTTTCCGCCAGTGACCCGGTGAGCGAGGCTGGGTCCTTGTTCGCCAGCATCCCCATGATCAGGTGCAGGCGCTGGCCCTTGAAATGCTCGCCCAGCGCCGCGCCCGCGCTCGGGTTGTGCCCGCCATCAAGCCAGACCTCTCGCGTGCCGGTGAGCGGGCCGGCAGAAAGACGCTGCAACCGCGCCGGCCAGCGGGCGCTGGCCGCGCCTGCCTGCATTGCGGCCTCGCTCATGGCGACTTTGTCCTGACGCTCCAGCATGGCAAAAGCGAGCCCGGCATTTTGAAACTGATGCCGGCCGGGAATCCCCAGAGGCGAGGCCCATTCACTCGACCCGGTTTCGAATAAGGGCGCACCGACTGACGTCGCAACCTCGGCAATCGCGGCTTGTGCCTGCGGCGGGTAAGCACCGCCAAGCGTAATGAGCGGCACCCCCGGCTTGGAAATTCCGGCCTTCTCGAACGCGATCCGCGCCATCGGATCGGCCGGCACGCCCTCTTCGGGCGCGAGCAGGAACCGTTCGTGGTCGATGCCCAGCGCGGCGATGCCGCAAGCGGCGAGGACCGCCGGTTCCAGAACATTGGTTGCATCGAACCTGCCGCCCATGCCGACCTCGACCACGCAAGCGTCAGCGGGTACGAGCGCGAATTCGGCGAAGGCGGCGGCGATGGTAACTTCGAAGAAGCTCGGCTCAAGGTCGATGCCGATGTCGAGAACTTCCTCCAGCACCTGCGCCAGTCGGTCATCGCTGATCAGCATTCCGGCGAGGCGGATGCGCTCGTTGTAGCGGACAAGGTGCGGGCTGGTGGTGGCGTGGACGCGGTAGCCTTGTGCCTCCAGCATGGCGCGCAGGAAGGCGCAGGTGCTGCCCTTGCCGTTGGTTCCGGCGACATGGAAAACTGGCGGCAGGCGCTTTTCGGGGTTGCCCAGCCGCGCGAGCAGCGTGCGCATCGTCTCCAGCCCCAGCCGTCCGTCTGGGACGGTCAGCGCGGCGAGCCGGTCAAGCTGGGCTTGTACGGCGGCGCTGTCAGACGTGGCAAAGTCTTTCACGCCGCCTTGGCGGGCGCCAGGAAGTCCAGCACGGTCGCCAGGGACGCCTTCAGGTCCTTCCGGTGCACGACCATATCGACCATGCCATGGGCGTGGAGATATTCGGCGCGCTGGAAGCCGGGAGGCAGTTTCTCACGGATGGTGTCCTGAATCACCCGCTGGCCGGCGAAGCCGATCAGGCAGCCCGGCTCGGCAATCTGGACGTCGCCCAGCATGGCATAGCTGGCAGTAACCCCGCCGGTGGTGGGATCGGTGAGGATCACGATATAGGGCAGGCCCGCTGCCTTCAGCCGCCGTGTGGCGACCGTGGTCTTGGGCATCTGCATCAGGCTGAGGATGCCCTCCTGCATGCGTGCACCGCCGGCGGCGGTGCAGATGACATAAGGGCTGCGTGTGCGGATCGCTTCTTCTGCGCCGGTGACGAATGCCTCTCCCACAGCCATGCCCATCGACCCGCCCATGAAGGCGAAATCCTGCACGCCGAGCACGACCTTGTGCCCGCCGATCGTGCCTGCCGCATTGGTCAGCGCATCGGGGTGCGGATTAGCGGCGCGGGCGGCCTTGAGCCGATCAGGATACTTCTTCGAATCGCGGAACTTCAGCGGATCTTCGGCAACCTTGGGGCTGGGCAGAATCGCGAAACCCTCGTCAAGCAGCTGCGCGAACCGGGCATCGGCACCGATGCGGCCATGATGCTCGCAGCGCGGGCAGACGCTGAGGTTTTCCTCGTACTCCTTGGTGAACAGCATTTCGCTGCACGAAGGACACTTGGTCCAGAGGTTGTCAGGCGTATCGCGCTTGGTGACGCGCGACAGCGAATTGCGGACTTTTGTGAGCCAGGACATGGCCTAATTCCTCTTGAAAGGAGTCTTATCGCGCAGAATGGACCGCGCCTGCAAGTGCGCGGGTCAGTTCCTCAACCGGCCCGGCAGCATCAGCGCCGTGCTGCGCCACGAGATCGACCAGCGCCGAGCCGACAACCACGCCGTCCGCGTGACGGGCGATGGCGGCGGCCTGTTCTGGCGTGCGCACGCCGAAGCCGACCGCAACCGGGATCGTCGCCGAAGCCTTGATCCGCGCGACGGCTTCCTCGATCGAGGTCTGCGCCGCCTGCTGCATACCGGTGATGCCGGCGACCGAGACGTAATAGAGGAAGCCCGATGAGCCATCGAGCACGGCAGGAAGCCGCGCCGCATCGGTGGTCGGCGTGGCGAGGCGGATCAGCGAGACGCCGACGGCGCGGAGTGCCGGGCCGAGTTCGGGATCTTCCTCGGGCGGAATGTCGACGCAGATCACGCCGTCGACGCCAGCCTTCTGGCATTCATTCGCGAACCATTCCGGCCCGCGCGTGATCATCGGGTTGGCATAGCCCATCAAGACCAGCGGCACTTTCGGATGGCGCGCGCGGAAGTCGGCGGCGATACGGAAGATGTCCGCCGTCGTCGTTCCCGCACCCAGCGAGCGCAGGTTGGCGCACTGGATCGCCGGACCATCGGCCATCGGATCGGTGAACGGCATGCCCAGCTCGATCACGTCCGCCCCGCCTGCGACGAGTGCGTCGAGGATCGCCGGGGTGGCGTCAGGTGTGGGATCACCGCCGGTGATGAAGGTGACAAGGGCGGGACCCTTGGCGAAGGCGGAGGAGAGGCGGGTCATTTTCTGCGAAACACCAGATTGCCTAGGAACAAGATAATCGCCGAAACGATCGCTGACAGGGGAAGAATGTATGTCGGTGTTGCAGTCGCCCAATAATCTGGATGAATGCCATGATAGAATGTGGTGCCGTAAATGAGCCAAACAGGCAGGTATAAGACAACGGTCAACACCGCTCCGATCGCAAGCCAAGTCGGCTTGTTCACAACTCGACCCCCAGATGCTCCGCGACCGAGAAGATGTCCTTGTCACCGCGACCGCAGAGGTTGGCGAGGATGATGCTGTCCTTCGGCATCGTCGGCGCGACCTTTTGCACGGCGGCGATGGCGTGGGCGGGTTCCAGTGCGGGAATGATGCCTTCGGTGCGGCAGAGCAGCTGGAAGGCGCTCAGGGCCTCTGTGTCGGTGACGCTGGTGTAATCCACGCGGCCGATTTCCTTGAGCCATGAATGCTCAGGCCCGATGCCCGGATAGTCCAGACCCGCGCTGATCGAATGGCCTTCGAGGATCTGGCCGTCATCGTCCTGCAACAGGTAGGTCTTGTTGCCGTGGAGTACGCCGGGGCGTCCGCCGGCAAGGCTGGCGGCGTGGAGCTTGTCGAGCCCGTGGCCCGCCGCCTCGACGCCAAGCATCTTGACGCTGGCATCGTCGAGGAAGGGGTGGAACAGGCCGATGGCATTGCTGCCACCGCCGATTGCCGCGACCAGCAGGTCGGGCAGGCGGCCGGTGCGCGACAGCATCTGTTCGCGCGCTTCCTTGCCGATCACCGACTGGAAGTCGCGGACCAGTTCCGGATAGGGGTGCGGGCCGGCGGCGGTGCCGATGATGTAGAACGTGTCATGGACGTTCGCGACCCAGTCGCGCAGCGCTTCGTTCATTGCATCCTTGAGCGTGCCCGCGCCGGCGGTGACGGGCACCACCGTCGCGCCGAGCAGCTTCATGCGGAACACGTTGGGCGCCTGGCGCGCCACGTCGGTCGCGCCCATGAAGATCACGCAAGGCAATCCGAAACGCGCGCAGACCGTGGCCGTGGCCACGCCGTGCTGGCCCGCTCCGGTCTCGGCAATGATCCGCGTCTTGCCCATGCGCATGGCGAGCAGGATCTGGCCGACGCAGTTGTTGATCTTGTGCGCGCCCGTGTGGTTCAGCTCGTCGCGCTTGAACCAGACCTGCGCACCCATCCCGGGCAGGGCAGATTTGGCCAACTCCTCGGTGATCCGGGGCGCGAAGTAGAGCGGGCTGGGCCGGCCAACATAATGTTCGAGCAGATCGTCGAATTCCGCCTGGAAGGCTGGATCGAGCTTGGCGGCACGGTAATGCGCCTCCAGATCAAGGATCAGCGGCATCAGCGTTTCGGCGACATAGCGTCCACCGAACTGGCCGAAGTGGCCGCGCTCGTCCGGCTGGGCGCGGTACGAATTGGGGCTTGGCGCGTTCATGGCTGGCGCTTGGCAGAGAGCCGCGACTGAGTCCAGTCTTTGCCTTTGAGAGGCGTTTTCAATCGCCCGTTCATGCCCATGAAAGATTGTGTTGCGCCGCAGCAACACCCTGTTGCGATGCCGCAATTATGACACCATTTGTTCATTGCGGTGAAATGTAACCCGGCCTAACCGGCCTCCGCCCCCGGACAAGAAGGGGCATGAAAACTCAGGAGTTTATCTTATGAAGAAGCTGATTCTCGCACTGGCCGCAACGGCCGCTTTCGCCTCGCCCGCAATGGCCAACGAAGGCCGCGTTGAAGCTCGCGGTGGCGTAATCTGGTTCGGTGCCGGTGGTGGCAGCGAAGACACGTACGGCATCGCTGCTGGTTACGACTTCGACCTCGGCAGCTCGGCTTTCGCCGGCGTTGAAGCCTCGGGCGACATCGTCAATGCTACCGGTTCGAAGGTCGCTTTCGGCCTGACCGGTCGTCTCGGCGCCAAGGTTGGTGGCAACACCAAGCTGTTCGTCGACGGTGGCTACACCTCGGAACCCTGCAACACCTGCGTTGACGCGGTTCACGCTGGCGTCGGCGCCGAAATCGGCTTCGGCAGCAACATGTACGGCAAGCTCGGCTACCGCCACTTCTTCACCAACGGTGGTGCTGCCGATTCGGACAGCGTCGTTGCTGGTCTCGGCTTCCGCTTCTAATAGCAAGCCGAACTGAATAAAGAGGGGCGGTCCGGCAACGGGCCGCCCTTTTTTATGCGCAGCGGGCGGCCTTGCAGAAGGCGGCAATCTTGTCCGCATCCTTGATCCCCGGAGCGCTTTCGACGCCAGATGAGGTGTCGACCAGCGGCGCTCCGGTCAGGCGGGCGGCCTCGGCGACGTTCGTGGGCGAGAGGCCTCCGGCCAGTCCCCAGGGCACGCGATTTTTCCAGCCCGCTAGCAGCGACCAGTCAAAGCTCAGCCCCATGCCGCCAGGCAGCGTGCCTTTTGGCGTCTTGGCATCGAACAGCACCAGATCCGCCGAGCCGATATAACGCGCTGCTCGCTCGACATCTGCGGTTGAGGCAATTGGTACGGCCTTCCACACCGGCAAGCCGGTCTGCGCTTTTACCAGCGCCACCCGTTCGGGGCTTTCCTCACCATGAAGCTGCACCGCATCTAGCGCGCCGGCGGCGACGGCATTGGCGATTGTCGCGTCATCGGCATCGACGAACAGGCCGACCTTGGTGACATGGCCCGCAGCCCTTGCCCCTAACCGCTGGGCCTCTGGCAAAGCCAGGTGCCGAGGGCTGCGTTCAAAGAACACGAAGCCGCAATATTCCGCCCGTGCCGCGATCACGGCGTCGAGTGCCCCGGCCGAATTAACGCCGCAGATCTTGATCCGGGGCGCCGGCATCAGCGGTTCAAAGCGTGGCTTCTATGGCCCGCGCGGCGGCTACCGGGTCTTCGGCGCGGCTGATCGGGCGGCCGATGACCAGCACCGAAGCGCCGCCATCACGGGCCTGCCGGGGCGTGACAATGCGCTTCTGGTCAGCCTGGTTGCCGCTGCCTGCTTCGGTCGGGCGCAGACCGGGGACGACGAAAAAGCCGTTCTTCCAGCGTCTGTGAATCTCGCCGACTTCGTGACCGGAACAGACGATACCGTCGAGCCCGGCTTCGCCCGCCAGATCGGCGAGACGCAGCGCCTGATCGTGCGCGCTGCCGCCAACGCCGGTGGCGGCAAGGTCGTCGTCGTCCAGACTGGTCAGAACCGTCACCGCAACAACCTTGGTGCGTTCACCCGCTGCGGCCTTGGCATCTTCCATCATCGCGCGTCCGCCGGAGGCGTGCACCGTAACGATCGCCGGTTCGAGCACGTGGATCGCCTGCATGGCCGATGCGACGGTGTTGGGAATGTCATGCAGCTTGAGGTCGAGGAAGATCGGCAGCCCGACATGGGCAATCTCGTGCACGCCGTGGTGGCCATGGGCGCAGAAGAATTCGAGCCCCAGCTTGAGCCCGCCAACGTGGCCCTTGACCTTCTGGGCGAGCGCAAGCGCGGCGTCGAGGCGGGGCAGATCGAGGGCGAGGTAGATCGGGTTCACAAATGCTCCGTCAGTTGGCCGGGTTTTCAGGCTGCGCGTCAGCAAGGCTGGTGGTCGAAAGCGAAGGCGCGACGGTGATCGTGGCGGCGTCCTTCAGACTGGAAATCTGCCGGTTCAGCCGCCACCGCGTGCCGGTGTGCAGCAGCCACATCGGCAGCATCCCCAGCAGGAAGGCAACCAGCAGCAGCACCGGCAGCTTCGTTTCCAGTATCAGGTTTTCCCAGATCTTCACTTCAACTACGTTCCAGTTGTTGAAGCCAAAAATCAGCAGCGCGATCAGCAACACAACCCACACGACAGTCCGGATAATCTGCATCGGATCGAGCCCTTTCCCGTTCACTTGGCAGCGATGCTAGGCGTGATGCCTTGCCGGAGCAAGGCGTTGCAGGCCTTGGGCATACGCAGCAGTTTACTCGCCGAAGACCCGCGCAAAGATCGTGTCGATGGCCTTGAAGTGATAGTCGAGGTTGAACTTGTCCTCCAGTTCGGCGGCGGTCATCACCGCGCTCACTTCGGGATCAGCCTTGAGCAGTTCGAGCAGCGACAATTGCCCGTCGCTCTCCCAAACCTTCATCGCGTTGCGCTGGACGAGGCGGTAGCTGGCATCGCGTTCCAGCCCGGCCTGCGTCAGTGCGAGAAGCACGCGCTGCGAGTGAACAAGACCGCCCATCTTGTCGAGGTTCTTCTGCATCCGCTCAGGATAGATCAGCAGCTTGTCGACCACCCCGGTCAGGCGGGCGAGCGCGAAGTCCAGCGTGATCGTCGCATCGGGGCCGATGAAGCGTTCGACCGACGAGTGCGAGATGTCACGCTCATGCCACAGCGCCACGTTTTCCAGCGCCGGGGTGACGGCGGAACGGACCATGCGGGCCAGGCCGGTGAGATTCTCGGTCAGGATCGGGTTGCGCTTGTGTGGCATCGCCGACGAGCCCTTTTGGCCGGGCGAGAAGTATTCCTCGGCCTCCAGAACCTCGGTGCGCTGCAAGTGGCGAATTTCGATGGCTAGGCGCTCAATTGACGAGGCGATGACTCCCAGCGTGGCGAAATACATGGCATGGCGATCGCGCGGGATCACCTGCGTCGATACCGGCTCGACTGCCAAGCCGAGCTTTTCGGCGACATATTCCTCAACCGCCGGGTCGATGTTGGCAAAAGTACCGACCGCGCCCGAAATCGCGCAGGTCGCCACTTCGGCGCGCGCTGCAACAAGGCGGGCGCGGCAGCGGGTGAATTCGGCATAGGCCTCTGCCAGCTTCTTGCCGAAGGTCGTCGGTTCGGCGTGGATGCCGTGGCTGCGGCCGATGGTCGGCGTGTACTTGTGCTCCAGCGCGCGGCGCTTGATCGCGGCGAGCAGCGCGTCGATGTCGGCGATCAGCAGATCGCTCGCCTGGGCCAGCTGCACCGACAGCGTGGTGTCGAGCACGTCGGAGCTGGTCATGCCCTGATGCATGAAGCGCGCCTCTGGGCCGACCTGCTGGGCCACCCAGTCAAGGAAGGCGATGACGTCGTGCTTGGTCACGGCTTCGATCGCGTCGATCGCGGGAACGTCGATGGCGGGGTTCGTCGCCCACCAGTCCCACAGCGCCTTGGCGCCCGAAGGCGGGACCACGCCCAGTTCGCCCAGCTTCTGCGTGGCGTGAGCCTCAATCTCGAACCAGATGCGATAGCGCGCTTCCGGCTCCCAGATGGCGGTCATCGCGGGGCGGGCGTAGCGGGGGACCATGTTTCGACTCCTATCGGGCTGTGCGCGTGCCGCTAGGGCGAGGGGGCGCGGAAGGCAAGGGGTGGAGGGCGGTTCGCGGCGCGCACGTTAATACTATAGACACTGTGGACACAGTCCTGAGGTTAAGCTCGCAGGCTCCGAATGCCCGAACGCCGCGCACCTGGCGCGGCGTTTGGGGACTGATCGAGATGTCGCGGGGCAGGCCGCTTGCGGGGAATTCGACATGGCGCGCACCTTGTCAGCCCCAGGTCATGTAGGAAACGGCATTGGTGCTGTCCTGCGGCGGCAAAGCCACAACGAGCGCTTGTCATGTGATATAGTATAGCTCATAAGTATCTGATGGCTACACGAACTGATAGTGCCCCCGTCACGTGTCCGCTCGGCCACGGCCGCGATGATCGCAAGAGCGCAGCGCTGGCCGACGCGATGCTCACCCCCCAAAAGGGCGCGCGGGTCATCGAACGCTTTTATCCAGCGCGCGAAACGCTGCGTTCGGCCAAGGTGAGGCAGGCCGGTGCCCATTCCGCCGACACGGACATTTCCGATCCTGCAAAAGTCTCGTTCTTCTTCCTTGATGGGAACGAGCACCGCAAACGCCGCGCCTCTGTCGCCGGTCTTTTCGCGCCCAAGACCATTGTGAACCGCCACCAGGTGGTGATGAACCGGACGATGGACCTGCTTGAGGCCAAGCTGAAGGCGCGCGGATCGATGCCGCTCGATGAACTCAGCTTCCAGATGGCGGTGGATGTTACTGCCGACATCATCGGGCTGACCAATAGCGATTCGAACGAGAATCTGGCCCAGCGGATCAAGGCCGTGCTCGACAGTTCGGCATCGCGCCGGCCGGGGCTTTTCGGCAATCTGGTCTTCGGCGCGCGAATGGCGTGGCGGGTTGGGCAATTCTATCGCAAGGACCTGAAACCAGCGATCGACGCGCGGCGCAAGGTGCCGCAGGACGACGTTATTTCGGCAATGATCAAGGACGGCTCCGGGCGCAAGCTTATGACCATGGAAGCGCTGTCCTATGGCGGCGCGGGCATGATGACGACGCGCGAATTTATCGTCATGGCCGCTTGGCACTTGTTCGAAAATGAGGCGCTGCGAACGCGGTATCTGAACGGCGACGAGGCGGACCAGCTCGCCATATTGCAGGAAATCCTGCGGCTGGAACCGGTCGCATCGCTAGTTCACCGCCGCGTTGCCGAACCGATCGCGGCCGAAGAAACCGGTGGCGAAGCCAGCACGGTTGGCGAAGTGGTTGCAGTCAACATTCGCGCCGTGAACACCGATGAGGCGATCACCGGCCCGTGCCCCTATGAGCTTGACCCTGACCGGGCGAAGCGGATGAAAGTGCTTGGCCCCTATCTCAGCTTCGGGGACGGCGCGCACCGCTGCCCCGGCGCGCAGGTGGCCTTGCACGAAACGCGGATTTTCCTCGACCGGCTGTTTCGCCTGCCCGGCATTCGGCTGGTCAGCGAACCGACGGTGCTTTGGAATGCCTTCATTCAGGGCTATGAACTGCGCGGCGCGGTTGTCGCCTGCGATCCGGGCTGATTGGGGCGATGTCGCAGGTTACCTTCATTGCTTTCGATGGCAGCAAGATGCTGATCTACGCGGCGGCCGGACTGTCGCTGATGGAGAATGCTGTCGCTAATGGCATCGACGGCATCGAAGCGCAGTGCGGTGGCAATGCCTATTGCGGCACGTGCCGTGTCATCCCGGTTGGCGAATGGGCCGTGCGGCTGGGCACGCGCGGCGATGTCGAGGAAGGGCTGCTGAGTTCGCTCGACGAAGGCAATGCTCTGGTCCGGCTTTCGTGCCAGATCACCGTGAGCGAAGCGCTGGACGGGCTGGTGGTGCGATTGCCTGAGAGCCAGAGTTGAGGGTTCAGCCGCAGTTGAAGGCGAGCTCGGTCTCGCCTGATGGAATTCCAGCCGCGTCAAACCGCCGTTCGATAATCCGGCCCAAGCCGGTAGCATCGACCGCGATCACCGTTGAACAGCGTGTCCCATAGACCGGGTCCTTGATGAACACGCCGGACAGGCGCGGTTCGGGATCGGTGCGGCGGCTGTCGACCGGTTCGCGCGCAGTTTCATCGCGCAGAGCGACGAACAGGTGGGCTAACCCGGCGTCTCCTTCCAGCCAGTTAGACAGCGCGCCGCTCAGCTGCATCGCCTTGGGCCAGGGATGATCGTACGGACCATTGGAAATGCCGTGGACGCCGGGCGGCAGGGTCTCGCTCGATTGCGGCCAGTTGGTGACAAAGCGCAGCCCGCCCGGTCCGGCACAGAACAGGTTGAACGGGTTCATCGCTTTGGTATCGCCGAGCACTTCGCCCTTCAGCCACCCCGTCACTAATCCGCCTCGCGTCAGTCGGTCTGGCTTGGGAAAACCCTCGACCCGGTGATTAGTGACCAGAGCAAACCGGCCCGCCGCATTCACACCCAGCCACGTTCCTCCCGCCCGCAAGTCACGCCCGGCGATGGTGCCATCGTCCCAGAGCGTCAGGGGTGCGGTCGGGCGTTCGTGGAATTCATCGCGGTTTGCTGCCACCACCAACCGCCAGCGTGGATGCGCGTTCCAGGCGACGGCGGCTACGCACATGGAGGTTGGGCACACATCAGATCAGCCCCTTCGCCTTCAGGCTGACATGGCCTTGCCGCCCGATGATCACGTGATCGTGAACCACCACGCCGAGCAGGCGCCCGGCTTCGGCAATCTTGTTGGTGATCTGGATATCGGCGCGGCTGGGCTCGGGGGAGCCGGAGGGGTGGTTGTGGACGAGGATGATCGCGCCCGCGCCAAGGTCGAGCGCGCGCTTGATGATCTCGCGAGGGTGGACGGCGGCTTCGTCGATGCTGCCTTCGCCTTGCACTTCATCGGCGATCAACTGGTTGCGCACGTCGAGGAACAGCACGCGCACCTGTTCGACCTTGAGGTGGGCCATGGCAATCGTCAGGTAATCGATCAGCGCCTGCCATGACGCGAGCAAGGGCCGGTCCTCCACGCCCGCCTTTGCCAGCCGCCGCGCCGCAATGGCAACAATCTTCATGGCCGCCGCGCTCGTCTCGCCCATGCCGGGGTGGCCGGCCAGCGTGCGCGCGTCGGCGTTCAGCACGCCGGCCAAGGAACCGAAGCGCGTGAGGAGCGTTCTGGCGAGGGGTTTGACGTCCTTGCGGGGGATCGCGGTCATGAGCAGGTATTCGATCACCTCATGATCGGCGAGAGCATCTTCGCCGCTGCCGACCAGCCGGGCCCGCAGGCGCGAGCGGTGGCCGCTGGGATCATGACCCGGCTTTGGCGCGTCTTTCTCGCCTGCAAACAGTTCGCTTGTCGCCACGGGTTCAGGTCTCCGCAAGTCTGGTGGCAGCATTGCCTTTCGATTGCCAAACGCGCAAGTGTGAGAAGATGACGCAAGAGGCCGATATTGCAGCGGAAATCGAGGAGGTGGTCAAACAGGCCCGCCGCCGCTGGCCGCTGGTGCTCGGCATGTTCTTGCTGGTCATCGCCATCGCGCTCGGCATTACCTGGCTGAACCGAGAACGTATCGCTGACAATGTCGTGGGCAGCCAGCTCGAAAAGCTGGGCTTGCCGGGGACGTACAAGATTGAATCGATCGGCCCGCGCCGGCAGGTCGTTACCAATGTCGTGATCGGCGACCCGGCCGACCCGGACCTCACCGTCGAGCGCGCCGAAGTGCAGATCATTCCGCGCTTCGGCTGGCCGGTGATTGGTGAGGTAAAGCTCATCAAGGCAAGACTTTACGGCACGGTCCGCCAAGGTAAGGTGAGCTTTGGCACGCTCGACAAGGTGCTTTTCTCCGGCAAGAAGGACACCGAATTCCGCCTGCCTGACATGGACGTCGTTCTGCAGGACGCCCGCGCGCGGATCGATGGCGATCTCGGCTTGATCGGCTTGAAGGCCGAAGGCGCGGGCAACCTGCGCTCGGGCTTTGCCGGGGAACTCGCGGCCATTTCCGAGAACCTCGCGATCAAGGGGTGCAGGGCGGGACAGGCATCGCTTTACGGCAAGGTGACGATCACCGGCGAGCGGCCCACTTTCATTGGCCCGATGCGCCTCGCCTTTCTGGAGTGTCCGGCGTCGGGCCTGACGCTGCGCGATGCGGCGGTGCAGGTCGAAGGCACGCTCGACAAGACCTTAGACGGCGGGGATGCCACGCTGGTGCCGCGCATTACCGGGCTTGATCTGGGCACTAACCGCCTCGGCGCGATCGGCGGCAAGGCGGACGTTTCGTATCGCAAGCAGGCGATGAACGCGCGCTATGAACTCATCGCTGGAACGCTCGCTACGCCGCAGCTTTCGGCGGCGCGGGTGACGCTGAACGGGGCGCTCCGCAGCGCCGATGACTTCGCGAAGATCGAAAGCGACGGCAAGCTTACCGCTGCTGATCTGCGCGTCGGCAAGGGTCTTGATGCCGCGTTGGCCTCGGCGCAGAAGTCTGCGGCCAAGACGCTGGCCGAACCGCTGCTCGCGCAGCTGCGCGGCGCTCTGGCCCGCCATGCGCCGGATAGCCGGATGAATGCCGATTTCGTCCTGCGGCAGACCGGGCAGATCACCAATCTGATCGTCCCGCAGGCGACCGTGACCGGTGGTAGCGGCGAGGTCATTCTTGGCGTGTCGCGCGGCGAGCTCGTGACCGGCGGCGCGCCGGCACCGCGGCTCGCGGGCAATTTCCAGACGGGCGGGGCAGGGATGCCGCGCATCACCGGCATGCTCGAACGCCGCGCCGGGGGCATGACGCTGATCCGGATGGCCATGGCCGACTATGCCGCGCGCGGAGCCAGCCTTGCCATTCCGCAATTGGTGCTGGCGCAGGGGCCGGACGGCACGCTCGGCTTTGTCGGCAATGCGCGGCTGAGCGGGGCGATCCCGGAAGGTTCGGTCAAGGGTCTCGAAGTGCCGCTCGATGGCCGCTGGGCCCCCGGTCGCCAGCTCGAATTGTGGCGAGGATGCCGCCAGATCCGCTTTAATGAATTGACCTTTTCCGGCCTGACGCTGGGCCGCGAGGCGATCGATCTGTGCCCCGGCGCGGGCGGAGCGATCGTGCGATCGACGGCGCAGGGCCTGGCCATCGCCGCGCGCACCGGACGGCTCGACCTGAACGGTCGACTGAAGTCCACGCCGATCCGCATCGTCAGCGGCGCGACCAGCTTTTCCAATCCCGGTACACTCTCTGCCGACAAGCTGGTCATCACCATCGGCAACAGCGCCAGCCCGACCGAATTCCGCATCGGCACCCTGCGCGCCAATGTCGGGCAAGCCTATGACGGCACTTTCGCCAATACCGAGGCGCGGATCGGCGCCGTGCCGCTCGACATTGTCGAGGCGCAGGGCAAATGGCGCTTCGCCGGGGGCAAGCTCAACCTCAGCGGCAGCAGCTTCCGCCTGCTTGACCGCGAGCAGGTCGACCGCTTCGAACCGCTGATCGCGCGCGATGCCGTGCTCGAAATGGCGGGCAATCGCATCACCGCCAGCGCCCTGATGCGCGAACCGCGCAGCGACCGCGCGATCGTGCAGGCCGATATCGTCCACGATCTCAATACGGCGGTGGGTTTTGCGGACCTGTCGGTGCCGGCGATCACCTTCGACGGCCGGCTCCAGCCCGATACGATCACCGCCATCGCGCGCGGTATTGTCGCCAATGTGCGCGGCATCGTTACCGGCAAGGGGCGGATCGACTGGAATGCCCGCGGCGTCACCAGCACCGGATCGTTCACCACCGAAGGCATGGACCTCGCCGCGCCGTTCGGTCCGGCCAAGGGCGTGTCGGGCACGATTGTCTTCACCGACCTGCTCGGCATCGTCACCGCGCCCAACCAGAAGCTGCGCATGGCCTCGGTCAATCCGGGGATCGAGGTTGAGGACGGGGTGCTGACCTATCAGATCAAGCCGAACCTGCAGCTGGATATCGACGGCATCGAATGGCCGTTCATGGACGGTACGCTGACCCTCCTGCCCACGCGCCTGAACCTCGGCCTGGCGGAAGTGCGGCGCTATGAACTCAAGGTCGTCGGGCTAAACGCCGCGCGCTTCCTCGAACGCATGGAGATCGGCAACCTCTCCGCCAACGGCACTTTCGACGGCACCCTGCCGCTGGTGTTCGATGAAAACGGCGGCAAGATCGTCGGCGGCCTGCTCACCTCGCGACCGCCCGGCGGCAATGTTTCCTATGTCGGCGAGCTGACCTACAAGGACTTGTCGGCCATGGGCAACTTCGCCTTTCAGGCGCTGCGTTCGCTCAATTACAAGAGCATGACCATTGCCATGGACGGTGATCTTGACGGTGAGATGCTCACCCGCGTCCGTTTCGAAGGCGTCAAGCAGGGTGAAGGCACCAAGCAGAACATCATCACTCGCCAGATCGGCAAGCTGCCGATCCAGTTCAACGTCAATATCCGTGCGCCGTTCCAGAAGCTGATCGCCACGGCGCGGATGCTTTATGATCCCACCGCACTGCCCGACCCGCAAAAGTTGGGGCTTATTGACGCGCAGGGAAAGCCGATTCCGCAAGCAGCACCACAGCCGCCGCAAGTCCCGGCACCGAGCCCAACGCCCAGTCCCATCAATTCGTCGCCCGCACAGGGCGTTCAGCCTCCTGAAAGTGAGAACAGGCCATGATGCATCAAGAATTGACCGGATGCGCTTCGCTTGCGACAGTCCCTGCCATGACAGGGTATCTTAAGGGAACGCGGCGTACGGGCTGGCGCGTTTACGCGGCGGCGGTGCTGGTGGGCGGCGTGATGGCGCTTTCCGGTTGTGTATCGGTGGCAGCACCGGACAAGCCGATCGTCATCGAGCTGAACATCAACATCAAGCAGGAGGTTGTCTTCCGTCTGGCGCAAGACGCGCAAAAGACGGTGGCAGAAAATGGAGACGTATTCTGATGAAAATCCGTAGCGGATTTCTTCGTAGCACTCAGGCCGCTGTTGTGGCGGCCCTGCTACTCACCTCGGTTGCGGCCAGCGCCCAGCGCGATCCGGCCTATGCCGCCGCGCGTGCGGCAGGCCAGGTGGGTGAAAAGGTCGATGGCTACCTCGGCATGGTCGGCAATCAGGGGCCGGACATCCGGCGACTGGTCGATGACATCAACATCAAGCGCAAGGCGATCTATTTCCAGAAGGCGCAGGAACAGAAGGTCACGCCTGACGAATATGCCTTCTCCACCGGCTGCATCAACATGTCGAACGTAGCCGCCGGCGAAAAGTATCAGGCGCCCGACGGTTCTTGGCAGACCCGAGGTGCCGGGCCGGCGATGAAGCATTCCAATTGTCCGTGACTTGCGGGCTGGATGCGGTGAATAATCAGGGCCTCGCCTTTCCTGGCGGGGCCCTTTTTCATGTTCCGAAGGCCCCATCGCGCCGGCGCTCTTTCGCACATGCAGCGGACCCGGTTGACTCAAGGGGCACCTCTGCTAAGGGGTCGGCGCCCTCGGCGGGCAGCCGCCATTGTGCCGATCTTCCCTTAAAAGGAGCCTGGCATGAATGATGAGCCGCCCGCACGGGACCCCATTGCCGAGGATGCGCGAATCGATTCGCTCGAAAAGCGGCTGCAAGCCGCCAAAGAGCGGGAAGAAGAGCGCAACCGGCCAAGTTCGAGCGCCTCTACCGATGCGAATTACCGCATGGGTTCCAGGGTGCTCTCGGAGCTTGTTGGGGGCATCGGTGGCGGTGCGCTGATAGGATGGGTTTTTGACCGGTTCGTTGGCACTTCGCCCTGGGGTCTGCTGGTCATGATGTTCCTAGGAATCATCGTTGCCTTCAGGAACATCATCCGGATTTCGAACCGGCGTCCTGACTGAACGCTCCCGAATGGGGGTGCAGAAGGGGCGGCGTTTCACTTGGTTTCAGGCAAGAGGACAGGCGCGTGGCAGCCGAACAGGGCAAAGTTGATCCGATGCACCAGTTCAAGATCGAGCCGATGTTCGGCACCGATCACTGGGAAGTCGCGGGTTATCACATCCCCTTCACCAATTCGTCGCTGTGGATGGCTATCGCCACCGTAGTGCTGTTCATTTTCGTGGCAGGCGGCATGAAGCGCCAGCTGGTGCCCGGCCGCTGGCAGATGGCGGTCGAATCGATGACCGGCTTCGTCGATGGGCTGCTCTCCGCCAATATCGGCAAGGCCGGCAAGAAGTACGTGCCTTACGTCTTCTCGCTGTTCATGTTCATTCTCTTCGCCAACGTGCTGGGCCTGCTGCCGCTGGGCCTGATCCCCGGCGTGCACCCTTTCACCTTTACCAGCCACTTCACGGCCACCGGCGTGCTCGCGATCATGAGCTTCGCGATCGTGCTGATCGTCGGTTTCTGGAAGCACAAGCTGCACTTTTTCAGCCTGTTCATCCCGCACGGCACGCCGCTGCCGATGATCCCGCTGATCTTCGTGATCGAACTGGTGTCCTTTATGGTCCGCCCGTTCAGCCTTGGCCTGCGACTGTTCGTTGCCATGATGGCCGGCCACGTGCTGCTCGAAGTGCTTTCGGGCTTCGTCATCTCCGGCATCAATGCCGGCCTGGGTATCGGCCCGGTCGTCTCGGTCCTCAGCTTCGCGCTGATGGTGGCGATCTGCGCGCTTGAAATCCTGGTCGCCGGCATCCAGGCCTACGTCTTCGCGCTGTTGACCTCGCTTTACATCAACGACGCCGAACATCTTCACTAAGCCGTATTTTTTCCAACCAACACGTATTTTGAGAAAGAGGAGTTAGTACCATGGAACCTGCAAGCGCAAAGCTGATCGGTGCTGGTCTCGCTGCAATTGGCGCCGGCATGGCCGCCATCGGCGTGGGCAACGTCTTCGGTTCGTTCCTTGAAGGCGCACTGCGCAATCCGGGCGCGGCTGATGGCCAGCAGGGCCGCCTGTTCATCGGCTTCGCCGCCGCTGAACTTCTCGGCCTGCTTTCGTTCGTCGTCGCGATGATCCTGATCTTCGTCGCCTGACCTTCGATTGACCAAGACTTGACCGGCCGGGGCTTGCGTCCCGGCCGGCCAGCTTCTTGAACTGACCTGATGATTTTCCCCGACGGGACCCGCCAATGCCTCAGATAGCGCAACTTGCCGAGACATATGCCAGCCAGATCTTCTGGATGCTGCTG
This sequence comes from Novosphingobium sp., assembly GCF_031424035.1. Taxonomy (GTDB): domain Bacteria; phylum Pseudomonadota; class Alphaproteobacteria; order Sphingomonadales; family Sphingomonadaceae; genus Novosphingobium. Next base: position 32,482 of record NZ_JANPGP010000023.1, read on the forward strand.
TTCTTCGGCCTCGTCTTTTTCGTCGTCGGCCGGGGCATGGTGCCCAAGGTCATGGCGACCGTCGAAGCACGTGACAGTCAGATCGCGGCAGACCTTGCCGCGGCCGGTGCTGCCCGCACTCAGGCGGATGCCGAGGAAGAGGCCTGGCGCGTCCAGTCGAACGCCCAGCGCGCGCAGGCTCAGGCCCTGATCGCCGCGGCCAAGGCCAAGGCGGCCACGGCCACCGAAAAGAGCCTCGCCAAGGCGCAGGACAAGATCGATGCCCAGCTTGCCGAAGCGGAGGCCCGTATCGGCGCCGCCAAGGACAAGGGCCTGGCCGAAGTCGCCGGCATTGCCAGCGATGCCGCCAGCCAGATCGTTACCCGCCTGACCGGCGCCGCGATCGATGCCAAGCTGGCCGACAAGGCCGTGAAGGAGGCGCTCAATGCTTGATCTCGCTCTCCTCGCTGCTGCTGCCGGCCACGCTGCTGGCGCTGCCGAACACGGCGCCGCACACGTTGAACCGGTCGCTTTCGGGCTGACGCCGCCGATGTGGGTTGCCCTGTCGATGGCCACCCTGATCGGCATCGCCATCTATCTTGGTGTGCCCAAGATGCTTACCGGCATGCTCGACAAGTCGATTGGCGAGATCCGCAAGCAACTCGACGAGGCCAAGGCCCTGCGCGCCGAAGCCGAGGCACTCCGCAAGGAATATGCCGACAAGATCGCCAATGCCGAAAAGGACGCAGCTGAAATGCTCGACCATGCCCGGCACGAAGCGGACGCTATTGTCGCCAAGGCGTCGGCCGACGCCAAGTTGACGATCTCCCGCCGCGAAAAGATGGCGCAGGACAAGATCGCTGCCGCAGAACGTGGCGCGGTTGACGAACTGCGCGCAACGGCCGCCGAAGCCGCCGCCGCCGCCGCGGCTCGCCTGATCGCCGACAATCACGGCGCCAAGGCTGACAAGGTGCTGGTCGACGACGCCATCGGTTCGATCTGACAGATTAGAGTTTTCAGCGACGGCTGAATCCGGAAGACCCCCGCTTCGGCGGGGGTTTTTTGTTGGTACGGGGCAGGTTGCCGCATAGTCTGGCGAGGGAGGATGCCTGTATGTCGCCAAATCGCTATTCCGCTCTCGTTGCTGGCTTGGCGCTCGCAAGTCCGGCGCTGGCGGCAGACACCGCCCCGATCGAGTTGTGGAACGGCTTCACTACCGCGAGCACCAAGGCAGAGATCAAGGCGTTCAAGGCCGCCAAGCCGAAGCGCAAGGTTGAGGTATATCCCGGTTGCATCGCTGAGATGGGCTACCGGCATTCAGGCGACCGGCTGGTCTCGATCATCTTCCTTGGGCAAGACCGAGAAGCGAATTGCTTTGCCCGGATGTTCGCCGACCTGCGCGGCAAATATGGCGTCCCGCAGACCGAAGGCACGACCTTCGGCAGCGTCATCGGCTACGGTAGCCAGGGTGCCGCTCTCGACACCACTTCGGCCGGCACCCTGTTCATCTGGCGCGAAGTTGAGAAGAAGACGAAAATCGTCAAGTCACCAGGCAATGGCTACAACCTCATTTTCACGGTTCGGCCAGACAAATACATTTACTGAGATCGAGCGCTGGAATTTGGCCAAGCCAAGCGCGGGCCAAAGGCGTTGGACCGGGATCGCAAATGCGTTAGGCTGTGGCCATGACCACACTCTACGATGTTCGCCTGCCTCAGCAGTCCAGCCGCCTCCGCCTCGCGCTGTGGGGTTTTGCCGGACTGCTGTTGCTGATCCCCGCCGTTGCCATGCAGTTCTCCTCTGAAGTGAACTGGGGCAAGGAAGACTTCCTCGCCGCCGCCGTCCTGCTGGCGGCCGCCGGGCTGGGTATCGAACTCGCGGTTCGGCTGATCAAGTCGCGCGGCGCGATGTTCGTTGCGATCGCCGGCGTACTGGCGGTCCTGCTGCTGGTATGGGCGGAACTGGCTGTGGGGATCTTCAGCTAGAGCTCGCCCGCGCGCTCAGAAATTGTTCTTCGCTTCCCGTAGCGCCGCGAAGGTCGCCACGGCATCACCCACCTTTCCGCCCAGATTGGCCCACCGCGCCTGAAGGTCTGCGTTATCCGCGCGCAGGAAGGGGTTCGTCGCCAGCTCGCGCGCAAGTGCAAACGGAACGGTCGGCCGCCCTTCAGCGCGGGCCTTGCCGATCGAGCGGCAATAGTCCTGCAGCGCCTCGTTCTCCGGATCGGCGTGGAGCGCGAACCTGGCGTTGCTCTGGGTATATTCGTGCGCGCAGTAGAGCGCGGTCTCGGCGGGTAGCGCCTTGATCCGTTGCAGGCTCGCCCAGAACTGCGCTGGCGTGCCTTCGAACATGCGGCCGCAGCCGAGCGCGAACACGGAATCGCCGACGAAGGCGATTTTGGCAGCGGGCAGGTGATAAGCGCAGTGGCCAAGGGTGTGTCCGCCGACATCAATCACGTCAGCCTCCCAGTCGCCCAGACAGACGATTTCGCCATGCATTACCGTGCGGTCGATCCCGGCGATTTTCTCCGCTTCGGCAGCCGGGGCGATTATCTTGCAGCTGGTCGCCGCCTTGATCGCCTCGTTCCCGCCGGCGTGGTCCGGGTGCCAGTGCGTGTTCCAGATGGCGCTAATCTGCCACCCCTTCTTGCGAGCCTCGGTCAGGTAAGCGTTGGCATCAGGCGTATCGATGCAGGCGGTTTCGCCGCTCATCGTGTCGTGCAGCAGAAAGCCGTAGTTGTCGCCGAGGCAGGGGAACTGGTGGACTTCGATGGCCATGGTTCAGATCCTCTCACCGGCAGACAGTCTGCGCGTGATCTAGTCCGCCACATGGCAAAACAAAAGCCCGCCCGGATGGTTCCGGACGGGCCTTTGATTGCAGCTACCTTAGGTCCCCGCCTGCGCGGGGCGCTAGTGCTTACTTCTTGCCCTTGAGCGCTTCGCCCAGGATGTCGCCGAGCGAGGCACCCGAGTCGGACGAACCGTACTGTTCCACGGCTTCCTTCTCTTCGTGCATCTGGCGTGCCTTGACCGAGAAGTTCGGCTTCTTCGAACGATCGAAGCCGGTGACCATGGCGTCGAACTTCTGGCCGACCTGGAAGCGGTCGGGGCGCTGTTCATCGCGGTCGCGGCCAAGGTCGCTGCGCTTGATGAAGCCCGTGGCGCCATCGTCGCCAGCCTGAACTTCAAGGCCGCCATCGCGGACTTCGAGGACAGTGACGGTGATGACCTGGTTCTTCTTCAGGCCCGACGACGAAGCTGCAACGCCGGCTGCCGGAGCACCCTTTTCAAGCTGCTTCATGCCAAGGCTGATGCGCTCCTTCTCGACATCGACGTCGAGAACGATGGCCGAAACCTGCTCGCCCTTGCGGTGCAGAGCCAGCGCGTCCTCGCCCGAGATGCCCCAGGCGATGTCCGACATGTGGACCATGCCGTCGACATCGCCGTCGAGGCCGATGAACAGGCCGAATTCGGTTGCGTTCTTGACTTCGCCTTCGACGGTCGAACCGACCGGGTGTTGGTCAGCGAAGGCTTCCCACGGGTTCTGGACAGCCTGCTTGAGGCCAAGGCTGATGCGGCGCTTGTCCGAATCGACTTCGAGAACGAGCACATCGACTTCCTGCGAGGTCGAAACGATCTTGCCGGGGTGAACGTTCTTCTTGGTCCACGACATTTCCGAAACGTGCACCAGGCCTTCGATGCCGGCTTCCAGCTCGATGAAGGCGCCGTATTCGGTGATGTTGGTGACCGTGCCCTTGAGCTTGGCGCCAACCGGGTACTTGGCGGCAACG
>NZ_JANPGP010000024.1:0-10898 GCF_031424035.1 Novosphingobium sp.
GCGCCGCCATGCGCGCCAGCAGCAGGTCGAGATCATTCTCGGCCATCATAATGCCGGCATGGGCTTCGCGGATGAAGCCGACCTCGATCATGTGGCGGTTGAACGCCAGCAAGTGGTCATAGAACCCGAAGGCGTTGAGCAAGCCAACCGGCTTGGCGTGATAACCCAGCTGCGCCCAGCTTATTGCTTCCCACAATTCGTCCATCGTGCCGACCCCGCCGGGGATGGTCAGGAAGCCGTCGGACAAGTCGGTAAAGGCGGCCTTGCGTTCATGCATGTTGGCGACAACGCGCAGTTCGGTGCATTCGCGGTTGGCTACTTCGGACGAGACCAGCGCTTCTGGGATCACCCCGATCACTTCGCCGCCCGCCTTCAGCGCTGCTGTCGCGACTCCGCCCATCAGGCCCAACCGCCCGCCGCCATAGACCACACCGATGCCGCGTTCGGCCAGCGTTCTGCCAACCTGCGCGGCGACTTCGATGTAACGGGAATCAGCGGGACTCGCGGAGCCACAATAGACGGCAAGGCGTTTCATCAATTGGTCTTTCGCATCGTGCACGCCACCATCAGCAGCTTGCGTTCAAAACTGCCCTCTCGCGTCGGCACGAAACGGCGGGAAGCCAGCGGCCGGACCACTTCAACGCGCGCGCCATCTTTGCGGATCGAGGTCGTGCTCCACTCTCTGTAGCTAAGCGCCCCGCAATCAAACTGCATGATGCCATCAGCACCGACCTGACCCGAGGTCATCTGCGGATCGAATGCGTTGTGCGTGAGTACCCGTACCTGACGGACCCGGGCGTCGCCGATCGCAACATCCTTCACGGTCGCGTCATCGATCAGGAACTTCGTATGTCCGGGCGATTCCGCAACAAAAACGGGGGTTGCCAGTCCGGGGGCCGCTGCCAGGATGGCCACCGCAACGGGCAAAAAGACAAGGATCGCACGTGTCATGGCACTGCCTTTAGCGCGGCGATGCGGCGCGCGCCAGCACTGCGCTTTGCAGGATCAGGACGCCGGCCCGGCACTCCATCCCACAGGAAAGGCCGTCCGGTGCAGGCCGATGGGATCGCCATCTGGGATCGGCCCATCCGGCTCCCCTCCTGGCGGCGGGAAGGTCTTGCCTGCGCTGCGATGATGGCGAAGGTCCGGCCCACCCCACAGGCTGGCGAAAGCGCGGCGTGGATGATCGCACCATGCTCGGCCATCGGCGCCGTGCAGCATATTGCCCTCAAAGATCAGTGCGTCGCCCGGCTGAACATCAAAGCGCATGATATCGAAGCTGCCTTTGTGGCTCGCGACATCGGGCACCAGCGGCAGATAAGCATCGCCCAGCTGCGCGGCTTCGAACTCGCCCTTGCGCTCGGACAGGACGGGCGAGCTGGCCATGGTCCGCGTATTATAGGCCACGTTCCAGAGGTGCGATCCGCGAACGACCTGCACAGTGAGATCGGCAGGGCTGGAATCGCAGCACAGCCAGACACGCACCATCTGATCGCCCCGGACGCGCAGGAAGGGCGTATCCTGATGCCACGGCGTCGGTGCGATCGGGCCGGCGGACTTGTAGAAGATCTGGTCGAGCACGAGCTGCGCGGATGGTGTGCCCATCATCCGCGCGGCGATTTCTCCGGGCAGGCCGCTCGTCACCAGAGCGGCGAGCGAAGGACTGTTCTGGCTTGGGTATTGTTCGACCAGCGTTTCTCCGGTGCCTTCCGCCGTGCGCACGATCGAATAGCGGTGATCACGGTTGCGGTAGGCTTCCTCCACTCCGGCTTCGAGCAGGGCCAACTCTTGTGCATCCAGAACGCCGCGCAGAACAACTGCGCCGTCGCGCTGGTAGGCGGCGATGTCATCCGTACAAATGTTGAGCGGCAGGCGCATGCAGGCGAGCATAACCGCGCATCCAAGCTTGCCAAGCCGCAACGGCGATGCATCATGGTACCATGCAAAGCTTGCTTCCAAACCGGCGCGGTGCGCTACTCGCACTTGTCATGGCGGTCGCCTTCGGCCTCATCCTGCTCGCCATGGGCCGCGCCGCGATCTGCGCCTGCGGCACGATCAAACTATGGCACGGCGTGGTCCAGTCCTCGGAAAACAGCCAGCATATCGGCGATTGGTATTCGTTCAGTCACGTCATCCACGGGCTGCTATTCTACTTTTTTGCCCATATCCTGTGGCGGAGATGGAAGGTTTTTGGCGGCCGTCCGGCGATCTGGGCCCTGCCGATTGCGGTCGCCTTCGAAGGTTTCTGGGAGCTGCTGGAAAACTCCCCCATCATCATCGACCGCTATCGCGCAGTGACCATGAGCTATGGCTACGAAGGCGACAGCGTGATCAATTCGCTGTCCGATATCGGCTTCATGACGCTTGGCTTCCTGATCGCCAGCCGCCTGCCTGCCTGGGCTAGCGCGGCGTTGGCCATCGCGTTCGAAATCTTCACTCTGGTGATGATCCGGGACAATCTGGCGCTGAACATCCTGATGCTTGTCTGGCCGATTGAAGCCATCCGCCAATGGCAGGCGGGTTAGACTCATGAGGGTTCCCTCGTTCCGCGCGCGGCTGCGCGCTTTTCAGGCCATGCGGGGCAATCCGCCCGACGCCGGTTTCATCGCCGACCTCGAATTTCTCGAGAATCGCGATCTCGACCTCTCGGTGCGTCTGGGTGCCATGCTGGCGTTCAATGCCTTGCTGATCACCATTGGCACGCATCCGGTATCGGCGAGCCCCGGCGCTCCGCTCAGCCTTGACGCTGTCACCCAGCCCCTGCTTACGTTCGCCAGTCTGGCGGGATTGCTCCCGCTGGTGCTGTCGAGTTGGTACGTCCTGTCCGCCATGCTGCTTGGCGAGGAGTTCGATGCCGATGACATGGACGGTGAGGCTCTGCGCACCCGGCTCTACGCCGCCTTCATCCGCTCGATCGATGCGCAGGCGCGGCTCTTGACCCGGGCGATCCATGCGACCATCGCCGGCGGCGTACTGACTGCCGCCGTCTGGGTGGCAATCCTCTGGACCAAGATGGGCTGACGCGATGAGCGATGATGACTATGTCTATGACGAAGACAGCGGCGAATGGATGCCGGCGTCCGAACTCGCCGCCAAGCGCGCTGCAGCCGATACGGTGGAAGTCCGTGATGCGGTGGGCAACGTCCTCGCTGATGGCGACGCGGTAACGCTGATCAAGGACCTCACGGTCAAGGGTGCCGGCCAGACCCTGAAACAGGGCACCGTCATCCCCTCGATCCGCCTGACCGGCGACGCCCAGGAAATCGACTGCAGGTACCCCGGCATCAAAGGCCTGGTCCTGCGCGCCGAATTCGTCCGCAAGCGCTGAAACCTCCCGGGCGGTCGCCTGCCGTCAGTTGCAGCGCACGTTGCGGCTGTCGATGGCGGCCCCGGCAGCAGCGCCGCCGATGGCGCCCAGCACGGTGCCAAGGGTCTTGGAGTCGCCGGGCGCAATGATGTTGCCCAGCACGCCGCCAGCAATCCCGCCAACAATCAGCCCGGTCGTCCCGTCGCTGCGGCGGCAATAATACCGGCCGTCCTGCCCGCGATAGACGCGGTCGTCGGCGCTAAGGTTGCGGGTGCGATAGCGGCGATCGGCGCGGTAATAGCGGTCGGCGTAATAGCCATTGTAAGCTGGATCGGCGTTGTTCCAGTCATAGCGGCCATAACGGTCGTAGGAGTTGCGGTCATAATAGCCCCAGTCATTGGCATTGCGACTGGATCGGTAGCCATCGTCATAAGTCGCGCAGCCGCCGAGCAGCGTCACAGAGGCAAGGGCAATCGGAAGTGACAGAGATTTGAACATGGGATCAACTCCTTCGAGCAACCCCTCCCGCCGGACCTAACCACCCATGCCTCCGATTGTTCCGCCATGTCTGACGTGATGAGGCGGCCCGCTCCAGATTGAACCGGTGCGGACCGCCTCGCCCACTACCCCGTCGCCGGGGAACAGGGGCTTGGAAGACTTAGTTCACGGTCTCCTTGATTCGAGCTGCCTGTTGGCCACCTGTCCGGACTGTTTCCTGCTCGCTGAACGGAGCATAGCTGCGGAAGTCGAACGGCTCCGTCGCCGCCGTGCGCTGGCGATGCTCTGCCGAAGCCAGCATGATCCGGGCGCGCTTGCGGCGGGTCTTACGCGAATGGAACGGGTTCGACGCATCGGGAGCGGCGGAAACCATCCGTTCGATCAGGGCCTGACGCTCAGCGCCTGTAGGCACAGGACCTGCGGGGATGCGCGCCGGCTCATTGAATCGGCGAGCCGCGGCGGGTGTCGCCCCGGCAGGACCATCGGCGGCATAAGTCGGCGTGCCAGCCGGGACGACCTCTGGATTGGCTTCGCGGCGGGCGTCCGCACCAGCGAAAGTAGCGGCGAGCGAACTGGTGGCCAGCGGCGCGCGGATCGGTGCGCGGCCTTCGTTGCGGGTATCGCGGTAGACCGCAGCATCAGCAGGCTGAGTCTTCCGGCGGCGCTTGCCGGCGGTCGCGGCGTAAGCGATGCCGCCGCCGACTGCCATGCCGCCCAGCGCCAGCGGGATCAGCCAGCCATTGTCCTCTGCCGGAGCGGCGGGTGCTTCGGCAACCGGAGCGGGGTCAGCCGCAACCGGCTGCGCGATCGGATCGGTGGCCGCGTCCGGAACCGTGACAGGAGGGACGATCGTCGGCGGTTCGGACGCGGCGGGACCAGCAACCGCCGAGGGGGAGGAAGTTTCGGTGGTGCGGCTGCTGGAACGGGTGGTCTTCTTGTTCGCGGCGCGCGGTTCGGCGCGGGCGCTCGGCGAGGCTGCCGGCTCAGGCGCTGCCTGCGCGGCTGCCGGCGGAGTCGTCACGTCGGGCAGGACGATGACCGGTGCCGGTGCCGGAGCGGCGGGCGCTGCATCGACGGGCGGCAGGACGATAACCGGGGCCGGTGCAGGCGCTCCGGCCTCCTGGGCCGAAGCTGCGGTGAAGGGGATCGCGCTGGCTGCAAGGATCGCGGCGAGGGCGAGGGGCGAAGTAGTGGGGGCTAGTTTCGTCATGCATTCAAGCTGGCCATCGCCGGCCATGATTGAAACCTTGACAGTGGCATTTAGAGACGAGCCGAACGGTGCGAGCGGATGAATCGAGTTAACTTGAAATATATGAAAAGTCGTGATTTTCTATCGTTGCAAAAGTGAACACCTCTCATTCATCGCGCGTTTAGGCGGGGTTCATCGGCCCGCAAGGATTGCGCACTAGCGCCCAAATCACCGTCCCGCGCCAGCCTCGTTTCACCGCAGCGAATCACTTCGACAGCCGCCTGCGGTTCGAGCGGACCTTCGAGCGGTAGTGCTGCAACGATACCCGCGTTGCCGCTTCCGGGCCCTGCATCGGGTTGGTCATCATCGCCATGCCAAGCTCGACGTGCGAGGCGACCTTTTCCGAAACCATCCGCACCGCCTCGTTCCGCGCCGAGGCACCGCCACCCGCCAGTTTCAGCGAGCGCAGCCAGATCACCGAAGCGGCTTCGCCCCACAGCATCCAACTCTGCCCGGCAAGGCTCATCCAGTCTGCAATCTGCGGTGTTTCGGGCTTGCGTGACATGCGTCGGCTCCTGTTACAGTGCCCGTCAGCCGCATCCTCATTCCCCCGGGCGGTCTAGCACGCCGCCTTCAAGGTTCCCCATCAATTCTGCGCGGTTAGCGTCAGGAACAGGCCTCGACGTAGCCGAGCGTCGGCATCATGCCGAAATGCATCGCCGTCACTTTGCCTTGCGGGCTCATTTCAAGGCGCACCGCCGGCTGGCGGTTTCCCGCGCCGGGCGTGGTCAGGTACTTGGCCCCCGCAACATACTTGTGCGGCGTCTCGCGGAAGCCCACGAAGGCCTCGTTCACCTGCGCGCGGGTCGATCCCACGCCGATCCCCTCGATCGTCGTCACATTCGAGCCTGCGCCGGCCGTGATGCGGCGCACCTTACCGCCTTCAGTGATGGCATAGACGCCGGGATAGTCGGCCGAGCTAATCACCCGGCACGTGTCGGAAGCCTGCGCCCCGCGCTCGCTCCACGGACCGTCACCGGGAGGCGCCTGATCAAACAGCAAGGTGCCCAGCCCGCTCAGCGTCAGCACCCGGCCGCCCGCGCCCGGCCCGGCAACATCGCCGAACTCGGCGGCCGCCGTGGGCGAAACCAGAGCGTCGAGCGAGGATTGGGCCGAAGCCCCCGAAGCATTGGCCGCCTCGGATGTCGGTTCGCTGTCCGACCGCTGGCCGGAGCAGGCTCCGAGTGAGGTAATGGCGACGATGGGGGCAAGGGCGAGTAATGCGATAATCCGGCTCATGCCTGCCCAAACTCCCCGCTGGCCGGCAGGTTCCCCCCGCCCGCGAATTGATTCGGGATTGGCGTGCATGGGTGACAGAGGTGACACCCTGTCACCCGGTCCGTCACCGGCCAATCCGGCACAAATGCGCGGGTTTTTCCGCCGGATAACAGGGTGACACCGCGCGCGCATCACAGCCCCCGCAACGTCGCCAGCGTCGGATCGGGCGCGGTATAATCGCATGACCTGTCCGCCGCCTTCTGCGCGTCAAGCGCGTGGTCGGCCGGCCAGAGCACGTCCTCATGCTCGACCATGTCGAGCAGCGCATCCCAGCGCTCCGACCAGAAATCCGCCGCCGCGCGGTAACGGCCCAGCTGCTGCGCCCCATAGCGGTTGCGCGCGGCGAGGAGGAAGCAGGTCAGCCGTTCATCGAAATGCGTGCGGCTGCCCACCTGCTCGCCCTTGTGGAACACCGGCACCTCCACCCCGAACAGCGCCCGTTCGAGCGCCGCCTGGTGAAGCGCATCATAGCCATGCTGAAACGCCGCCTCCCAAGCCACATCGAACGGCTCGCCCTTGAGCCGGTTGCGGAGCTTGTAGGCCGACTGCCGCGACATCCCCACCGCCTTCGCGGCAGCGGCAACCGAGTGGCAAGCCGCCAGCTCGCGAAGGAAGGTGGCCATCTTGGCCTTGGTCCAACGGTCGGGGTGGGATTGTTCAGGGCGAGCGGGGATGAATTTTGGTTCGGTCATTGGATGAGGATAACCGATTTGGTTTGTGTAGGAAAATCCTTAGCAACGCCTCTCGATCACCGGTATAGCCGTCAACCAAAGAGGTCGACTCTCTTCATTCAACAGCTATATTTGATCAAACTTGTTCGTCGCAATTGGCTCAATGGAGACTTGGATTGAAGAAACCGGAGAAGGCGCAAACCGATGGCCCACAAAAGTCTCCCTTGGATCTGTTAGCCATTTTCCAGCTCGAAAAGTCTTTTCCCGACGTTTCGACTATTTTTGAATCTAGCAAGGTTTCAGACGTTTCTTCTTCGGACGTCTTAATTGCAGTCGATACAAACATCCTGCTTCTACCTTACACGATACGAAAAGACAGTCTCGCGCAGATCGAGAAATTTTTCAAAGATGCGAAGTCACATGGGAGATTATTCCTCCCGGCCCGTGTCGCCCGTGAGTTTATCGTAAATAGAGACCGAAAGCTCGCTGAGCTACTTCAGAAACTAAGTGATACAAAATCGAAGATTAATATAGGAGAAAATAAGTTTTCTCCTATATTAGATGACGTAGCAGGAAGCGATGAATTAACCGCCGCAAGCGCTGACCTATCTGATGCCAAAAAGAAATATACAAAGGCGATCGAAAAGGTCATCGATAGCGTCAGGAATTGGAGTGGAAACGATCCCGTAACTAAAATTTATCAGTCGGTCTTCACAGAAGATACAATTGCGTCTCCTGATGAAGACAATGAAGCTCTTGCTATCGAATGGGAGATTCGGAGATTAGCGAAAATACCACCCGGATATAAAGACGCTTCAAAAGATGATACTGGAGTTGGCGACTTTCTAGTCTGGAAATCCCTTTTAAAACTCGGTAATGATCACAATAAAGACATAGTATTTATTACGGGAGATGAGAAGGCCGATTGGTTCGTCCGTGCGCAAGGGCAAGCGCTCTACCCTCGCCCAGAGCTAATAGCAGAATATCGCAAGATTTCTGGAGGAAAGAACATTCGAATTGCTGAACTCCATGAAGTTCTACGTGAAATGGAGGTAGCGCAAGACGTTGTCAGCGACGTTGAGGAAGCAGAGAATTTCCAGAGACGAAACGCCCCAGAAAACCCCGTTTCGACGAAGAGAGAAAGTTTAAATGCGGTTGCTATAAGCGATCTAAGCTCTGCCTCGCTCGCCAATTTTAGACTGACATACGGGGGCGAGCATGTCACGTTTGCGTCAGGTGAGGCTGCATTTACAATCCAAATATCGGAATGCGGGCCAAACGCGGTATGGATTTATCCCAATCGATTCCTCAAGATCGGCCAATTTCCGGACGAAATCTTATCGCGGACCCATAACGATCAATTTGGATTCACAGTATCTTTAAGTAATTTTAGTCTGAAATTTAACCAGCTATTTTTCGCCAAAAATGACGATGGGTTTCTTCTGTTAGCTCGACTTATATCAAATAATATTCCTAAGCATGGTGAAATTTTTGAATGTGATTTTGTTTATTCTATAGTCCCACCAGGAGCTCGTATCATTTTACCTTAATTTTCAGTGAGGCCTTTTGATCCCGGCTGCACCTAACGGGCATTTTGTTGAAATTTCCTAATAGTTGCCCTTCACCCACACTCAAACCGCCCCCCACTCGGCAGCCCGATGTAATAGCCGCTGCGGAACCGCACTAGGGCATTGGCATAGTCCGGGTGGCACTGCGCCGCGTTCAGGCGGTTGATCGTGGAATTGATCGTGTTGCAGCCGCTGCGCACATAGTCTCCGCCCATGACCGTGCCGCCGGCGCCCATCCTGATCCAGGCTTCCACCCATTTGCGCGCGGTCATCATGTCCTTGGTGGCGCAGGCGACGGCTTAGTTCAAAACCGCGCGGCACCGGGATTTGCGCGGGGAGGCCAGCGCGTCGGATTATCGCCGGATGCCTTGCGAAAGGTGTGGCAATTCCAGTCCGGGTGCTTGGCAGTCAGGCGGCGGGAGCCCAGCTTCCCGCAACTGTGACCCATTCCCGCACCCGCCAGCGGACCACCAGCCCCTCGCGCACATAGGGATCAGCCTCGGCAAAGGCCTGCGCCGCGCTGGCATCGTCGCCGGCGAACAGCAGCAGGGCTTCCTTCACCGCGCCGTCCGCTTCGAGCGCCGCGCCGCCGAGCAGCAGTTCGCTGCGCGTGGTGGCCTTGCTCGCCATTGCCAGATGCTCGGCGCGGAATTCGGGGCGGCGGTCCATGTAGTCCGCCGCGAGGGTGTAGGTCAGCAGCCAGTGCTTCACTTGCGCGGCTTCTCCGGCGGCACGTAATCGCGGCCCGCGTTGTGCGCGATGGCGTCGTGGATGAGCGCGGTGAAGGCCGTCTCGTCGAGCGTGTCGCCTTCCTTCAGGTCAATCGCGCGGCGGGTGCCGGTGTCCTTGGCGGGGCCGAACAGGCCGGCGGGATCGGACAGCTTGGCACCGCGCGCGAAGGTGAGCTTGACCTTGTCCTTGTAGGTCTCGCCCGTGCAGATCAGTCCGCCGTGCGACCAGGTGGGCACCCCCGCCGGATTGCTCGGCTTGCGCCACTTGATCTCCTCGACCACCGCAGGATCGGCGGCGAGGATAGCTGCGCGGACGCGGTCGAGCGTGGCGGCGCGCCAATCAGTAGTAGCGGTCATTACTGTCCTCCCGCGCGGGTTTTGAACACTGTTCGGTTGCGCGAGAGCCACTCCTCTGTGGCGTCGTCCTTGAAGTCAACTTCCTTGAGCGAAGTGACCGTGCCGCCATCGCGGGTGGTGGTTTCGCGAATGCGCGCCGGGCGATCATCGTCCGTGCCATCGGTTTCGGACACCAGCACCCAATGGGCAGAGTCGGTGCCGGATGCGATCCGCAGACGAGACGTCTCATGTTCGGCCGGCCTGCCGGCGCGGTACGTGCCGGCATATTCGGTGACGCCGTCCTTGCCGAGCATGGCCACCGTGGTGATCCACACGGTGCCAACCTTGGGGCCATCGTCATAAGCGCTGGTACGGATCTGAGTCACCCCGTCAGCCACCATCGCGATCGTCGTGGTGAAGGGAATGCCCTCCCACTTGCCCGACTGGTAATCGCGGTATTGCAGCTCCGCCGACCAGGTCCCCGCAAGACTGGCGCGGGCCTGGGCAACGGTGAGCGAAGTTGCGGCTTTCCCCGATGCGCCGGACGCTGCGAGTGCGAACATGGCCGCACCCGCCGCGAGGGCAAACCTCGTCATGCCTGCGCCCTTAGTCATGCTCCCGGTCGCCGGCACCGATGTAGAGTTCGCGGCCGCCTTCGTCATAGACCTTGCTCATTTCCGCCATGCCCTTTTCGGCGTCTTCGGTGGCGATGAACTCGGCGCTGTCCTGATTCTGCAGGCGCGCGAATTCGCGGACTTCCTGGCTGATCTTCATCGAGCAGAACTTCGGCCCGCACATCGAGCAGAAGTGCGCCGACTTGGCGCCTTCGGCCGGGAGCGTCTGGTCGTGGTACTGCTCGGCGGTGTCCGGGTCCAACGACAGGTTGAACTGGTCGCGCCAGCGGAATTCGAAGCGCGCCTTGCTCAGGGCGTCATCACGCACCTGCGCGGCGGGGTGCCCCTTGGCGAGATCGGCCGCGTGGGCGGCAAGCTTGTAGGTAACCACGCCAACCTTGACGTCGTCACGGTCGGGCAGGCCGAGGTGTTCCTTGGGCGTGACGTAGCAGAGCATCGCCGTGCCGTACCAGCCGATCTGCGCTGCGCCGATGCCGCTGGTGATGTGGTCGTAACCCGGCGCAATATCGGTAACCAGCGGTCCGAGCGTGTAGAACGGGGCCTCGCCGCAAGCTTCGAGCTGCTTGTCCATGTTCTCCTTGATCTTGTGCATCGGCACGTGGCCGGGGCCTTCGATCATCACCTG